>JAFIEV010000073.1 GCA_020832305.1 Cyclobacteriaceae bacterium | reverse complement strand
TTAGCCGTTGAGTTATTGAAAAAACTACTCAAAGACGAAATCAAAAAGCGGACAAAAATCAACTTGGTAGAGAGTAAGAAATTTTCTGAAATGTTAGAAGATGCCATTAAACGCTACCACAACGGAATGATAGACACGGTTGAGTTTTTGGAAAAAGTCCTTATCCCCTTTGCCGAGCAAATGAAAGAAGCCGACAAACGGGGCGACAAATTGGGATTGGATTACAGAGAATATGCTTTTTATACAGCTTTGGAAGTAAACAACAGTGCAGTAGCCGTATTGGGTGACGACATTCTAAAACATATAGCCCAAGAACTTTTAAAAACAGTCCGCAACAGCACGACCATAGATTGGACAATTAAAGAAAGTGTTCAATCAGCATTAAGACGAAACATCAGAAGAATTTTAAGACTACACGGTTATCCGCCAGACCTACAAGAAAAGGCAGTTGACACGGTAATCACTCAAGCAAAAATGTTAGCGGAAGACTTAGTAAAAAATGGTGACAATAAAGAACAATAAGCCCTCGCTATTGGTGGCACATTTGCAATTTCACACAAGCCTTATGTATCTATTTCGTAATTGGAGGTAGAATTCCCATTTTTACACCGTCCCGAATAGCCTTAATTTCTTTCTTCTTAATTGTTGCCGAATCAAAATTAGCATAATCAAGTAAATATTCATCGATTAAATATTGTTCAGAACCATAGGGCCATAATCCATTATGCGTTGATAGAGAAAAACCCAGCCAGGAGGAAAAATCTGCCTTAAATGATCAAAAAAAGAACCGACATAAAGCCGGTTCCTTTTCATTTTTTTATAAGTTTCAGTAGCGGGGAGCAGGATCGAACTGCCGACCTCAGGGTTATGAATCCTGCGCTCTAACCAGCTGAGCTACCCCGCCGTTAAAAATCGGAGTGCAAACATACGAAGATCCATTTGCAATGTCCAATAATTTATTCAAAATATATTTGTATTTATTTGTATTATTCAAGAAATCATTCGATTTTGAAAACTGAAAAAATATACTCCCCCTATTGATGGGGCAGGCGGCCAATGAGAAACACACAAAATGGTTTGATTTTTTGTACCTTTAAAAAGTAAGTCTATGGGAAAAGCTAAATTTATTTTTGAATTCGAGATCAATGCTTCCCGAAAAATGTTGTTTCCTTATTTTAGTACAGCCAGTGGATTGTCTCAATGGTTTGCCGAGGATGTCAACCTCAATGAAGACAAGGTCTTTAACTTCGTCTACGATGATACAGACCACAAGGCAAAACTTTCGGTACACAGACTCAACAGCCTGGTAAGATTTGATTTTATCAAAGAAAACGGAACGGAAGAAAATACAGATGAACCCGATTATATCGAGTTTAAACTGGAAGCCAATGAATTAACCCAAACTACTTTTATAAAAGTTACAGAGTTGGCCGATTATGACAGCCCTGAAGAACATGAAGAAGTATGGGGTAACCTTATGAATACTCTGAAGGAAATTGTCGGCGGGTGATATTTTATCTCTTAAAATATTCATTGTATACAAGAAATAAGTCCTTTGAGCAGTTAATTTTGCAGGGACAAACTGTGCAATGAAAAAACTCGATAAGCTTATATTAGCTTCTTTCCTGGGGCCTTTCTTCCTCACCTTCGTGGTGGTGGTTTTTATTTTGCTCCTGCAATTCATGCTCAAGTATTTTGAAGAACTGGTGGGCAAAGACCTGGGATGGGAAGTATATGTGCAGCTGATTTTTTACTTTAGCATTAACATGACCACCAATGCTTTCCCCCTGGCTGTATTGCTTTCATCGCTTATGACCTACGGCAATCTGGGTGAGCATTCTGAAATTACTGCCATTAAAAGTGCCGGTATATCCCTTGTAAGAACCCTGGTCCCTATATTCTTTTTTTCCATTCTCCTAACTATTGCGGCTTATTACAACAACAATTATATAGTCCCCAAGGCAAACCTCGAAGCTTTTAGCCTTTTGTATGACATAAAGCAAAAAAAGCCATCGATGGAGTTAAAAGAAGGCAGTTTTTACAATGGCATACCAGGCTTTAGCATAAAAGTCAATAAAAAATATCCCGATGAGGTTTCCCTGGGCGACCTTATCATTTACGACCATACCGCATCCAATGGCAATAAAGACATTATACTGGCCGACTCAGGCCGTATGTACAACATTCTCAACGGACGGTACCTGGTATTTGAATTGTTTAACGGCAACCGCTTCTCTGAACAACCTCCAAATAAACCCTTTGGCAATCTGCATGAAAACCCCATGCCCTACCTGAGGAGTGAATTCGACAAAACCAAAATGGTATTCAGCCTCGAGGAATTTGATTTGAAGCGTACGAGAAAAGAACTTTTTCAAAGCAACCGACTTATGAAAAACGTTCCTCAGCTCAGGCATGATATCGATTCCATGCAAACGGATTACGATCGCATGACTGCAGAAGTAAGGTCACAATCTTTTCAGTTTTTCAAGCACCATTTAGGAGATGTTACCGGAAAAGACTCCGTGCGCATCGCCAACACCCCCTCCAAACTCTCCCTGGGGGGTGATCATGTTGCAGAACGTAAACCCAAAACACAAAATGAAATACTTAACCCTGCTGATACTTCAAAAAGACGAAGTGCCCTTAAAAGCGGCTTGCCTTTAAAGCGGGATATTGCACAGCTAAAAGATACGGTCACTTACCTCGATGATGGTGTGTATCTGGCCGAAAATTATGCAAACGACAGCCTCCGAATGCTGTGGAAAAGGGATTCTGTATTTCTAAAACGACTGATCAGTGATACGCTTATCAGTCAGAAAGTTACAAATTACCAGGATTTGTCTTCCCTTGAAGACGAAAACACATTACTGTATGTTGACTCATTGTACAGCGTCGTCCTGGATACAATTCCGCCTCCTCTTACGGCCTGGGAAAAAGTTGACAGTGTATTATACAAAGGCGGCAATATTGAATCGGCGTACCGCCAGGCCTTAAGCCAGGTAAGATATGTTGGCAATAATATGACCGTAAGGGCCGATCAGCTCGACAGATTGCTCAAAGAAATTAACCTCAACCAGATAGAGCGATACAAAAAATTCGCATATGCCTTCACGATTCTGGCCATGTTTCTCATCGGTGCGCCCTTGGGAGCCATTATCAAAAAAGGTGGATTAGGTTTGCCGGTGTTGGTATCCATTTTCTTTTTTATCGTTTTCTATGTCATCTCAATGACTGCCGAAAAATGGGCACGTCAAGACCTGATCAGCAGTATTTTGGCTGTATGGCTGGCCAATTTCGTGCTGTTTCCCATCGGTCTGGTATTCTTGCGGGGCGCCAGAAATGACATCAGACTTTTTGAGGCAGATTTCTATAATGTGGCATTGATCAAGCTTAAAAATTACCTGAGGCGAAGCAAAAGAAAGATTTTTCTTTGGAAAAGACGCAGAAGTTTTTGAGTATTAAAGGAGACTGTTTAATTTTGCAAAATATTTCATTTAAATTTTTAACTAAGCATGTATTTAACGAAAGAAAAAAAATCAGAACTGTTCGAAAATCATGGTCGGTTAAAATCAAAATCTGATACAGGTTCGCCTGAATCTCAGATTTCGCTTTTTACCTACCGTATCATTCACCTTACCGAACATTTAAAGAAAAACAAAAAAGATTTTTCAACCCGCCTTGGGCTGTTAAAGCTGGTAGGTAAGAGAAGAAGATTACTTGATTATTTAGCGAAAAAAGATATTGAACGATACAGAGCAATCATTGCTGAGTTGAATATCAGAAAATAAAAATTTTGAGGGAGTCTGCAGGATTCCCTCTTTTCATTCTTATCTGAACGAGGTAACCTCGTCATTATATAATAATTTCACTTTTCACATTTTGTATGTCTTATAATTTAGTAACAAAAACCATTACTTTAGACGACGGTAGAACCATAACCATAGAAACCGGAATGCTGGCAAAGCAGGCCGATGGTGCGGTAGTCGTGAGAATGGGTAACAGTATGCTGCTGGCTACTGTAGTTTCGGCTGAAGAAGCCAAAGAAGGTGTTGACTTTCTCCCCTTATCTGTTGATTATCAGGAAAAATTTGCTTCAGCGGGTCGTATACCCGGTGGTTTTTTGAAAAGAGAAGGCAGACTTTCAGACCATGAAATTCTCGTCTGCCGCCTTGTTGACCGGGCCATCCGCCCATTGTTTCCCGATGACTATCATGCTGAAACGCAAATCAATATCATATTAATTTCTGCCGACTCCAATGCCGTACCCGATGCATTGGCAGCATTGGCAGCTTCATCTGCACTGGCAGTTTCAGACATTCCATTTAACGGTCCGATATCTGAAGTGCGCGTAATTAAAAAAGAAGGTCAATATATCGTCAATCCGACCGCTGCTGAAATGGCAGGCGCAGAATTGGATGTCATTGTTGCAGCTTCTATGGATAACATTACCATGGTCGAAGGTGAATGCCGTGAAGTTTCAGAACAAGATATGCTGGAAGCTTTAAAAATTGCCCATAATGCCATAAAACTGCAGTGCAAAGCGCAGTTGGAGATAATGGAGGCCGTTGGTAAAACCCAGAAAAGAGAATATTCTCATGAAAATTCTGATGAAGATCTGAAAAAACAATTGTTTGAAACCTATTACGACAGGTTCTACGAAGTAGCCCAGAGTAAATTGCCGAAAAAGGAACGAAGCAAAGGTTTCAAGGCCATTAAGGAAGAATTCATCGCAGGCCTTCCCGAAGATCACGACAAAGATCCTTTCTTAATCGACAAATATTTTCACGATATCGAAAAAGAAGCGGCCAGAAATCTGGTGCTGAATGAAAATATAAGGCTGGATGGACGTAAACCTGATGAAATCAGACCCATCTGGAGTATTGTGGACTACCTGCCATCGGCACATGGTTCAGCTGTTTTCACCCGTGGTGAAACGCAATCACTTACCACTGTAACCCTGGGCACTAAGTTAGACGAACAAATGATCGACAGTGCCATGGTTACCGGTTACAACAAATTTATGTTGCACTACAACTTCCCCGCTTTCAGTACGGGTGAAGCAAGACCTAACCGAGGCCCCGGACGACGGGAAGTAGGTCATGGCAACCTGGCCTTAAGGGCTTTGAAAAACATTATACCTAGACCCGATGAAAGCCCTTACACCATCAGGGTAGTTTCAGACATACTCGAATCTAACGGTTCTTCGTCTATGGCTACCGTTTGTGCAGGTTCTCTCGCACTTATGGATGCAGGTATTAAAATTAAATCACCGGTATCTGGCATTGCCATGGGTATGATATCAGATGCCAAAACCGGCAAATATGCGGTGTTGAGCGATATCCTTGGAGATGAAGATCACCTTGGGGATATGGATTTTAAAGTAACAGGCACAGAAAAGGGTATTACGGCCTGCCAGATGGATATAAAAATCGACGGACTTTCATACGAAGTACTCGCTGAAGCGCTGGAACAGGCAAGAAAAGGCAGGTTGCATATACTTTCAGAAATGAATAAGACCCTCAGCGAGCCACGTGAAGACCTTAAGCCTCATGCCCCAAGATCTGTAACCTTCCTTATCAATAAAGAGCTCATCGGTGCGGTGATAGGGCCAGGTGGCAAAGTGGTGCAGGAAATACAAAGGGAGACCGGTGCAACCGTTGTACTTGAAGAAACCAAAGAAGGTGGTGTGGTGAGTATTTTTGCTTTTAACAAAGAAGCCCTGGATGGTGCGCACAAACGCATCAAAGCCATAGTGGCTACCCCCGAAGTTGGTGAAACTTACGTTGGAGTTGTAAAATCCATTCAACCTTTCGGAGCCTTTGTAGAGTTTATGCCAGGTAAAGATGGTTTATTACACATTTCTGAAATTAAACATGAACGCCTCAACAGTATGGAAGGTGTTTTGGAAATAGGTGAAGAAATTAAAGTAAAACTACTTGAAATAGATCATAAAACAGGTAAATTCAGGTTATCAAGGAAAGCACTGTTACCTAAACCGGAACAAAAATCCTGATAACTTACAAATGGGCTTTTTTGTGAAAGAAAGTACATTTTACTCTCAACAAAGGTGTGTTTATTGCGTTTTTTTAAAGATGGAATAATCCGTTTTGATAATATTGAGATATATAGCCAATGAGACAGCTTAAGATTAGTAAGCAGATCACCAACAGAGAGAGCCAATCACTGGATAAATACCTCCAGGAAATTGGAAAAGTTGATTTGCTGACACCTGATGAAGAGGTTGAGCTTGCCAAGCGTATAAGAGAAGGAGATCAAATGGCTTTGGAAAAATTAACCAAAGCCAACCTGCGTTTTGTAGTGTCAGTTGCTAAACAATATCAAAACCAGGGACTCACGCTCGGCGACCTTATAAACGAAGGCAATCTGGGTCTTATTAAAGCCGCACAGCGCTTTGATGAGACACGGGGTTTTAAATTCATTTCTTATGCCGTCTGGTGGATACGCCAGTCAATATTACAAGCACTTGCAGAGCAGTCCCGAATAGTACGTCTGCCGCTAAACCGGGTAGGTTCATTGAATAAAATCTCAAAAACCTTCTCCGAATTAGAGCAGAAATACGAAAGAGAACCTTCACCCGATGAATTGGCCGATGTTTTAGAAGTAACTACTTCAGAAATCATCGATACAATGAAAATTTCAGGCAGACATGTTTCTATGGATGCCCCCTTTATTCAGGGTGAAGAAAACAGCCTGCTGGATGTCCTGGAAAACGAACTGGAAGAAACGCCTGACAGCGGCTTGATGACAGACTCTCTCAGAAGGGAAGTACAAAGGGCACTTTCAACCCTTACGCAAAGGGAAGCAGATGTTATCGCCCTCTATTTTGGTCTCAATGGCGAACACTCAATGACACTGGAAGAAATTGGTGAAAAATTTAACCTCACCCGGGAACGAGTAAGGCAAATCAAAGAAAAAGCCATACGAAGACTCAGACATACTTCCAGAAGTAAAGCACTAAAACCCTACCTGGGGTAGGGAATTGACATAATATGCTCAAAAAGGTCTCTGAGGAGACCTTTTTATTTCTAAACTAAATATAACTTTGCCGTATATATGAACATGTATTCATATATTTCTTTAAATACCTTACGATTATGAGCAACGATTTAATTGAAGTTCTGATATTGGGTTCCGGCCCTGCCGGATATACAGCAGCCATTTATGCGGCCAGGGCAGGTCTCAACCCGGTGCTTTACCAGGGGAATCAACCCGGAGGTCAATTGACCATTACCAATGATGTGGAAAACTATCCCGGATATCCCGATGGCATAAACGGCCCCCAGATGATGGTGGATTTTCAAAAGCAGGCCGAACGCTTTGGCGCAGACATCAGAAATGGACTGGCCACAGCAGTTAATTTTAAAAGCTATCCATTTGAAGTGACCATCGACGAAGAAAAAACCATTAAAGCCAAATCGGTGATTATCTCCACAGGTGCTTCTGCCAAATGGCTGGGCCTGGAGTCTGAACAAAGACTTAATGGAAAAGGTGTTTCAGCTTGTGCTGTTTGCGATGGTTTCTTTTTCAGAGGACAGGAAGTGGTAGTGGTTGGCGGAGGTGACACTGCTGCTGAAGAAGCAACCTATCTTTCCAAACTTTGCAAAAAGGTACATGTTATTGTGCGAAGAGATGAAATGCGTGCATCTGTCATCATGCAAAAGAGAGTGATGAATACCCAGAATATAGAGGTCCATTGGAATACAGAAACGGTGGAAATACTTGGAGAAAAAGAAGTGGAAGGCGTCAGGGTGGTTAATAATATCACCAGAGAAGAGTCGGTAATACCGGCTACAGGATTTTTTGTAGCCATCGGCCATAAACCCAACACAGACATTTTTAAGGGGTTTCTTGATTTGGACGAAAACGGATATATTAAAACCGTTGCCGGTAGTACCTATACCAATATAGAGGGCGTTTTCGCTGCCGGAGATGCCCAGGACCATGTATACCGACAGGCGGTAACAGCCGCCGGCACCGGATGTATGGCGGCATTGGATGCAGAAAGATGGCTGGCGGCAAGGGAAGAAGTCCTGAGTTAATTCATGACCCCTAGCCCAACATATTTGCCTTTATGGTTTTTGCAAGCTTCGTGGCTGACAATTATAAACCATAAAGGTTTTTGTATATTATTGCAATTGTCACTTTATAGATAGATTTCTGATTTTTTATCATCACAATTCAATATTAAGAATTCCATGTCTTTAAAACTGGATATACTTGTGTTTGCGGCACATCCCGATGATGCTGAACTTTCCTGTTCGGGTACCATAGCCGCTCATACAGCCATGGGCAAGAAAGTTGGCATAATTGATCTCACGCAAGGTGAATTGGGCACCCGGGGCAATCCGGAACTTAGAGTAAAAGAAGCTGAGGATGCTGCTAAAATACTGGGTCTGAGCGTTAGGGAAAATCTGAAAATGCAGGATGGATTTTTCAAAAATGACCTTGAGCACCAGATGAAAATAGTTGAAGCCATACGGCGATTTCAACCTGAAATCATATTGGCCAATGCCATAACAGACCGCCATCCCGATCATGGTAAAGGAGCTGCATTGATTGCTGAATCAATATTTTTATCAGGATTGCGAAAAATTGAAACCAGCTATCAGGGTCAGCAGCAGACACCATGGCGACCAAAAACCATGTATCATTATATTCAAAACAATTATATAGAGCCTGATTTTATTATAGATGTAACCGATCACTGGAATACGAGAATCGAAGCTATTAAAGCATTTAAATCTCAATTTTTTGATCCCGACAACCGTGAACCTGAAACTTTTATTTCCTCACAGGAATTCTGGTCCTTCCTTGAATCCAGGGCCAGAACATTTGGTCATCGGATTGGTACAACTTATGGTGAAGGTTTTACCACATTGCGCACGCCGGGCTTACGAAGCCTTTTCAATATCTTGTAGACTAATATTACAAGATAACATTAGTCCTACTGTTAAAAATTAGATTAGAATTTCACTTAGACATTGTGATTTAATTTATCTTTTTTTATTTTTCTTTCGTGAATAAGATCGTAATTCACGTCTTATCACATCCGTATTTATTTAATAGTTTGTTTCATCATAACACGACCAATATGAAAAAACACTGTCTGGAATGCGGAGATGAAATGTCGGGGCGTCTTGATAAAAAATTTTGTTCTGATCATTGCAGGGCCAATTACAACAACAGAATAAACAGTGACTGCAACAATTACATGCGTAGAATCAACCGCGTATTGCGAAGGAATCGCCGTATTTTAACAGACATGAATCCTTCTGGAAAAAGCACCATCCAAAAAAGAAGGCTTACTGAAAATGGTTTTGATTTTAGTTATTTTACCAATACCTACACTACAAAAAAAGGAAGAATATACTTTTTTTGCTACGAACAAGGTTATGTAGATAACGGGGATGGATTTATAACTTTGGTGCAAAGAGCTGCCGCTGTGGAATAAGCGTTTACAGAATATTTAAAAAAGGAGGCTAACTGATGTGTCAATTAATATCCTTGACATTACAAACCTGAGTTAGCCTCCTGAGCGAGTAAAATCATCGTAATTGATGTACTCGCCAGTGTTTCATGATTACTATTCCACCAACGCGCTGTCTTTCCCTGCGATGATTTCCTCAACCACATTCGGATCCAGCAAAGTAGAAGTGTCGCCAAAATTACTGAGATCTCCCTGTGCAATTTTTCTCAGAATACGGCGCATGATTTTTCCAGAACGGGTTTTGGGTAAACCATGTACTACCTGGATGCGGTCGGGTTTGGCAATGGGGCCAATGATATTATTGACCATAGCCCTGATTTCCCTTTTAAGGTTTGCCTCTGTTCGGTCACTCATATCCGCAATTACAAAAGCATAAATCCCCTGACCTTTTACTTCATGCGGATAACCTACAACTGCAGATTCGACTACCCGTGGATGCTCGTTGATGGCATTTTCAACCTCGGCTGTACCCATTCTGTGTCCGGATACATTGATCACATCATCTACCCTTCCGAGAATCCGGTAATACCCGTCTTCATCCCTCTTCACGCCATCTCCTGTAAAATAATATCCTTTAAACTGAGAGAAATAGTTTTCGTAGCAACGTTTATGGTCTCCATAGGTAGTTCGCAGCATACCGGGCCATGGAAACTTAATACAAAGGTTCCCTTCAACACTATTACCTTTGAGTACTTTACCTTCATTGTCAAGTATAATCGGATCTACACCCGGGAGGGGTAAAGTCGCATAAGAAGGCTTGGTGGGGGTAATTCCGGCAATAGGAGAAATCAAAATTCCACCGGTTTCGGTTTGCCACCAGGTATCAACAATGGGACACCTTCCTTTTCCAACATGGTCGTGGTACCAGTGCCATGCTTCTTCATTGATAGGCTCACCAACCGTACCCAGTACCTTAAGACTGCTCAGGTCGCACTTTAGAACTGGTTCCTGGCCGAATGCCTGTAATGAGCGCAAAGCTGTGGGTGCGGTGTAAAACTGGTTTACTTTGTGTTTGTCAACAATTTCCCAGAATCGCGAAGGATCAGGCCAGGTAGGAATGCCCTCGAACATCAGGGTAGTGGCGCCAGTCAGTAGTGGTCCGTAGACGATATACGAATGACCGGTAATCCATCCGACATCTGCAGTACACCAGAAAATATCGCCGACACTGTATTGAAAAACGTTTTGAAAGGTAAACTGTGAATATATCATATAACCCCCACAGCTATGCACTACCCCTTTGGGTTTGCCCGTAGAACCGGAGGTATAAAGAATAAAAAGCATATCCTCTGCATCCATTTCTTCAGCTTTGTGCTTATCATCAACACCTTCGTGCGCATCGTGCCACCAGATATCCCTTCCGGGTTTCATGTTTACACTATCGCCGGTTCTTTTTAAGACCAAAACTTTTTCAATGCTTTCGGTGCGGGTGAGGGCATCATCCACAATGGATTTAATTGGGGTGGTTTTGGCCCCACGGTACCCGCCATCTGCGGTTATAACCACTTTTGCGGTACAGTCATTAATGCGGTCTGCCAGAGAATTAGCGCTAAAGCCGGCAAAAACCACCGAATGGATGGCCCCTACCCTGGCACAGGCCAGCATGGCAACGGCCGCTTCAGGCACCATAGGCATATAAATGATAATCCTGTCTCCTTTTTCAACGCCCAAAGATTTCAATACATTCGACATACGGCATACCTGCTGATGTAAATCAGTATAAGTGATTACCCTGTGCGCCTCCGAAGGATCATTTGGCTCCCAGATAATGGCTGGCTTATCTCCTATGGTGTACAGGTGGCGCTCTAAAATATTCTCGGTAATGTTTAACTTTCCGTTGACAAACCATTTTATGTCAGGAATCGTGAAATCAAATTCCACTACTTCATCCCACTTTTTACGCCAGTAAAATGATTCTGCAACTCTGGACCAGAAAGCTTCGGGGTCTAAGATACTTTTCTGATACTCGTGTATGTAACCACTGAGTGTTTGAATTTTAATACTCATAAAGCTTGTATTATTTTTGGATTATATGTGTGTTTTCAAAACAAAATATGCCTTGCGTCTCAAATTTGCAATATAAATTGGCATTTTACAAGTGTTTGTAAAATCCATAACCTGATTTCATGTGCTACGGTTTGTATAATTTGAGGCAATAAAAATATATTTTACACAAAATTTTCGGGATTGAAATAATTTTTGTATAGCTTTGCATCGGAAAGCATTAAGAGACCCTAAAAAGGGACAGCAACCAGGTTTCCGGAACACCAAAGGTGCTATTACATGCGCGGGCTCAGGCCGAAAAAAAGTTCCGATGTACCTCACAGATGCCGGATATTAATCCGAATTCTCTTAATGGCTTTTATAGTATTCACATTTTAAATGCTTAAAAGCCATGATTTACGACAAAATTCACCATATTACTTTTCCCGATTACTTCGGATTTGGTTTCGCAGACCTGTCAACCGTTTCAATACACGATGGTGAAACCCATATTGATTATAAAATGGATGGCATTGTTGTACATAAACTGAATGTAAATGGCAAAACCATACTTCAGGATTGCTATGGAGATCAAACCATCAACGAAACCATCAATCCATCAGCAGAAGAAGCCTTTAGAAATTCATTGAGAGATTTGAAGTCTTCCGACCCGAGGCTTAAGCATTTGGAAGATGCATTGTCAGAAGAATATGGCATCAGCACCATATTGTCGCAACAAAAACTTCCTGAGCAAATTACGCTTCCTGCCGGGCTCTTTATCCGTTTTTCCATACCTGTTCTGGCGAATAAATCAGATGGCATCCTTGCTTTTGATGAGCACCTGGCTTCTTTACAAGGGAAAAAATTGTTTAAAGAAAAAGTCACCCAGGGTTACCTTGAAGATGAAAACAAGCCTGGCCAAAAAAAGGACGTATTGTTTCATCATTACACTTCTACCCTGGCACGTGCTTTGGAAAACGCATCATTGCTAAAAGGGTACTTTCCCGGAAAAACTGAATTGCCCTCAATGGTCATCGCCGGATATGGAAATACGCCCTTTGGCTTAAACAGCTGGATCCTCAATAATAAGCTTAGTGTTTGTTTTAACGCAGCAAAATAAGCCGTTCATGCACATTTTTTTAGCAGGACACCGGGCGTTCAATAGATACAATGTGGTAATAGGATACAAAAATGCTTATTTGAATTACCGAAAAGCCTGAAAATCAGGGACAATATGCAATAATAGACAAAATGCCGTCTGTCCTCAATGTGGCAGGCAAATATAAATAGCAGGCGTTTACTTTATTCTTCAAGGCGATCATAAGCCCTTGTCTGGATATCCCGCACAATTCCATTTTTCATGGCATTGTAATCTTCCTGAGACTTCTCAGGCCAGGCGACCAAAGAATTCCCCTTTTCATCAGGCGGGTAGAGCCAAAGTGTTTTACGGATTTGTTTTTTTACCTTTCGGGGAAGTCGGAATTTTTTCATATAGTGCTTTCTAAGCAGTTTGGAAACTTATTTTTTCTTTTTCTTATATTTAAACAACCAGGGGAGTAAGTCAGGTTCGGCAAATGCATTGTCCCAGCTGTTGTGGTTCACACCCGGATAAAGCGTGAGTGCAACCTCTGCGCCGGCTGTTTTGAGGGCCTGATACATTTCACGTGAGAAATCAGCAGGGACAACTGCATCCTCTTCTCCATGAAATATCCATAAAGCAGTATTAGACGCATAGGCAGATACAGTCGCTGTATGTCCTCCTCCACAAATCGGAAAAGCAGCAACAAAAGTATCCGGCATTCTGCTGAGCAGCTCAAATGTACCCATACCTCCCATTGAAAGTCCTCCGAGGTACATTCGCTGCTGATCGATATATCTTTGTGATGTCAGATCTTCCACGAATGACATCAGCGCCTTCATGGCGGATGTTGGCGCTTCCCCCTTTGTATAAACAAATTTTCTGTGGCCCGCTGAATCATATTCGAAACGCACATTTGACCAATAGCTCGACTGCGGACATTGCGGGAAGATTACGATGGCTGGATGGTTTTTTCGGATATCTTCGCGCAAAAATAGTGATGAACCGTGCACCAGTTGTTTTTTATTATCATTTCCCCTCTCCCCTGCACCATGAAGAAATAAAACCAGTGGGTACTTTTTTCCGGGTTTAAAATTTTCAGGATACAAGATGCGGTATAACAACGTGTCGCTTCCGGAAATGTAGGTTTTGGCTTCAAATCCACTCACCTGCGCTTGCAAAGTATTGAAATTTAATACATTAAACATGAACAACAACAATCCTGAAGCAACACCCGGTTTCAAAATATGCATATCATCTGTATTTTTTTGGCAATTTATCAGTTTCCATTGAGAAATTCTAAAAGTGTTTTTTGCTTTTATAACCCATCCCGAGTGTCGGGATTCCGGCAAAGCCTCCAATTTACCAACGAGGGCGGAGAGGTATGATTATTTCAGTAAATGAATGGCTTCTGTTGCCAGTCCTCGTCGCAGATTGAGGTGAACCCGAAATCCCGAAAAGCATAGCGTTCGGGATCCATCTTTACGCATCTTATTATCGCCCCCTCCGCCGTGGTTCGAGTCCCCACGAGCCACCATCAAACATCTGAAAATCAATTAATTAATTAGAGAAAAGACAACCACCTCCGCCGTGGTTCGTGTCCCCACGAACCACAGTTAAATGACTGAAATACAATTAATTAAATAAAATAAAGACAAACTCCTCTTTTCAAATTGAGGTAAACAGTAAAACCGAAATCCCGGAAAACACCGCGTTTGGGATAAATACCATTCTGCTGTTTCCAGTCCTCGTCGCAGATTGAGGTGAAACCGAAATCCCGAAAAGCATAGCGTTCGGGAAGGACTATTGGGGATGCTAAAGGTATAATTGTCAGTCCTCGTTTTAAACGAGGACTATAAGTCTATAAATGCTTTACACTATAACTACTTTAACTAATCCTTTACCATTATTATAATCCCGTGCACTACTGTAAACATATTGTTCCGGAAAATCTACCCAACCTGCTCTTACAGGATTTTCATGGATATAGTCTATTTTTTCCATTATATTGAAATCACTAAGATCTACAGGGTGATTATCATCCTTCCAGATTTTAAAGTTTTCTGCCCTTTTCGTTCGTTGTGCTTCATTTTTAAATGCCCGAAGAAGCCAGTTTGATCTGCTTTCATTTATGTTTTTCATAACTCTAATAAATTCTTTAGAAGTATGCTTTTTAAAATCTCTTAAAAAATCTGACATTCTACCTGGCGGATCGCATTGCACTACCAAATGGATGTGATTTGTCATTATCACCCAGGAAAAAATGTTGACAAATTTATTTTCAACACAAAAGTTCAATGAATCCACAATTACATCCCTATAGTCTTTTCTTGAAAAAAGATCCAACCAGTTAATTACCGTGCATGTAATGAAATAAACTGAATACTGATCCGATATAATGAATTTACTTCCTGACATAATATAACTTCCTTATAAACCAATAAAGTTAAATATATTTAAAAATACAACTACATTTATGATTATTTTTTTTACAGGTCCTCGTCACAGACAAGGACCATAGGCATTATACCCACCAGACCATCGCCCTTGCCCCGAGCAACGGGATTCCGGCAAAGCCTACATTTTCTAACGAGGGCGCAGATAAATGATTATTTCAGGAAATGATTAACTGATGTTGTTGGTCCTCGTTATAAACAAGGACCATAGGCTTTATACCCACCCCGAAATCGGGATTCCGGCAAAGCCTCCACCCCGAGAGTCGGGGTTTCGTCAAAGCCTCAATTTACAACGAGGGCGTAGATAAATGATTATTTCAGGAATTGATTAACTGATGTTGTAGGTCCTCGTTATAAACATGGACCATAGGCTTTATACCCACGCGAGTATCGCCCTTGTCCCGAGTAACGGGATTCCGGCAAAGCCTCCACCCCGAGAGTCGGGGTTTCGTCAAAGCCTCAATTTACAACGAGGGCGTAG
>JAFIEV010000070.1 GCA_020832305.1 Cyclobacteriaceae bacterium | reverse complement strand
GCGGCGCTTATAGCTGTAAATGACTATTTTTCTACAAAGATGCCGAGCCTACAGCGCTATGAGGATGACATCAATTTTAAATTGAGTTGAAATCATTTCAATTCCCGCTTGAAAGTTTATTAGCATTTTCGCACAGGAGATCCCGGATAACTGTTTTTAACATATCCACAAACCTGATCGATCGATGATATAGAAAATTTTAATTCGGTATAAGCTTAACGCTACCAACTTCTGGCGGGACAACGAGCGTAAAACATCACTGGCTGGAGTTACCGCTTCCAATGACGGCAAAAGGCAGCCAGCTACTTGTATCCCCTGTGCAAAGAGAAACTGGACTTGGGTTTTGCAATCACAGGTTAATTGAAAAAAAAATTTTCAGTTTCACTTGACATTCACAATAATAAACTATACATTTAGTTCTTTAATTAAAGGATTAGTTGATATGCGAGAACTTACCAAGGCCGAAGAAGAAGTAATGCAAATTTTGTGGGGCCTGAAAAAAGGACTTGTCAAAGACATTTTAGATCAAATGCCCGAGCCAAAGCCTGCCTATAATACGGTCTCCACCGTTGTGCGAATACTTGAAAAAAAGGGCTTTATCGGGCATAAGGCCTACGGAAAAACCCATGAATATTTCCCATTGATCCCCCGCGATAAATACCGGAAGTTTTATCTCAATAACCTTATTACCGGACATTTTAATGGCTCTTTTAAAAATCTGGTTTCATTTTTTGCTAAAGAAAACAGCGTAAATATGGAAGAGATGGAAGAAATAATTAAAGAACTCAGTGATAACCCCAACGAAAAAAAGGATGAATGACTTACTGTTATTTTGTATAAAAGCCCAGGTATGGCTGCTGATAGCAGGCATGGCTTATTTGCTATTCAGGCGCGAAACACAATTTGCGTTCCGTCGTGGTTATTTGCTTTTTGTATTGATCGGGGCTATTGTATTTCCACTACTGCCGTTACCTGCCTTGCTCAGTTCCGATGCATCCATCAAGCTTGCCAATACCTTACCGGTGTATTTGCTACCCGAAATAGTCGTTAATGCTGAAGGTGTTATAAAAGAAGAACAAGAAATAGTGAGTTCAGGTGCGGTTTCGCCTGCATATATAGTTTACATATGCGTTTCTGGTATTATGCTTCTATTCATGGCTTTTCGTCTTTTCAGGCTTGGGAAATTTATCTACCAGGAACGGGGCGCTTTTGTAAGCAATGGTAAATACAGAATTGCCGAAATCTCCGGCTCCATGCCTACTTTTTCATTTTTTGATTTTATATATATTAACCCGGCAGATTATGAAAATCCCCAAGACCGCGAGCAAATTGTCATGCATGAAAAAGCCCATGCCAATCATCTTCATTCCATAGATATTTTATTGGCTGAATTCGTGCTGGCCTTGTATTGGGTAAATCCGCTTTGTTATTATTTTAAAAACGAATTAAGAGCAATTCATGAATACCAGGCCGACAGAAAAGTGATTAGTACAACACCCGTAATGCTATACAGCCGGCTTATTGCCAAAGAAGTTATTAGCGGGCTTTCGCTTCAATACACCCATACATTTTACAATTCCCTTACCCTGAAAAGATTAAAAATGTTAAAGAAACCCATGCAAAAAATCAGGAAGTGGAAATTTGCATTTCTCATTCCAGGCATCGCCATGGCTTTGTTTGTGCTTGCCTGTCAGGACCAGATTATGGATGACCTGAAAGCAGCCAGTGAATCTTCGGCAAATGTTATGGAATACCCGCCTGAGGTTCTGATAATGATCGCTGATTTAAAGAAAGAGCATCCTGACAAAGAATTCATTTACATAGAAGGTACAGGAGTAGACTTAGAGAAAGCGATTTCGCATAACAGGTCTTCGCAACTTATTTTTCGAAAATATGAAAACCCGGAAACAGGGCAGTCGGGTCTTGTGATGAATAAATCAGATCAACTGTTAACGATGTCTGATCATATTTCTGACGAAACATTTACCATTGTTGAACAGCAACCCGAACCTGTAGGCGGCATGAAATCCTTGTATGATCATGTGGGTCATAATATTCAGTATCCTGCCGAAGCCCGCAAAAATGGCATTGAAGGTAAAGTTTTTGTTCAGTTTGTGGTCAATAAGGAAGGGGGCATCCAGGATGTAGAAGTTGTCAGGGGCATTGGAGGTGGCTGTGATGAAGAAGCGGTGCGTGTGATCTCTGCCTCGCCAAATTGGATCCCTGGTTATCAACGCGGGCAGGCGGTAAATGTCAGGATGATTTTGCCTATAACTTTTGCCCTGGGCTCAAAGGTGAGTGATCAGGAGAGACCAACAACCAGGAACAGCAAAATGAATGTCACTTCACAGGTTCAAAACATAGATGGTGAAACATATCTTACAGGAAACGTCACCAATGAACAAGGTGAACCCATAGCAAGGGCAAATGTGGTAAAACAAGGCACACATGAGGGAACGTTTACGGATGAGCGTGGATATTTCAGCATTAAATTGAAGGAAACAGGAGAAAAAATTGCCATATCTCATGTGTTGCATGAAATGGTGGTTGTCGGTTATAATTGATGTGATATTGGTGCGAATGTGTGGGATACATAATACCATTGGTGATTTCCGTTAGGGTAACAGATGATGAGTAATTCATACTGCTGAGTTAGCTCGAAGCACAGAGCTCAGTGTCCGTTGGAGCATTGTTGGGTTGAATCCTTAGTTTTAAATAACCCTTGTTTGAGTAGCCTTAAGGGTATCAGGACATGTTGGTGGAAAAACACCAACAAGAGGGAGGAATGCACATAGCCACCCTTGCGAGAGTGGCATCATATCCCCACGAGTCACTGTATACTTAACTATGGAACCAATACCACTAATTCAGTTGTTTTTTACCCTCCCGGTTGTTGTAGCTTTCTCCGACAACCATTCCCATCCTTTAGAACAAGTAATGGTTAATGTGGGATGGATAATGCGAGATGGGTAATAGAGTGAAAGAAGCTCGAAGTGCGGTGACTATTCGTTGTTGCTAAGTCCGACCTTTAATTCCACCAACCACTCCTGTTTCCCCGAATTATTTGATGCCGAAATAATCAAGTGACTTTCATTTTTCACCTTATCCCTCAGAAAATCAAAATCCTGCAATTGCCCGTCTTTACTGGTGACCTTACCGACTGTATATTTTCCAGGGATGTAAATACTAATCAAGGGTTTATTATCACTTTCTACATAACCAGAAAGATAATATTCATGATCATTTGTCAAACCGTAAGTTTCCAATCGTCCGGGGAAAACTACGGGAACAGGGCGCCATAATGCTTTTCTGAAGTAAGGTTGTTCATCGAGTCCTTCAAAATAATCCCAATAGGTCTGTGAGAATCCGTATTTATCCATAAGGCGGATGCTATGGGTAGCCACCTTCACCAGCGCTTCATTTTGTCCTCCATAGAAAGCACCCCACTCTCCTACCAATACCGGAATATTCATCCTTTCACCCTGGTTTTTGATTTGCTGATAAATAAAATCCAGTCTTTCAAAGCCTGCACTTTCAGCATGCCTGGTATCTGTCACCAAATCGTAAGCATGGGGTGTGTACACCGATGCATGACCCTTCAATGCCTCAATCGCCGTGGGAATTCCCGTATTGCAAAAATATCCATGCCCAAGAAAGAACAATTTATCTGGTGTTTTCACTGCAATAGAATCTGCAACTTTCTGATAAAATCCCTGCAGAACATTTTTTTCAAAGTTCTGATGCCAGGCCTCAACAGGTTCCAACAATTTTTGGTAAATGACGGCTTCATTGAGCAATTCCAAGGCCTTAAAGCGGCCTTCAATACTTGACCAGATTTGCATGGCATCTTCCATAGAAATCGCGTCATTGTGGGCACTATTGTATAAAGAGGCAAATGAATCAAGAAGGCCGGCATAGATATTCAGTGCTCCGGAGCCAATGAAAGGTTCATTCATGATATCATAGCCTACCAAGGTTTCTACATCCTGAAAGGCGCTTGCCACCTTTGCCCAGGCAAGGGCATAATGATCTTGTAAGCCTATCCCACTTTCACCCTTCTCATTATCCCAAAATGCATCAAAAGATTTCTGGACTGCCTTGCTCATAATATAGGCATCACTCCAAATCTCACCGGTCGTGTGTTGTTCATCACGCCCCATCGATGCCCATTCGGGGGCGCCTTCTCCAAACGGTGCGCCATATAAATCCTGGTGCATATCTAAAAATACATAGATGCCCTCTTTGCCCAATTCAATAACCAATTCTCTTACTTTTTGAATGTATTCATCATTATATGTAAAAGGTTGTGGTTCTATGGCATTCCAGAATATCCCTAACCGAATCAGGTTTATACCCCGGTTTTTCAGGAATTGAATCATCTCCGGACTCAGTCTGGGAAGATAGTTTTCTGATGATTTTTTATTAACCAGATTAATTCCATTAAAAATAATTTGATTGCCCTTCTCATCTACGAAAACAGTGCCTTTAGTGCGTATCTTACCTTGAATAGAAAGAGTATTTGTTTCCGTATTACTGCCGCAGGACAGCAAAAACATTGATAAAACAAATCCAGGCACCATTAATTTTATGTACTGCTTTGCAAAAATTGAATTGAGCATCATTTATGGTAATTATCGCAGACTGGAATAACGCAGCAGGGCCTCGAGAAAATAATAATCAGCATAGACCAAAGGCACATCAATTTCAACCCCATGGGGTATGCTGCCAACACTGTGTTTCAATATAAAATTATTATTGGTACCTGGTTCGGCCAAATAAGGAGCTGAGGATAGAGTAACAAGCATTTTTTCGGCTTTCTCAAAATAATCCCTGCCCTTTTCAATGTGGAAAGTACTCAACTCAAATAAAGCTGAGCATACGATAGCGGCAGCAGAGGCATCACGTGGAATATAATCAAGGGCCTGATACTTCTCATGAATCCACAAAGGGTGGAAATCAGGATCAGGCGCATTAAAATCCCAATAAGGAACCAGGTCCGCCGGCATATTCGGATGATCCAGAAAAAAATCAGCCATTTTAACGGCTGCTTCAAGATATTTTGGCTCTTTGGTTTCTCTGTACATCATAACGAAGCCATAAATACCCCAGGCCTGTCCTCTTGCCCATGTGGATGCATCGGTAAAACCCTGGCAGGTAGCCTGGTCTTTTACCTCACCACTTAAGGTGTCATAATCTACTACGTGGTAGGTACTGTAATCACTCCTGAGGTGATTTTTTAAAGTGGTTTCTGCGTGTTGTAAGGCTATATCTTTAAAATAAGGATCACCTGTAACTTTTGATGCAAAAAACAACAGTTCAAGATTCATCATATTATCGATGATAACCGGAAAAAACCATTCGGTGACACCATCCCAATTTTTTCGATAGTCCCATGACTTTATACTTTTTGCGACCGGATTATATCGGGTACACAAAGATCTGGCAGATTCCACCAGGATATCTTTGTAACTTTCATTTCCAGTAAGCCGATATGCATTGCCATAACTGCAATACATCATAAAGCCCAGGTCATGATGACCGGTAAAAGTTTTTAAAGGTTCCAGCGCTTCAGTCCATCGGATGGCTTCACTTTTTAAAGATTCATCTTTCGAATATTCATACATATACCAAAGGTTGCCCGCAAAAAAACCGCTGGTCCAATCGTACATATGTGTTGTTTTAAGACTTCCATCAGGGGCTGTGGTGCGAGGTATGCGCGTTGGATCCTTCGCTTTTTCTAACATTCCCGCGATATGTGCCTGACTTATCGCCAAAGCCCTGGTTGCAGTTTCATAAGCAGATTCTTGGCTCACATTCTGGCAGGAAATGATCGAAATAAATATGGAGGAAAAGCATACAAATGGAATAAAACCTACAAACAATTTCATTTATCTTTATTTTTTATTGTACAAACCAATATTTTTTAACCAAAAAGGGGAATTTCATGAAGGCATGAAAAAAAACCGGAGGTAAATTTCTCCGGTTTTTTCTATTTCCTGCAAATATTTAATTGAGCCAACCGGGGTTTTGTGTCAATTTAGGATTCCTCTCTATTTCAACCTGAGGAATAGCCCAGGTATACAGATAATCACCAGTCCATACATAAGGGTTGATCATGGTTCCCCATATATTTCTGTAACCGCTGCCAGGATAGTAAACCTTTTCTTCCAGTGTTCTCCACCTGACCTCATCGAAATAATTCACCCCTTCGCCCATTAGTTCAACTCTTCTTTCGTTTCTGATTCTCTCTCTAAGCTCCGCCTGGGTACTTATTGTAGTTTCTGGAGATGAGTTGAGCAGTCCTACGCCAGCACGGGCCCTTACCTCATTAACGAGGTCAACAGCTTCCTGACTAAAACCTTTTTCATTGATGGCTTCAGCCCACATAAGAAGCACATCTGCATAGCGGATCAACGGGAAATCTATAGGACCTGTGATGCGGTTAATTAATTGCGTTGAGCCTTCGTACACAAATTTTCTATGCAGATAGAAGAAGAAAGCCCTGGTATCGGTAGCAAGGTCGCGAACAGGAGGGTTTTCATTCCTGAAGGGCCAGCGGGAGGTAAAGGTTTCATCAATACCGCCGATGGGTCTTCCAAGATAAGAAGAATAAGGTGTAATCACACTGGCGGCCAACCGTGGGTCGCGATTGTTATAAGCTTGCAATAACCTTTCCTCATTTCCATCAGGCAAATACAAAGACATATTAGCCCCTCTGGCTGCTGCGCTGTTAAATTCGGCCGTAGTCAGATTGTTTCTGAAGAAAAATACTTCTCGTTGGGCAGGTTGCATTTCATTGTAACCAGGCAGGTAATCGTTCCAGTTAAACGGACTTCCATCCAGGTTGTCATAATTATCTACCGCATCATCTCTTACGAGTATATTGTTCCAGCAGGATCCAAAAGAAGAGCGGGTACCCAGGAAGAACTGGGTAGTAGAACCAAAACCAGGAACCCCTGTATGCTGAATGGAAAAGATCATTTCCGGATTTTGCTCATTGGCCTCAATAAATAATGTGCGATAGTTCGGGAAGAGTGTATGCCCTGCTTCTTTCACTTTGGTAAAATCAGCAATCGCATTATCCCACTGCCCCATATACAGATAGGCTTTACCTCTCAGGGCGTAGGCAGCTGATTTGGAAACGCGTCCGAAATCGGGACTACCAGCCTGGTATCTTGATGGCAAGTTGGTTTCATTGATGGCGTCAGTAAGGTCATTGATAATGACACCCCAAACTTCTGCTTCCGTATTTCTGGGCCTGTCCATTTGTTCTACGGGTAAAGGCTCCAGATAAATGGGCACACCTTTATATACCTGTAACAGTCTGAAGTAAAAATACGCCCTTAAAAATTTGGCTTCAGCTACGTAACGTGCTTTTTTAGCTTCAGGTGAAGGCGAAAGAACAGGCATGTTGACTATGGCATCATTGGCCCTGTGAATACCTTCATACAATTCGCGCCAGGCATTTGTAAAATTTCCGAAATTGGGTGTTGCTGAACCATTTTGCAGGACATTGGCGCCTCTATTCATGGATGAAAATCCCATGCCATCAATTTGATAGAGTTCCCTGCCAGAAGGCCCACCCGTAGTTATACCCAATCTGAGTGCCTGGTATACCCCAGATATCCCCAGGTCGGTCAGGTTGTCGGTCGTCCACATGGTAGCCGAACTTACCTCACTATACGGAGACCTGTCAAGAAAATCAGTATCACAAGCGCTCATCAGGATGGCCATACACAAAGTGGCAGAAAAGACGATCCTCGTTCTCAGACTTCCGGATGACAGGATATATTTTGAATAATTTATTATATTTTTCATTGTCATGACTTCTTTTGTTAAACCATTAGAAAGTAACATTTATACCTACGGCCATTTGCCTCATAGTGGGATATCCTATGTTAGCGCCTATTTCAGGGTCTATGCCAGGATATTTGGTAATGAGCAGCAAATTTTCACCGTTCAGAAATACACGTGCTCTCCTGATCAGCGCTCTCTCACTGATGGCAGATGGTATGGTATATCCGATCTGAAGATTTCTCAGTTTTACAAATGAGCCATCATATAACCATGCCCTGCTGGGCTGATTGTTCTGACCATCGGTGCTTTTGAGGCGGGGGAATTTCGCATTGACATTAGTGTATGGGTTGTTCAAATCATTTTCATCATAAAAATACACATCATTGACGATATGCTGAGGAAAAGCAAACCCATTCCGCACACTAGAGTTATTATAGCTATCCTGGTTCCAGTACAGTTCAAAACCAGCAGCACCCGACCAAACCATGGAAACATCAAAGTTCTTCCATGCGGCATTGGTAATAAATCCAAAATTATATCTGGGCAAGTTACTGGTGCCGGTAAGGGTACGGTCAAACATATTGCCAAAAAGGCCATCGCCATTGGTATCGGCATAAATATAATCTCCATACCAAAGCTGGTTTTTAGCCACATTTCTCACCGGGAGAAAAGTATTTCCGGCACCAATCATGGCTTGAACCCACTCAAGATCAGCAGGTGTACGAATCATACCATCTGAAGGACCGCCCAAAGGATTTACGCTTCCATCAGAGTTGAAATTCGGGCCAGTACCGTAGTGAAGATCGAGCAGGAAATACTCGTTGATGATATGCCCTTCGAGAATTCTCTGGTTGCCACCATCAGAAACGTCACCCAGATTACTTCTATATACCCTGTTTCCACTTTCATCTATCACCCAGCCTTCTTCGAGGCGGCCTTTATATTTGTCGACCTGATTGAAATTATAGGCAAAGTTTCCTGTGAGATTCAAACTCACCTCGCCTATTTGTTTGCGCCAATTTAAGGCCAATTCAACACCGCGGTTTACCACAGCAGCGGTATTTGCTACAGGAGCCCCTGCAATACCTGCCGTTAAAAATATCGGAGGTGTAGTTAAAATGCCATCTGTATATCTTTGATACAAATCGATTTCAAAATCGAGGGCTCCATTGAGCACCACACCTTCAATACCAATATTGCCTACCGTTGTGCTTTCCCATTGCAGGAAAGGATTGGCAAAGCGTCCTTGCGCCAGACCAATAACAGGGCTGCCATTAAAGGAATATCCCACAGATCCATACGTAGCCAGGTGTCTGTAATTGTTGACTCCTACCTGATTCGGCCCAGTTACATTATTTCCGAGACGACCCCAGGATGCCCTGAGTTTAAGCGCCTCTACTACACTACTCAGACCACTGGCAAAGCCTTCCTGTGATATGTTCCATCCTGCTGAGAATGAAGGAAAAACACCATATCGGCTTTCTTCCGCAAACCTGGAAGATCCGTCATAACGAAGGTTTGCTTCAAATAAATACTTTTGTTTATATCCATAATTGACCCTACCAAACCAGGACCGCAAGGCCCAGTCATATTCATCGCCACTGGCATTGATCACCTCATTGGCCGAATTGAATGTGGTAATATTATAGTCAATCAAGCCTCGCATGCTGGCACCGACATTATAGAAATTAAAATACGTCTGGTTATAGCCTGCCAATGCTCCAAAATCGTGAACACCCCCTATATTGGTCTGATAACGCAATACCTGATCGGCCACAAACATATAATCTTTATTAAAAGAATAAGAAGTGCTCAGCAAACTGGGGGGAATTGGCTCAACCATCAATATATCACGTGCAAAATCCCATCTTGTAATCGGGTTGGAATGGTTTTTAACTTCCTGAAAACGGGTTTGATAGTTAAATCTTGATTCAAATGTCAGGCCTTTGGCCAGGTTAAATATACCATAGAAGGTAGAATTTAAACGTGTTGTCTGGTCACTTCCACCGGTTTCATCCAGAAATCGTCTGATATTATTGGCAGTACCCGATTCTTCCTGGGCATGCGGCCATCCATACAGACCATTGTATTTTGGCACCAAACCAGGTGTGGTCTGATTAAGAAATTGGAAAGCCGTATTGGGATTTCCCCTGTCATTAAACAGTGTGGAAAAAAAGGTTTGGGTTCCTATGGTAATCCAATCGTTGAGTTTAGCATCGATATTGGCCCTTACCTGATAGCGCTGGATGCCGGTATTGCGAATGGTGCCCGGGTTGTCGAGGTACCCGAATGACAAATTATAGCGAACGTCTTTATTTCCACCATTTACACCAACGTTGTGGTTTTGTGAGAACAGGTTTTCAAATATTTCATTGGCCCAGTCGGTATTTGGATAGGCCAGCCAGTTAGGAACGCCAATGTCATTGGTTCCATTTGGGTTGGCAGTGGCAGCCTCCCAGGCATCAATCGTACTTTGAGCGAAAATGGCCTGCTGGCCCACATTGGTATGACCCTGGTTCATCAACCTCATATGCTCGGCATAGTCGGTAACGAAAGGTATAAGGTTCATTGGGCTGGTGGTTGAATACAAGCCGGTATACGTTACGTTCATCTGACCACGGGTACCTTTTTTGGTGGTAATAAGAATAACCCCATTGGCCGCAAGGGATCCGTAGATAGAAGCTGAAGCAGCATCTTTAAGGATAGAAATACTCTCAATATCGTTTGGGTTAACGTCATCCATATTACCCATAATTCCATCGATGATGACAAGGGGCGCATTATTATTAAGGGTACCTGTACCCCTGATTCTAATGGCAGCACCATCTGAACCTGGTCGGCCGGAAGATTGAATTACCTGTACTCCGGCAGCCAGACCGGCCAGCGAAGAAGAAACATTGGTAACGGCCCTGGATTCGATATTATCAGCACTGATGGTAGCCACCGATCCAGTCATATTGATTTTTTTCTGTTCGCCATAACCAACAACTACAATTTCCTGCAGTGCAGTAATATCCTGCAACAAAACGACATCTATCACGGTGCGATTTCCAATAGTTACTTCTTCTGTGGCATAACCAACTGAACTGAATACCAATATCGTTTCTGTGCCGGCTACTTCTATGGAGTATCTGCCATCGATATCAGTTACAATCCCTCTGGATGTTCCTTTAATCATTACATTGACACCAGGCAAACCCTCGGGATCATCGCTGGAAGTAACCCTTCCTGAAATGGTAGTTGATTGAAGCACGATCTCTATTTTTTCCTCCCGCAGGTCAATTTCCTTTTTGCGCTTTACGTCAATACCATAATTGACCTGTCTGAATTGAAGGCCGGATACCCTGGAGATCTCAAGAAGAACAGACTCGAGGGATTCGTTTTTTGCATTCAGGCTCACTCTCAGGTTTTTATCGAGATCATCCTTTTCAAAGGCAAATTTAAAAGGGGTTTTCGCCTCCAGAATCTTAAAGGTCCTTACCAGATTGGCATCATGAATATCGACATTAATATAAACTTCCTTAACGCTTTTTAATTCCTGCGCATTGTTGCCATTAGCCAATAGTACGTTAAGCAACATGGCTTGAAACAAAATGCCGATAAATGAATAAATAGAAAGCATCTTTACTATGAGTAAATACTTATTTTTCATAATTTTGAAATGTTTTGAATGAATAATCAGAACTTAACTGATGCATTATCATTCTCCGCGTCAACGACGAATGATATATCAGTCCCGAAACCGGTACAGTCTGCACAATTGTACCGGTTTCACTTTTTAGCTTGGTTTTTTAATCATAGGCTATTGAGTTTTATGGTTACCACATCATTTTTTATTGAATAACTAAATTCTTTGGTGTAGGAAATTCTTTCCAGCACCCGCTCCAGACTACTTTCGTGAAAAGTACCGGTATAATTCCAATTTGAATCAAGCGTACCAATGACTACGATCTGCACATCATACCATTGTTCTAGTCTTCTTTTGATATCGTGAAATCCCGAATTCTGAAAATGTAAAATACCATCTTTCCAGCCCAACACTTCCAGGGCATTATATTCGGAAACTTTCAATCCTGCAATGTCTGATTTATGAATCACTTTTTCACCTGGTTTCACTACCACCTCATTTTTTCGGGATTTTACTCTTATACTGCCACTAACCAGTGCAATTTCCTGCAAGTCCCCTTTGCGTGTATTTACATTAAATGATGTACCCAAGGCCTGGGTATATATACTTCCCGATTTTACCACAAAGGGCAGGGATTCATCTTTGGCCACTTGAAAAAATGCTTCACCTTCAAGATGAATAATGCGATTTTCGTTTCCATAAGTGACTGAATAACTAATCTTACTATCTCCGTTGAGCCATACCAGTGAACCATCGGGGAGATTGAAATTAGATCTTTGTTTAGGCTGATTTTCTCTTATGATAAGATCTTCCGTTGTATCTGCTACCTGAGTAACCACGTCAGTTTGATTACTTCTGAAAACTCCAAATGATACAGAAAACGCCAGTGCCAGTATTGCAGCAACGCGCCAAAAGGGGCTTATCCTAACAAAAGTTTCCCAGCTATGGTAACCTACAGGCCGGGTCTCCTTTCGCGTGTTTTTCATGATTCGATCCAGTACCTCCCTGAAATCACTTGTATCCGGCTCAAAACCTTCTGCTTTCATCGATAAGATGAAGGCCCTTGCTTCAATAATTTTATCACGGTGGTCCGGATTTGAGTTCATCCACGATTCCCATAACAAACGATCTGATGCTCGGGGCTTTTTTACCCATCGGACAAAATCTTTGTCCACTATATAATCTTCGACTGTGTAATTTCTATATTTCATTGCTTGACCCGATGCATCAAAAGCTAAATTGAATTCAATACAATCATTTATTGATATAAGTATGGAAAATGATTTTTTTCCATAGGTTTGGGCAAAATAAATTTAAAAAATACAATTCAAATAAAATAGGATTTAATTTTGTGAAATAATTTCATTAAAAAAATATTATTAATGAAATATTCGCAAGTCACTTACCGGGCTTTAAAGGCTTCACAATTTTTTACAAGTACAGATAAAAACCAAAGATCAGCATGGCGAGCTTGATATTTACATATTCCCGCAATTGATGAATGGCTCTATACAACAGGTTTTGAAGGGATTTAACATTGCCACTATCCATCAATTGCATAATCTCTTCCAGCGAGAGGTCTTCGAAGTAATAATAATAAATAATTTCCCGCTGTCTTTTACTCAGCTTTTGGATTGCCGCATTGAGCTTTTGATTGCGCTCTTCGATGGCCTGATCTTTAATAATGTTATGTTCTATGGAAAAGGTTATTTCAAAATTATATCCATTGAAGTCTGTTTCCTCTTCTGAAAAAGCTGGTGACTTTGTTTTCGCGGCCAGCATTCTGTTTTTCAAGGACTTCATCAAATAAAATTTGATAGAGTTGGTATCTGAAAGCTTGCGACGTTGGTCGCTCAACTCTATAAACAAATCGTGGATATGGTCTTTAACCAACTCCTTTTGTCTGATAAACTGACTGCCATACCGGCATAGGGAAGCAAAATGATTATAATAAATAAAAGTAAAGGCTGCTTCATCGCCATTTCTGAATCTTTTCCAAACTTCGAGGTCAGGCAATTTTTGAAGTTCATTGTCACCGACAGCAGAATGATTATAATTTTCTACATCTGCAACAGATGGATTAATATCTGTACCTGTAATTTTGGATTTATAGGCTAATGGCTCTGTATATTTTGCAAACTTTCGCATGGATCCCTATAATATTCAGGGTATTAAAAAATAGAAAGCACAAATATGGAATAATTTTTAAAATCTGCAAATTAAATTTACAAAAGCAAATAAAGGTACAGCTACCGGACAAAGTAAACGTCTTTGTATATGTAGGTAGAATCGCAGGAGAAAGCAGATGGTTCGTAACTCCATGCATGGAAGTGTGATGGGGCGTTAGTTCGTAGCAAGCTCGTAGCTTGTAGCTGGTAGCTCGTAGTAAAAGTAAAAGCTCGTAGCTCGTTGCTAAGTGTGACACATATGGCATTTGTGCGCCTTTGTGAGGAAATATACAAAATCCTGAAAAGTTTAGCGTTTAAGATCCAGTTGATCTGCGGTTCGGCACCAACAGCAATCTGTAGATATTTCGAACAGGTGTCGAAAGAGCTTTCTCCTGATCACGAGCTCCGTGGTATCAATTGGCTTCTGATTTCCCCTGACCTCTTTCAGAACGGTTCCATGAAATCAGGATAATAAAATACTACCCTTCAATATTTTGCTATTCTCTTCTTCGGGTCTGTCTCTTATATGCCAGATAAAAGACCTGTGGCAAGACGGTCAATGATAAGATCATACAGATGAGCAATCCTCCAACTATCATTATGGCCAGGGGTTTTTGAATTTCTGAACCCATACCTGTCGAGAGAGCAGCTGGCAACAAACCCATAGAACCCATGAGCGCAATCATTACGATGGGTCTGATTCTACTGTAAACTCCACTTGAAATTGCCTCGCCTATTGGCAATCGTTTTCTCAGGTTATCCCGCATCACTGCAATGAGTATAATACTATTAATTGTATTTACGCCGAAAAGAATAATAAATCCTATGCCGGCCGAAATACCAAAAATGGTTTGTGTAAGCCATAGGGAAATAAATCCTCCAATAAAAGCATAGGGTATGGTACTGGCGGCTATCAATGTGTCTTTAACGGTGCCAAAGTTGAAATACAACAAAAACAGAATAAGCAGGAGTACGGCAGGTACAATAACCGCCAACTGTTTGGTGGCTCTTTCTTTACTTTCAAACTCACCAGCCCATACCATTTTATTAGCGGGGGGCAACTGAACGGCCTTATCTACTTTGGCCCGCGCTTCTGCTATGGTACTGCCAAGGTCACGACCTTCAATAGAAAAACCAACAGCTATGTACCGGCTGCTGCCCTCACGGTAGATAAAGGCAGGACCTGTTATGTGCCTGATTTCGGCAATTTCCTTTAGTGGAACTTTTTTGCTATTCATGCCTGGGATGAGGATTTCAGCAATTTTCTGATCACTGTCCCGGTGCTCTTTTTTAAACCTGAGCCTTACATCAAACATACGTTCATTTTCATAAAAAGTAGTGGCTGCTCTACCCCCTATTGCCATTTCCACTACGGCCTGTGCATCGGCCATGGCTATGCCGTATCTGGCCATTTTACCTTCATCGAGCTTTATCCGCAATTCAGGCAAACCAATATTCCGATACACATTAAGATCTTCTATGCCCCTGACATCCTTGATGGCTTCAGCCACCTGGTCGGCATAATCTTCCAGTTCAAAAAGATCATCACCAAAAATCTTTACAACAAGAGAGCTTTTAACCCCTGCCACATATTCTTCTACATTATCCTGTATAGGTTGACTAAAGCCAAAAATAATTCCCGGGTATTCTTCAAGTGAACTACGCATTTCTGCCAATAAATCCTCTTTACTGACTTTTCGTTTCCACTCTTTTTCACGGTGCAATTGAATGTGAAACTCAATGTTGAAAAAACCGGTGGGATCGGTGCCATCGTTTGGCCTTCCTACCTGGTTGAGGACAAACTTCACTTCTTCAAAAGACCTGAGTTTATCTTTCATTTCCCCTGCCAGCCTCACCGATTCTTCGAGGTTTACACTGTTGGGTAAGGTGGCGCGTACATAAATAGCGCCTTCGTTGAGTTTGGGAATAAATTCAGAGCCGTAGAAAAGGAATTGCACGGTGCAAATTGCCAATACGATGAGAAACCCTGCCACTGTAGTTTTCCTTCTCCGGTTGCTCCAGAGAAACATTTTAAAAAGATTTTGCCTGAAAAACCTCGAAACAAAATTTTCATTTTCCTCTATATTTTTTGTGAGCAACACTTTACACATGGCCGGCACATAGGTAATACTCAGGATGAGAGAGCCTAAAAGTGCATATCCCAGTGTAAAGGCCAGCGGACTGAACATTTTTCCTTCCACTTTTTGAAATGAAAAAATGGGCAGCAGCGCAACAATAAGGATAAGCTGTGCAAAAACTATATAGGTTGCTACTGCACCCGCACTTTTTTTAATGAGACCCATTTTACCCAGCCTGTTGAATCTTTCCATTCCCAGATGGTGGGCTTTTCTCTCCATAGCCACGAATACCGATTCAACGATTACCAGGGTTCCTTCAAGCAATAAACCAAAATCTATGGCTCCCATAGAGATCAGGTTTGCCGGCAGTCCTTGTATTCGCAACATGAGTATGGCAAAAAGAAAAGAAAGCGGAATAACGGAGGCTACAATAACCGTGGTTTTCCAGTTGAACAGAAATACAAAGACAATTACAGAAACCAGTATGATCCCTTCAATCAGGTTTTTACTAACCGTGCTTACAGTGGCATCGACAAGTTCTGTCCGATCCAGAAAAGGTTCAATTTTTACATCTTTGGGAAGGATACGCTCGTTGAGTTCATCGATCTTCTCTTTGAGTCTTGATATTACTTCGCCGGGATTTTCACCCCTTAGCATAATTACTATCCCTTGTACAAGATCATCATCATCCTGCAGCCCTACCTGCCCCAGCCGTGGTTTGGAAGAAATCTGTACTTCGGCCACATGCTTTACCATGATGGGCGTAGAGCCTTTTACTTCGATAAGTATATTTTCAATGTCTTCAATGCTTTCAAGCAGGCCCACTCCCCTGACCACGTAAGCCTGACTTCCTCTTTCGATAATATCTCCACCGACGTTAATATTACTTTTTGATACCGCCTCAAATACCTCCAAAGGAGACAAGTCATAATTGATCAATTGGGTTGGATTGATTTTTATTTCATAGATTTTTTCTTCTCCGCCGAAACTCACCACATCGGCTACACCCGGCACTGCAACTAACTCCCTTTCGATCACCCAGTCTTGTATAGCTGTAATTTCCCGTATATGTCGCTTGCTTTTAATAACGTATCGAAAAATTTCCCCGGTAGCGCCATAGGGAGGTTCGATAGCGGCATCTGCTCCATCGGGAAGATCAACACCCTGCAGGCGGTTGGCCGCGTATTGCTGAGCATAAAAATCGTCGACCTTGTCTTCAAAAATCACCGTAACCACCGAGAGACCAAAAAGAGAAATGGACCGTACCTGAGATTTTTTTGGAATGGTATTCATAACCTTTGAGATTGGCAGTGTTACGAATTTTTCCACTTCTTCAGCACTCCGTCCGGGCCATTGGGTAATTATTCTGGCCCTTGTATTGGTTACATCGGGAAAGGCCTCGATAGGTGTGTGTATATAACTGTAAATCCCGGCTATCAAAAGAAGGGCAGTTAAAAAAAACACGATTATCGAGTTTTTAAGAGAAAAAGCCACAATACCCTGAACAAATTCCTGCATTTGAATTATGAATTGTAAATGATTGAGTTACGCGTTTAGCATTGATTGTAGTTAACCTATCATTCTTGTTGAAAATTTTTAATCTGCTCATATATCAGCAGATTATTTTTTGTGATTACCTGCTCTCCATCCAGGATGCCATCAGAAATGAAAGTGGTGCCGTTGCTGCGGGTCAGGAGCTCTACATTTCTGATTTCCAGGTCACAGTCATCCCTGTATATCACAACATAATTTTGGTTGTTATCAAAGACCAGGGCATTTGTAGGTATGGCTACTGCCTGCATGTCCTTTTCCTGAATCACCATAGCATCGACAAGCATGCCAGGTTTGAGCAGTAGTTCGGGGTTTTTCATCACAACCCTGCCCTTAATCACCCGCTCTTCAGTATCAAACACCTGTGAGAGTGCCCCGATGCTGCCTTTAAAAACTTTAGCCGGATAAGACAAGGTGCGTATATCAACTTTTAAACCAGGTTCAATGCTTGTGACGTTGCCGGCATAAATGTTAAGTAAAATCCATATTTCAGATAAATCTGCTATGGTAAACAGTGCAGCATCGTCTGATGCAATTTGCATACCTGCCGTGATATTTTTATGGGTTATAATTCCTGCGGCAGGTGCCCTGATTTGAAAAACACCTTTTTCTGCGGCGGCACTGTAAAGAGAGAGATCAGCTGTAACCTTTTCAAGCTCGGCTTTTAAAATATTGAGCTCACTCTCAGCTTCTACCAGGTCCTTTTTTGAAGCGATATTGTCTTCATACATTGAGGTAACCGACTCCAATTGTCGCTCAGCCACCCTGATCCTGCTTTGGAGCGATTTTTTTTCAGACTGCAGGTTATTGAGCTCAGCACTCCTCATCTCCGCAAGTAATTGCCCTTTTTTTACTTCATCTCCCAGCGAAAAATAGGTTTGGGTGATAATCCCTCCTACCAGGCTTACAAAATGAATCACCTTATCGGGGTTACTTTCAACACTTCCGGTAAGTGGAATGCCCGAAGTCACCTGCAAGGTATTGGCCTTTTCATATTGCACTCGTTTTTTAAACCCTTCCTCAAGACAGTATTTTTTATAGTTTTCCACAGAATTTTCTTCCTGTATGCCGGTGCATTGGGTCACAAATGCCAGAAATACAGCTGCGCCTATTATGTTTTTCAATCTTTTGAAAAAACAGCCATTTTCCCTGCCGGGATTCCTACCAGTCCACCCCGGTAGCAAAGCGCAATTCTTCAATTTTTTCATACACATCCCTTTCAGATTCTCTTATTATCCTCTTATTGTTTACATAGGCCTCTGCAAAATCGAGATATTCCAGCAGGCTGATGTTCCTCGCTGCAAAATTTCTTGTATAGCTATCGAGCAAAGCATCGAGTTCGTCATCAAAACCCGGCTCAATGGCTTCATAAAATGCCAGGGCATTTATTGCATTTTGATACGCATTGAGCACCTCCGACTGCACCTCATTTTCCTTTTGCCGGCGCAATATCTCAGATCTTTCAAGTCCTGATTTTGCATATTGTATATAGCCTTGATTTCTATTAAATAATGGCAGGTCAAATCCAAGGCCAAATCCTATAAAATCGATCATAAAATTGCCGCCTCTATCATAACCCGACTTCAATTGTAAGTCGGGTACCCGCAGGGAGCGTTCATAGCTCAGTCTTTTTTCCTGCTGCACTTGTTCCAATCGAACTATTTTCATATCTGTACGGCGCTCAAGTGACTGCTCTGTCAGGGAGGTAAGCTCACTTTGCCTGAGTTCTTCAATGGGTAATGACTCCATTGCGGTGCTTTGTATATAGGTCTGCGGACTCAGCCGCATCAGGATACGAAGTTCATTTTGAAAATCGTATATTTCCCTTTGCAGATCGTTTTTCTCCTTGAATAATTCGAGTTCAAGGGCTTTCAGTCTCACGTATTCTCCCCTGCCGATATTTCCCTCTTCGACTTGTCGTTGATAGGCCCTAAGCAGCTGACGAACAGATATCAATTGGCGTTCATACACCAGCTGCATCTGTTGCAGGGTATACAGATTATAATATATCTTCCTGAATTCAGTACGCAGGTTTCTAAGAAGGTCTTCAAAATACTGTCGCGAAAGGTCGATAGAAACCTCTTCAATAGCCATTAACTTTCTCCGTTTTCCGGCGGTAAGAATCAGTTGTTCAAGTTGAATAGAAATCTGCTGGTTGCGTCCCCGATTTCCAAATAAAGGAGGCAACTCGTCCCCGAAGTAACCAAGTTGCTTTTGTGAGGCCCATAAATTTACTTCTTCAATGTTCAGAGTGGGGTTTGGCCACAATTTCGCCTGCACCAACAGCGCTTCGGCTTGTTCGATTTGCAGTTTTTCGGCCAAAAGTAAAAGGTTTTCTTTAAGAAATATGGATTCACTGGCTTCAAGGTCAAGCTGAAGTGTATCACTTTTCTGCGCATAGATCTGAAAAGTAAGCGCAAGCAGAAATCCAAATAACACAAGTCTTACACACATGAATCGGGGACTTAAAATGATCGCTTTACTACAAAAAAGAGGAATGAAGGATATTGAGAACCTGTCTTTTGGCCGGAAAGAACAGACCTTTATAGAAGGCAAAAGACCTGTTCATCATGTTAGCCTGATTCATCTCGATTTGAACCATGGCTGACAGCTGCTGAATAATTCATACCAACACCCATATTAAATTGGGCGCGAAGTACCCATGAAATTCCTTAAAAATACCTTAAAATGCATAAATATTTAATTAAAATGATGAAGTTGCGTTGTGTGTTATAAAGAACCTTTAATTTTTTACGGCTGAATTTCAGTATTATTATTAATATTGCCTTCATCATCTTATTATTGCCTTTCACAACGTTTTTGAATTGCAATTTCAATTACTAAATGACTGGTTATTTTAAGATTTAATATCCGGCTAAGCATTTTATGATGATAATCAGGCGGGCACAGGTAATATTGAACAAACTGAAAGAGGCTTTCATTGATTTGCTTCCCATCATTTTGGTCGTTTCATTTTTTCAGATATTTGTATTGAAGCAGCCATTTCCAAACATTGGAGATGTGCTTTTCGGTAGTTTTCTGGTGGTACTCGGTTTGATGTTATTTGTAGAAGGCCTGGAAATGAGTTTATTCCCCATTGGAGAGGTTTTGGCTCAGTCTCTAGCCAGAAAAGGAAGTTTATTCTGGCTTTTATTGTTTTCATTTGCCCTTGGTTTTTCAACCTCGATTGCTGAACCGGCATTGATTGCCGTAGCCGATGAGGCGGGCCGGATTGCCTCGATTGAGGGACTTATAGGTGAAAGTCCTTCTGAAATTGAAAGTTATGCTTTAGGTTTACGGCTTTCCGTAGCTTTTGCCGTTGGGACAGCCATTTTAATTGGTGTAATTAGAATTTTAAAAGGATGGCCTTTACACTTTTTGATAATATCAGGATATGGTGTAGTAATGATTTTAACCATTCTTGCTCCTGAACAAATTATCGGGATAGCATACGATACCGGTGGTGTGGCAACTTCAACCATTACCGTTCCTTTGGTTACGGCCCTTGGTGTTGGGCTTGCCTCAACAATAAAAGGAAGAAATCCTTTGACCGATGGTTTTGGATTAATCGCACTGGCGGTGATGATGCCAATGATTTTTGTCATGATATATGGTATGTTGATATTTTAATATCGTGATATGATGGACCTAACGCAAAGTTTTATCAATATTTTCCTTAATACCTTAAGGGATGTAATTCCCATAGCTACTTTAATTGTCGTATTTCAGGTCATTTTGCTGCGTCAACCAATACCCCACTTAAAGTCGGTATTGATAGGGGCAGTATATGTGATTTTAGGTCTTGTTTTTTTTCTTATCGGACTTGAAAAAGCTCTTTTTCCCCTGGGAGATACTATGGCTAAGCAACTTTCTGATCCAGCTTTCCTGGGCACCGTAGGACATGAACAGGTTGATTGGTATAAATATTATTGGATTTACATATTTGCGGCCTTAATAGGCTTTTCCACGACCATAGCAGAACCATCACTAATAGCGGTAGCATTTAAAGCCAATGAAGTTTCGGCTGGTACAATAGGACAATGGGGTCTTCGTATTACAGTAGCCTTTGGGGTTGCTTTTGCGCTGGTTTTAGGAGCATTCAGAATAATAACAGGTACTCCATTATATCTCTATATACTGGTTGGTTACGTTATCGTATTAGTGCAAACGATCTTCGCACCCAAACAAATCATTGCACTGGCCTATGATTCAGGGGGAGTAACCACCTCAACGGTTACGGTTCCGCTGGTAGCTGCACTGGGGCTGGGCTTATCGAGTACCATACCTGGTCGTAATCCGGCGATAGATGGTTTTGGTTTAATCGCCTTTGCAAGTCTATTTCCGATTATATCGGTATTAACCTATGCGCAAATTATGGAATGGAAAATTCTAAGATCAAAAAATAATAAGTTATGAAATTCAAAATGGTATTGATTTCAGTTAAGCCGCACCTTACCGACAAGGTGATCGACGCTGCCAAGGAAGCTGGCGCTACCGGCGCTACCATTATACCCGCCAGGGGTTCGGGTATTCACGAAGCCAAATCTTTTTTTGGCCTTACACTTGAAACGCAGACCGATATTATCATGCAGATTGTTGAAGAACACATTGTAGAAGGTTTACTGGAGGCTGTGAAAAAAGCGGGAAAATTTAATGAACCCGGTACAGGCATTGCCTTTGTATTGCCTATAGAGCATGTAGTAGGTCTGGAAAGCCAGATGGAAAAATTTAAAGAAAAAGCAAGGGATAAATACTTTTAATCATAATCAAATGGGCACTATGTATTCTAGAAAAAACAACACCCAAAGGGCCAGGGATGTAATGCGCAAAAAAGTAGTATACATCGATGGCATGGCAACTGCCAAAGAAGCTGTCGATCTTATGCGTGCGGAAAAAGTTGATACTCTTATTGTCAAGAAAAGGCATGAAGACGATGCCTTTGGCATTGTAGAGTTACAGGATCTGATCAATGGAGTGATTATTCCCGACCGCAATTCCTCAGAGGTAAATGTGTATGAAATTATGAAAAAGCCGGCAATATCAGTACCCTCCAGTATGGACATTCGATACGTGGCTAATTTTCTGATCAGAACACAAATACGCCGGGCACCGGTCGAAGAAAATGGCGAATACGTGGGCATGATTTCTATATCTTCCCTCATTCTGCACAATATGGAGTTTTAATAAGCTATAACGATTTTTTTAGCCTATCAATCAAAAAAGCTCCAGGTAATACCCAGGGTAAATGTTCTGGCTATGCCTCTATATTGTGGAAAAGTGAAATAACCTCCATTTTCTGGTTGTGCCAGGTTTTCCATTTTCAGAAAAATAGTAGCCCAACTGATTCTGGTATTGACATATGCATCTACCAAGGCATATTGTGGAACAGTAAACCAGTTTTGCAAATGAAATTGTTGCATTACCGGATCATAGGCCAAAGCACGGTAAGCGCTTTTATAGTGCACATCAATGCCCGCTTTTAGATTTAAGCGCCCTTCAAAAAGTTCATTGGTATAATACAGGCTGGTATTGGCAAATAAATCGGGAATCCTGAAAGCATCAGCCGCCTCCTGGGTGGTTCCGGTAACCAGTGTGTACCGGGCCTCCGTCTCCAGAAAAATCTTATCCCCCATACGAAGAAAAAGAAACACTCCCGGACTCAGGAGTTGCGCAGATCCGGATGCCTGCTGAGGTGTTTTATCCTCATCCCAATAAACTTGCCGGTTTACGTTGGTAATAGATAGCATTGGCCGGATTCTGAATACATCTTTGATCCAGAAATTGATACTTCCCGCCAGATAATCGCTGGAGACCGGCCTGAAGTTATTGATCCATTCACCATGATTGCCAAAATACCGCATCTGGATAACCGATGGATCGTATTGTATCCTTCTGAATTCAGCATCGAAAAATTTATTTCTGTAAACAGCCTCGAGCTTGTAATTCCCGGCAATGAGATATTCACCTTCGCTTCTGAGATAATGAAGACTGTCAAAGCGCATGCGCACATGATAACCGGCATAGGTTTCAAACTGACCAAATCGTTCAGGTATATACCTGTAATTAAGGCGAAAATTTCTGGCCCTGGCAAATAAACGATAGTATGCCTTTCCAACAGTACCTTTAATACCAGCCTCATTTCGAACATCAAATGATTTCGATTGATCAACCGTTGAGTCCCGGGATATCAGTATGCGATCGTAAAAATTTATGTCACCGGCCAATGGGCGGTTTGAAAAACGGTTGGTATTCTCAATATATTCGAAGCTGTGATACAATTGAAAGGCATTTTCGAGACGATATTGGTTATAGGTAAATACATTCACCCTGAAATCACGGCTTTCTGCATTATCAAGGTATATATCAGCCGCATCGTCAAAAAATTCAAACAAAGGTGTAGTTTCATCCCCTACAATGCCACCCTGTTCTCTTACCCTATGGTTGATGCGTGAAATATAGCCCAGGCCCGTATACTTTCCATTGGGTGATAAGTAATGCGTATGAAAATGATAGGCCACAGAACGTACCTGAAAATCGTTTCTTCCCGTCGATTTAACCTGTTTCTGACTGTTTATATTAGAAAATTTAAACCCGGCGTTCCAGTAGGGAGTAATGTTTCGCGTATACACAATATCAGATATTGCCCTTTGTCCCCCGCCAAAATTTGCATTAATCATTGAATATGGCGATTTGGTATCATAAAAACGCACATTATCTGAATTGTGATAATAGGGTGTGTAAGCATCAAATCCTGATCGTGCGCCAATGACATCGGGTGCTGTATAAAAAACCGGATTAATAGCCGTACCCAGATTACCCAGGTCCTGCAGGTAGTTTCTGCTTTTATTGACGTACGTATAATTGTGAAGATTACCGATGAGGGTATCTATTTCATATTGTCTTTCTTCATTATTGAGATAATCTTTATATCTGGTATAAAAAGTTGTATAAGCTCCATAAATCTGTTTGGTGCTGTCATCAATGATTTGAGCCTTGGTCTCTGAAAACAGGATCAGGATGAGGAGTCCAAAGATGTATGCGCTTTTATTTTTCAAAAAAAAGAATTTATCAATTAGAAGGCTTGTTTACGTTTTGCAAGGCATTTTTTAAATATTGATCAAAAGCCGCCGACCCTCCGATAAAATCAATTTCAATCGGCAGGTAATATAACGGCCATTCGCGCAATTTGTCTGACCAGGGCAAACTTTTGATTCTTACCATATCTTTTTCTGTAGTAATTATACCTTTGGATTGCAAATTTATATTGTCAAACGTTTTCTTTATAGTCATCATTTCACTTTCAGAAAAAATATAATGATCGGGGAAATGCCTTTCTGCTGCAAGATTAAAATTTTCTCTGATATAATGAGCCATAGGTGCAGGCTGGCCTATGCCACTAAAGAAATAAAAATGTTTCGGAGTGTCCAATGCCTGATCTGACCAATGTCTTATGCGACCATATTTAATGCGGGTAAAATAAACCGGAATATCGTTTTGGGCGAATGTCTGAATACTTTGTCTGTAATCATCCATTTCGGAAGGCGCAAGGGAATCGGGGCATTTGCTCACGATGACTAGATCGGCCCTGAATGCGCCATTACGGGCCTCTCTGAGTCGCCCATAAGGCATCAGGTAGTCTTTGAAAAAAGGACGATGAAATTCTGTGACCAAAATAGATAAATTGGGGATTACCTTTCTGTGCTGAAAGGCGTCATCGAGCAGAATAATTTGTGTTTCAGGCCGATGGAACAATATCTCAGGTATGGCCAATGCTCTTTCTTCTCCAACAGCTACACAGGCATTATCTCCAAACTTTCTATACATCTGGAAAGGCTCGTCTCCGAGGGTAAGTGCATTGTCACCTGCCCCGGCCAATCTGAATCCCCGGGTCCGCCTGCGGTAGCCCCGGCTCAATACCGCAACCTTTTCGTCTTTAAATAATCTTAACAGATATTCTACCATTGGCGTTTTTCCGCTTCCGCCCACACTAAGGTTTCCTACTGATATTACAATGGTGTCAAAAGAAAAAGACTTTTTATATCCGATATCATACAAATGATTCCTCAGGCGCGTGACTAGATCATATAAAACAGCAAAAGGAAACAAAAGTAGCCGCAATAGCATCATAATATTTTCAACTGTATTGTTAATTTTACTCTGGCAAACCCAAAATCAGGTAAAACATGACAAAAGTAAGTGACATTACCCAATATATCGAATCTCTGGCCCCGCTTTCATTACAGGAATCGTATGACAATGCCGGATTAATAACCGGAGATTCCGAACAAATGGTCAGTGGCGTTCTTATTTGCCTGGATGTTACCACCGAAATACTGGATGAAGCAATACAGTTGAACTGTAATTTTATTCTGGCACATCACCCGATAATTTTTAAAGGCTTAAAGAAAATCACGGGAAAACATTATGTTGAGCGAATCATTATCAAAGCTATCAAACATGATATAGCCATATATGCCTGCCATACCAATCTCGACAATGTGAGTGATGGTGTAAACCGGAAACTTGCCGAGGTCATTGGATTAGAAAGTCCATGGATTTTGAGTCCCAAACCACATCAATTGTGCAAACTGACAACTTTTATACCCGAAGAGCATACTGAGGAAGTATTAGACGCACTTCACCAGGCCGGTGCCGGAGAAGTGGGAAATTACAAAGGTTGTAGTTTTAAACTTAAAGGACAAGGCACTTTCACGCCCAATGAATTGGCGAATCCTCATATCGGACAAAAAAATATGAGGGAAGAAGTGACAGAAGATCGAATTGAGGTGATATTCCCGGTTTGGCAACAAAAACAGGTAATGCTTGCATTGCGAAACACGCACCCATATGAAGAGATCGCTTACTACCTGCATAGTCTTGAAAATGAGAACCAACTAAGCGGATCAGGCATGATTGGTAAATTGAATGCACCAATGGATGAACCGGCCTTTATTGAGCATCTTAAGGAAAAGCTGGAATTAAAAATAGTGCGACATACAGCATTTACCAGTAAAAAAATACAAACCGTGGCCCTTTGCGGAGGTTCAGGGAGTTTTCTAATTGGCGCTGCCATTGCAAACCAGGCCGATGCATTTGTTACCGCAGATGTAAAGTATCACGACTTTTTTGAAGCAGATGGTAAGCTCTTATTAGCAGATGTGGGACATTATGAAAGTGAAAGATTTACAAAAGATTTATTTTATAAGTTTTTGTCAGAAAATTTTTCTAATATTGCACTCCATTTATCAATGGTAAATACAAACCCCATATTTTACACATAGTTCATGGAAAGAACCGTTTCACAAAAGCTTGAATCCCTTTATCAGCTGCAACAAATTGATACCGAACTTGATGAGTTAAAAAAAATCAGAGGAGCGCTCCCTGAGGAAGTTGGTGATCTGGAAGATGAAATAGTAGGTTATGAAACCCGTATTCAAAAATACCAGGCGGATATCGACACGCAGGATGCAGACATAAACGCAAATAAAACTGCTATTAAAAATGCTGAAAAACTCATATCTAAGTATGAGGAACAGCAAATGAATGTCAGAAACAACCGCGAATATGATGCCATAACCAAAGAAATTGAACTTCAGCAACTTGAAATACAAATTTGCGAAAAGCGCATCAAAGAGGCATATGTAAAAATCGATGCCAAAAAAGAAGAAATAGAAGCTACCCGGCAAATATTGGATGAGCGTAAAAAGGATCTCGACAGCAAAAAATCTGAACTCGATCAAATTATTGCTGAAAGTGAAGATGAAGAAAAAACACTCTTTCAGAAAAGAGAAAAGTCGGCCGGACAAGTGGAAGACAGGTTGTATAAGTCTTATACAAAGATCAGAAATCAATCACGCAACGGTCTTGCCATAGTAAAAGTACTTCGAGATGCCTGTGGTGGTTGCTACAACATTGTACCACCTCAAAGACAGGCGGAGGTTCGCGAACGCAAAAAAATCATCGTCTGCGAACATTGCGGCAGAATTTTCTACGATGTAGAAAATGTGGTGATTGAAGAACCCAAAAAGACAGGAAGAAGAGCATCCAGGGCAGTTTAAGCTTTGCAAAGCCTTCGGGAATATCATATGTTATCATTACAGAAGCAGGCAGATCCGCGAAAACGCAGATTTGTCTGCTTTTTTTTGTTATCCTTTTTCATCATGCCTTTATCGGCAATGGCCTGCATTTTTCAAAGCGAAAACCCTTCAATTGACTATACTTTTTTTAATGAACATGAAAGTATGGCCTACCTAAGGCTACTAGATCTGGATTTTGATGCAACAAGAGATATAAAACCCGAGAATCCGGCATCACTATATATTTTGAGTTTACAGGATTTCTGCAGAATATTTCTGTCAGGTGATAAATCGATTTACGGTCAAATAAAAGGCAATGAAAAATACTATCTCGAAATACTCAGTGAGCATCAAAAGGATTTGGCAATATACCAATTTGTTTATTCGGAAATAAAACTTCACTGGGGTCTTATAAAAATGTACCATGGCGATTGGCTGAGTGGATTTTTATCTATACGGCAAGCCATTCAATATGCACGCAACAATCATAAACAGTTTCCTGACTATGGGCCAAGTCATAAAACCCTTGGGGTATTGCATGTGATGCTTTCGGTTTTACCTGAAAAATACCACTGGGCTACCCCTGTAATCGGGCTCAAAGCCGATATGTCGATGGGGAAATCCCTGCTAAAGGGTTTGGAGCAGACCAACAGTATTTTCTCTGAAGAAACCGGAATCATTCAAGCCCTTGTTATGTCATACCTTCACAATGATAATAATTGGGCATTTGAAAAAATAAAGGAATTGATGGACTCAAGGCCAGAACCAATGCTCATCATGTTTTTGGCTTCTCCATTAGCGCTGAAAAATCAAATGGGAATGGCATGTATACAATACAGTCAGGGTTTTATGGAAATAAGTAATACAAAAGGAAACTATATTCCGCCCATTGCCTATTACTATCGTGCAGAAGCTTTTCTTCAACGAGGCATGTATAATGCATGCATAAATCAATATCAGCTCTTTCTAAATAAACATAAATCAGAAGATTTGCACAAGGATGCCGTTTTTAAAATCAGCCTGGCTTATCAACTCCTGGGCAACCGTGAAAAAGCAGAATTCTATTTTAATCGTGCACAATTAACAGGTAAAACCCAAACAGAAGCCGATAAAAACGCTGCACAAATATTGCAGGGTGGCAATTTGCCAGATTCGGCATTAATGCTGGCAAGATTACAATTTGATGGCGGTTATTTTACTGAAGCAGAAAAAACCTTATCCAGCATTCCTGTTGATGTAAAAAGTGAGAATTACCAGCTGGAATACCATTACCGGATGGGTCGTATTTTTCAGGCTCAGGAAAAATGGCTTGAAGCGGAAAAATCTTATAAAAGAATGCTGTTAATTCCTTCGGAAAAAGACAGCTATCTGCCTGCCAATGCCTGTATGCAACTTGGTGATATGGCATTGATGCAAAAAGACAGTATTAGTGCCCGACGATGGTACGAACAAGCCATGAGCTACCGCGGACATCCATACAGTTACAGTATCAGCAATAAGGCAAAAATCAAAATCAATCAGATTTCCTCTCCCTGACCTAAAAAGGAGGCGTATCATCTGAGGGATCATATCCCGGTCCTGTTTCCGGGTCATCAGATGAACCGGGGCCATTGGCTTTGCTCTGAAAGGTAATCGTATTGAAATTACTGAATTCACCCGGTAAACCTTCAGCAGATGGAAATGCACCCATACTTCGATTGGCAAAGGGATCGAGGTCAGTAAACTTGGTGTATTTACCGATGAATTTCAATTGTATGGTATCGAGAGAACCATTTCTGTGCTTGGCAATAATAACTTCTCCGATACCCAATAGACTATTACCTTCAGCATCTTCGGTTATTTTATAATATTCAGGACGATACAAAAACATAACCATGTCGGCATCCTGTTCAATAGATCCAGATTCACGAAGGTCTGAGAGTTGAGGTCGCTTATCACCTCCCCTAACTTCTACAGCGCGGGATAATTGGGAAAGGGCGATAACCGGTACATTAAGCTCTTTGGCAATGGTTTTCAAAGATCGGGAAATGGTAGCTATTTCCTGCTCGCGGTTACCTCCTGCGCCACTTTTACCTCCGGTATCACCCGACATCAATTGAAGGTAGTCAATTACGATTAACTCAACTTTATGCTGTTGCACCAGTTTTCGGGCCTTTGCACGAAACTCAAATATCGAAAGTGCCGGTGTGTCATCTATAAAAATAGGCGCTTCTGATAGCCCGGCGGTTTTGTGAACCAATTGCTCCCATTCGTATTCCTCGAGACTGCCCTTTTTTATTTTTTCACTATCGAGTTCAGCCTCAGCCGAAATCAAACGGTTTACCAATTGAACACTTGACATCTCCAATGAAAAAATAGCAACAGGACGTCTAAATTCGACAGCCGCATTGCGCAGGGCAGAAACTACAAAAGCGGTTTTACCCATACCCGGCCGTGCTGCTATAATAACAAGGTCTGATTTTTGCCAGCCCGAAGTTACCCTGTCTAAGCCAGTAAAGCCCGAGGGTACACCAGTTAAGCCATCGGCCCTGTTTTTTCTAATTTCCAGTTCAGTGATGGCTTCGTGCATAATAGAACGCATATCCGCAAAATTTTTGCGGATATTTATTTCAGAAACTTCGAATATGGCCTGCTCGGTGGAATTCAATAAGTCAAAAACATCCGTTGTGTCTTCATAGGCATCTTTGTGGATTTTGGTGGCTATACTTATCAACTCCCGCTTTATAGCCATTTCCGTAATAATACGGGCATGCGCTTCCACATTGGCTGCCGAACTTACCCTGGAAGTAAGGTCTGTAATATAAAAAGCCCCACCACAAAATTCCAGAGAGCCTCTTTTTCTTAACTGCGAAGTAACCGTTAGAATGTCAATAGGCTCAGATTTATTGAAAAGCTCAAGTATGGCTTCGAATATTTCTTTATGACTATCCTTATAAAAACTGTCGGGTTTTAAAATATCAATAACCACATTGAGCGCTTCCTTTTCCAGCATCAATGCACCCAAAACGGCTTCTTCCAGTTCTAATGCCTGAGGAGGCAATTTACCCTGATGCTCAATAAGTCCGGCACTCAGATAATTTCGTATTTTCCGGTCTTTACGCAAACCGGTGGTATTCCCTGTATCCATAGAAAAAGGTTAAGCGGTGGTTGTAATGTTTCTATTACAAACATAGGCGTTCCCCACCTTCTTAAGAAATTTACCATCATTAACTTTTCCAAAGCTTTTCCACATCATTTCTAGTCTATTCTCATCTTAAATAACAAGCATATCCACAAATTATTGGCGCTTATCCACATTTTTCTCCACAATACAGGTTACATCCTGGTTTTTTTATCTGTTTCATATCTCCATCAGGTTTGAGCTAAAGGATAAAAATCAACTTTCGAAATACCCGTCGAATCCGGCTTTCAATCTCTCTAAAAGCTGAATAATTTTTGCTAATTTTGCCATCCAGTTTATATCATTTTTAAAGTCAACAATTTATGCTCAGCAGAATTAACCCTACAACAACTTCCTCATGGAAAAAGCTTGAAACCCATTATAAGCAGATGCAAAACATTCACATGCGGGAGCTTTTCCAAAAAGACAAACAGCGCTTTGAAAAATTTTCCCTGCAATTTGACGATATTCTCATAGATTATTCAAAAAACATTATTACTGAAGAAACCCTTTCGCTTCTGACAGATCTGGCAAAGGAATGCCGCTTGTCGCAGGCTATTCAAAATATGTTTGAAGGAGAAAGTATCAATGAAACTGAAAATCGCGCCGTATTACATACAGCTCTAAGGAACAAAAGCAGCAAGCATTCTATCATGGTGGATGGTGTAGATGTAATGCCAGAAGTGCGTACGGTGCTGGATAAAATGAAGTTATTTTCAGAAAAAGTGATCTCAGGCAGCTGGAAAGGCTACACCGGAAAAGCAGTAAGGCATATTGTAAATATAGGAATCGGCGGTTCTGACCTCGGTCCCCTTATGGTAACCGAAGCCCTTAAACCTTACCAGCATCCCCATATTCAATTGCATTTTGTTTCTAATGTTGACGGCACACATATAGCAGAAGTGCTAAAGCAGGTTGATCCTGAAACAACCCTCTTTCTGGTAGCTTCCAAAACCTTCACCACACAAGAAACCATGACCAACGCCCATACTGCAAGGAGTTGGTTTCTTGAAAAAGCAGGTGATGAGAAATTTGTGAAATATCATTTTGCCGCTTTAAGCACCAACCAAAAAGAAGTGGAAAAATTCGGCATTGATGCTGAAAATATGTTTGGATTTTGGGATTGGGTAGGTGGAAGGTATTCCTTATGGTCTGCCATTGGCCTTTCAATTGCCTGTGCCATTGGATTTGATCGATTCGATCAGTTGCTGGATGGCGCCTTTGCCATGGATGAACATTTCAGAAATACGAGTCTTGATAAAAACATACCAGTGATACTTGCCCTTCTGGGCATTTGGTATGGTAACTTTTTCAATGCAGAAACCGAAGCAATACTTCCCTACGATCAATACCTCCATCGCTTTGCCGCCTATTTTCAACAGGGAAATATGGAAAGTAATGGAAAATATATCGATCGAAATGGAGAAAAAGTTAATTACCAAACCGGACCGGTAATATGGGGTGAACCTGGCACCAACGGACAACATGCTTTTTATCAGCTTATCCACCAGGGCACCAAACTGATACCCTGCGATTTTATCGCTCCGGCCATCAGCCATAACCCCTTAGGAGATCATCATCAAAAACTTATGTCAAACTTTTTTGCACAAACCGAGGCCCTGATGATGGGTAAATCACAGGAAGAGGTGCAGTTAGAATTGAATGGCGCAGGTAAATCAGATGAAGAAATACAGTTTCTGACACCTTTTAAAGTTTTTGAAGGCAATAAACCAACCAATTCAATACTGGTAAGGAAAATAACGCCTTTTACCCTGGGTGCATTAATAGCAATGTACGAACATAAAATTTTTACCCAGGGCATCATATGGAATATTTTCAGCTTTGATCAATGGGGGGTTGAACTCGGCAAGCAACTTGCCAATAAAATACTTCCGGAACTTGTTGGAGATGCTGAAGTGAAAAGTCATGACGATTCAACAAACCAGTTGATCAATGCTTATAAAAAGTTGAGAAAATCATAAAAAAATAATCTCGAACATACGGGGCCGGAGATTCTGAACATAAGCCGGATCTGTGAATTGAAAGATGAATTATACTTTGAAGAACAAAAAACCCGACATATGTTCGGGTTTTTTTATGTGTTCTACAAAAAAATAATTTCACAAATACCCCTTATCCATAGATAAATGGAAATTAATTAATTCACCCTGGAAAGCATAACCTGGATTTCTCCCGCTTTACCGGTTTTATCATCATACCTCTCTGCCAATAATACCATATTACCGGGCTCATTTTCAAAATTTTTAATCTGATAAAATTCTTCGCGGTTTTTAACCTGCAACCATAAAGCAGAACGGTCTTTTGTAAGCTGCCACTGCCCTTGCTCCACCTCACCATCTGACATTAATCTTGAAAAATTACCATTTTTGTGCAACACCAGGGTGTTGAAAACCGGAATAAGGTGAGGATCAAGTTGCTTTATGTCAATATCTACAACATTCCACGAATTTGTGATACTGCCAGCAAGTTCCTGATCTGAATTTTCACCGAAAAATAAAAGCCATGCTGCCAATTGAAAGACAAAAAAGTAAATTAGGGTTGTTTTCATGATGCTATCAAATCATATTACATTCGCAAAGTAACATGATTATTTTTAATTTGCCTTTAACAAAATCCATCCTAAAGCATAAATGTAATTTTTTAGGTTGTTTTTAACTGAATGCCTAAAAATTATCAAGTCTTAAAATTTGACAGATAGGCTCATTACAGTATAACAGAGCATTTTTATAGATTATTTGAATAAATAATTATACTTATCCTGTACTATAGAAAAAATCAATGCTCAATTGACTCAAAAATACCTAAGCAATGAAATCATATTTTCAACATTTTTATGGGGAATTAAAAAAATTACAGCATTTCCATTATTTCATTATTAATGTCGAATATCCTGATTCTTAAACCTAATTAGCCATTTACACCAATAAAGTATGGTATGTAAGTAAATATTAACTCAAATATTCAGTATTCTCAAAAATAAAAAAAGCAACTTAAACGGGATTAATTTCAGGACTTTATTACAGGACGGGGTTGCAACCTGACAATAGGAATACTACAAACTATAACTTTTTAAACCCATTAGTAACGCAATTTTTAGAATAAACAAAATTATATTTCATATTTTCAAAAAAAATCAAAATAAAACATCGTATTTATCAAATTTCCATTTCCACACCATCCTTGATTATACGAATAAGTTTACCTTTTTTTTCTGGGCCATTCATCCATTCATCAACTGCAAATTGCAGCTCAACCAAGGTACAGGTTTTGAGACCGCCTTCTATATTTTGACCACTGATGTATTCGGCAAAGTACAGAATAACCGGATTATGACCAATGATCATGACTTCGTTCCATGATTCATTGAAAGATCTGATAAGTTCGTTATAAATTCGAACTGAAGCTTCATAGAGATCCTTAGTGCTAAAAACTTTATCACTGTCGATTCGCATCTGATCACCTATAAGTTCAGCTGTTTGTTGTGATCTGAGTGCGGTACTGCAATAAATTGCAGCTACAGCGGCTTTTGTATTATACAATAAAGCCCCTAAGCGGGAAGCTTCCTGCATACCCTTAGAGGTAAGGGGCCTGTCAATATCTTTTTCTCCGGGGCTGTAAGCTTTAGCTTCTGCGTGTCTGACAAGGTATATTTTTTTAATCATGTTGTTAAAATAATTGAATAAATGCTGTTTTAAGGCGCCAAAATGAGAAAAACTGAATGTATTCATTTTTTTTGATTCCCTTATATAACAATTAAGCATACAATATATTAATTATGATGCATTAAAAAATGCTTATTTGATTAATCAAGACAATATATTTTACCTTGAAACAAAGCTTGCAATAATCATTGTTAGCAGGAGTGTTTTGCACTTTTAATTTTTTTTTACAGATATTTGAAGCTTCTATTGAATAAAAACAGCTGAAAATGCCTAAAAATCTTGTAATCGTAGAGTCACCGGCCAAAGCCAAAACCATAGAGGGGTACCTGGGGAAAGAATTTAAAGTTACTTCCAGTTATGGACATGTACGTGATTTACCCAAGGGAAATAATGCCATTGACGTGGAAAACGGGTTTAAGCCTACCTATGAAATTACCAGTGATAAAAAAGAGGTAATCAAGAACCTCAAAAAATTGGTTAAGGAATCTGAAATGATTTACCTGGCTACGGATGATGACCGCGAAGGAGAAGCTATATCATGGCATCTAAAGGAGGCACTGAAACTTGGCGACAACAATACAAAAAGAATTGTATTCAGAGAGATTACCAAAAAAGCCATTGAGCAGGCCATGGCTATGCCTAGAGGTATTGATCTTGATCTTGTAAATGCGCAGCAGGCGCGAAGGGTTCTCGATCGTCTGGTTGGTTTCGAAATATCTCCTTTATTATGGAAAAAAATTAAGACAGGCTTATCGGCGGGCAGGGTGCAATCTGTTGCCGTACGTTTGGTGGTGGAAAGGGAAAGGGAAATTGACAAATTTAATACCAATTCATTTTACAAAATTACTGCTTTTTTTCTGCTTGAAAGCGGAAAAATCCTCAAAGCCGAACTGCCACAGCGCTTTACTGAAGAAAATGAGGCAAAAAGTTTTTTATCGCATTGCAAAGGCGCCGAATTTGTCATTGAAAATCTCGAAAAAAAGCCTGGTAAAAAATCACCGGCCCCACCTTTTACCACCTCCACCCTGCAACAGGAAGCCAGTAGAAAATTGGGCTTTCCTGTTTCGCTTACTATGAGCGTAGCACAAAAGCTGTATGAGGCCGGCAAGATATCCTATATGCGTACCGATTCTGTCAATCTCTCCGATGATGCAATACAAGGAGCAAAACATGCAATTGCAAACAGTTTTGGCAATGACTATGTACACAGCCGTCAATACAAGACAAAAAACAAATCAGCCCAGGAAGCACACGAAGCTATAAGACCTACAGATTTTTCACATCAAAATGCAGGAGATTCAGCACAGGAAAAACGTCTTTATGAACTGATTTGGAAGCGGGCAATTGCCTCTCAAATGGCTGATGCACAAATTGAAAAAACTGTAGTAACCATAGGCATCAGCGGCATTGAAAACAAGTTGATCGCCACCGGCGAAGTGGTGAAATTTGAAGGCTTTCTCAAAGTTTACATAGAATCATCAGATGATGAGGACGAAAACAATGAAGAAAATACAAACATGCTGCCCCCGCTTGAAAAAGGACAAATTTTAAACCTTAAAAGTATGTTGGCCCGGCAGAGCTTTACCCGGCCTCCCGCCAGGTACACAGAAGCCAGTTTGGTTAAAAAGCTCGAAGAAATGGGTATTGGAAGGCCCTCAACCTATGCCCCTACCATTACTACCATTCAGAAAAGAGGTTATATTTCCAAAGAATCAAGAGAAGGAAAAAATCGGGAATATCTGGAGATCGAACTTAAAAATAATGATATTAAAGAGGCCCGAAGAACCGAAATAACCGGAGCGGAAAAAAACAAACTCTTTCCTACCAATATGGCCATGGTGGTAAATGACTTTCTGGTCGACCGGTTCCCAAATGTAATAGATTATGGATTTACTGCCAATGTTGAAAAAGAGTTTGATGAAATAGCCAATGGAAAAGTCGAATGGAACAAAATGATCCATGATTTTTATGGAGCCTTTCACTCAAAAGTACAGGATACAGAAACCATGAATCGCTCGGAGGTCGGTACTTCCAGAGAACTTGGTGTGGATCCTGTGAGCGGTAAAAAAGTTATAGCCAGGCTTGGCCGTTTCGGGCCTATCGTTCAGATTGGTGAAAATGGAGATGAAAATGAAAAACCACAATTTGCCAGCCTGAAAAAAGATCAGCTTATTGAAAGCATAAGTCTTGAAGAAGCACTCGAACTTTTCAAATTACCCCGAAAATTAGGGCAATATGAAAGTAAGGAAATGGAAGTAAATACCGGCAGGTTTGGACCATACATCCGGCATGACAGTAAATTTTATTCCATCCCCAAAGATGAAGATCCTATGAGCCTCCACGCTGAAAGGGCAATAGAAATAATTGAAGCTAAACGAAAGGCCGACGCCGAGAAACTGATCAAGGCTTTCGAAGAAAACCCTGAGGTACAAATTTTAAATGGCCGCTGGGGACCCTATATAAAAGCTGGAAGCAAAAATGTAAAAATACCTAAGGATAAAAAGCCTGAAGAACTGAGCCTTGAAGACTGTCTCGATCTTGCTGCAAAAACACCTGACAAAAAAGGCAAAAAATTTACCAGAAAATCAAAATGAAAAAGCGTCTGGTTATTTTAAGTGGCGCCGGCGTAAGCGCAGAAAGTGGTATTAAAACCTTTAGGGATGCTGGTGGATTATGGGAAGGTCACGACGTAATGGAAGTGGCTACTCCCGAAGGTTGGTATAAAAACCCCGAACTTGTATTGGATTTTTATAACCAGAGAAGAAAACAGGCACTGAGCGCTGAACCCAATACAGCTCATAAGGTGATTGCAGAACTGCAAAACTGGTTCGATGTGCATGTCATTACGCAAAATGTCGATAACCTTCACGAAAAAGCCGGATCTGATCAGGTTATACATCTTCATGGAGAACTTTTCAAATCGCGAAGTACCCTTGATGAAACTCTGATTTATAATATGGATGGATGGGCATTGAACATCGGAGACCTTTGTGAAAAAGGAAGCCAGCTCAGGCCACATATCGTATGGTTCGGAGAAATGGTGCCGATGATGGACGTAGCCATGCAGATAGCTTCAGAAGCCGATTTTTTTGTGGTTGTTGGCACTTCACTTCAGGTGTATCCCGCAGCCGGACTCGTAGACTATGTCGGACCACATGTGCCGGTCTATGTCGTTGACCCCAATATGCCGCAGCTAAGACCAAGACCCAAATTACATCTTTTCGAAGAAAATGCCGGTACCGGCATGATTAAGGTTAAAGAACATTTGTTGGGTTCAACAGGCTTATAAGACTGAAATTTTCAGAAATTGATTTTTATCTTCAGAATATTTTAATTGTAATATTTTTACGAAATTATATACAATTTCTGCAACTGAAACTTTCCAGACAGCATTCTTTAGCGGGGGTATGGAGAGCATCAGGTTTTTATTGCAGAGTTATTGCCCTCATTTTCAAATCATTGCAAAATTCCAACATACACTTCCACATATTTCATCAAACTTGACTCAGTCATTTCACATGTAATGACCAGGCAGTAGCTGCACAGCAATAGCATTTTTAAAAGTTAATTTTGTAGTTCTTAAATGCCTTGAACAACAGGGCAATACAATATAGGCGATATGAAAACTATTTACCTGATTTTATTTTGGAGCTGTCTGTCCATGGTAAGCTTCAATCATGTTTTGGCGCAAAGCATTCCCACAAAGATTTTCCTCGACAAAGAAACCGTAGAAGATGGTACACCTGCCAATACGCCCATTGCCACCATTTCTACTGATCTTCCCCATCTTGATGATACTTTCATTTTTGAGGTGCTTCCCTATCTTAACGACCCGGAGGAATATCCCGATTATGAATATTTTAAAATTATTGGAAGAACCTTATATACGGCCAAAGAAATATTTAGCCCCGCCTGGGACTGGCCTGACTTTTTTTTCATTATCAGGGTAACGAATTCAGAAGATGAGTCCTTTTCTGCTGAATTTATTATTGTTATTGAATATGTAAACGTAGCCCCTAAAATTACAGAACTCACCTCCAATACAGTTCCGGAAAAGCTGGAATTCGATTTTTTAAACCCCGCCTTTACCATCGGCGAAATTGTAGTTACTGATCCAAATCCGGATGATAAACATGTAGTTACTATTGTGGATGATGGCCCCGAATCGGCTTTGTTTACGGTGGTTAAATCCATTGACCCCGGCACCCTTGCTGAAACTTTTTTACTTCAAACCAGCCATACCTTCATATATGCAGAAAAAAATCAATATACCCTTCAATTCATCGCATGTGAGACCGGGGCAGAAGGTTTATGCAGTGAGCCAACGAGTTTTGATATTTTCATTACCACCAATGAACCACAACCACCTACCGGCATAATAGCCAGCACTTTATCTGCCAACAGTATATCGCTGAGCTGGACCAACCCGGCAGGAAACCTGCAGGAAATTGAAATAGAAAGGTCATTACTGGCAGACGAGGGCTTTTTACTTATCCATAGTGCAGGCGATCAAAGTGAATCCTGGGTTGATGAAAACCTTGAGGCTGGCACAACTTATTATTACCGTTTGAGATCTAAAATCGATGATGTGTTTTCTGATTTCTCCATAGTGGTTAGCGCCACAACCGAAGAAGAGCCCGTTATTATTCCAGACCCTGTGCATAACCTTACAGCTACTGCCCTCTCTCCATTTGCCATAGAGTTGCAATGGAATCCATTAAGCGAAGCCGATCAGATTATCCTGCAAAGAAGCCTGACCGGAGACGAAAATGATTTTACCGAACTTGCCACCCTCGATGGTAATGCAAGCAGCTATAGTGATACAGATCTTACACCCGCCACAGAATATTTCTACCGGGCAAGGGTAATACTCAACGGACAGGAATCTGTCTATTCGGGACTTGCTGCAGCAACCACTTTAGAAGACATTGAAATGGTAACCATAGAGGGGCGAATTTTAAACCCGCTTGGGCAACCAGTAAAAGAAGTAGAAATTGAAGTGGAAGGATCTGCATCATTGCAAACGATGACCGATGTAAACGGACGGTTTCAGTTTGATTTCCCAAATAATGCACCATTCAGGGTTATACCCTCTAAATCACTAGAAGCGCGTCCGAATAATGGCATAAGCACCCTTGATATAATACTGGTTGGCAGGCATATATTAAATCTTCGTCCGATTAATGATCCTTTTCTCATTTTAGCTGCCGATGTTAATAAAGATAATAATATAACCGCCATAGATCAGATGATGATGCGCAATGTTTTGCTGGGTAAAACAAACGCCTTTGTAAATCAGCAGCTCTGGCGCTTTATGCCAGCATCTCATAACCTGGCTGAATCCATGATTTTCAGCCCTTTTATTGAAGATGTAGCTGAAAATGGAAAAAACATCGATTTTACAGGGATTCGTCTTGGCGATGTAAACTATTCCTGGAATATCAACGCAGCAAGGACCGGATTCACAGGCACCCTGGCTTTTGAATTGCGGGAACCTGAATTTACTGAAAGAGAGATTTTTATACCAGTATATGCTGAAAACTTTAGCGCTATCTCGGGATTTCAGTTTACACTTGACTGGAACCCCTCCGATCTGCAAATACTTGCCGTCAAAAACGCAGCGCTCAATGTACATTTTCACAAACCGGATAATCAAAGTGGAATTATGAGTATCAGCTTTGATGAACCTGGTTTGAGTGGCCGCAGTTTGTCGGATAAGGACATCTTGTTTTACCTGTCGGTTCAAAAGAAATCAAATGCCAATCTAAACATTAGTTCTTTACAAATCAGCACAAGCCTTACCGAAGTAATGGCCTTAGATGCTGAATTAAACTTACTAAACATAGAGCTTAATCATAATTTTCAATCCCAACCTGAACCTACAGGATATGCACTGCTTCAAAACCACCCAAATCCGGTTCAGGATATTTCACACTTCGTTTTTGAAGCCGCTGAAGAAGGACTGGCAACGGTTACCATTATGGATGGCATCGGCAGAATTGTTGACAGAATAGAACAGAAAGCATCCATAGGTTACAATTCTATTACATGGAACAAAGAAAAAATCACTCTTGCTATTAAGCCAGGGGTATATCTTTACAAGTTGGAGATCAACGATTTTCAGGCTGTGAGAAGAATGAGCATTAAATAAAACAGCAGCACATGGCATTAAAATTTGATTAGAATTAAAAAAAATAAAAAATTTTTACCGGCTCAAAAAAAAAGCCGATTATAAGCAAAATCAGTCAGTGGGCACAATGATGGCACAGTTGTCAACCTCTGGTAATAAAATTTGCAAAAACTCTCTGAAAACAGGCCTCAAAAAGGCCCTAAACTATGAGATGCATAAACATGATTTAAGTCATATCTATCTCATTTATAGAACTTTATAATTATTTTTCGTATATTTACATAGTATATTTATTAACCCAAAATTGAAAATGCCATGGTAAGAGATATCACACCTAGCAAATGGAATAGTTTGCTGAATGAGTTAAAACACGAGTTTCCTAACCTAAAAGATGAAGATTTCGTCAATATGGAAATTTCGGTAAACAAGCTGATAAATGTATTGCAGGAAAAAACCCATATGTCTCATCCTGAGCTTGTTACCATTATGGATGAAAAAATGGAATACATAAATGCAAAAGATATAGTTTAAGTCTGAAAATAAGATTGAAACTGAGTATATCTCAAATTACACAACCCGGAAGACTGGTACTTTGGGGGTATAATTGTAAGCTGCGGGATATTATCTGAACTTAAAAAGAAGTTATATACTTATACAAGCCGGGGTGATTTGCCCCGGCTTTTTTTATGTAATTGAATTAAACAAAGCCAGCTTTATTATCTGCGGCACAAATACCATTATTCGCTTTGAAAGCGAGAAAAATAATAATAATTTACAGGCAAAGCATTGTTTAACTTCAATAAACAAAAATGAAAAGGAGAAATTTTTTCGCAGGGGCTGCCGGGTTTGGTTTGGGCTCAATGATGGCAACCGGCACTTCGCTGGCCGCAAATAAAGAAGACAATCGCCATTTTTTTGAATGGATTCATTATGAGCTCCCCAGGGGTAATCACAAGAACAGGGTTCAGAATTATTATAAAAATGCAGCCATACCCGCACTCAACAGAATGGGCATACAACCTGTTGGCTTATTTTCGGTAGCTTATGGCCCTTCACAGCCATCTTTATATGTATTAATACCACATAAAAGCATGGAAAGCGTGCTTAGTTGGCAGGCGCGTTTAATGCAGGATCAAACCTATATGAAAGATAGCAGAGATTACCTTGATGCGGGTCTTTCGGAGCCGGCTTTTATGCGCAAAGAGCATAGCTTGTTCAGGGCTTTCAAAGATTTGCCGACTATAGAAATTCCTCATGACCTCCGAGAGTCATCCAGGGTTTTTGAACTCCGCATATACGAAAGTCACACCTATCCTAAAGGACAGAAAAAGATTGATATGTTTAACGAGGGTGGGGAAATAGCCATTTTTAAAAAGACCGGCTTAAGCCCTGTATTTTTTGGCGAGGCGCTTATGGGGTCAATGATGCCCAACCTTACGTATATGCTGGTCTTTAAAAATATGCAGGAAAGGGATAAAAACTGGGACAGATTCAGAACAGATCCCGACTGGATAAAGTTAAGAGATGATCCGCAGTATGCTGATACGGTATCTAATATAACTGATATCATTCTCAGGCCTGTGGATGGATCTCAATTATAATAAAAATTACATGAATATTTCCTCAAGCGCAAGATTCTGGGTGGTTTTGCATTTGCCGGCTTATGCTATTATGCTTTTTATGAATTACCTGGCAAATGCATTGCCTTTAAATGGCATGACCACGGGTGAATTATCTGCAAAGTATCCCAATCTCTTTGTGCCGGCAGGGATTACTTTTTCGATCTGGGGCATCATATACATTGCCTTACTGGCTTTTGTGATCTATGGTTTTTCTCTGCTTTTTAAAAATAAGAACCAAAAAACAGACGATTGTGCATATTTCCTGCGTAGCCGGCCCTGGTTTTTAGTGACTTGCCTGGCCAACGCTGCCTGGATATGGTGCTGGCATTATGAATATGTGCCAGCATCTGTAATTGTAATGCTGGTCTTATTATTCAGCCTGATAGTCTTGTATCATCGTCTTGGCATAGGAGAATTTTCCCCAACCACTCCTCAAAAGTGGTTCGTACATATTCCTTTCAGTATCTATTTGGGCTGGATCAGCATAGCAACTATAGCCAATATTACTGCCCTGCTTGTTGATCTGGAATGGATGGCATTTGGCTTATCAGAAAGTTTATGGTCGCAATTTATGATTGCTGCCGGCACAACCCTCGGCCTTATTTTTTTACTGCGCAAAGATGACTTTGCCTATGCTGCTGTTATCATTTGGGCTTTTGCAGGCATATTCCTTAAAAGATTACAGGCTGGAGATATCTGGACTGACTCCATCCCATTTATAGCAATGGTTTGCAGTGCAATCATTATCATTTTTGGCACGGCACAGGCGCTGAAAATCACAACCACAGAGATACCAGAAGCGCAAAAATAAAACCGGCAACTGAAATTATGGTTTCCATTACCGACCATGACGCCAGGGTTTGTTTTTCTGTTATACCCAGATATTTGCTTACCAACCAGAATCCTGAATCATTTACATGGGAAAAGGTGGTAGCTCCGGCGGCGATTACAATAACGACAAGCGCTTTATAAGCTTCGCTGATTTCGATCAAGCCAAGGACGGGAGCAATCATGCCTGCTGCAGTGATCATGGCAACAGTTGCCGACCCCTGGGTAAGACGAATCACTACTGCCAGCAGATATGCCAAAACAAGCGGGGATAATTTAGTCATCAACATGGTTTCAGCCAGTACGGGACCAACACCGCTGTCTACCAGAATTTGTTTAAACATTCCGCCGGCACCTGTTACCAAAATGATGAGACCTGCCGGACCAAGCGCTTTATTTGAAATATCCAGTACTTCCTGTTTGCTATAACCCAATCTTGTTCCCAACAACCAGGCAGAAGCCATGGTGGCGATCAATAAAGCTGTAAACGGGTGCCCCAGAAAATAAATCACCTGAACCCAAAAGGCTTCTTCCGGGATCGTCTGAGATTTTACCAAAAAATCAACTACAGTATTAACCATAATCAGCACCAAGGGCAATGCGATCAAAAAAGCTACGGTTCTAAATTGAGCAGGTTTATGGGAAGATATCACTTCCTGGCCCGAAGGCTCGGTGTGTTCAGGCGGTGCAGCGATAATTTTGGTGGCAATATAGCGGCCAAATACAGGACCAGCCAGTATGGCTGTTGGTATGCCTATGACAAACCCAAAGATAACCACCCAGCCCAGGGAGGCATCGAGTACCTGGGAAACCGCAACCGGACCCGGAGTAGGCGGTATAAAGGCATGAGTTACTGCCAGTCCTGCCAATAGCGGGATGGCATAAGCAAGTGTGGATTTACCCGATTTTCGGGACAGTGCATAGACAACAGGCACAAGAATGATAAACCCTATATCCAGAAAAACCGGTATAGAGATTAAAAAACCGCTTATGGTAAGTGCCCAGGGTGCCTTATCCTTTCCGAAAACTGCCAGTAATTTATTGGCCAGGGCAGTGGCACCACCCGATGACTCCAATAGCTGACCAAAAATAGATCCCAGGCCCACAACAACTGCCACGAAACCGAGGATACTGCCCATACCATCCTGCATACTTTGAAGAATGGAAGCCGAAGGCATACCACTTGCAATACCCACCAGCATACAGGCAATAATGAGCGCGGCAAAAGCATGTACTTTAAACCGCATTACTAGTACCAGCAATACAAAAATAGCTGCCAGTGTAACCAGCAGCAGATAAAGAGATTCATTCATGGCAATATTTGTAATTTGCAAACCCAAAACATTGTCTGTGCAAATTACAAATATTGCCGTAAACTCAAATAATGTACCTGTTTATATTAAACCTGCTATACTCAGGCACTCATTTTCATTGTTTTCAATTCTTGTACAGGTCCCAGGTGATGCGTTTTCAGGATTTTCTTCTTGCCTTTAATGAGTTGTACCTCTACAGGTGCAATTTTAAATTGTTGTGTTTTGGCTACAAGCTTATCGTAAAAATCTCCCGCTTTCTTCCATTCACCTTTACCAAAACTGTGGTGATCGGGCTTACCCTGCACCGGTATACCTGGTATTACGTGATACATGGTAAATACCACGGTGTAGGTCGGCTTAAAGTAGGTAATACCCTTTTTTACTAATCCGATAAGATATTGAAAAAACTGTTTTACCGAACTGATGGAAGCAAGGATGGCAGAGATGAATCCAGCGACAATCCACTTTACAAAATTCGTTAAGGCAAGAAATATTGATTTAAACAAACCTGCCACAGCAGAAATACCGTTTTGGAGCGCCTTGACAAGGCTATTGAGAAAACCAATAAACAGATTGACTAATTTTTTCATAATGTATCAGCTTTTTTTTCAAAGGTATAAATACAATTATTTCTTTGCAGATGAATATTAAGTGATAGATTACAACCAGGTTAAGGGTAAAAAGTGACTTATTGAATCAAATAATTACATAGATCTATTAAATTACTTCATAAGTAGTTATGAGTTGTGTGATCGTAAATTGCAAGGATATGGAATAGGGATGCTCATTTATGCTACTTATATTCATAAATAATTACATCAAATCTTGTGAAATTTTGTCTTACAAGAAATGATTTCATTACGTTTATTGTGATAAAAATTTTCAAAATAATGGACTAAATGCCAATGGGAAAGGAAAGATAATGCTTATCCCTTCTTCTAAAGATCAGGATTACATCTACGTAGTGGCAAGCCTGAAGAGGGCCGATGAGATCACCCCGGGCAATAGGTGACCGCGCAAAAATGCATAAATATATAAACCTGTTGTTGATTAATCAGGCAAAGTGAATACTTTCTCAATTAATTTCCACTTCTCCTTGGCATTGGCACCCGGTCTTGTTACATGATAGCGATCCATCATCGCTTCCCACTCTGCCTGTCGCGGCAATGTACCCAGTTTTTCCATGCTTTCATTATGGTCAACTGCAGGATCTAAATCCATAATCATAATCAGCTTGTTGTCATCCAGGTAAATTTCCATATCCAAAACACCTACAGCCCGCAGTCCCTCCGTGATTTCAGGCCATACTTTTCCCGGCTTATGCCAATCAATGTATTCCTTAAGCAAAACGGGATCCTCTGTGATCTGTAAAACCTTCACATATCGATTAACAGGCTTTTGTGTCATCTTAATTAGATTTGATTTATAAGGTTTAATTTAAGGCTTTATTATGGCCGGATTTTTTCCCAAACTTCGTGGATTGGATTACCTGTGCTGCTGAGGCCTTTTTGAAACCAGTCATTACCATCAATTTTATAATTAAAGTTTAAAGAGGCACCTACCCTGCTATTATCTCGGGAGAAAAAATGAATTACTTCAGTATACTCTCCATTTTTAATTCTATAGGAACCGCCCCCTGTGCCCATAAATTGTCTGGTTTCAAAATTGAAAGCAGCCCATTGAAAACGGTTGCCGGAAAGTACCTTAATGGTTTGTCTTGGTCCGGGTGCACGTCGTTCTCCGATATTTCCATCGGCATCGACGCGGGTAGAAAAACGCCAAGCTGCACTCAGTTCGTTTTGAGAACCTTCTATCTTTTTCCATGTCTCGTTGACTTTTTTACCGCCCCGTTTTCCTGTAATGGAAAAATTTCCGGCTATTTGTTTAAAGGCATATTCAACCGGTTGCTGTACAAGGGTACTGTCTAAGGTATAAAAATCATACGTCTCCGTATAGGTATTCCCATCCAAATGGTAATAACCACCTCCGGCAGCAATAAAATCGCCATTATTTTCATTCCAGCCAAACATGAAATATCCATCTTTGTATATTTTCACCATTTCACCATGGCTGAATAATTTTTTTCCTTCCTTATCAAGACGCCAGGCTCCTTCAATGTTAAACTGAGCGAAGGAGATAATTGGCAAACAATAAAAAATACTCAAAAATAAAAGGCTGATAAAATTTTTCATAATTCTCAATTTTAAGTAGCAAAGCACAAAGTACAATGCTTTTATTATCAAATATGCATTGTTTTTTAAAAATTCAAAAATTTACATCGGAGATTTGAAAAAAAGTAACTGATAATTGCGAACAGTTGCAATACATTTTTGTTGAGTAGTCATAATAAACCTTTAAAACCACCAAAGTCTGACAGTCTATGAAAATAAATATCTATGCTACATACCCAACTCCTTAACGATTTCTGGGAATGGTTTACAGAGAACAGTGAATTGTACTTTGAGCCAGATAGTTTACGGGAAAAACATTTTGAATGTCTCCTTCAAAAACTTAAACGAATAGATAAAAACCTCACTTTTGAAATCGGGCCGCTTAATGAAACAGGAAAAAGGCAGTTAATAATATCTGCCAACGGCATTCTAAGCTCATTTACATCCGTTATGGCCATGGTTGAAAAGGCACCCAGTTTAACTTTATGGGAAGTTTTGCCTTTCAGGCAAAGAAAGCCAGACGCCTTCGATGAAGTAAGAATTGGCAATATTTCAGTAAAAAAGAAAGACGTATTCTTTAAATATGCCAAAGATTTTGGGAAAATAGAACTCGAGTTATTTATCGATGGTTACAAAGATGAAGATGACACTTACAAAGCAGCAGCCTTTATTATTTTGGACCATGTTTTAGGTGAATATGATACGGAAATGAAAATCTCATCCATTTGTTTCCACATGCTTGATGAATTAAATCATAATGGACTTTTTCCCATCGACAAATTGCCGGAACTTGTAGATGAGTATAAACTTGAGTTCAACAACTAAAATTAAACTGATTTAAAAAAATTCCTTCTCCAGCAATAGCTGGGTTATTCTTTGTTGCATCCCTAACAAAATCTCATCGAATACGCGCATCATTTTTTTGCTGTATTCCATTTTATACTGAAAAATATCGGTACAAATGCAATGCTCCTTTATTTCAAGAAGAAGTGTAATGAGCTTTTCCATTTGAAACAACTTCATATTTGACAGCATTTTGTGTCTTATAGAACTAAAGAGCTCCACATCATCTTCCTGAATAGCTTTTCGCAGTAAAAATCGGTATTCCTCATACTCAGATTTAAGCATATTGAGCAATTTCAAATAAGATTCAGGAGAGTCGTTGTACAAGCGATCTGATGTACTGAAATCAATAGATCGCAGTTTTTTAACTCCATCTGTATTTGTCTGAAGTTCTTTTCCCGCTCTTGAGGAATGGGGTGCAGCGGTTGGTTCTTCGCCTCCTTCAAAATATTTAGTCAATTTAAAATAGAGATCATCAGGTTGAATCGGCTTTACAATTATTGCCGAAAAACCTGCATCCTCAGTTTTAACTTTTATGCTGGCATTCACCTCAGCTGTAACGGCAAATACGGGTAAAGCAGAAGATATTTTACCAGTTTTTTTCATTTCACTAATGGCCTGCATTGTCTGATATCCATCTAAATATGGCATCTGAAGATCGAGCATAACCACATCATAATTATGTGCTTTAACTTTCTCGAGTGCGTCTTCACCATTATATACCATATCCATTTCACAGCCAAATTGGTTAAGGTGCCCCCGCATAATCATCAGGTTTGAGGAAAGGTCATCGGCATAAAGAATATTAAGGCCAAGTTTCTCCCTGGATTTTCCGCCATCTTGCAGATGCTCCTCTTCGAGGGTTTTTACATCGGCAAACGGTATAATACAGGTAAAAGAAGATCCTTCTCCCGAACGGCTTTTGAGCTGGATATTTCCACCTTGCAGTTCTGCAAGTTGTTTTACAATGGTAAGGCCCAACCCGGTACCTCCGTACTTTCTGGAAATATCGGCTAAACCCTGTTGATAGGGTTGAAATATTTTGTCATAGTTTTCCGGCTCAATGCCTATACCGCTATCCTGAACGGTAAAATAAAGCCAGGTATTTCTACTTTCTTTTTCTATGTTACCAACGCTAAGCGATACAAAACCTTTCCTGGTAAATTTACCTGCATTGCTCAGGAGGTTGTTGAGTATTTGCATAAGACGATTGGGATCACCAAAAACCCATTTGGGGGTCATGGGTTCAATATGAAATCTGAAATCCAGGTTTTTGCTTTCGAGTAAATAGCGGTAGTTTCTTTGAAGATTGTGCAGAAGCTCATGTAAGTTAAATTCTATCTTCTCAAGCTCCAGTTTATTGGATTTTATTTTGGTGTAGTCCAATACATCGTTGACCAGTGACAGGAGGTGTTCTGAAGAAAATTTAAGGGATTGCAGATATTCTTCCTTCTCTTTGTCAGACTGGCTATTCATCATCAGGTTGACCATACCAACAATAGAATTGATCGGGGTTCTGACTTCGTGACTCATGGTTGCCAGAAATTCTTCTTTAGCCAGTAATGTTTCTTCAGCTAGCTTACGGGCTTTCAACAGTTCATGCTGAACCCTTATTTCATCAGTAATGTTTCGCACAATGGCGATGCATTCATCCTGAGAAATAAACACCACCCTGGTTTCAAAAAATTGTTCTTCGCCCCTTATCTTTAATTTATATTCGCAGGTTTCGGTACCCCCTTTTTCACCAGCGCGCTTTATGGTATACGATAAGGTTTCATATGCGCCTTTTGGAAATACATCTTTCAGATTTTTCCCAATGATCTCATACGAGGGAATGGGCAAATCACTCAATGCATTACCACCTACTTCCAAAAAGTCACATGCTTTATTAAACCGGAAAATCAGATCGGGCATAGAGGCCACAATATGTTCCAGATCAGAAAGTGCCTTTCTCAATTTATTATTTATCTCCACACTGCTATTGATACAGGTAGATGCGCATATCATTTTAACGGCAATATGTTTTCTGTATAAAATTCGTCCGCGGGTAAGTACCCACATATCATTACCATCAGCAGTGATCATTCTAAACACATGCTCTATGTTTTCCTCACCGTGCTCGATTTTTTCAGTAATGTATTGAATTAATACATTACGGTCATCCGGATGAATCCAATTTTCCCAATAACCCTCTACTGATACCTGTTGTTGAGGCTTCTGAACTTTCAGCAGCTTCAATAATGAAGCATCTGGCATAAAATGCTCATTGATCAAATCCATTTCCCAAACCCCGGTTGAAGCTACATCAACGGCTAGTTCGAATCGGTCCATGATTTTTTCGAGTTTATGCTCATTATGCATAAGATATGAGATATCATATATTCCTATATATGAATTTTCATATTGAGCATTTTCATCGTAGAAACAGTAAAAATCAGATTCAACCCATATCTGATTTCCATTTTTTTGCGAAGTGCGATGGCGAAGGGTGAATTTTTTTTCTTTGGAATGCAGCTTTTGTTTAATCAGATCCTCTACCCTTTCTATGTCCTCTTCATAAACAAATGCATTGATAAAAAAGGTCTTATTAAGATAATCCCCCTGGCTGAGCCCAGTAATATTTTCACAGGAATTACCCACATAGCAGATCTGAAAGTCTTTATCGGCACCTACGAGAAAAAATCTGGCATTTTGACTGTAAAAATTTTGAAAAATTTCCTGTTCACTAAGCCCTTGATATGTTGGAGCATCCAATGAAGGAAATAATAAAGCAAATACCTTTTCACCAGGGAAAAGAAGATAATATGATAAGCCGCTTTGAACTAAGCCAATTATGGTAATTTCAGGCCATAAATCCGAGTCATTTTCATAAGATTTTACAGGCTTCAGCAGGTGAACTCCTTCAACACAATTGCCTCTAAATCTATTAAAATCATAATGGGTAAATTTCTGATCAATACAAACTGGTAAAGAACTCCATTTCAAAAATTGTTTATAACTTTTAGCCGAGCTGTTGGCTCCAATGAAATTGAGCCCGGCATCAAAAGCTATTACCGGTTCCTGAATTTCCGGTATAATGTTTGGAGAATTCAAAGCTGAATAGAAAAGATGTGGTTAAAAAAACTCATAATGCAGAACATTTATGCAATAATATGGTATTAAGCGATTTTTGCCAAATAAAATACCGAAATATCACCTGAAAATTATATCCTTAAACAGCCAACCAGGCTTCCTCTTTTCACAAAACTCCCTGCAATACATTCCAAACGTTTTCGGCCACTAATTTTTGTCCTTCTGCATTTGGGTGAATTCCGTCAGCCAGATTAAGTCTTGCATTGCCGGCCACATTTTCCAATAAAAAAGGTATGAGTAATGCCTTATTTTTACGGGCGATTTCCGGAAAAATTTCTTGAAATTTACGGGTATACTCCTGGCCCATATTTGGCGGAACCTGCATTCCTGCAATTATGATTTTTGCCGCCGGGTTGTGCTTTTTTACTTTGTCAATGATCTTTTGCAAATTTGAAAAGGTCGATTGTGTATCGATCCCTCTCAAGCCGTCATTGGCACCCAGTTCAAGTACAAACACATCAACATTTTTCAGGTTTTGTAAAATCCATTCTACGCGATCAACGCCGCCTGCACTGGTTTCACCGCTGAGACCTGCGTTTATCACTTCATAAGAAAGGCCTTTTTCCTTTACTTTTTTTTGTATAAGTGCAGGAAAGGCCTGTTCAGGCGCCAAACCATAGCCGGCGGTAAGGCTGTTGCCAAAAAACAAAATATTGCCGGATTTCTCTGATTGAACCGGGGAATCGGGAGCCGAGAATCCAAAAACAAACAGGTTTAATAACAGAAACCAAAGAATTTTTATCAACATTTTACAAGGTTTTTATGCAATCCCATGCATTTTGCGGTATCACATATGTATTTGAAGCAAAATGCGTACCATCGGATAAACAACCTTTGAGTACTAAAAAGTTTCAGTATTTGAACATTTTTTTAGTTTTACACTTATAGATGCTGGACAGACTTAGGTCAGAAAAAATAGACAGGGTTGCTACAGCACTTGTAGGGAGGTGATACTTAGTTGTGCAATTGATTTTGAAATGATATGAATGAAAGTATAAAACTCAAGAGTGTATATAAATATTTTGAATTGGCAGAAGGACAAAAACTCACTGTCTTAAACGACATCAATTTTACGGTCAGCGCCGGGGATAGTCTGGCCATTATCGGTCCCTCTGGCAGTGGGAAAACCACTTTACTGGGTTTGTGTGCAGGACTTGATGCGCCTTCTGAAGGTGAAATATTTATCAATGGCCGGGATATTACCCGTTTAAATGAAGATGAAAGGGCCATGATCAGAAACCGTGAGCTTGGTTTTGTTTTTCAGAACTTTCAGTTGTTACCAACCTTATCTGCCCTTGACAATGTAAAGATCCCGCTTGAGATCAGAGGAAATGCACCAAATGCAGCCAAATTAGCATGTGAATTGCTGGAAAAAGTCGGATTGAAGGAAAGAATGCAGCATTTTCCTTCACAACTCTCTGGTGGTGAACAACAAAGGGTCGCTATTGCCAGGGCGTTTATAGGTGAGCCCGCCATATTGTTTGCCGATGAGCCCACCGGCAATCTGGATGAAGAAACTGCCGGAGTGATCACAGATTTGTTGTTTGGTCTGCACAAAGAAATGGGAACTACATTAATTATGGTAACGCATAACAATGAACTGGCCCTTAAAACCGGAAGAAGGCTTACCTTAATGGGCGGGAAAATCGTTGAAGATATTTACCATCAATGAATCTAAAGTGTTTCAAAGAGGATTTTGTAAAATTTAATCATTTCACGGAGATCTTCGGTATGGATTTTTTCGATGGCGCTATGTGGATTTTCTTCGGGCGCTCCTATAAAACACCAGTCTACCGGGTAGGGTGATCTTTGGATGTCACGTGCATCGCTGGCTCCTGTATCTTCGACTTCCAATTGGTATTTGATATTAAACTTCTCAGCAATTGCGGCAATTTTATTTACAAAGGACTTTCTGGGTATGTATTGATCCCGCATTGAAATAACTACCCCCTTTCCATGAAATACTCCATCGGTTACCCATGTGATGTCAGATATAAGCATTTGCTTTATTTGGAATTTTTCATACAAAAACTTTACCAGGTAAGGGACAGACCCGCCGCCATGTTCTTCCCAGCTTGAAAATGCAAGGGCGCCATTTTCGAGAAAGGGTGCAATGCTGAGCAGATTGAAAATACCGGCGCGATTATCCAGATAAGGCGAATAAATGTAAGAACCCTTATGATTGAAATCGGGACAGAAGCTTAAGCTGGTACCTCTGTCAATGGCTCTGCCAAAATGGTAATACATCCGGTATTCCGGATCAAGCATGAGCTTACATTCAATTTCTCCCAGGCTGTCGCTCCCCCTTAAGCGATCGCCGTCTGCAACTTCCGGACCTCCAATGGGAATAAGTTGATTTTGGTATCGTACAGTAAAACCTGTTGTATCCATATGTGCAAAAGCTGCCAGTTTGGGCTTTCCAAATACCAAAACCAGGTTATCCTGCCATTCGGGGCCTTCATAAATCACAGGTTGCGTTTTCCAGCCGGGAGATTCCCTGCTTACCCAGTCAAGAATAAAATCCTTCATGGCCCGCTCTTCACCGGAAGGGGAATGTACCTGGCACAACTGCTCCAGCAATGTAAATGAGGTATTTGGCATATCAGCACAATTAATAAAGAAATGATGTACCAGTATTCAGATTAACAATCTAATTTATACTATTTTTGCACAAAAGTAGTATGCCGTAAGGCATATCAAAGTTGGACATCAAATTTTTTATTAAATCATAAACTGTGAGTTTATTCATTCTCAACCAACAAAATTCAGTGGCTGCGCGGTTTCTCAGTCAATTGAGAAATGTAGAAGTACAAAACGACAGCATGCGATTTCGGAAAAATCTTCAACGCATAGGTGAAATTCTGGCTTATGAAATTTCCAAGAGTTTTGATTATAAAACAGAAGAAATTCAAACACCCCTGGCCACTGCTAGCTGCCAAAACTGGAAGCAAAAACCCGTTCTTATTAATATTTTAAGAGCCGGTATTCCTTTTTTTGATGGATTTCTCAATTATTACGACGATGTACAATGTGGCTTTATTGGGGCCTACCGGGTTGAGGGCAAAAATAGTCATAGCATTAACATCAATATGGAATATGTGAGTTTTCCCGAAATTGATGGAAAAACCCTGATATTGGCCGATCCTATGCTGGCAACGGGCAAATCGCTTGTTGAATCAGTTGAACAACTACTAAAGAGAGGAAAACCTGCATTTCTCCATATTGCAGCAGTCATTGCCTCAAAACCGGGCATTGAATATATCCAGGATAAAATTACCATACCTTTTAAGTTATGGGTTGGCGATGTTGATCCTATGCTTAATGAATTATCATATATAGTGCCTGGCCTCGGTGATGCCGGAGATCTGGCTTACGGCCCCAAACTGTAATTCATTTAATATGTTAAACGAAATTCTATTTCTGGTATTGGGACTTTCAGTACTGATTGCAGGGGGCGAATTCCTTGTAAGGGGTGCTTCCGGTATAGCAAGCGGTTTCAGAATACCTCCCATGGTTATTGGTCTTACAGTTGTATCTTTTGGCACATCAGCGCCGGAATTGATTATTAGTATACAAGCCGCCTTAAAGGGAAGCCCCGATATAGCCACCGGTAACGTAGTCGGATCTAATATTTGCAATATTACCCTCATTCTGGGAATTACAGCCCTTATAAAGCCGGTATTGGTGAAAAGAAACACACTTATCCACGATTGGCCTGTAGCTTTATTATCTGTACTGATTTTTTGGTGGGTTATTGCCAATCAAATACTGGGTAGTTTTGAGGGATGGCTATTGGTTTTTGCCCTCTTAATATATGTAATTTTTACCATTTTAAAACCTTCAGGGCGCTCAGCTATTGTCAAGCCTAGTGAGAAAAAATCTGATTTGCTTAGTCCCGGGCGATTGGTTCGGCAGGTTTTCTTTTTAATTTTAGGTATTGCCGGACTATATTTTGGAAGTGAATGGTTTGTTGAAAGCGCCAGGTCTCTGGCGCTTAAATCAGGTCTCGAGGAGCGTGTGGTTGGACTTACCATTGTTGCCCTGGGGACCAGTCTGCCTGAACTGGCTGCATCAGCCATTTCAGCCTTTAAATCAGAAACCGACCTGGCGCTGGGCAATTTATTGGGATCCAATATATTCAATATTTTATCGATAATGGGCATTACAGCTATAGTAACCCCAATTCAAATTAGTAGTTCCATCATACAAAACGACATGTTCTGGTTACTGGCTGCTACCTTACTCATCTTCCCTCTAATGCTAATCAGGAATGATGTAAGCCGATTCGATGGGTTTTTATTACTGATTTTTTATGCGGCCTATATTATGGTGGTATTATGGTGATTTACAGGTTTAAAATCTATTGTAAGCTATAAAGTCATTATGGGAAAAACTGGCTTGACCAGGTCAAAAGGCATATATTATTTATAATAATTCGTATATTTCTGCAAAAGACTTTTTATGTACAAGATTTTATGTCCCATTGATTTTTCAGCCGGCTCACTAAATGCCCTTGAATTTGCCGTAAAATTGGGTGAAGTGCAGCAATCAATTATCACCTTGATGTATGTATTTACAGAAGAAGAATTTGATCAGGTGCTTGATTCAGACAGTATCGCTACCGTTTATGCCAACAAAGTGGCCATAGCAGAAGGAAAGCTTGCTGACCTGGCTATGAAAATTAATGAAATAAGCCTTCCAAACGGGCTCAAGGGCTGCAATTTTACCTTACAGTTTGGAAAGAGGGTAACCAACATCCTTCAATATGCCGACGAAGAACAAATCGATTTAATTGTAATGGGAATGGTAGGCATTACCGGGCTCACAGAACAATATATAGGAGGCCGAACACAAAAGGTAATTCAATATGCTTCCTGCAATGTCTTGTGTATTCCCGAAGACTTTCGTTTTCAAAAGATTAAAAAAATCATTTATGCCACCGATTATCAGGAGGAAGATAAAATAGCCATTCAGCAGGTCATCGCCCTGGCCTCTTTGCTGAAAGCTGAAATTGAAGTAGTACATATTTCAAGGCAGGATCAGAATATTGATAAAGCCATATATCTTGATTTTATAGAGGAGATGAAAAGTTTTATTCAATATAAAAAACTGGTATTTAAACGTGAAGTGTACAAAGATGTAAAACAGGGTATTCATAAATACATGCACGACAAAGATGCTGACCTGCTCGTTTTGCTGAGTAAAACGAGAAACTACTTTCTCAGTTTGTTTTCGAGCAGCTTAACGAAAGACCTTACTTTTTTTGCAGATTATCCTTTGCTAATTATAAAACTCTGAATTCTGTTTTGCCCATTCCCTATTACAATATCCACAGTCATCGGATTCCATCTGATGCACTGGAAATCGCCATTGTCAATCAAGAAAATGACATCATTCTGAAAACCCAGGCGAATAATGTCTATTGGTCTGCCGGTATTCATCCCTGGTTTTCAGAGACAGATAAAATAGAAAAAAGCTGGAAACTGATATGCCAAAGTGTTGAAGCAAAAAAAATAATCGCTGTTGGAGAATGTGGCCTCGACAGATTAAGGGGCCCTGATATACAGACGCAGGAAAAAATATTTCTGCAACATATCGAACTTTCCATTCAATCGGATCTACCTCTTATTATACACTGCGTTAAAGCCTATGATTTACTGCTAAAGTTTCGCAAAGAATTTGCAAAAACCCCCTGCTGGATTGTACATGGTTTTAATGGAAAAGAAGGTCTGGCCCATCAGCTTATTGAGAAAGATATAAAATTATCGATTGGGGCTGCTTTGTTTCAGAAAAAAAATCAGGGGCTTCGCAATCTGCTTCAAAAAACAGACTTATCTCATCTGTTTTTTGAAACCGATAATAGCCAATTGAGTGTTTCAGACATTTATCGCCTGGCAGCGGATGTTCGCTGTATGGAATTAGAAGAAGTAGCCTTGCAAATACAAGTCAATTTTAAAAAATGCTTCAGGAAGAAATAGCTAAACCGCATAAAAACTGGACAGAAAGAACCACAATGTTGCTAGGTTCGGAATCACAAAAGGCGCTTGGACAGTCAAAAGTGCTTATAGCCGGACTGGGAGGCGTAGGTGCCGCTGCTGCTGAAATGCTTGCCAGGGCCGGCATAGGTCATCTCACATTAGTGGACCATGACCACGTTCAGCCGAGTAACCGAAACCGGCAATTATGTGCATTGCAAAGTACAGAAGGAAAAAGTAAAACCATGGTAATGCGGGAAAGACTCAAGGACATAAACCCTGAGATATCCATTGTAACCCGTGAAATTTATCTTATAGACCATGAAGTAGACGAGCTGTTGAACAGCAATGCTTTTGATTACGCCATTGATGCCATCGATACACTTTCGCCAAAAATTCATTTCATCAGGAAGTGTCATCAAAACAATATCCCCCTGATAAGTTCTATGGGCGCCGGCGGAAAAATTGATCCTTCACTGGTGCGCATGGCCGACCTTTCCGAGACCTACCATTGTACACTTGCCAGATATGTGCGGAAAAAACTTAAACCTTTCGGCATTAGGTCGGGAGTCAGGGTGGTTTTCTCTCCTGAAGAGCTGGTAGGTTCAACCTTTGAAAATAATAGCGAAAGAAACAAAAAAACAGTGTTGGGAACGGTTTCCTACATGCCTGTAATATTTGGCTGTTACTGTGCATCGGAGGTAATTAGAAAACTCAGCACCTTAAAACCACATTAATTTACAGCAATTTCTTACTTATTCGATATAAAAACTTTGTTTTTTACAGAAGTGTTGTACCTTTGCAGGCTTATTATGAAAATAATCATGCACATGTCATCTACACAGCATCGATGTTAAAACATTGCCTGCCCCGGGGAAGTTATCCGCAGTAAAATACTTCCCGAAATATTATTTTTACAATCCACAAACATAATATTTTAATTCTGGTTTCTAATTAGAACGATTACAAATAAGCTACAGGGCGATATTTTACCCAACGTTTAACGCAATGAGCAAATTTATTGAAGAAAGAAAAAATGTAGTAGTGAAATTTGCCGGTGATTCCGGTGATGGCATGCAGCTTGTCGGCATGCAGTTTACTAATAATACTGCCCTCATAGGTAATGATTTAGGTACATTTCCTGATTTCCCTGCTGAAATCAGGGCACCTCAGGGCACCATTCCCGGAGTATCTGGTTTTCAGATCCATTTCGGCAGTACAGAAATTTACACACCAGGTGATGCCTGTGATGTTTTGGTTGCTATGAATGCCGCTGCTTTGAAAAGCAATCTGACTAATCTGAAGCCTGGTGGAATCATTATTGCAAATACCGATGGATTCGATGCTAAAAATCTGCGATTAGCAGGTTATGAAGAAAATCCTCTCAATAATGAAAGCCTGCAATCTTATTTACTTCACAAAATAGACATTACAAAACTTACCCGCGAGTCTTTAAAAGACAATCCACTGGGTACCAGAGACAAAGACAGATCTAAAAATATGTTTGTTCTGGGTTTTATCTATTGGCTTTTCAACCGGGATATAAAAAACACTGAGGCTTTTTTAAAGAGAAAGTTTATCAATGAACATGATATTCTGGATGCAAACTTAAAAACCCTAAGGGCAGGATACAATTATGGCGACATAACTGAATCTATTGGCCAGCGGTATATGGTGCGTGCAGCTAAAATGGAGCCCGGTAAATACAGAAGTGTCACAGGAAACCCTGCCTTGGCATTAGGACTGATAGCAGCTTCGTTGAAATCAGGTCTTAAGGCCTTTTATGGAAGCTATCCTATTACGCCGGCATCAGATATATTACATGAGCTTGCGAAACACAAAAATTTTGATGTTATAACTTTTCAGGCAGAGGATGAAATTGCTGCCATTTGTTCTGCCATCGGTGCATCTTATGGCGGTAACCTGGGAATTACAGGAACAAGTGGTCCAGGAATGGCGCTCAAAACCGAAGCACTGGGATTGGCCATTATGCTGGAAATTCCCCTTGTGGTAATTAATATACAAAGAGCCGGGCCTTCTACCGGATTGCCGACCAAAACCGAACAAGCCGACCTTTTGCAAGCGGTTTATGGCAGAAACGGGGAGTCGCCATTGGTGGTTATGGCTGCCAGCACGCCTTCTTCATGCTTTGATATGGCCTATGAAGCAGTTAGAATTGCCGTTGAACACATGACCCCGGTAGTTCTTTTATCAGATGGTTATATTGCTAATGGCGCTGAACCCTGGAGATTCCCGACATCTGATGCGCTTCCTGAGATAAAAGTATCCATAGCCAAAGAGAAGGATGCCGCAGAACAGAAGTACCTCCCCTACCAGAGAAATGAAGACCTGGTAAGGCAGTGGGCAGTACCTGGCACCAGTGGCTTTGAGCATAGAATTGGTGGCCTGGAAAAGGAAGACATCACCGGAAACATTTCCTACGACCCTGAAAATCATCAAAAAATGGTTAAAACCAGGGAAGCAAAAATCGAAAGGATCGCAAAATACATCCCGAAGCAGACCATCGACCAGGGGGCTGAAAAAGGCAGGTTACTTATTTTGGGCTGGGGTTCTACCTATGGCTCAATCAGGTCGGCCGTGCGGGATTTACTCGAAGAAGGATACGATGTGGCACATGCACATCTTCATTATATAAAACCTTTTCCTGAAAATCTGGGTGAAATACTCAGAAACTATGAGAAGGTACTGATCCCGGAAATAAACAATGGGCAACTGATTCGCCTTATCAGAGATACATTTTTGATCCCTGCTATAGGTTATAACAAAATCAAAGGAACGCCCATTACCAAAAATGAATTAAAAGAACAGGTTTACAGCATGTTGTCCATTGAAAAAGAAATAGCGTCTGTCGGCGAAATTTAAATTTTAGAGTCATTGCTACAGGACTTTATTATTTATTGCACAACAAATTAACATATGAAAGTTACACAGGAAATTCAAACAAGTACCAAAATAAAAAGCAATGGTTCTGCCTTAGTGGACCAACCATTACTTAGTCCCAAAAGTTTTGAATCGGGTCAGGAAGTAAGGTGGTGCCCGGGTTGTGGTGATTATTCTATATTGAAGCAAATGCAGCAGATTCTTCCCGATCTGGGATTAAAAAAAGAAGACATTGTGTTTATTTCCGGTATAGGTTGTTCATCGAGGTTTCCCTATTATTTAGACACCTTTGGTATGCACAGCATTCATGGCAGGGCGCCGGCAATAGCATCAGGGCTCAAGGCTACGCGGCCTGAACTGAGCATATGGATTATTACCGGTGACGGAGATGGTTTGTCGATTGGCGGCAATCACATGGCGCATGTTCTCAGAAGAAATTTTGATTTGAATATCCTGTTTTTCAATAATGAAATTTATGGGCTTACAAAAGGGCAATACTCACCCACTTCGGCAGAAAACAGCATTACCAAATCTACGCCATATGGAAGCCTTGACCATCCCTTCAATCCGCTGGCCTTTGCCCTTGGGGCAGATGGTTCTTTTGTAGCACGATCGATGGATCGGGATCCAAAGCATTTGCAAGCGCTGCTTAAAATTGCGCATAGTCATAAGGGAACTTCATTTCTCGAGATTTATCAAAACTGTAATATCTTTAATAATGGCGCCTTTTTTGTTTTCACCGAGAAGGACAGCAAGCCAGTTCACACAATATTTCTTGAACATGGCGCTCCATTGGTATATGGTGTCAATAAGGAAAAAGGTATCATTCTGGATGGTTACACCCCGAGAATTGTAGAGCTTGGCGAAAATGGAATATCGACAAATGATCTTTGGATTCACGATGAAACCGACAGAACCAAATCTCATATTCTCAGTCGTTTTTTTGAGGATCCCCGCGTTGAAGGAAACTTCCCAAGGCCTTTCGGTGTATTTTACCGCGAGGAAAGATCTCTTTTTGAGCAACGTATCTGGCAACAGCTTGAAACGGTTAAACAAAAAAAGGGTCTGGGTGATCTCGATGCCCTGATTGCAGGCAATGAGACATGGGTGATAAAGGAATAAAGTAATCAAGGGTTTAAAATAAAAAAAGCTTCAGCCGCCATGTGATCCGTGGCGGCTTTTTTTTGATATACGTCCAGAAATTTTTGCCGTATCAATTCCCAAGATTAAAAAACTGTGGGTAATAAAAACACCAAACTTTGGACTCTATTCCTTATTTCCAATCCACCCAATTAACCTTTCATAATTGTGCCATTCTTTCCAGGTTCGGACCTTCCAAGAACCGCAAGCTGTCATATGTAAAATAATAATTCCGGGTTTTCGTATAACATAAGTTTATGCTATTGAGTATATTACATAAGACTTTGGAGAAAGGATTTTCCTCAAAATCACACAAACAACATGCATTGCTGAACATTTAAAAAAATACATTTATGAATGATTCCACTGGCTCAGTAAAAAACAAGAAACTACTTATATGGGTACAAGAGATGGCCGATTTATGCAAACCAGACAGCGTATATTGGTGTGACGGGTCACAGGAGGAATATGACAAATTGTGTAATGATCTGGTTAAAAAGGGGACTTTCATCCGTCTAAATGCCGAAAAACGGCCCAATAGCTTTGCCTGCTTTTCAGACCCGAGTGATGTTGCCAGAATCGAAGACCGCACCTTCATATGTTCACGTCGTAAGGAAGATGCGGGTCCGACCAATAACTGGGTTGACCCCAATGAAATAAAGTCTACCCTTAATGGTTTATTTGACGGATGTATGAAAGGCCGTACCATGTATGTAATTCCTTTTAGCATGGGTCCGATCGGTTCTGAAATTTCACAAATCGGGGTTGAATTAACGGACTCTGAATATGTGGTAGTTAATATGCGAATCATGACCCGGATGGGTAAAAAAGTCGTAGATGTTCTGGGAAAAGATGGAAAATTTGTTAAATGTCTGCATTCAATAGGGGCACCGCTTGAGCCGGGCGCTGCCGATGCCAAATGGCCCTGCAATCCTACTACCAAATACATCGTTCACTTCCCTGAAGAAAGATCCATCGTTTCTTATGGCAGTGGTTATGGAGGCAACGCACTTCTGGGCAAAAAATGTTTCGCGCTTCGTATAGCTTCCAATATGGCCCGGGATGAAGGCTGGCTCGCAGAACATATGCTTATACTGGGCGTTGAAGGGCCTGACAAGGTAAAAAATTATGTAGCCGCCGCTTTTCCCAGTGCTTGCGGCAAGACCAACTTTGCCATGTTAATTCCTCCAAAGGAAATGGAAGACCATAAAGTGACTACCGTAGGGGATGACATTGCCTGGATAAAACCAGGAAAAAACGGAAAATTGTACGCCATGAATCCTGAAGCCGGATATTTTGGCGTAGCACCGGGTACCAGCTATAAAAATAATCCAAATGCGATGGAGACCATCAAAGCTAACACTATTTTCACCAATGTAGGTGTTACACCTGATGGCGATGTATGGTGGGAAGGACTTAGTAAAGAAGTCCCAGAAGGTGTTATCGACTGGACTGGCAAACCTTATAATCCTGCATCAGGTAAACCTGTAGCACACCCCAATGCAAGATTTACGGCCCCTGCTTCTCAATGCCCCAGCATTGACCCTGAATGGGATAATCCTTCCGGCGTACCCATCAGTGCATTTATTTTTGGTGGTCGTCGCAGCAAGACAATCCCACTGGTATATCAATCTGTCAACTGGAACTTCGGTGTGTATCTGGCATCTACAATGGGTTCTGAAACTACGGCAGCCGCCAATGGAGAACTTGGAAAAGTTCGCCGTGATCCCTTTGCCATGCTGCCTTTCTGCGGCTATCATATGGCCGAATATTTCAACCATTGGCTGCAATTCGGACGCAATCTTTCAAATCCTCCAAGGATATTTGGCGTAAACTGGTTCAGGATCGATGAAGAAGGCAAATTCCTGTGGCCGGGTTTTGGTGAAAATATGCGGGTGCTTAAGTGGGTGCTTGACAGGGTAAACGGCAAAACTGCTGCTGTTGAAGGGCCTATCGGTTGGATGCCGCGCTATGAAGATATGTATTGGAAAGGTCTGGATTTTTCCAGAGAAGATTTTAATAAAATAATGTCTATCGATACAGAAGCTTTTAAACAGGAACTTCTCAGTCATGAAGAGTTATTCTCCAGGCTGTACGATAAATTGCCAAAAGAATTCTTTTTTATGCGGGAATTGCTTCTTTCTTCTTTATGGCGTTCTCCGGCAAAATGGGAGCTCGCACCTGAAAGGGTCTGATAAATATGCATGTTTCAAAAAATGCGATACACAAGCATGAAGGACTCTTAATAATTGATTATTAATGTGTTATACTGGTATTGGTTAATTTATAATGATTAAAAACAAGTGTTTTTTATACAAAACCTGATATAAATCATGCCGTGAAATCCATTCTATCGTTAATATTATTGCAGGACTTGTTTTGCAATGTATTTTTTTGGCATTTAAATCTGGTATGATGGATAGACGGAAATTTTTATGGAAAACATTAGGCACAGGTTTTACCCTGGGAACGGCTAAAGCCATGGCCCATGACAAGATAGCAGAAAACGATGTGCTATTGAATAATTCTGAGTATGACCTCATTGCTGCCATGGGCGGAAATCCTGATGAAATGTTTGACAAAGCCATTGCCGCTATGGGTGGTATTGGGAAATATGTGAAGCGAGGGCAAACTGTGGTGGTTAAGCCCAACATTGGATGGGATGCCACACCTGAAAGGGCGGCCAACACCAACCCCATCCTGGTCAAACGGATTGTCCAACATTGTAAAGATGCCGGCGCCAAAGATGTTTTCGTATTTGATAACACCTGCGATAACTGGAACCGCTGCTATGAAAACAGTGGTATTCAGCGGGCTGTAAGAGAAGCAGGTGGAAGAATGGTTTCCGGGGCAACTGAAAGCTATTACCAAAATGTGCAAATACCCAATGCCACGCGCATCAAAAATGCCAAGGTTCACGAACTCATCCTAAACAGTGATGTTTTTATAAATGTGCCGGTTCTTAAACACCATAGTTCTACCCGGCTTACCATAGCCATGAAAAACCTAATGGGTATTGTTTGGGATCGTCAGTTTTGGCATCAAAACGATTTGAACAGATGTATTGCTGAGTTCACCCGGTTCAGAAAACCAGACCTCAACGTAATAGATGCCTATGCTATCATGATGCGAAATGGCCCCAGGGGGGTATCTACTGCTGATGTAGTGGTTTCAAAATCCCTGATCATATCGCCCGATCCGGTAGCTGCCGATGCTGCTGCCGCTAAGATTTTTGGCATGGAGCCACACGAAGTCGGTCATATAAGAATTGCCGATGAATTGGGCGTCGGAACCATGGACCTGAGTAAACTCAATATCCATCGGATAAGGGTTTAAGGGACAGATTCAGGCCAGTATTGCAGACAGGATTTTTTAAACTTAATTAAGTATAACGAACCAACAGATGAAGCTGTATTTTTTGAAACACCTGAGGGTGGTGGTTTCCCTGCTATTTTTTGTGGCGATCTTTTTAATCTTTGTCGATTTCAGAGAAACCATTCCGAATAGCTGGATCAACGCCACCTTGTATCTGCAATTTCTGCCTTCCTTATTGAAATTTATCAGTACCCTGGCCCTGGCATCGGCTGGTTTTTTCATTATAATATTGCTTACAGCACTGTTTGGCAGGGTTTATTGTTCGAGCATCTGTCCATTAGGCACGCTGCAGGATATTTTTACCTGGATCCACAAAAAAGTGAGTCCGCTTAAAATCAGAAAACGTTTTTTCAGGTTTTCGATGCCGCACAATTTCTGGCGGTATGGCATACTCATATTGTGTGTGCTAAGCTTTCTTTTTGGCAGTATATTTCTTATCAATCTGCTGGATCCTTACTCAAATTTCGGAAGGTTTAGCAGTAATTTTGCACAACCGGTTGTGGTTTACGCCAATAATACCCTGGTAAGTTGGCTTGAGAAAATGAACTATTACTGGTTATTTCCCACCAGTTTGCGTAGTTTTTACCTCACTTCCTTTATTTTTCCGGTCATTATGATTGTGGTTGTTTTTTGGCTTTCCTGGAAACATGGCAGGCTTTACTGCAATACATTATGTCCGGTGGGCACCTTTCTGGGCCTGATTTCCAGGTATTCGTTATTCAAACTGGCCATTAATACAGAAGACTGCAACAATTGCAACAGTTGTGTTTACAGTTGCAAGGCCACCTGCATCGACCGTAAAAAGAAAGAAATTGATTTTTCGCGATGTATTGCCTGTTTTAACTGCATAAAAGCATGTGATGAAAAGGCCATATATTTTAAAAATGACTGGTTTGGACGGCAGAAGCCCGTGCTTGCCCTTGCGGGGGCAGAAGGAGACGGGCCTTCGGTAAGCAAACGAGGTTTTCTGGGCATGCTTGCCGCCGGTAGTCTGGCGATTATGGGTTTCAGGCAAAATGAAGGCAGTAAAACACCGCCACCCATCAATACTAATGTGGTACCTACCCTGCCAACGACAGTCCCGGTAGAACCCGATTATCCAGTGGCTCCTCCCGGCGCAGGCTCCATAGATCATTTTAACAATTATTGTACAGCCTGTACCTTATGTGTAAAAGCATGCCCCAATCATGTTTTGCAGCCTTCTTTTCTGCAATATGGATTTAAAGGCATAATGCAGCCACACATGGACTATGACAGTGGATTTTGCAATTACGACTGTGTAATCTGCGCCGAAATCTGCCCTACTGGCGCGCTGCTAAAATTCAGGGATATAGACCACAAGCATACGACCCAGATCGGGAAAGCGAAATTTATTAAAGAAAATTGTGTAGTAGAAACGGAGGGAACCGACTGTGGCGCTTGTTCTGAGCATTGCCCTACCAAAGCGGTAGATATGGTGCCTTATGGCGATACCGGATTGTTTATTCCTGAAATAGATGAAGACATCTGCATAGGTTGTGGTGCATGCGTATACCCCTGCCCTACCAGACCGTATAAAGCGATTTATGTGGATGGTAATCCGCAACACCTGCTGGTGGATAAACCTGAAATTCAGGAACTCGATGCCGATCAGTTGCCCGCTGATGATTTCCCGTTCTGATGTGGGAACTAACAAGAATCAGCATCCTATACTTCCCTAAATAGCGTAACGACACCTATTTTGTCCTTTCGTAAGCTGGGTTTCAAATCCTGCTTTTCATTGCTTAGGATTTGAAGCCATTCTAATACCGTCATTGCGAGGGTTTGGACTCTTAATTGTTCATTTTTGGTTTTATTGCCAACAACCAAACCCGTGGCCATCCCGAATAACGGGACAAGTTCCCCCAATCCTGTGCATGGAGGCTGGTATTTACTGGTTGCAGTCTCTTACTTGGGAGTACCTGTCCCGTACTTAGGGATTGTCACAAAAATCGTAGTTTAGCATTTAGGCCAATAGAAACTAATTGGTGTGATTTTTCCGCGAGGACGGTGCAAAAAGCTCGTACCTTGTAGCGTGATTTTCGATGTGACTTGCCGCGTTACAAACGCTGCTTAACGGAGTTGATGTAAATGGCTTCATGTTTAATGTATCGTCCTCGTTTTCGTCCTCGTTTTAAACAAGGACGATATCAGAGTACGGGATCTGAGTGTCATTGAAGCATATTGCCCCATAAACTATTCAATTACATCAATACACAAAATATTACCCCCTTGTTGGCAAATGGAGGCGTGGCAGATGTTAAGCATGTATGTCTGGTGGTAGTTGTTGGAGAAAACTCCAACAACCGGGTTGGTAGAAAGGACTCTCGACGTTTTTCAGGCTCCTTTCTGGAGCTTTCTCCTGATAATATTTTTTACCGAGAAGCTTAGAAACGGATAATCTCAACCCCATCGCCCCGCCGTGGTTCGCGACCCCACAATCCACAATTAAACACCTAAAATCAATTAATTAGAGAAAAGACAAACTCCTCCGCCGTGGTTCGTGTCCCCACGAACCACAGTTAAATGCCTGATTAACAATTATTTAAACTAAATATTGCCAAACTCCTCTTTTCAAAGTAAGGTAAAACCGATATCCCGGAAAACGTTGCGCTCGGGACGAGGAATATAGATGCAAATGAATGGCTGATGTTTCCAGTCCTCGTCTCAGACAAGGACTATGATCATTGTACCTCACGAGATCATTATCCTTCTGACTAAATTCAGGAAAAATCGTCAAATTTGACTCATCTCAAAGCCTGTCTTATTAAAAGAGCTGGTTAGGTAAATTGAGGTGTATCAAATGTCGAGGCGGCACAAATTGACGATAATATCTATTGAACAATCATTTGTTACTATACAGCAACTAAGCGCTGTAGGCGCGACATCTTTGTAGAAAAAAGCCATTTAAAGGGATGAGCTCCGTAGGTGCGAAACTATTTTATAAGATAAAGCCGGAATGAGGTTAGCACAAAAAGCAAATTTGTGTCATATATGGCCCTTCTTACGATACCGGGCTTATCCTTTCCTTCGGTTGATTTCACCACGTAATTGCTGATACTGCGGGTTATCAGGCCGGAGTTTTACCAGTCGGTCTGCCAGCACCTGCGCTTTTTGCAGCTGATTGTGCTGAAAATACAATACCGCAAGTGCATATAAATTAGGTTCTGAATCGGGATCTGCTTTTAATGCATTGCGAAAGGCCATTTCAGCATCTTTTATTCGATTTACCTGTTGCAGTGCGAGGCCATAATTATAAAAAACACGTGGATTATTGCTCATTAACTCCGTGGCTTTACCCAGATACAATACCGCAGCTTCCATTTTCTTTTGTTCGGCCAACAGTAAACCCAGTGAATAATAAGAAGGTCCAAATTCGGGTTCAAGTTCTATCACTTTTTTAAAAAGTTCAGCCGCCTCATCAAATCTTCTCTGCTCATAATACAGGTTTGCCAAATTGATGCGTGCCGCATTGTAGTAATAATCCATTTCGATAGCACGCAGATAACTCAGCTCTGCCTCCTTAATTTCACCTTTTGACAAATGGTAGCTGGCCTTTTCCATCTGTCCACCTGGAAAGTCAGCCCTTACCCGCAAACCGGTGATATATTCCTCATTGGCTTTGCGCAAAGCCGATGGGTCGAGTTTATCGAGCATATTGGCTGGGGTACCCAACAAAGCGCCGGCAGCTGCTATTCTTACCGAGCGCACAGGGTCATTGACCAGTTTACTTACAGATGCGAACTTTTCCTGTGGTGGCAGTTGGGCCAGCGCATTCAGGGCCGTATACCGAACCAGTGGCTCTTCATCCTGCAAAAAGCCTTTTATCGCCTGTATGGCATCGGGGGCCATGGTGTTTCCCAAATAATATACAGCGGTAGACCTGGCCATCACCGGCACGGTGTCATGCGAAACCATATGTATCAAGGCATCGATAGATTCTTCAGGAAAAAACCGTGCATGTGCCAATACATCTGCATAATTTTTTTCACGTTCGGGGCCATACCATTTTACCACCCAATCAGCAGCCCAATTGGCGCTTTCATCACTATGACAGTCATTACATGCATTAGGGGTTTGATATTTCACGCTCAGATCAGGTCGTGGCACCCTGAAACTATGATCCCTTCGGTAGTCATTGACCATATAATACCTTCCGGTCATATGACAATTGATACATTCGGCTGCATCAGTACCCGTTGTGTGGAAATGGTGGCTGATCTGATCATAGCTGCTGCTGTGACACTGCAGGCATAGTGCATTGCCCTGTATTTTTACGCGAGTACTATGAATATTATGGCAATCGGAGCATTGCACCCCTTCTGTCTGGTACATTCTGCTCTGGGTGAACGATCCATATACATACACTTCTTCAAGGATTTGGCCATCGGCAAAATACAGGTCTTCACGCAGGACTGAGGGGGCATAGTGATCCATATATATACCTTCATGGTCAAAAGCTTCGGTATATTGTGTGCGAAGTGAGTGGCAGCGTGCACATTGATCTACCTGTTCTTTACTGCTGAGGGCAGCGGTCATCAGTACTTCCAAAGCTCCTTTATAGGCTTCGGGGTTTTGATTGTAAGCATCAGATTCTACGAGCTCTATATGTTTCTTGCCGGGACCATGGCAGGATTCACAACTTACGTTTATAATGGCATAACTGGTATTAAAGGCCTGGGTTTGTTCGTCAAAAGCCTTCTTAACATTGGTCGAATGACAATCTGAGCACATGGTATTCCAGTTGAGTCCTCCCTGCGTCCAGTGAATCCATTCGCCATGCACAATTTTCATATCGGGATACAGGTCAAACCATTTGTTTTCTTCAGTATCCCAGGCTGTCCTGAGGCATTGGTATCGGCCTTTGGGGAACTCAACAATATACTGCTGGAGAGGTTCTATTCCATAGGTATACAATATTTCAAAATCGCGGTATTTTCCGGTTTCATCTTCCGTATTAACATAAAAGCGTCCGTTTTTCATAAAAAAACGAGATTTCACCCCCTGATTTTCAAACTCAGCGTTATTGAAATCGCCCAATACACTTTCTGCATCGGCCAGCATCATGGCCTTATCGTGGTGGGAACCTTTCCAGTCGTGGTATTCCTGTTCATGGCAGGAGGCACATGCCTCTGTGCCTGCATACAAGCTGTTGCTTAATCCTATGTGCTCATTTTTTGCGGCATTTCTTATAAAAATATCTTTTTCTTTCTCTTTGCCACAACTTTGCATGATCACAAATACCAGCCAAAGTGGCAGAATCAAGAGAAAAATACTTTGTAACCGCAGTTTAAAAAGAGAACTCACCTTACTTTGTCCCAAATTCATATATCAAAAATAAAAAAAATTACATAGGTATTAATCTGCATTGAATTTTTCATTCAAAAAGAATGCTTTTCAGATCTGCAGGAGAATAGTAAATAGATTTAAGTGTCTTATTATCACTGCTTCGGTACACCAGAAAGTGGCCATCCGCAGCTTTGTAATAGCATTCGGTTTGCCTTTCATTTTTGTAATACGCAACGGTATCGATGGCTTCCTGCTCTGTTTTACAAGCCTTGCTCATATTTGAGCGCTGTACCTCATCAAAAAGGTCTCTGAACTTATCGCCAAGGCCAAATTCCAATACGGCGCCACTGAGTACATATTGAATATCACACAGTGCATCAGCCACTTCCACAAGGTCTTTATGTTTAATGGCTTCTTCCAGTTCCCTGAGCTCTTCCCGGATAAGGGAAACCCTTAAAGCACATCGTTTTTCATCTGGAATCACAGGTTTACTTTCAACCGGATGTTTGAAAGTGCGGTGAAAAGCAGCAACCTGGTTCAGCGGATCTATTTCCTTCATAATACCTAAAGTTTCAAAAAATTAATGGTCCAGTTATTCAATGAATGTAGTATCTATATCGTTTTTTCAAATATGCATACCACAAAAGCCAAAAATATGGATTATTCATTAGATTCATACACGAAAGAGCCGCGTATTTGAATTCTCACTATATTGTGCCTCGAAAAAGAAGGATTAAATCACGAAAAATCAGATAGATATGTTAAAAACAAAATCAAGCATGGCATCGGGCATTGTACTTTTATTTTGCCTGATATTCAACACCTTTAATGTTAACGCACAGAACGAAAGAGCAGAAGTCGAGAAGGTAGTAAGAGACTTTGCCAAAGCATATGAAAATGTCACAAAGAGCAAAGACAAAGAATCGGTACTTAAATTTGTATCGAGAGACCTCTTTTCGACCATTGTTAATTCAAATGTGATAGATAATTTTGGATTAATCCAAAGTTCATACAGTGATTTTGAGAAATACATCACGCATTTGGCCACCACCGATGGCATGGCCATTAAATACAACATCGACAAAGTTTTAAAAACTCATGTCAGAGGTCGTACCGGGGTAGTGGTTTGTGATATTTCAGTACAGGTGAGTGATGGCAAGACCATATGGTCGAGGGGATCTGAAGCAACGGTATTTACCCTGAAAAAATTTAATGACGGATGGAAGATCCTGCATTTCAGTGTTACATCACTTGAAGAGGAGTTAAACAAAGGTACCTGTCTGTGCGAAATGTTTGTAGCCAAAACCGGGGATATTGTTTCAAAATCGATTGTACCGGCAGGAACAAGCTACAGCCATAAGCTTGACAATTTTGAGATCAGGCACAGAGGCGGACCCAATTTCAATATCGCAGTAGGCGAAAATCGTTATGAGTGGGTACGGGATGGCGAAATCAGAAAAATAGAAAGTGGTGGTAGCAGCACTGTAATCGGCAAAGCCATCGACGAACATCAGGCTGTTCTGACAATTTTACTTCAGGATTTATACAAAAAGGAATGCACTGAGTTTAGAAGGAAGAATTGATCCTTAATAAGCTAAAAAAAAGAGGCTGTCTGAAAAGAATGGCCTCTTTTTTTTAGCATGTTCATGTTTTTTCAGATACTTTAATCCCATTTTTTAATCCTGCTTAATATGCTTTCAAAAATTATTTTAACTAATATTGCAACATAATTTTTGCATTATCTGTTACTAGCTTAGTATTATTAGTGTTCAGAACAAAAATGATCAGAAGATCAAATCTCATAAGTCTGCTTTTTAAAAAAATCATTCCCATTGGGCTGGTACTTTGCGTATCCTTGCTGGTGGTACAGGATATTTTCAAAGTCGTAGAAGAACCGCTTAATATCCACTCATTAAATATAGAGGAACACGATCTTGAGGTTGATGATTTTCAAACTACTTTATTAAGGTTTCAACCTCGTCAACAACAGGTATTAAATGGCAATGAAGTACATTTTCAATACCTTTTAAGTAATTATATTCCTTTCTTCAGGCTCATTTTAAATAAACCGGTATACAGCAATGCTTATAAGCATTTGTATGCCAGGATTTCTGTTTTGCGTAGTCATATACGCATCAATGCCCCTTAAACTATTTTCCTACTGAGTGCCCCCAATCGGGTTACATCATAATTAACATCATAATTACATTATGATGCTAATTTGATACTTATGCAATTTCATGGGTATGATATTACATACACACAACCTATTTCTGACATACTAAAATAAAACAACCAACAGTAGTGAAAAATATCATGATAAGTAAAAGACTTTTCCATCGCCTTTGGATGCCTTTAATGATAAGTGTAGTCCTCTATAGCTGCAGTGCCGGAAATTCCAGAGATAAATATAAAAATCAACTCATTGAAATTCCCATACTTGAATTACAGCCGAGGTCTGTAGATGTAGCCAAAAATTATATATGTGATATCCAGGCTGTTCAGTTTGTTGAGGTAAGGGCAAAAGTTGAAGGCTTTGTCGATAAAATTTTTATTGACGAAGGTGAATATGTAAAAAAAGGACAAAATCTCTTTCAGCTCAGTGCCCATGAATTTAACGAAATGGTCAATACGGCCAATGCACGTCTTATGCAGTCCCATACAGAAGCCAAGGCTGCTGCGCTGGAGGTAGAAAGGCTGCAAATACTTGTAAAAAAGAACATCATTTCCACTACGGAACTGGAGCTGGCCATCTCGAAGCAAACAGTGGCAGAATTGGCCATTCTTGAAACAGAGTCTATGTTGAAAAATGCCCGTACTGGTCTGTCATATACGACCATTAAAGCGCCATTTGATGGGATCATTGACCGTATTCCCCACAAAAAAGGAAGCCTGGTTTCATCCGGAGACCTATTGACTATAATTACCGATGTATCAGAAGTTTTTGCTTATTTCCGCATCAATGAGCGGGAGTACCTTCAATTCATGCGCAATAAAATTGACAATGTTTCAGACACAGCGCAGCATACCATCTCCCTTATTCTGGCAGATGGCAGTGTTTACAATCATACAGGGATCCTCGAAACCATGGAAGCTGATTTTGAAAAAGGGACTGGCTCGATTGCTTTCAGGGTACGTTTTCCCAACCCTGATCAGCTGCTTAAACATGGCGCTACAGGAAAGGTGCAGATGTACAATCCTCTGGACAATATTTTTCTTATACCTCAAAAATCGACCTTTGAAGTACAGGATTTCAGCTATGTCTATGTGCTTGATAAACAAAACAAGGTAAGGATTCGCAGTTTTAAGCCACTGCAACGCTATGGTGTATTTTATATCACTGAAAGCTTTGAACCTGGCGACCGCATTGTTTATGAAGGCATACAACAGGTTAAGGACGGAATGTCCATTGCCCCTGAAGCGGTAATGGAAGATGACGCTTATGATTCAGTTTATTTCAGCCTTTAACCTACTAAGCCACGATCATGTTAGAAATATTTATCAGAAGACATGTTTTGTCTACTGTAATTTCTGTATTTATTACCCTTCTGGGCCTTCTTTCACTATTTAATTTACCGGTAACTCAGTTTCCTGAAATAGTGCCCCCTTCTGTTACGGTTACCGCCAAATATACCGGGGCCAATGCAGAAGTACTGGCAAAGGCCGTGGCCACACCGCTTGAGCGTGCCATAAATGGTGTACCTGGTATGACCTATATGACCTCGGTTAATACCAACGATGGCCTTACATTGATCAATATTGTGTTTCAAGTGGGCACAGATCCAGACCTTGCTGCAGTAAATGTGCAAAACCGGGTGGCCACCGTATTGGATGAGTTACCCGAAGAAGTGATCAGGGCCGGGGTACAAACCGAAAAGGAAGTAAACAGTATGTTGATGTATCTAAACCTCACTACATCAGATACTACCCAGGACGAAAAATTTGTTTATAATTTTGCCGACATTAATATACTTCCGGAGCTAAAAAGAATTGATGGTGTTGGTTTTGCCCAGATCATGGGTTTTAAGGACTATGCCATGCGGATATGGCTAAAGCCCCACCGACTGGCTGCTTATAATTTATCACCCCAGGATATAACAGATGCCATTCGTCATCAAAATGTTGAAGCAGCGCCAGGTAAGACCGGTATAAGTTCAGACCGGGATCCACAGGCATTGCAATATGTGCTCAAATACACAGGCAAGTTTAATCAGGCAGAAGATTATGAAAACATCACGGTTAAATCATTGCCCGATGGCTCCCTGCTCAAGCTCAAAGATGTGGCCGATGTTGAATTCGATGCCCAGGAATACAGCATGGTTTCAATGAGTGACGGAAAACCATCAGCATCGATTATGATTAAACAGCGACCCGGATCCAATGCCAGGGAAGTTATCGAAAACATCAAAAATAAAATGGAAGAATTGCAGGAGAGCTCATTCCCTCCGGGCTTATCCTATAATGTTGCTTATGATGTTTCTAGATTTCTCGATGCCTCGATATCTGAAGTAGTAAAAACACTGATAGAGGCATTCATTCTGGTTTCTTTGGTGGTATTTATCTTTTTACAGGATTTCAGGTCCACACTTATTCCTGCCATTGCAGTACCAGTCTCGCTTATAGGCACCTTTTTCTTTATGCAGCTGTTTGGTTTCTCCATAAACCTGCTTACCCTGTTTGCGTTGGTGCTTGCAATTGGCATTGTGGTTGACAATGCCATAGTGGTGGTAGAAGCCATTCATGTTAAAATGCATGACTTAAAACTAAATGCATTGGATGCCAGTATTCAGTCTATGCGTGAGATTGGAGGTGCCATTATAGCCATTACCCTGGTAATGTCTGCTGTATTTGTACCGGTAAGTTTTCTATCGGGTCCTGTGGGGATTTTTTACCGGCAATTTTCTCTTACCCTGGCCATTGCCATTGTGATTTCAGGCATCAATGCCCTTACCCTTACGCCTGCTTTGTGTGCCCTGTTGTTAAAGCCATCAAGTATTGAACACGATCCTCGCAAAGGGTGGCTGCAAAAATTCTTTTATTATTTCAACACCTATTACGACCGATTCTCAAGCCGTTATGGTCGTTGGCTTGGCTTCATAGCCGGACGGCGCATTATCACTGCCATTGCCCTGTTTGCTTTTCTTGCTTTAACCTATGGAGGCTATCTGGCATTGCCTGGAGGCTTTATACCGAATGAAGACCAGGGGATGATTTATGTAAATGTTACAACCCCTCCGGGCGCAACGGTGGAAAGAACCCGTGATGTAATGGATCAGATCCAGGCTAGCCTTCTTCCACTCGAAGAAGTCGAAAATATATCGACCCTTGCCGGCTATTCACTGCTTACTGAAACAGCCGGAGCTTCTTATGGTATGGGCATGGTAAATCTCAGGCATTGGGATGAAAGGGACCATACCGTAGATGAGCTGATTCGGGATTACCAGGAGCGAACCGCTCACATAAGGGGTGCCGAAATTCAATTTTTCTCCCCTCCTCCTGTGCCGGGCTTTGGAAATGCCTCAGGTTTTGAATTGCGTATGCAGGACAAAACAGGCGCAGATCTCAAAGTGATGATCCAGATAACTTCTGAATTTGTGGAAGCCTTGAACGAAAGACCAGAGCTGGAAGGCGTTTTTACCAGCTTTAACCCAGATTTCCCGCAGTATATTTTACAGATAGACCATGACAAGGCTGCAAAACTGGGTATATCAGTCAACGACGCCATGGAGACACTGCAAAGCTACATCGGGAGTTATTACAGCTCTAACTTTATACGTTTTGGCATGATGTACAAAGTGATGATACAGGCATCGCCTGAATACAGAACCGCGCCTGAATCCATTCTCGAAATGTATGCCAAAAATAACAATGGGCAAATGGTGCCTTTTTCCAACTTTATCAGTCTTGAGCGAGTATACGGACCTGAACAGCTTACCCGGTATAACATGTTTACCTCAGCGCTGATCAATGGAGATGCTGCACCGGGCTATTCAAGCGGTGATGCTATTAAAGCTGTTGAGGAAACGGCGCTGAAAATCCTTCCCAGGGGCTATGACATAGAATGGTCAGGTATAACACGCGAACAGATAGAATCCGGCAATCAGGCCATTTATATATTTATCATTTGCCTGATCTTCGTATACCTGATTTTATCGGCACAATACGAAAGTTATCTCTTGCCATTACCGGTAATTTTATCACTTCCGGCAGGCGTATTTGGTTCTTTTTTGCTGCTCAAAATTACCGGTCTTGAAAATAACATTTATGCACAGGTTTCGCTGGTCATGCTCATAGGATTACTCGGTAAAAACGCAATCCTTATCATTGAAATAGCCATACAAAACCGGGCGAAAGGAATGGATATCCTTCAAAGCGCTGTGCATGCAGGTATTGAAAGATTAAGGCCTATTCTCATGACTTCCTTTGCCTTCATCTTTGGACTTATACCCCTGGTACTGGCAAGTGGTGCCGGCGCCATAGGCAACCGTACCATTGGCACAGCGGCTGCCGGTGGAATGTTTATCGGAACCCTCGCAGGCATTTTTATCATCCCCGGCTTGTACATAATCTTTGAATCGCTGGAGACCCGCATTCGAAAAAAACCCATGTTACTGAAACAGAAAATCTGATAATCCATGATCACTTATAAAATATACACCGGCATATTATTACTTTTGATCTTATCAGGCTGTATGTCCTTTGAGAAGAACCTCAAATCCACAAAGGCGACCCTGCCTCCACAGTACCACAGCGACTATAGTGGTGACAGCACAGCCAATGCCGCCATGGTACGTTGGGAATCCTGGTTTCAGGATGATACGCTCAAAAGTTTAATCCAAATGGCGCTCCTTCACAATCAGGACCATTTAAAAACCCTTGAACAAATCAGAATTGCCAAAGCCTCTTACAGGGTAGCACGATTTGGTTTATTTCCTGAACTTCAAGTCATGGCCGGGGCTGAAAGAATTAAAATCGGAGAATATACAATGGATGGTGTTGGAAATTTTGATTCCAACCTCTCCTCTACTGTTCCAGAAGATAAACGCATCCCCGATCCATACCGGGATTTTTACCTCGGAGCCATGCTGGGCTGGGAAATCGATTTCTGGGGAAAACTGCGAAATCAGAAAAAAGCTGCTGCTCACAGAATTCTTTCATCACAAGAAATGGCCAATCACGTAAAAACCTGGCTGATTTCTGAAGTCGCTATGACCTATTACACACTGATGGGCATTGATGCCGAAATAAAAATCCTGGAAAAAAACATTGAACTTCAGGAATTGGCCTATGAACTATCCATAGACCTTAAAGGCAGTGGCAAAGAAAATCAACTGGCCATTGATCAGTTTGAAGCACTGATGCTTAATACCAAAGCACTCTTAACAGAAAAAAGAAGGCAGCTCAGATCTACAGAATTGTATATGAGCCAAATACTCGGAACATATGAATTATATCCGGCAAGAACTGTTTTAGACAGTGACAAGCCAGTGCCTGAAATACTAAGCATCGGATTGCCTGCCCAACTGCTGAGATACCGGCCTGACATCAGGATGTCTGAACAGGAATTGATGGCCACCCGCTTTGATGTATCTGTGGCCCGGGCGGCCCTGTTTCCCAACTTGCAGCTCTCGGCCATGCTTGGACTCAATGCATTTGAAAGCAGCAAACTTTTTCTTCATCCGGCTTCGGCTGTGCATTCCATCGGCGGTGTATTGCTGGCACCCGTTTTTAACCGGCAGCAATTAAAAATGGGTGTAAAAAAGTCGGAGGCCATACATTCCATCGCCTACCTCGATTATGAACAAAAAGTGCTTCAAGCCTATGTGGAAGTACTCGACCTCCTCAACCAATTTCATACCCTGGGAGATCAGATAGATGAAAAAAGCAGGGAAGTGAATGTTCAAAAACGGTCGGTAGAAAATTCCAACGTTATGTTTACCGTAGGCTATGCCAATTATCTCGAGGTACTGAATGCCCAAAGCCGTGCTCTGGAAGCTGAAATAGAACTCACTGAATTAATGGTGAAACAACTAAAAGCAGAAGTACTAATGTACAGGGCTTTGGGTGGAGGATGGCAATAATAAGTCTTTCTCCCTGATCCCCTGACGCCAACCCATGCCACACCGGCAGGCTTGTGCGACTTGCGCCCTAAAAAATGAAAAGCAGGGTTTGCAATCCGGTTTGTATTACCTGCAATCACCCTTGCCATTAGGATCATGATTCAGGTAAAGCTTGTTTTCCTTAACGAGGGCGTAGTTGAACGATGCTTTTAATAAATCAAAAAGAATGTTGTTGTCAGTCCTCTTTGAAAACAAGGACTATTAACATTTTGACCACGAGATTATCGCACCACTTCCGCCGTGGTTCGTGTCCGCCGTGGTTCGTGTCCTCACCAAACACACATATACCTGATATTCAATAATTTAATTTTAAAAGTATACAGTGGCGCGTGGGGACACTCGCCACGGCATTGGGGTATATTCCTGTCGTCTATGTCGTGTTTTATGTCCGCCGTTTTTTTATCCTTACGAAACACACATATACCTGATATTCAATTATTTATTCAAAAAAAGCATGCAGTGGACCTGTCCTCTGTATTAAGTGGGGGACCTGTCCCGTCCATTGGGATCGCCACAAAAATCGCAGTGAATCATTATGTCAAAGTGAAATATAGCGGTCCGATTTTTTCGCGATGACGGTACAAAAAGCTCGTAGTGGTACTTCGGGCTTCGAACTTCCAGCTTCGACCTCCAACTCACCATCTAAACATCTAAACGATTCAACAATTAAACGATTCAACATCTCACCATCTAAACAACTAAACAACTCACCAATAATTAACACTTAAAAACCAAAAATCGCTTAACCCTTTACTTAATGTACCGCAAGCGCCACTTGCTTAAACAAAATAATTGCATTTTCATAAAATTGGTTCAATAATCAACTTACATCCTTTTGTTTCGTTATAACATTTGATGGCCAATAATAAGGCCTTTTGTATACTTTTTTTAACGTGTAAAAGGTATTTTCATGACCTTCAACTTTCATTTTTTTAATAATAAGCCACAGGTTTTTTATCACCTCTCACCTTCGTCTTTTTCTGCAATCACAAATCATTCACATATGAAAGTCATACTTCCAATTTGCCTGACCGGTTTATTTATTTTCACGATTTTTTCCCGTTTGAGTGCGCAAAGCGAGGATCCCAGGGAAATATTGAGAAAAGTAGAAGACAACATGCGGGGAGATGCCGCTTATACAGAACTCAGTATGATTACAGAACGACCAAGATACAAAAGGGAAATCTCCATGAAATCATGGTCATTGGGGGACGATTTTTCGCTTATACTGGTAACAGGACCAGCACGCGACAAGGGCACGGCTTTTTTAAAACGGGGGAAGGAAATCTGGAATTACATGCCAGGTATTGACCGCACGGTAAAAATGCCGCCGAGCATGATGTCACAGGCATGGATGGGCTCAGATTTTACCAATGACGACCTGGTAAGAGGCACCTCAACGGTCGATGATTACACGCATAAACTCCTGCGCACAGAAAAGATCGACGACCATGATTGTTTTGTCCTGGAACTGATACCCAAACCCGATGCCCCCATTGTGTATGACAAAGTGATCTACTGGGTATCGAAAGTTTATTTTCTGCCGGTTAAAGTGGAAAACTTCGATGAGTTTGGCGAGCTGGCGAGTGTCCTCTACTTCAGGGACATTAAAAATATGGGTGGCAGAAATATCCCTGCCATTATGGAGATGGTTCCGGCTACCAGGAGTGGTCATAAAACCATAATAACCACTAATAAGGCCGATTATAAAATAAATTTGAACGAAAGCTGGTTCTCGCTTCAAAATCTCACCAATGTAAAGTAGTGGTATAGCATGAAGATGATACTTACCCTGGCCTGGCGCAACCTCTGGCGCAAAAAAAAGCGATCTTTTATCACCATAAGTTCCGTATTGTTTGCCATTTTTCTGGCCATCATTTTTGATTCGCTTGAAAGAGGTTCTTATGAAAGAATGATCGACAATTTGGTTAAATACAGTACCGGCTACATTCAAATTCAGGATATACTGTATGAAGAAGAACCTTCGATCGACAACAGTCTGTTGTTCGATGAATCTGTACACCTACTCCTGGAAAACCATGAAGAAGATATTTCCTATTATGTGCCCCGTCTTCAGAACTTTGCCCTGGCAGCTACGGAAAATATAACCAGGGGTGTGATGGTGATTGGTATAGAACCCTCGCATGAAAGTAAACTCAACGATTTGCATGAACGCATGGTAAGCGGATCCTTTTTACTGAGCGATGATAAAGATGTTGTGCTTGCCAATGGGCTGGCTGAAATTCTGAAAGTGCAGACCGGAGATACCCTGGTACTGATCGGCCAGGGTTTCCAGGGAGTAACAGCTGCCGGAAAATATCTCATCAAAGGTATTGTTGAATTAAAAGTACCTGAAATGAGCAACAACTCTTTGTTTATGTCGCTCAGTGCCGCCCAGTGGTTTTATGGTGCAGAAGACAGGCTGACTTCCCTTCTGGTCATGCCACATAAACCATCAAACACCCATCAACTGGCTGGAAAATTACGCGCCGGTCTTGATGCGGAATGGTATGCCGTTCTTACCTGGAAAGAACTACTCAAAGACCTGCTTGCACTTATGAAATTTGACATGGCCGGGTCTATGGTGATGATGATGGTATTATATATAGTAATTACCTTCGGCATGTTTGGAACCATAGTAACCATGATGATAGAAAGGCAGCGTGAATACGGAATGCTTATTTCATTGGGTATGCAAAGGTATACACTGGCCATGGTCTGTTTTGTTGAAACCCTCTTCATTTCTATTGCAGGTATAATAGCCGGAGTAGCGCTCGCCATACCCCTGGTGTTATATTTTTACCATAATCCCATTCCCCTTACCGGAGAAATGGCAAAAACCATGCTTGATTACGGTTTTGAGCCGGTTATGCCCTTATCTGCCGACCCGGCTTTATTTATAAAACAAATTCGCATCGTACTCATTTTAGCCATTTTGGTAGGGATGTATCCTATTTATAAAATATTTAGTCTTGATATTCAGGAAGTTCGTAAATAGTTGCCATGAAAATACTTTTAATAATATCGTGGAGAAATATCTGGCGCAATCCCAAACGCACACTGGTTATGGTTTGTGCCATTGCCATAGGCTTGTGGGCAGCTCTATTTATTGGCGGGCTCATGTACGGCATGATTGATCAGCGTTTTAAAACAAGCATCGAACAACATATTTCCCATATTCAAATGCATCATCCTGATTTTCTGAAAGACCATGCAGTTGAACCGGGTATAACAAATTTTCAGGATTTACATAATTCTCTTTCTAAGGATGCGAAAATACGGGCCTTTAGTTGCCGTACCCTTTCAAATGGCATGCTGGCCACAGCTACTCTTACCAGGGGCATTCAGATAAATGGCATTGACCCTGATGAAGAAGCTGCCACCACCCGCCTGCATGAAAGATTGACTGAAGGTCAATACCTGAATGAATCGAAACGCAATCCTGTTTTGGTAGGTAAAACCCTGGCCAATAAAACGCGTTTGCGGGAAGGATCACGGCTGGTACTTACCTTTCAAAATGTGAAGGGAGAACTTGTCTCTGCTGCTTTTAGGGTAGCGGGTATTTACCAAAGTGCACATACGGCTTATGATGAACAAAACATCTACGTCCTCAGAAGTGACCTTCAGGAGTACCTTGGTGCCGGAAACCTGATTCACGAAATAGCCCTGGTATGCCATGACACTGAAGATATAGAGAAAACCCATGCGACTTATCAGGAAACGCAGCCCGGTTTAAGTATACGCACCTGGTATGAAATCTCACCGGAACTTGGTTTTTTGCAGGAATTTGGCCAAACCATGCTCATCTATATTCTGGTGATCATACTTATGGCTCTGGCATTCGGACTGGTAAATACCATGCTTATGTCGGTATATGAACGAATCCATGAGCTTGGTATGCTGATGGCTGTGGGCATGAACAAGAAACGCATTTTTGGTATGATAATGCTGGAAACCACCTTCCTCACGGCCATTGGGGCCATGGCAGGTATGTTCTCAGGTATTGTCACCATGCGCATACTCCATACTTCAGGTTTAAACCTTGCAGCAGTCGGGGGCGACACACTGCACGAATTTGGATATCCTTCTTTGATTTATCCCAATGTCGAAAATTCATATATATTCATAATGGCAGTACTGGTGGCTCTCACTGCCTTTCTCACAGCGATATACCCTGCATTACAGGCATTGAAAATGAAACCTGTAGTAGCTATACGCTATGAGTAAACCATTGTTCAACTTTGAAAAATGCTTCCAATGGAAATTATAAAAACTAAAAACCTGTCAAAAATCTACAATGACAATGCATTACCGGTTAAGGCTTTGCAGGATGTAAACCTGATTTTTGAACAAGGTGAATTCACGGCGATCGTAGGGCCCTCGGGCAGTGGAAAAACCACGTTCCTGAATATGATCGGTGGATTAGACAAGCCCAGCTCCGGTGAAATCCATATCCACAATACTGAAATCACCCGTTTATCAGATGCAAAACTTATCGATTTCAGGTTGCACAATATTGGTTTTGTTTTTCAATCGTACAATTTGCTTCCGGTACTTACTGCTAAGGAAAATGTGTCTTTCATTATGCTGCTACAGAGGGTACCTGCTAAATGGATGGATGCCCGGGCCCTGGAACTGCTCAGGCAGGTAGGACTTGAAGATAAGGTTGATGTGAAGCCTGCAAAATTATCCGGAGGTCAGCAACAGCGGGTGGCTGTGGCACGTGCATTGGCTTCAAAACCTCGTTATGTACTGGCCGATGAGCCAACGGCCAATCTCGATACAGCATCGGCCATGAACCTGCTCGATATTATGTCGCGTCTCAATAGAGAAGAAAAAGCTACTTTTATATTTTCCACCCATGACCAACGTGTCATTGACCGGGCGCGACGGGTCATTACCCTGGTAGATGGTAAGGTGGCCGAAGACCTGAAAGTAAAGAACTAGAGACAGCGTATGCAAGGTAAGTGACTTTTTGTTAGCATAAAGCTTAATTCACCATTAGGAAAGATATGCGACTGGTAAAATTTTTTATGCCTGCGGCTTTATCGGCCCTTTTTGCAATACAAATGGCGGCTGCACAAGATACAGGGCCAAAACCCTTTGTCTTGCGTGGTTACATCAAAGAAATGCCAGCCCTGCAGGTGGATAAAAGTTTTTCAAATCCCAATTTTCTCAATATACTTCATAATCGTCTCAATTTTCGCTGGAATGCCAGTTCCTCCATTCACTTTGTAGCTGAAAGCCGCAACCGTATGTTTTACAATCGCCTGTTCAGTGAATTCCCTGTTTACCATGACATATTGGGCATTGACGAAGGCCTGGTGGATATGTCATGGGTCTGGCTGGGCCGTGGTTCGCACATCGGCCATACTATGATTGACCGTTTGTATTTCGACTGGCGCAAAGACAAATGGCAGGTGAGAATAGGCAGGCAGCGCATCAATTGGGGCGTCAACCTGGTCTCCAACCCCAATGACCTTTTCAACACTTATTCGTTTTTTGATTTTGACTATCCGGAAAGGCCCGGAGCCGATGCCATACGGGTGCAGTATTACTTTAGTGGCATGTCGCAGCTACAGGTAGCAATAAGTCCTGCCAGGGACAGCCGGCATACGGTAGCTGCTGCCATGCTCAATTTTAACCGGTGGAATTACGATTTTCAGGTTCTAACCGGCTATTTCAGGAACAGGATGGCGGCCGGGGCGGGCTGGGCCGGCCACATTGGCGGAGCGGGTTTTAAAGGGGAGGCTTCCTGGTTTTATGATTGGGTAGAGAGTCCGGGAACCGATAGGGGTAACCTGGTAGCGGCGGCAGGACTGGACTACATGTTATCGGGCGGAACATTTCTTGTGTTGGAATCATTGTACAATGGCGGTTACCAAAGGCTCCCCGGGGAAGATGTTTTTTTACTCACGCAGCCCCTGCGTCCTGATAATATTATGTTTTCGGCTTTTGCCACCACGTTTAGTGTACAGCATCCTTTTTCCAATGTTTTCAGTGCAAACATCGCCATTATGGCATTTCCAGATATCGAAGCTGCATTTTTTATGCCCGGTCTAAATTATTCGGTAGCGACAAATCTGGATTTTGATTTTGTGTCGCAGATATTTTCAGGAGGAAAAGGTTCGATGTTTGAGGATGCCGGCATGAGTTGGTTTGTATCGCTGAAGTATTCGTTTTAGGGGTTAAGGGGAAAATAGAAGAGAAATTGAGGTATGAGTGAAAAGGAATAAGTGATGAGTGATCTGCGCTTAAAGTGCTCAGCTCGCAAGGAAGTCGTACGAAACAAGATTTAGGGGGGCAGGGTGCGCTGAAAATCACCTGGCTTGTTAATTTATTTTAATATCCTGCATATACATTTCAAATGTATACTTTTTCAGCTGACCCTGCCTTACAGCCAATCTTGATCAGTTCGATTTTACTATGCCTGATACAAGAGCTCAACACATTTCTACAATTCATATTTCAGTAAAAGACCACATCGCATTCGGGATGGTTTCTTTTAAAGTCATCGATTCTTCGCTGGTTGATATTGTTATTGTAGACTTTTAAAACTCTCAGCGATGGCATAGAATCCAGGCCTTTGAGATTTCTCACCCGGGTATTTGCACAATCGAGCTCCTTGAGCTTTTTTAAATCAGAAAGGGGTGAAAGATCACGAACGGAGGTTCCTGAGCACCTCAGTATTTCAAGGTTAACGAGCCTGGCCAATGCTTTTAAATCACCCACTGGCGTTTGTTCTATCAGCAATACCTTCAATTGAAATAGCCCAGATAAAGGCTGCAGGTCTTCCACCGGCACCCTCGAAGCGTCGAGCTCTTCCAGTAAACTCAGGTTGGCCAACGGACCCAGGTTAGAAATACGTGAGCCTGAAATATCCAGTTTTCTGAGCCGGTAAAACATAGATACCGGCTCCAAGGTATTAATGTCGAGGCTTTTCAGTGAAAGCTCAGTACGCGCTGCGAGGGCATGCAACTCTATGGTCCCGGGGTTGGGGCCGGTCTTATACTCACGGTTTAAATGCGATCGCCACGATTCGGGCAATCTCACCCACCAGCTATTGAGCAGTTCTTCCTGAAACAACAACACCAACTCCTCTGCATTAAAATCAATTTTCGCAACATTTTCAGCACTCACGCCGGTACTTCTGAAATCTGCATAGCGCAAAGACTGAAGTTCACCGATTACAGATGCGTCACTAACCATTGTTTGGCGAAAAATCAGGGTATCCAGTGATTTTAAAGCGGCCAGGGGTTTGAGGTCTGCCACCTTGGTTTCTGACATTCTCAGCACTTCGAGTTTTTGCAATCGTGAAAGGCTGCTTATGTCTTCGATCAATGTTTTAGAACAATTCAGATACACGAGGTCTGTCTGATTGGCAAGTGCATCGATATTAACGAGGGGAGTATTTTCACAATTCAACCTTTTGAGGCCATAGAACAATCTTAAAGGCTCAAGGTTTTCAACATCTGGGGCTCCGGAGAGGTCAAGTTCCTGTTTTTTAAGCAATTGATGAATTTTTTCTTTGTTGTTGCCCATGCTTGCGTGCTCGGGTCCGGCTATGGAACGTTTCCAGCCACCCGGCAATTCTTTCCACCATTTCACCAGGTATTCGGTATTAAAAATTACCTCACAATCGGGTTTAACAGCAAGGAAAGCCAAAACATCCTGTCGTGTTACCCTGCTTTCATCACAGTAAATAGCTTCCAATGCTTCATTTTTTGCCAGCGGCATAAGGTCTTTGACCTTTGTAAAATTACAAATAATCATACTAAGGCGTGGCAATCCCGACAAAGGTGACAAGTCAGCAACGGGCGTATTTTCAAATTCAATTTTTTCCAGCGACTTGAGCTTTTTAAGTGGGGAAATGTTCTCAACCATGGTATTTGAAAAATTCAGCCTTCTGAGGGAGCTGAGCTCTTGTGCAAATGATATGTCGGTAATGTTGGTATTGTAAATATACAATTCCTCGAGGGTATTGATATATGCTATGGCATCCAGGCTGTCGATTACTGTATTGTGCGCATATAGCCTTTCCAGTTTGTCAAAGTTTTCGATGGGGCTCAGGTCCTGGACAGATGTATTGGATATATCCAGCACACGCATGCCTTTGGTATATCTCAGCGGGTTGAGATCATCTACGGAGGTATTTGAAAGGTACAACTCCTGCAGGGTGGTAAGCGATCGAAGGGGCAGCAGGTCTTTAACGCCTGTATTTGATATATTCAGTTTTATCAGACCGTCCATTTCGGTAAGGGGACTAAGATCATGAATGGCCGCCATTCCGCTTACGTTGAGGCTGTCGCGGCGGGCCGCTCTTTTGATGGTGCCAAACATACGTGCGATATCGGTCTGAAACGGTTCATTATGCACCATTACCATTTTATCACTGATGTGCTGTACATCGGCCAGGGTTAGGGTATCGTTAATGGCCAGGTCTCTGCCCAGGAGATTACGCCACACAAAAGACATATTGTTCCACCAGTTGGCCAGTTCTTCCTTCTCACTAAGGCGGGTGGTGTAGATGCTTACAATTTTGATATCGCGGCGTCCTTCATCGACATTAATTTCCACAAATCGCGGCTTGGTATTATTCACTTTAACGCCGCTTATGTCTGTACCTTCAAGGGTTCGGTTCATTCGCACCCTGAAAGACAAAGCGCCATTTTCGGTTCGTTGCTCAACAATATCGTTTACCAAAAAACTGAATCGCACATTTTTGAAAAAGAAATCCACATCTTTCAGATATGCCTGCACCTCTTTATTGGTAACCACATCGCGGTTTTCAAGCAAATCATCTTCAATCTGCACTTTGGGATTGAGAAAAAGTTTTTGATAGCTCTGGCTTATGATGATGTCCTTGTCCTGAAAAGGAACCTCAGGATCCCCTAATGTATTCAGGGATAATTCCAGAAATGAAATCATGCGTTTGACCTCTTCCCTGTACCTGTCCATCTCTTCTACGGTCAAACTCTTTTTTGCATTCTGTGCCATTACCGGTAGGGCAAGGGAAGCCAGAAGTAATGTGCAGAAAGCAATTGTCACAATGCTGAAAAACTTATTTTTCATAATATATATACTTGAGGAGCAGGTCTTTTTGGTTTTCGGGTATTTTTGTAAGGTTGGAAATTAGCCAACCTGAATTAGCGGTGTGGCGATTAAACTCGGTAAGTTCAAAATACCAATTATCCAATTGGAAGAAATGAAAGCTTACGTCGTCTACCGCTTCAAATACGAGATCACCCTTTTTAACTTCATATAAAAACAAAGTTCTGAAATCGGGTTTATACTCGTTGTCGAAATAATATTCCAGGTTTTTACCATCTCTAAAAACCTTGATCAGGTTCATAAAATCGAGTTCATGGCTCATCGGATGGATGAATTTACCTGCCATATCTTTTTCATTAAAGAAAAGGTCGGCAAAATGTTTGAAGTAGACATTGCTGATTACCCACTTATGTCCCAGGGCTTCTTGTTCGAGTGACAAGAACAAGATTACCGTTTCTACCTTTCCTTTGTATCGAAAGCTTGCCTTCACTTCAGCAAACCAGTCTTTGCCATAAAAATCGAGTAGTTTTGGCTGGTCTTTTCGTGTGACATCCTGTATAAAGTCTTTTTTTAACGCTTCCTCAATTTTTCCGGTTTCATTATCAAAAAGCATGGGAATATATTTTCTCCTGAATTCAGGGTTTTTAAATTCCCGGCTTTTGGCATCCAGCCTTTTACCTGACAAATCTTCTTCACTGTTAAAACGTCTGAAAAACTGATTTACCTGTTTGGTTTCAGCGTACATAAAACGTTCATCACCCAGATAGGTGCCAATGGGTTGAGCATAGCACACAACCTGGGCAATGAACATAATACCTGTTAGCAATTTTTTTTTCAACACAAAATTATCCTTTACGCGTTTCTGTTACCCTTATATCGCCCAGCAAAACATCCCAGAAACCGATAATACGGCCGCCGATCTGTGTCTGTTTTCGTTCTACATATACTGTAATGTCTTTTTTGGTGACATCCACATATTTCAATCCGTCATCAGACTCACCGGTAAACCTTTGGTAAATGGTGATTACGCCTACGTATTTTCCATCGGGCTGTCTCACAAGGTCGCTGATGTAGTTAATGTTATACCATTCTATATTAACCCTGTCGTAATTGAGGGCCATCAGTCTTTCGAAATATTCTTTTATCCCATAATAATTTACCCTTTTTCTGTTGATGGAAGAAACACCCATCTGGCTGCCTTCCATAAATAATTCAAGGGCGCGTTCGATGACTCTGTTAGCTTCAGAAAAGGGAGTTTCTTTGCTCCCGATGATGCTGATGTACTTGCTCAGGTCCCTTACTTTTTCAAGGGCCAGGGAGTCGATGGCTTGCTTTCTTTCCGGGCTTACTTCATCCTGAGCCCAGGCTGTGCCCGAAACCAGCAATAAAACGATAGATGCGAGGGTTATTTTATTTTTTAACATGTCGTTATTCTTTATTAATGATGAGATTGCCAATTATTTACGTATCAATTCGAGTTCCTTGATTTTACCATTGTTGTCATAAACCACATTTTCGACGGTATTGAGGTTTTTCTTAACATCTTTGAGGTATTCGAGGTATTTTTTAATGGTGGTGGGTCTGTCGTAATCGACTATACCTCCCTGCTTGCTTATAATAATAAGCACCGGAACATCATCGTTGGAAAACAAAGCAAGCGCTTCCCTGATTTTTGCATTGGCATCGCTTGTACTTGAAGCAGTTGCAATCTCATCGAAATAATTACTCAGTCCTTTGGGCCTGGTTACTTCCTCCCGCTCCCGGGCCAGCCGTTCTTCCCTTTCCCGTCTTAGTCTTTCCGCCCTTTCAGCTGCTATCTGAGCTTCTCTTTCCCGTCGTAATACCGTTTCAACTCGAGCTATGAGTTCCTGTACTTCGGCATCTTCAATATTCATGTCTTTGATGACCTGCAATTTTTGCTCTTTTTCTTCCAATTTCATTTTGCCATCGTCGGCGAGTATGGCTTCGAGATCGGCTTTTGCTTTTGCGATTTTGCGGGCTTCAGCAGCGGCCGCTTCTTTTTTGGAAATCTTTTTCTGGCTCTTACATGAAAAAGTGCCCATAGATACAGCTGCAATGAGCAGGGCAAAGAGAATTTTTCTGGCTAACATATAAGTTTTGTTTTTAACGTTAAAGCATTTTACTTTTATCAACAGGACAATTGTTTTGGTAAATATATCACAAAAATATAAGCCTGAAGACAATCAAACAATTTTTGACATCCGGCCTTTTATTTTATTATTGCGAATCAACGCTATCTTACACACAGCCAACCTTTAATGCTGATTCTTATGTTCTTTAGTGAAAATCAAGGTCGTATCATTATCAAAATTGAAAAAGAATACGGCAGCCTCAATTCTAAAATGCAACTCAAGGGATGCGCCGAAACGGCTGAAATAGCCCTTTCCACTTTGATGGTACATTTTATTTCACTGGCCACTGAGCAAGGAAAAGACCCGAAAAAAATTTTCGAAGCCAACTACGAAGCCTTGCAAAAGAAACTCACTGAAATCAACGGCAAAAAAGATACCAATTCTTCAAAAAAGTAAAATTTATAATTTTTTTTTAATACGGGGCAGTATTGCCACAGTATAATTGGCCAATTCGTACATATTCCTACACAATTGTTAAAAAAAATTGTATGAATTTCCATTTCTGTACCCAACTTTTCAGTGTGGTTATCGTACATAGAATTAGATGCATACAATGAGAAAATTGTCATCTTTTATCACCGCAGGCCAGGAAACTGACCTTTGAGCTTTAAAGTAATTTAGCCGGGCAAAGAAAAGAGAGAATTTCAAGCCAGGACAAAAAATAAAAAGGATGGGAAATACGCCCATCCTTTTTATTTTTACACCTTGCTAAAAAAAAGAATACTTCATGCCGCTAATTGAAAAGAGTAGCTATCGGTACAAGGGCTTATTGTTTAATGAACATCTTGAAACCATTGTACCTGCCCTGATACGCAAAGTTAATTATCCTGGGGCCAAAAGGTCCAGAATGCGCATAATGGATGGTGACTTTCTGGATATAGATTTTTATGAGGCAGATAATGATCGCGCTGTAATTATCAGTCACGGACTCGAAGGGAGCAGTCAGCGCTCTTATGTATTAGCCATGGCTCGGGTTTTTTACCGGCATGGATGGGATGTAGCCGCCTGGAATTTCAGGGGTTGTAGTGAAGAAATGAACCGAAAGCCCTGGTTCTATCACAGCGGCGCCACCAATGACCTGCATCAGGTAATCAGCATAGCAAGAAAGCGAAACGCCTACCGGCAAATACTGCTCGTAGGCTTCAGTCTTGGAGGCAACCTTACCCTGAAATACCTTGGTGAAAATATATACAAAGTACCGGATGAGATCATAGGTGCAGTTACTTTTTCGGTGCCTCTCGACCTTGCCGGCAGCAGCATGAAAATCTCACAAGCGGCCAACCGTTTGTACTCTAATCGCTTTTTGCGCATGCTGAAAAAAAAGACCCTTCAAAAAAACGGTAAGGAAATTGACAAATACCTTGAAGACCAATTGCGGGCGATAAAAACACTCAGGGAATTTGATGAGCATTTCACAGCGCCTTTGCACGGTTTTAAAAATGCAGCTCACTATTACTATGTATGTTCATCTTTGAGATATCTTTCAGAAATAAAATTGCCGGTACTTATAGTTAATGCCCATAATGACCCCTTTCTCTCACAAGAATGTCTGCCCTTTGAACTTTGCAGGTCACTTGAAAATGTGTACCTGGAGGTGCCTGAAAGAGGCGGGCATATGGGTTTTGCAGGACAGAAAAAAAATGGTTATGGCTGGATGGAACAACGTGCCCTTACTTTTGCCCGTCAGATATTAGATAAAATTAAAAATGAATAGCCATGTGTGGAAGATATACCCTTATTGCCAGCGCTGAGAAGATTGAGAAAACCTTTAAACTCGAACCGGGGCAAAAGCATAAGCCCCGTTATAATGCTGCCCCAACCCAGTTGATGCCGGTCATCACCAATACCTCACCCAATGGTTTATCTTTTTTCTATTGGGGGCTTATTCCCTCCTGGTCGCATAATAAGTCCGTTAGTCCCAAACTCATCAATGCACGCTCAGAAACCCTGCTTGAAAAAGCTTCCTTTGTCCAGGCATTTTCACGTCGTCGCTGCCTGATACCCTCAGACGGATTTTACGAATGGAAAGTCTTGGGTAAAAAAACCAAAATACCATACAGAATAGGCTTAAAAGACACAGAATTATTTGCTTTTGCCGGCCTTTGGGATGAGTTTGAAGATGAAGAAGGCGAAATGATGCATACCTTCACCATTATTACTACCCCGGCCAATGAAGCGATTAACAGCATCCACGACCGCATGCCTGCTATACTTGGCGCCGATGATTATTCCCAATGGCTCGACCGGCAATTACCTGAAAAGGAACTGATTGAACTTCTCAGGCCCTACCCTTCTGAAAAAATGTATATGCACACCGTTTCCCATATGGTCAATTCGCCAGTCAATGACTCACCCGAACTCATTAAGCCCACCCCCCCTACCGATCAGAAGGGCAACTATACCCTTTTTGGATAAGGCTGATTGGATAAAAAATTGCTAAATGACACATGAATTATTCAAAATTCGATATTTTAACTATTTTGCAAGCCGATAAATTTTGAAATAACTAATATGTATAAATCTATAATCAAAGGCATTGGGCATTATGTCCCTGAAAGAGTTGTTACCAATGCCGATCTGGAAAAACTCATGGATACCTCAGATGCGTGGATTATTGAGCGAACAGGGATCAGGGAAAGAAGATACTTCGACCATACCAAAGATACGACTGCCAACATGGCCAGCCGTGCAGCTATTATGGCCATGGAAAGAGCCGGGGTTGAAAGTAAAGACATCGATTTTATTGTTTTTGCGACCATCACCCCCGACTATATGTTTCCGGGTTCCGGTGTATTGATGCAGCGTGAACTGGGCATGCTGGGTATAGGCGCACTCGACATTCGAAATGCATGTTCGGGTTTTGTATATGGCCTTTCCATTGCCGATCAATACATCAAATCTGGCATGTACAAAAATATACTGGTGATTGGTTCAGAAATTCAATCATCGGGTCTGGAGCACAATGATGAAGGCAGGAATGTCGCGGTTATATTTGGTGATGGTGCAGGCGCTGCAGTAGTACAAAGGGCTGAAAATACCGACAGAGGCATTCTATCTACGCACCTGCATGCCGATGGGACTTTTGCGGAAGAACTGTACGTAAAAGATCCGGGCAGCAGCCGGGCTGACCGTTATGGAGAAGCCATGCAGGGGCCGGGCACAAAACCCTATATGAATGGCAACCTCGTATTTAAACATGCCGTGGTGCGGTTTAGTGAAGTAATACAGGAGGCCCTGGAGGCCAATCAAATGGACAAAGAACAAATCAAATTGCTGGTGCCCCACCAGGCCAATTTGAGAATAAGTCAGTTTATAGAGCAAAAAATGAAGCTGCGCGAAGGGGTGGTATATAACAATATTCAGAAATTCGGAAACACTACGGCTGCCTCCATTCCCATCGCTTTAAGTGAAGCCTGGGAAAAAGGTCAGGTAAAAGAAAATGACATTATATGCCTGGCTGCATTTGGCAGTGGGTTTACATGGGCCTCGGCATTGATTCGCTGGTAAATTCTAAACCCCACGTGTATGAAAACCCTTTCTTATAATCCCAGTCCCCTTGAAGTCGACTTTACCAAGGCCATTGTGGGGCTTGAAAAAGAAATCGAACAGAAAATCGGTATGAAGATTCACAAAGTGGATGCCGATATTCATGCCGATAATCCATCACTCAGGTTTTATCTCGAAGATGCCGATGGTGACAAGCATCAGGTAGTGATAAGGGTGATTCAAAAGCCTGATGATTATGTTTGAAGGAAACAACATATCATTTTCCGACGAGGAACTACAGATTTTTGCAGATAAAGACTACATTGACAAGAAAAGGGAGATACAGCGAAAGATTTCCCTTCTCTTATCCCTTTGCGAAAAAGAGTTGCGTATTTCAGCTGATGGACTTCCCGCATTATGGCAGGCAACGGGAAAAATATCTAAAGGCGAAAATCACAAGGGCTATCCTTATGCCGTACTCGACTATCCCAGGCGGATAGAAGGCCAGAATATCATTATTTTCAGAACCATGTGGTGGTGGGGTCATGGTTTTATATGCAGTCTTATGCTCACCGGAGAATGGCTGGAAAAATACCGCAAAAACTTTATCGCATATCTCCACCTGTTATACGATAAGCAATTGTTCATAAGCACGGGCACCTCTCCCTGGGACAATGACCAGGGCGAGGGTGCGCTTGAAGGAATCGACAATTTCAGTCCCGATGCATTGACTGCCATTATCGACAAAAAACCCTTTCTGCGCATTTCATCCTTTCTTTCGCTGGATCAATGGCGCGATACACCAGATTTTGCCAGGAAAACATTTGATAAACTTCAGTTTATTTTCGAAGTATCTGAAGTTTAAAACAACCGCAGCTTTTTAAGGCATTGAACTGGTTAAAAAAGCGAAACCCTGCATTTTCAGGGTTTGCCATAGCTTTGGCGCGATGAAATTTGCCTTGCCTGTGATTTATTTTGCTATCTAATATTCACATTATAGAAGCATATTTATCAGCATTAGCCTAAACAGTTGGTAACTTCCATGGGTCACGGTAATAGGCCTTAACCAATTGATTTGCCTCTGCATCACCCTTGAAAGAACTCGTGGCATCATCCCATTGCAATCCTCTTCCCAGCCTTACAGAAATATTACCCAAATGGGTCATTTTAGCCACATCGGCGCCTATTTTCACATCGCAGTTTGGCGTTTTTCGTGTGCGCATACAATCAAGGGTATTTTGTACATGAAAATACAGGCCTTTACCTGTGTTGCCTTGTTTGGGCACTGCTTCCATCCTGGGTACGCCTTTAACTTCAACCGCTTGAACTTCCCAGCCTCCCCTATCGAGAATAAGGGTGCCATTCTCTCCATAAAATGCCAGTCCATGTGATTTGCCGTATAATCCATGGTTGATACCACAGGCATGGTCCCATGTCATGGTAAATTTATCATAGGCATAGGTTGTAAGCAAGGTGTCTGGCGTTTCCATGGCATCAGAAGGATAGCCAAATTTACCACCGGCAGACATTACATAAGATGGCAAACCTACTTGCATAGCTTCCATCGCATAATCAAGTAAATGCACGCCCCAGTCTGCCATTAGTCCACCGGCATAATCCCAGAAAAACCTGAAGTTATAATGAAATCGGTACTCATTAAAAGGTTTTTTGGGTGCGGGCCCCAGCCACATATCATAATCTACCCCTGCCGGTACAGGTCCATCCGGCAGTACGGGCAGGGTGGGCTTGCTGTCCTGCCAGGCCCATACCTTAACTGTACGGATGTTGCCCAGCTTACCAGACTGTACAAAACGGGCGGCATCCTCCCAATGAGGGTCACTGCGTTGCCACTGCCCTACCTGTACTATGCGGTTATACTTTCTGGCTGCTTTTACCATAAGATCACACTCCTCAATGGTATTGGCCAAAGGTTTCTCCACATAAACATCCTTACCGGCCTGGCAGGCTTCTACCGCAGGCAGGCAGTGCCAATGATCTGGTGTTCCAATAATTACCAGGTCTACATTTTTCTGATCGATAACTTTACGATAATCTTTATACAGTTTTTTGACCTTTTTACCCGTTTTTTCCTGAACGTCAGCTGCCCTTTTGTTCAGCCATTCATCATCTACATCACATAGTGCAACACATTCCACTTCAGGAAAGTCGAGAAAGGTACGCAGGTTTGACCATCCCATACTCCGGCAACCAATCAACGCGACCCTTATTTTATCACTTGCCGCCACATGAGCTTTGGAAGCCAGCGGAACCGTGCCAATAAGTCCGGCACCTGCAACAGCTGCAGCACTGTTTTTAATAAATTCTCTTCTGGTATTCATGCTTTTCAGGTTTATATTGTTATTGATGTTGATCCCTTAACAAGTCGTTGACGGTTTTCACGGGGTTGAAGGTGACAATAGGAACTTCCACAAACAGGGTGTTCCAGTCAGACATGGCACCATTCCACAAACCTGGCAATTCGAGCGCTTTTAATTCTTTGCCACTTTTAGATTTTACTGAGATAAAGCCGGTCTGTGGGTCTACAAATTTTCCCAGTGCGTACTTATTTCCCAGATGGTCTTTTACCGAACACACCAGGTCAACCGGATTGAAGTGGGTTGCAGAAGCGGCTATGCCCTTTACTTCAGGATTATGCATATCGATTTGTGAGCATTCTGCGATTTGAAGCGAAACTGTTCCATCGGCATTTCGGGCAAAAAACGGACCTCCACCAGGTTCACCTTCGTTTTTAACCATGCCACATACCCTTACAGGTCTGTTGAGCTTTTGGTAGAAGAAATCAATGAGCTTTTGTTCATCTTCGATTTGAGGAATATCCTCTATACAAAGTTTGTTCTGCATAAAAGATTGTATTTCTTCCAGTAAATCCGGCGAAACATCGCCATGGTCAATCTGGTTGAGGTAGGCATGAATTTTTTCCTGGTATTCAAGCAACACACCGGCGATTACTCTTTTATAGCGGTATGTTTCATCTTTGAGGTGGTCTGGAACCACATTGTCGATGTTTTTAATAAAAATGATGTCTGCATCAATATCGTTAAGATTTTCGATTAGGGCGCCATGACCGGCCGGACGGAAGAGGAGTTCGCCATTGTCCTCGCGGAAGGGGCTGTTGTCTGGATTTACGGCAATGGTATCTGTAGATGATTTCTGTTCTGAGAATGAAATCTTATAGCTGACATTAAATTTTTGTTCAAACTTATCTTTTACTTCGGCAATTCGTGCCATGAATTTTTCGCGATGTTCAGGTGAAACGGTAAAATGCAGTCTTACCACGCCATTTTTATCGTGGCAATAGTTGGCCCCTTCTACCAGGTGTTCTTCAAGGGCTGTCCGGGAACCATCATCGTATCGATGGAATTGTAACAGGCCTTTGGGCAAATTGCCATAGTTCATTCCTTCCTCCCCAAGCAAAGATGTTAAAACCTTTGCATAATCCCTTCTGAGCAGGCTTTCTTCAAGGGTTAATTGATGCAATTGCTGGTGCACTTGTTTTAGTTCCTCAAAAAAAGCAAATTTTTCAATGCTTTTAAAAAAGTTCCATACCGATTGGAAGCCCTGATCTGAAATGATCTTTTCATACGCTGTATCTGTTCCGTCATATTCTTCCAGTGTAGTGAAAAGTGACTTAAACATACGACTCGCCGCACCGGAAGCCGGTACAAATTTTACAACGTCGAGCCCTGCAAACCGGCTGATGTAATAATCTTCATAGCGCTTGCATCCTGCTGAATCGAGACTGAGTAGTCCATCGCCCGGTGTAGCAGCCTTTACAACAGGCAGAAAAGGAAAACCCTGCTGAAAATATTTCAATTGTTGTTCGACCGTTTCTGGTTGCGAACCTCTTTGTTGTATTTGTTTTAAATCATTTTCTGTAAACATGGGAATTAAATTATGTTCATATATTAATGTTATTTCGTTTTTTACTGATTATTGCAATCCAATGACCTTCACCGGGGCTTATAAGTCTGAGGTTTTCCCTTGCATCGATTCGCTGTGAGTCTCCTGGTTGGGCCGTAAGCAGGTTAATCCAGTGCACATACACATATCCATTTGAAGAAGACAGGTCGAGCAGAGCTTCGGTTTTTCCACTCATATAAACCATATATTCCACACCCGGAATAGCCCGGCACCAGCTGGTATTTTCAACCCTTTCAATCAGCAAATCATTCATGGGTAAGGCATTAAAAAAATCGCTGTAATCAATGCATGCTTTCATGCTTTGTATTACGTGAAATGCCGTATCGCTAAGCCCCAGACCTGTAGGAGGCCTGTGAAAACGGGAAGATGCCGCGCCAAACATAATATTTCTCACAAAACATTCTATACCATGTTCCGAATCTTTGTGTGGCCCCCCATCGCGACCATATACTTTGACATTATTGACGGGTCTGAGCACATTTTTCTTTTTCAATCTTTCTATCTGAAAAATGCCATTGTTCCAATGTACATCTCCCCTATTGTGATTATTCTGTGATATTTCCACAAAATCGTAGGTTTCGGGATGGTCGAAGGTTTCGCGATGTACGATATGACCCAGGTCGTGAGGGTCCCACATTTCAGTTGTGTATATGGTTTTGCCCTGTTCTTCCGCAAGTTTTTTAATATACTCAGCCCAGTATTTACCCCAAAGAGAAGTCACCGAAGTCTCGTTGTCCATACAGTACAAGATGTGATTATAGCGCAGTGAAAGTTGCATAAGCTTATCTACAAACAATTGCTGATAGCCCAGCAGCCGAAGGTAGGCATCGGCTTGGGGTACTGATCTGAAGAATGGATTTTGCGCGTAGATGGGATGGCTGGGAATGTTGGAGGGGAGTCTTGATATGACAGAATCATAATTGATGTTATTGACCGGGTTGTAAGGATTTCTTATCCAGGGTTCGCGGTAAAAATCAAATGTAGCCCATATTTCAATTTGAACAATTATATTTCGTTTTTGGGTTTCTTCATAGAAAAATTCGAGGCGGCGCCAATATTCATCATTCCAATATCGCAGGTCATAAAGACCATTTTCAAGCAGCAGAAAAGGCCAGACATTGCCTTCATCCCTGCATGAAAGCGTATTTCTCACATAATTTCCACCGGCAACCTGCAAGCGGTCAAGGTGATCCGTAAGGGTATCAATCTGAAAAAGGTTATCTTCCACAGACCCACCCAGAAGCATCAAAGGCTTTCCATTCCATGTCCAGTACTGCAAATGGTGGGTTCCGGGTTTAATACCTTCTCCTGGTTTTTCCTCGAATAGGTTTTCTTGAAACCTTGGTTTCAGATAATGAATAGCCACAGACCATAAGGCAAAAAGAAGGATAAAAAAAAGTATGAGAAAAATTAAAAATTTCTTCATGTTGTTGGCATTACCTGATTTGCTTTCGAAAAAAATATTTCATTCCCGAAGGCCTAATTTAGCAATTAATGGGTAATGCCCGTATTAATGAAGTTCTTTTTTGGATAATTTTTTAGCGGTCGAGTCCCATCAATACCCTTCTTATGTCATTGGCATGTTCCATGAGCTCACGGCTTTTATCTTCCTCGCGCTTATCAATGATTTCCTTAAACAACTGTAATTGTTTAATATAAGCGCCGAGTGCTTCAGAAATATTATCTGCATTATGGCTAAATATAGGTGCCCACATATCGGGTGAACTTTTGGCAAGCCGAACCGTTGAAGAGAAACCACTACCTGCCATGGCAAAAATACTTTTTTCAATTTTTTCTTTATCGAGCACGGTAAGGCCAAGGGCAAAAGAGCTTATATGGCTCAGGTGTGATACATAGGCAATGTGACGATCGTGCTGCTTAGCTTCCATAAAGTGAAGGCGCATTTCGAGCTTTTTAATTTTTTGTAAAACGAGGTTAAGCGCATCTTCATCACTACTATCCTTATCACAAATGATCATCATTTTATTTTTCAACAAGCCGGGAAAGGCTTCTGCCGGGCCTGAGTTTTCGGTACCTGCAATCGGATGGCATGACACATACCTCGATCTTTTGGGGTGGTTTTCAACATGTCCGTTAAAAGTGGCCTTGGTACTCCCGAGGTCGATCAGTACCGAATTTGAAGGCAAACGATCGAGACAGTACGGAAGTTGCCATTTTATTACATTTACGGGTGTTGCCAGCACTACCAGGTCTGATTTTGCAAGCGCCTCGTCAAGCTGACAAATCTCATGCACTATGCCCAGTTCGAGTGCCTTTGTGCAATGGTCTTCATTGATATCTACCCCAATAAAATGATGTCCTTCTTCAACAGATTGAAGGCCAAGGGAAAAACTACCTCCCAGCAAGCCGACACCAACAATGCTGATTTTCATAAATTCGTAAGGTCAACAGATTCAATTCTTTGTAATACCTTTTTCAGGGTTTTTTCCTCAATGCAAAGCGATGCCCTTATGTAACCGCTTCCCTTTGAACCGAAAATAAAACCCGGAGCTACAAAGATATGATGTTTATGCAGTAAATATTCGGTGAGTTTTTCTGAATGTGTTACATGGGAAGGTATTGTTGCCCAAACGAACATTCCCACCTGGTCTTTGGTATAGCGGCAACCCAGTTTGTCGAGAAAGGCATATACCAGTTCCCTGCGTTTCTGATAGATTTGGTTCCTGGATTCATGCCATGCCTGCGGATTAGACAGAGCGCGGACGGCAGCCAGTTGTATCGGTTTAAACATGCCAGAGTCTACATTGCTTTTAACCTTTAAAACGGCATCAATATAGTCTTTTCCTCCGGCTATCCATCCGACGCGCCAGCCGGCCATATTATGACTTTTACTCATAGAGTTCAGCTCAATTGCCAGTTCACGGGCGCCGGGCAGGCTGAGCAGGCTGAGCGGTTTACCCTGATTTAATATCAGGCTGTATGGATTATCATGACAAACGAGAATGGAATGCTTTCTGCCAAAGTCTAAAATTTTCTGAAACAGGTCTTTCTTCGCCGGGGCTCCTGTGGGCATGTGCGGATAATTCACCCACATGATTTTAACCTTTTGCAGGTCCATCTTCTCCAAAGCATTGAAATCCGGTGACCAGCCCTGTTCTTCCAACATGGGATAATCAATCACTTCTGCTCCAATCATCTGACTGACAGCCCTGTAAGCCGGATAACCCAATTCTGGTACCAATACCTGGTCACCAGGATTTAAAAAAGCCATAGAAATGTGCGTAATGCCTTCTTTTGAGCCTATAAGTGGCAAAATTTCCGCTACGCTGTCAAGAGATACCCCGTATTCACGATGATACCAGGCGGCTATGGCATTTCTCAATTCAGGGATACCGCGGTATGGCTGGTATCCATGTTGTCCTGGCAGGGCCACCTGATCCTGCATCTCCCTGATGGTTTCATCAGAGGGAGACATGTCTGGGTTGCCAATGGCAAGATTTATAACATCTAATCCAGTGTCCTGCATTTGACGTATCTCCTGCAGTTTAACTGAAAAATAATACTCACTTGTTATTTTAAGCCGGTCCGCTACGGGTATGATCATTTAACTCAATATTTGTATTACACCTGTTATTATAAAGACAGGAGATTATCCTGATTTCAGGTGCAAAGTTATATCTATTCAAGATTAAGCAAACACAAGTAAGATTTTTTGTGTAAAGAAATTATAATTGCGCCTTGCTTTTCATTAGATTTGAAGTTATCTGAAAGGATGAATTACATTTATGGAACAGGAAAACCACAATCCCGAAGTTTCAAAATTGCAGGAAAAAATCCACGCTTTAGAAGAAGAACTGGCTCATCTCAAAGCCCAGTTACCTTTAAATAAAGCTGTAGACAATTCCTTTTCCGGCTCGATTGACAGGTATTTTTGGTTTGACCGTTTGGCAGAAAGTTCTTCGGATATTATCTGGATGACAGATGATAATGGTATTTTGCAATTCATAAGTGCGGCACAGAAGCAAATTCTGGGCTATGAAGATTCAGAAATTTTGGGCAAGCCTTTGGTGGATCTGGTGATTTCTGCCCAGCAGTCAGATTTTCTGGATGCCTTTAACAGGCTTGCCAACAATCGTTTCAACGGCAGGCTACGGGATGAATATAAGTTCGTAAAAAAAAATGGCCAAACGATTTGGTCTGAAATACATATAAGCCGTGTAAGTTATGAAGGACAAAATTCTCATGGCTTTTTGGGAATTCTCCGCGATACAACCGAATATAAACTGGCAGAAGAAGTTTTACGCGAAAGCCAGGAATTGTACCGAAGCCTGGTAGAATACTCTCCGGAAGGTATATGCATTGCGGTGAACTGGGAAATAAAGTACACCAATCCCGCTTTTGCGAGAATCGTTGGCGCTTCCACTGATCAGGAGTTATTAAATAAAAGCATTATTGACTTTATTGACCCCGAATTTCATCAGGTCTCAGATTCCCGGAGGCAGAATGTGATGGAAAGAAATTCTTACAACGATCCCGCAGTTATGACCTACCGTCGGCTGGACAGGAAAAAAATCCAGGTTGAAGTTACTTCTACGCCGATTTTATTTCATGGTCGCAAAGCGGCACAGATCATTATTCGCGATCTTACAGAAAAACACAAAGCGCAAAAAGAGCTGGAAAGGGAGCGCGAATTGATGGATACGCTCATCATGAACCTGCCCGATATGATTTATTTTAAGAACCTGAAGCATCAGTTTATTAAGGTAAATCATGCCTTTGCCGACAGACTGGGTTTTTCAGATCCCGGACAACTTATAGGAAAAAGAGATGCTGATATTTTTGGCCATGATCATGACCTGGTTTCTTCTAACGAGGAAAAAAATATAATAGAGGCCGGTGAGTCGCTTGTAAACGTAAATCGCCACGAAACCTGGAAAGACAAAAAGATCTGGGTTTCGGTAACCAAAATGCCTCTATTCGGCTCAAGCCATGAAGTTATTGGCACCTTTGGCGTTACCCGTGATATTACGGCACAGAAAGAATATGAAGAACAACTTCGGGCCAGGGAAGAACATTTCAGGCAATTGTTTGACCAGGCGCCCATTGGTATGTGCATTGTAAATGACCATTCAGAAGTGCTCAGATTTAATTACGCTATTACAGATATCCTTGGCTATGTGCCATCGGAAATGGTAGGAATGAATATGTATGCCATTACACACGATGACGACAAGAAACTGAGCACTGAAATGTACCAAAAGCTTATTGCAGGTAAGGTGGATAAGTACCAGATCGAAAAGCGATATCACAAAAAAGATGGCTCTTTGGTCCATGTAATTCTCCAGGTAGTACGTCTTTATGAGCCCAATAAAAAAGAAGGCAATAAATTTTTGTGTCAAATAGTGGATATCAACGCCCGAAAGCTGGTCGAAGAAGAACTTACGATCCGCAATAATGAGCTCACAAATTTTGTCTATAAAGTGTCGCATGACCTCAGGGCTCCTTTAACCTCGGTAAAGGGAATCATTCAATTGCTGGGTATGCAGGATGATATTGATAAAATAAAAGAATATACCGATATGCTGAGCAATCGGGTCGACAGGCTTGATCTTTTTATAAAGGATATTCTTAGTCATTCGAGAAATTTGTATACAGAAATCAGCATCGAAAAAATTAATATTGAAGAAACCATTCATCAATGTTTTGCACAGATGGCCTATCACCCGGTCTATAATCGGATAGAACAGATTATTGAAATCAGAAATAATGATTTTTACAGTGACAGGCAACGTTTTAATGAAATAATGAGAAATCTGATATCAAATGCCATTATCTACAGTCGCAAAGGACATGATGAAAGCTATGTGCGGGTAAATGTTCAGGTTAGTACGAAGGAGTGTTGCATTATTGTTCAAGATAATGGATTAGGCATTCCTGAAGACTATCAGAAAAGGGTATTTGAAATGTTTTATCGTGCAAATGATATTGTTGAAGGATCTGGAATAGGTTTATATATCGTGCAGCAATCTGTATTGAAACTCGGCGGAAAGGTCTCCTTGCAAAGTAAGGTGAATCAGGGCAGTACATTTACCATAATCCTGCCCAATCAGATGCCTGAAATGGAATTTCCAAAATTCGACATGCAAACCTCTTCCTGATCTCAGACCGCCGGATCTTCGGTCTCATTTTTTGTGAAGTCGCGCGAAAGATTTGTTGGTTATTGCTTAATTATTTAATTGATTTTCAGGCGTTTAACTGTGGTTCGTGGGGACACGAACCACGGCGGAGGGATGGGGTTGAGATTAT
>JAFIEV010000062.1 GCA_020832305.1 Cyclobacteriaceae bacterium | reverse complement strand
GGATAAGATAGCTAGAGGTCTTTCAGATTCAACCCCTTTAGGGTTGAAAGGATGAATGCATGCCGTGATTTCATGACCACACATTGCAATGTGTGGCTAATCAATTTCAACTACTTTGTAGTTGAGGGATTACAGGAATATTCGTTTTTATCCACACATTTTATATGTAAAGCTAATCGAATTCAACCCTGTCTGTCCACCAGGCAGGCACTTTGTGATTGGTAATTGAAACATATCAAATATTTAATGGAAGTGGATATTCCAAGCATGATTCCCAATGGGTGGCTAGCCGTGGGTGACGGGGAGTCAATCTGGTTAGCCTTAGGACTTGATTCTGTTCACCCATGATTTCTAAGCTTAATGTCTATAACGGGCTTTTAATTTGATTTTACGTGAGGTCATGATTTTTCTGATGAGGATTCCTGAAGGGAATCAATCTGATTAGCCCCACATGACAATGTGGGGTTAATCATGATAATCAGTCCCTGAATTTCTCAACCCTACCGGGGTTGAATTTCAAAAATCAAACAGCCCCCAAAAAATCACAACAAATATTTCGGATCGTACTCTACCCCATTCTCCTCTAAAATCTGTTTGTATTCATCCAAAAAATCAATTTTTCGATGATGTTCCTGTTGGGATTTGATATATTCGATCAGCTTGTCTTTGGATGAATAATTGACAGTAAATGCACCATACCCCTTTTGCCAACCTTCAAAATTATCAAAAAGGCGGTTCCTTTTTATCATATCCGAACTGGCCAGTTTGATGTCCTTGATCAGGCTAGAAACTGTAATAGTCGGATGCACATGGGTGAAAATATGGAGGTGGTCTTCCACTCCATTAATCCTGTACAGGTGGCAGTTTTTGTTTTTTAGCAGCCCATAGATATGTGCAAACAATTCCGGCCGGCCATTTTCCGAGAGGGAGGGGATTCTCTTATAAGTGGAGAAAATAATGTGATAAAGGAGTTGTGTGTAAGTGCTCATCGCGAAAAGTTTTAGGATTAAAAATTATTCTGTTAGTGAATTTAAAAAATGGAATTCAGATGCAGGCAATAATAAACGGATAAGATAGCTAGAGGTCTTTCAGATTCAACCCCTTTAGGGTTGAAAGGATGAATGCGTGCCGTGATTTCATGACCACACATTGCTATGTGTGGCTAATCAATTTCAACTACTTTGTAGTTGAGGGATTACAGGAATATTCGTTTTTATCCACACATTTTATATGTAAAGCTAATCGAATTCAATCCTGTCTGTCCACCAGGCAGGCACTCTGTAGTTGGTAATTGAAAACAAACCTAAAATTAAATGGAAGTGAATATTTTCAAGTTGATCTGATTAGTCAAATTACTAGTAGCAATTTGGTTTCTCTCTAGTTTATAAACTCCAAAGATGATTCCTAGAGGGCATGGCCTCGGCATGAATTAATTCAAATTCCATGAGGTGATAATCTCTCTAATTCTGATTCCCAAGGGGAATCAATCTGATTAGCCCCACATGCCAATGTGGGGCTAATCATGATAATCAGTCTCTGAATTTCTCAACCCTACCGGGGTTGAATTTCAAAAATCAAACAGCGCCAAAAAACCACAATAAATATTCCGGATCAAATTGATTTCCATTTTTTTTAAATCTTCCTTCGGACAATAAAACCCTCATTGGGGAAGAAATTAATGCTATTCATCCTAAGGCAGGTAATCTGTCGTTTGTTGACTCTCTACTTTTTCCAACGTTACTCTTTGCCTGCTCTTTGTGCTGATCTGCTAAGGCTGAAAATTTTCATCAATAGTGTATTGTCTGATTTTTGAACAACTTACACATACGTAATCATAGCTTTTATCTTGTAGTCAGTGCAGGTTTTCTTCTGTAGCAATCCCTGCATCTAATGCCACTATCGCACGTTTACTATCAGCGGTATTCACACGGATTTTATCCTCAATGTCGGGAAGGGAACGACTATCACTCTTTTTACCTTCAAATACGCTTGAAAACTTTATAAAAAACCCAGTTGAGAAAATTTTATATCCGATTTCTTGCCTGTAATGCAAGTGATAGAAATAAAAGAAATGGTCAAAGTTCGATTCAACCTAACATCAGTCATCGGTCATCGGTCTTCCGTCCTGAACAGCAATGGAAATTAGTTGACTGGCATCTTTGCGGATAATCATTAATAAAAGTTATTCAATGCTTCCTCACACTTCTAATCGCTTTTCGTGCATAGGTTTTGTTGAAAAATTTTTTTCTTTTATATTGAAATATCCAATTTATCAATAGTTTTATTTTGGAGGTAATAGTAAAACTTAAATTTAAACCGGTGAATCATCCCCATTCAAAATGTAATCAGAATCATTGAGGTTGGTTTTCCTAGTCCTTGAATAAATCACTTGTATACACCATATTAGATAAGCCCATGAACCTTTATATCAGAATTTTTTTTCTCTTGTTTTTAGGCTTTTGTCAGGGAGCTTTGGGACAAACCCCTGAAATAGATAGTCTAAAGCAATTATTATCTACAGAGCAGGACAATGATAAAAAGACAGAACTGATCAGGAATTTGGTGGATCTTACAACCAATGTTGACCTGAACCTGGGACTGGAATATGCCCGAATGGGTGTAACGCATTCCGATAGAACAAATAACAAAGCAACACAACCAGAATTTTATGAAATGAAGGGCCGTATTCATGCCAACCTTCTTAAATTGGACTCCGCCTCCCATTATTTTGACAAAGCCATGCAGGGCTATACAGCCATCGGGAATAAAAGAGGGCAGGCTACGACCTGGTTTAAAATCGGCTGGGTACACAAAAAAAGGGGTGAATTGGAAGCAGCTTTGGAGGCCGATCTGAAAGCGCTTGCGCTTATGGAAGAGCTTGATGATAAGCTCGGTATTGCAGGTGCTTATTCGCGGCTATCAGAAGATGTATCTCGACAGGGCAGGCAGGAAGAAGCATTGGCTTATGCCATCAAGACCATCGACATCAGCGAGAAAAATAACATTCCGGAAGAGTTGGTTTATGGGTATAATGCTGCCGGTGCGGCAAGTATTGCCATGGCAAAAAATGAAGATGCCTTGCATTATTTTGAAAAAGCCCATGACCTGGCAAAATCACTGGGATTTCCCCCCATGAATATGTGCGATTTTATGAACAACATAGCCAATGCACTCAAAAAGCTGGGAAGACTCGAAGAGGCATTGGCGCAATATGAAACTACTTTGGCTTTGGCAAAACAGGTCAATTACAATAATGCCATTCACACGGTTACGGCTAATCTCGGGGAGATCAACCTACTGATGGAAAATTATGAGGCGGCACTGCCCTTTCAGTTAGAGACTATTTATTTATTGGAAAAAGATGGGGACTTATCCAACCTCACCGAAAACTATGGACATGTAAGCACCATATATGAAAAGTTGGGTAACTATAAGGATGCGCTGGCATTTCAAAAGAAAGCAAGGATCATGCGGGATAGTACTGCCAAAAAGGAAAGTGATATTGCCATGAGCGAAATGCTCACCCGTTACGAAACCGGTAAAAAGGAAGCCACCATTGCAGCCCAGGAAAAGCAACTTTCCCAACAACGCCTGGTACAATGGCTTATCATCGGTATTGCTATATTGCTTTCAGGATTTTTGTTATTTGGCTGGCAGAGTTACAAGACCCGTACCAAAGCCAACCGCCTGCTTGCCGCCAAAAATGCAGAGAACGAATTGCTGCTAAAGGAAATTCACCACCGGGTAAAAAACAACCTTGAGGTAGTCAGCAGTTTGTTGGCCCTGCAATCCGAACAGATAGATGACACAAATACCAAAGATGCCATGCAGGAAGGACAAAATAGGGTGCAATCCATTGGCATTGTGCATCAAAAACTCTATCAGGGCACCAATCTCGGCGCCATTGAAATGAAAGATTATTTTATCAACCTGGGTGAAAATTTAATTGACTCTTTTGGGGCCGAAAAGCGGGTAACCATTGAATGCGCCATGGACAACCTGGATGTGGATATTGATACTGCCGTTCCCCTTGGGCTAATTGTCAATGAATTGCTGACCAATACCCTTAAATACGCCTTCCCCGAAGGACAGCTGGGCAAAGTTGAAATCTCCCTTCAAAAAAATGCGGATGGTGTGCTTCAGCTTAAGGTAAGCGATAATGGAGTGGGCAAAAGTGGGCTAACAAAAGGCACGGGTTTTGGCGGTCAGTTGATCTCCCTCCTTACCCAACAATTGAATGGCATCATGCGGGAAGAAGTAAAAGATGGTACACGGGTATCATTTGACTTTAAGCCTGCTAAGGCAGCCTGATCGAAAAACCCGTCATTGGTAGTCCCCGACAATTTGAAAATGTAAAGAAAAAAATGACATCAAGTTAGATGTCATTCCGTGGCACGAGGAATCTTTATTGGTATTATTTATCCTTTCCTGGTCCTCCAGGGATGCTTCTCTATGGTAGCTATCGGGATCAGCATAACGGACAAGTCATCATGTCATTGGTAATATTGATCGCAGCAATTACCGTTCTCTATTTTTCCCTCCTTATTTAGCAGCAAGTAACTTATTCACATCCAGCCAGTGCATAAATGCATCAAACCATCTGTTGCTTGTCCTATCGGGATTACCAAGGCCATAACCATGACCTCTATTCTGGTCAAGGTGAAATTCAACCGGAATTCCTGCTTTGTGCCATGATTCAATTATACCCGTCTGACCTAAAAACTAAATCTCAACCTTATGTTTTCCATTGCAGCAGTAGTGTTGGTCTTTTCAGGCGCTATGGCTTTGTTGTCTTTTGCAGTCCCTTACATTAAGCAGGCCTATGGTATTACTGATATCTCTTCGGCTTTCGCATTCTTGATAATTGCTCCAGCTCAATTGGTATTTGGTGTTGTTGCCTGGTTGGTACGGAAAGACCCGGAATCGAAAACGCGTTCCATACTTGCTTATGGCTACGGATTACTCTTTTTTCTTTGGGCCATATTGGATATTATTGGTACTATGGGAGTCTTTAGCTCGATCCCTGGACACGACAATTCCCTTTGGCTGTGGTTTTCATTTATTTTACCTAAAGATAACTTCTTTATTTGGCACTAAAAAACTATTTTATTGTTTAATTAGTCACATCCTTTGGCAAATAACGGTACAAATAAGTCTCGCATAGTTTAGTAATCATTTTGCAAGAGGATTTATCCAATGCCTTATTGAAGATCAATATGTTAGAAAATACCGCATCTACTAACCATTGTCGTCAGGAATTGTAAATTTGAAAAAAACTCCTACGAAAAGATTTGACACGCATTCAGTGAGAAAATACGGCCAAAAGCCATATAAAACGGCATTGATACATGGAGGATCTAGAGTCGCTGGAGAAATGAAACCTGTCGCAGAACATCTTTCTGATTCTTTTGGTGTGCTTGAATTCGTTCTGAATAAATTCTGCTATCAGATTGTAAACCGCACATAATCAGGAAAGTCTTGCAAGAACAGAACTATGTCTGTTACTTTCATCACCAACAATTTGCCAATACCAACGTATGATTATATATAGTAAACCTTAAATTTTTAATATTATGGATATAAAAGAAGAATTTGAAGCAAGAGTAAAACGACTTGAAAGTTTTATTGAAGATAAAGGACTCGGCTCTAAGCAATTAAAAAAAGCCAAAAAATTGCAGAGAAGTTTAAATGGCATTATTTTTTTAGGTAGCATATTAACGGTTGCCGGCATCACCATTTGGGCGCTTAACAGAGATTAACACCATGTAACTACTACTGTTACATTAAGCCAATTATATTAACTGAGTCATAAATGGAGCGGAGTCCCTGCTCCTTTTTAATATATCCATTCAGGTAAAGTTAATACCAAAGACATTTCGGAGGCCATTGTGCCATTCCTTCAGCTCATTTTTAGTCCATTTTTATAATCGAAACCATTTTTATTTTCCAGTCCCATTTGCAAACATCCGTCAATTCGTGTTTCATTTCTGGAAAAAACTAAAATAAGTATTTTTCTTTTATGATTCTATTGCGATATTTCCACAGTAATACGGCATAACAACATTTGCATTTTTATTTATACTCGTTAAAGTCACTTTTCCTATGAAGAATTTCTTACTGCTGGCTTGCCTTTTGGTATCCTTTAACCCACTATCTGCCCAGCAACAAGCCCGGCATACCATTCAAAAAAGCAATGCCCCCACTTCTGAAACGTATCAATCCTTCACCTTCAATGGTGCCTGGTGCTGGTTTTCAGACCCAAGGGCAGTTTATTACGAAGGTACTTACAAGAGAACCTACGCAGGATGGGTTGATAATTATGGCGATATCCACATAGGGTATTTCGACCATGAAACGCTTAACATCCACTCAAAGGTCATTGCAGACAAGCTGGAAGTCAATGACCATGTAAATCCATCGCTGATTTTCGATGAAAAAGGCCACCTGATCGTTTTTTTCAATAAGCATATGCAGGGTGACCATCCTATGTACACAATCCGTGCACTCGCACCTGAAAGTATTGAGGAATGGTCTGAGACGCAATCATTGTATTTGAATGATGAAAGTCTGAGCCATATGGGCATAATGAACCATGTATATACCAACCCGATAAAATTATCGGCAGAAAACGGTCGGATGTTCAATTTCTGGCGTGGAGCTGATGGAAAACCTTCTTTTTCTTATTCCGATGACAATGGAATTTCCTGGGAAACGGGCAGGATATTTTTTATGCCCGAACCCATATACAAGTTTAGACGACCCTATGTAAAAGTGTATTCCGATGGTATAGACAAAATTCACATCACCCTTACTGATGGGCATCCCCATAGAGAAGAAAACAACAGCATTTATTATATGTATTACCAATCAGGCAGCTTCTATAAAGCCAATGGCACCAAAATAAAAAGCATCGATGACCTGCCTGTAATGCCCACAGAAGCAGACCTGGTGTATGACGCTGCCCGTGGAAAAGCAAAAGCATGGAACTGGGATATAGCACAGGACGCCAAAGGCAATCCCGTTATAGCCTATGCACGCTTTCCTACCGATGAAAACCATATATATTGCTATGCCAAATGGGACGGAAAAAAATGGCTGAATTACGATCTCGTAAATTCGGGTGGCTGGTTTCCCCAAACACCAGAAGGTAAAGCCGAACCTGAGCCTAATTACTCTGGCGGTATGAACATCGATAAGGAGAATCCGGATGTTTTATACCTTTCGGTGAAAAGGGACTCCATTTTTGAAATAGAGAAATGGGCAACCCGCAATAATGGTAAAAACTGGAGTGTTGACCCCATCACCAAAGGCTCAGCAAAAGACAATGTGCGTCCTTTTGCCGTAAGAGGCGCTAAAGCAGGCAACCCCGTTCAGGTACTCTGGATGCAAAACACCAAATACATCCACTTCGCCGATGCGCAACGTCTGGCAGAACTGGCCGAGCCTTTTAATGATCGCTTCGTCACTTCTATTAAAATGGATGTAATTTCTCCATCCATAGATGATGGATTAAACCAGAAGGATATAGTGAATATCATGCACAGGGTGGCCGATTGGCAATTTGTCAATCCCATATGGCGGCATCACCGGCTCGACTGGCAGTATGGTGCATTTTATACCGGCATCAGAGCGCTGTATGAAACAACAGGAGCCAATCGTTACAAAAATGAAATGTTCAATCTGGGTGAAGCCTATAACTGGCAACCCATGGATGAAATATTCCATGCAGACAGGCTCTTAATCATCGACAACTGGTCATGGTTGTATCATATGGAAAACAAGCCCGAAATGATTGATAAATCCAGGTGGGCGCTCGACATTCACCTGGCCAGAAGATATGAAAGAGCCACCGATGTACGCTTTGCCGGCAATCCAAACAGTATGGAGTGGTGGTCATGGTGTGATGCTTTGTATATGGCACCGCCATCATTTGTTGAAATGTGGAAAATCACCGGGGATGAAAAATACCTGAAATATATGGACCGGCAGTGGTGGGTAACTTCAGATTATCTTTACTCAAGCGCAGATTCGCTCTATTTTCGGGATGACCGGTTTTTTGACCGGCGCTCTGATAATGGCACAAAAATATATTGGTCCAGGGGCAATGGCTGGGTTATCGCAGGCTTGGCCAGGATTTTACAGAATTTGCCCGCAGACCATGAAATGCGTGGCAAGTTTGTGCAGCAGTACCATGAAATGGCCCATAAGATTTTGTCCTTGCAGGGAAAAGATGGTATGTGGCGAGTGAGTCTCATCGACCCTGAATACCTTAATATTGGCGAATCAAGTGGCAGTTCATTTTTTACCTATGCGCTGGCATGGGGTATAAATAATGGATTGCTTGATGCCAAATATCGTCCAAATGTGGAAAAGGCATGGCAGGCACTTTGCAATAATGTCAATGCCGAAGGCCGATTGGGTTATGTGCAGCAGATCGCCGGTGATCCGTATCCATTTTATGAAGATCAATGGCATGTCTATGCTTCAGGAGCCTTTTTGATGGCAGGAAGTGAAGTGCTGAAAATGATTGAATAAGATTAAAGTAAAAGGCCTGGTGCTTATACATAAACCAAATATGCTGAGCCATTAATTGCAATGTAAGGTTGCAGATGTGTTTTTCGGCGTAATCAGGATAAAAAGTAAATCATGAAAATCGTATCCATTCTTTTGATCACCTTACTGTTGGAAATGCTTCCAGGGTCTTACCATTTCTCTACCGGTTTTGTAAAAGTCGCTGATACCATCATTGAATCAAAAGCACTGACCATCGAAGGAAATTTTGGAAATGCCATCAATGGGAAGTCTTTTCAACAGGACGCCGTATCAACCTTCAACGGATATCAGTATGTAGCCTATTACAATTCCAACAGGCACGTTTGCATAGCAAGGCGGGCATTACCTGATGCAGCATGGGAAAAGATTGAACTCAAGGATTATGATTTTAATAGCAATGATGCCCACAATACCATTTCTATTGGTATTTGCCCAAATGATGGCACCATTCACCTGGCTTTTGACCATCACAATGATCCATTACGATACAGGGTATCGGAAAAGTTGGTGGCTACAACCCCCGATGAAGTAGCGTGGAAACCTTCCCTTTTTGGCCCGGTCAGCTCAGAACTTGAGAAAGGGAAAAGCATATCCATCACCTATCCACGGTTTTGGCAAACGCCTGAGGGTGGATTGCAATTTTGTTACCGCCGAGGTGGGTCGGGTAGAGGAGACCGAATGCTGGTGGACTATAATCCGAAAACAGGTAAATGGGAAAACTCACGGCAGATTGATTCAGGTCAGGGAATGTTTGAAGATGCACTGGGGTCGAGTGATTCAAGATGCTCCTATCCCAATGGATACGATTATGGTCCGCAGGGTAAATTACATACGACATGGGTTTGGCGGGAAGATAGTCAGGGGTCTAACCACGATTTAATGTATGCTTACAGTACCGATCAGGGAAAAACATGGTTCAACAATAATGGTAAGGCATTTAATGAACCACCCGGTGTTAACGCTCCAGGTGTAAAAATTGTCGACATAAGCAGGGAATACGGATTGATGAATACCCACGGCCAGACAGTAGATAGCCGTGATCGAATGCATGTGGTAATGTGGCATTGTACCGATGAATCACTTGAAAAAGCTGGAAGTAAGCCAGGTGAACATCGCTGGGGCCCTCCTGAAGCAAGACGTTATCATCACTACTGGAGGAAAGAAAATGGCCTTTGGCAACATAATGAACTTCCATGGATTGCTGGAGACCGGCCTAAACTATTTGCAGGAAAAAACGACGATTTATTTTTAATCTACGGCACCCGCCATGACGGGAGTTTCAATTCCATGCAATTTTCAGATGGTGATTTGGTGATAGCAATGGCCAGTTCAGATACGGAATGGAATAACTGGCACATCATCCATGTTGAACAGGGTCCGTTTGTAAACGAAATGCTAGGCGATGTATACCGGTGGAAAAAGGAAGGTATACTATCGGTATTGGTACAGGAAATGCCTGCGACAGCTCATGAATCTACGGCCCTCAGGTTGCTGGATTTTAGCATCGAATGAGAGGGAAAATGCAAGCAGAAATATGCATGTGAACATGATTATTAAACAGTAATAAAGTATAAAATGAAAAACACAATTTTTGCAATATTGATGGTTTGGCTCTTAACAGGATGTTCTGCGCCGGTTCAGGATGATTTCATCGGCAGGTCTATGGATGTTGCTAAGCAGCAGGCTGTGCTGATGGCTGAATATTTAAATAAATATCCCGATCGCTTGCCACGTACCTATAATCCATCGCTGGATTCTATTATTACATCCAATTCAAAATGGTGGTGCAGTGGCTTCTTTCCGGGGGTACTATGGTATGTATATGAACATCATAATGATGAAAACCTGAAACAGCTGGCAGAAACTTATCAGGCACGGGTGGAAAAGGAGAAATATAACACCTATGACCACGATATTGGTTTTCAGATATACTGTAGTTTCGGCAATGCCTTTCGCCTTACCAAAGATGAAACCTACAAAGATGTTATCTTAACGGCAGCCCATTCTGCCACAAAACGATTTAATGAATCTATTGGCCTTATTAAATCCTGGGATTCCAGGCCCAACAAATGGCAATACCCGGTCATTATTGATAATATGATGAACCTGGAGCTTTTAATGCGCGGTTTTCACCTCACCGGTGACTCTTTGTATTATCATGTGGCAGTAAACCATGCCGATAGCACTTTAAAACACCATTTCCGTCCTGATTACAGCTCATATCATGTAGTATCATATGATACTCTCAGCGGATTACCCCATGCAAAAAACACCCATCAGGGTGCCTTTGATGAATCCATCTGGGCAAGGGGTCAGGTCTGGGGCTTGTACGGCTATGTTGTAATGTATAGAGAAACAGGGTACGAGAGGTACTTAGATCAGGCGGTCAATATAGCCAATCTCCTGATTGACCATCCCAATATGCCAGAGGATAAAATACCCTACTGGGACTTTTCGGCTAAGGAGATCCCAAATACCAATCGCGATGCCTCCGCTGCGGCCATCATGGCTTCTGCGCTGATAGAACTCAGTGGATATGTCGATACCAGTTTGAAGGAAAAATACCTTTCCGTGGCCGAAATACAGCTAAAAACGCTTTCAACCCCAGAATACCTGGCAGAGCCCGGAAGCAATGGCTTTTTCATCCTGAAAAGAGGCGTCGGTCATTTGCCGGCGGGCAGCGAAGTGGATGTACCCTTGACCTATGCTGATTACTATTTTGTTGAAGCCCTTTTGAGGTTTAAAAGGCTGTAGTCTGTATAATTCTGCCGATCTTAACTATATTGACAAATTACAGATAATTGAATAGGCAATGCAGGTAATTGTAAACCTTTTAGCCTTAAGTATAATCCGGGGTAAGTTATGTTGTAAACATTAAAACTGTACAGCATGCCTTACCGTGGATCATGGAGACTCAACGCCAAAACAATAAACCAGAGGCTTAGCTGTCCTGTAATTTAACAGCTTATCCATTACAGTCAAACTCACATAAGTAATATGAAAACATATACATTTTTTAGTCTAAGCTTTCTAATGATTTTTTTCTCTTGTTCTCAGGTAAAGGTGACAGGCCCGGATGAAAAGTACAATCTGGTATTTACAGAACTCGCCACCACCTGGGATGAAGCCATGCCCCTTGGCAATGGTATGGTGGGCAAGTTGATTTGGGAGAAAAATGGCAGACTACGATTTTCACTGGATCGGGCTGATTTGTGGGACCTGCGCCCTATGGAAAATATCGATTTTGAAAGATGGAAGTTTAAAGATGTATACCGGCATTGGGAGGAAGATACCTATGAAGCGGTTCAAGCTGTTTTTGATGTCCCTTATAATCAACTTCCGGCGCCTTCCAAAATACCGGCAGGTGCCCTTGAATTTGATATTGAGCATTTGGGAAAGATTAAATCCGTGAAACTGGATCTGAGAACCGCCATTTGTGTTGTTGAATGGGAAAATGGCGCCAGGCTAACGGCCTTTGTGCATGCCGAACAACCAGTGGGATGGTATACGTTTGAGAACCTTCAACAACCGGTAAAAGTATTTATGGATTCACCGGCATATAACCGCTCAAGTGATGGGGGTCAAACCGATCAGTCGCCTAATGAACTGAATCAACTGGGTTATGCACAGGGTGAAATTGAGAGTGGAGCAAACTTTCACACCTACCATCAAAAAGGTTGGGGAGATTTTTCTTATCAAATCCACACCGAATGGCGGGAAAGTGAAAACAGCCTCACCGGCTGCTGGTCGGTTTCATCGTCAAATTCAGATTGGGAACCCAGGCCGAAAGCAAAGCAGGTTGTTTCGATTGAATCTGAAAAGGGTCTGGACCCTTCCTTCAAAGAACATCTTAATTGGTGGTCACACTTTTGGTCGAAATCAGATATAAGCATTCCCGACTTCCTCTTGCAGAAACAGTATTACCTCGAAATGTATAAATTTGGTTCGGCAGCCAGGGCCGATGCCCCACCGATTTCGCTGCAGGCTGTCTGGACAGCGGATCATGGAAAACTGCCACCATGGAAAGGCGATTTTCATCATGACCTGAATACACAATTGAGCTACTGGCCTTCCTACGCAGGCAATTACCTCGACCTGGAAGAAGGTTTTATCAACTGGTTATGGAAGTACCGGCAGACTTTTAAGAAATTTACTTATGATTTTTATGAAACCGAAGGTTTAAATGTTCCAGGAGTAACCACACTCGAAGGAGAACCTATGGGCGGATGGATTCAATATTCTATGGGCCCCACCGTGTCGGCATGGCTCGGGCATCACTTCTATCTTCACTGGCGCTATTCCATGGATCGAAAGTTTTTGGAAGAAAAAGCCTATCCCTGGATGAAAGAGGTATCGGTTTTTATAGATCAATTTTCCATAAAACAAGATGGAATTCGAAGACTCCCCCTGAGTTCAAGCCCTGAAATCTTTGATAATTCAAGAGAAGCCTGGTTTGCTGAAACAACCAATTACGATTTAGCCCTTATTCGGTGGACCTATGAAAAAACGGCAGAAATGGCCAGAGAACTAGATCTGCACGAGGAAGCCGACAAGTGGGAACAGGCGCTCAGCGAATGGCCCCAGCTGGCGGCCGACCCAAAAACAGGGCTGATGTTTTCGCCTGATATACATTATGAATCGCATCGCCACTTCTCCCATTTAATGGGTTTTCATCCTTTGGGGCTGCTTGATTTTTCTAAGGGGGAAAGCGACAGGCAAATCATCCTGAAAACGCTGGATAACCTCGAAAAACAAGGTACCGATGAGTGGGTGGGATACTCGTTCAGCTGGCAGGGCAATTTGCTTGCGCGGGCTTTTCAAGGAGACAAAGCTGCCGAAGTGCTTCGCATTTTTGCTGAATGCTTCTGTCTGAAAAATTCTTTTCATGTAAACGGCGACCAGTGTAAAGCCGGGCATGCCAAAAGGCATTACAGGCCTTTTACACTTGAAGGGAATTTCGCTTTTGCTTCCGCCATTCAGGAAATGCTGATACAAAGCCACACGGGTGTAGTTATGCTTTTTCCTGCCATTCCTTCAAACTGGAGTGATGTTTCTTTTTCTACACTGCGCACAAATGGCGCATTTCTGATATCTGCCGAATTAAAAGAGGGAACGGTAAACTATGTTGAGGTTACCTCAGAAAATGCTGGTGAAATATTATTGGAGAATCCTTTTGGAGCAAATGGGTTTAAGTGCAGACAACCATACGAAATGGAAGGCAGTCTGATAAAAATGAAATTGACAAAAGGCCAGTCTGTGGTACTGAATAAAAAATAAAGCATAGGCAGGCTATTCAAAGCCTCTTGTATAAACTGAAATACGGGTATTTGTTTTTCAAAAAGGTTATCTTAATGGAAAAATTTCAGATTCAAATGTTAACTACCATAGAACCAGCCAGGCGTTCTTTTATTATTTGTCTTGTGATATTGGCTTCGCTAATCCATCCCGGTCTGCTTGCCGGACAGGAAAATTCCAGACCTCCCAACATTATCTTGATCATGGCAGATGATTTAGGGTATGGGGATATTGGATGCTTTGGAAATACAGAAATTAAGACGCCCAATCTTGACCAAATGGCAAAAGAGGGTGTCAGGTTTATAGATTTTCATTCAAATGGCGCAGTATGCAGTCCTACCAGAGCGGCACTTTTAACCGGAAGATATCAGCAGCGAACGGGCATAACGGGTGTAATAACGGCAAAAAACCACAGAGAAGTTGGCTTGCCATTATCTGAGGTCACCATCGCCGAAGCTTTAAAAAAGGAAGGTTATACAACCGGTATTTTTGGAAAATGGCATTTGGGATATGCCAAAGCTTTCAATCCCGTGCACCAGGGGTTTGATGAATTTATTGGTTTTCTAAGTGGAAATGTTGATTACCACTCTCATGTTGATCAGGCAGGCTTTAGCGACTGGTGGCGGGGGGAGGAACCATTTCATCAAACAGGCTATTCGACAGATTTAATTTCAGAGAATGCCATAGACTTTATTGAAAAAAACAGGGAATCTCCTTTTTTTCTATACATCGCACATGAAGCCCCCCACTCTCCTTACCAAAACAGGGCATCGAAAGCAGACCGAAAACCAGGAGGCGCTCCGGGAATTGACTTTCCCGTTTTTGGTTCTGAAAGTGATTTTTCTCTTATGCTTAAGGATATGATTGAAATCATGGATGAAACCATTGGAGACCTGTTTAAGGCGCTGCAAGCATTTGATCTGAGTAAAAATACGGTTGTAATATTTATATCTGATAATGGAGCTACAACAGTAGGTAGCAATGGCAATCTGAGAGGTTTTAAGTCTTCTCTTTGGGAAGGAGGACACAGGGTGCCAGCAATTATTCACTGGCCAGGTTTTATTAATGCTGGCTGGGTCAGTGAAGAAACTGTTTTAACCATGGATCTCTTTCCAACAATCATGGAATGGGCGGGTGTTCAATATGATTACAACCTGGATGGAATAAGCATTGCGCAGCATTTGTTGCAAAACAATCCATTACAAGCCCGAAACCTTTTTTGGCAGCACGGTAAAGATTATGCGGTACGGTCGGGGAAATGGAAACTTTTATTGGCAGATAATGAAAATATAAAACTTTTCGATGTAGAAACGGATATTGAAGAGCAGTATGACGTTGCAGAAAAATATCCGGATATTAAACAAGATTTACTTGACTTATTAGAAAGCTGGAAAAATGAAGTTTTTAAATAACCTGAATTACAAAATGAATAGAATTGCTATAATTCTCATGGTGTTAGCGCTGGCATGCAGCCCTGAGAAAGAACCTATTAAGCCAAATATTGTAATTATCTATGCCGATGACATGGGCTATGGCGATTTAAACATCCAAAACCCCGAATCAAAAATCCCGACACCTGTCCTGGATAATCTGGCATCAGAAGGCATACGATTTACCGATGCGCACAGCTCTTCGGGCGTTTGTTCGCCAAGTCGCTATGCCCTGCTTACCGGCACTTATCACTGGCGGAGGCAGCACAATATTGTGAATTCTTTTGAACAGCCATTTTTCAATGCATCAGATATTACCCTGCCACAGGTTTTGAGAGACAATGGCTATAATACCGCCTGCATCGGGAAATGGCATCTGGGTTGGGAATGGGAGTTTTTAAATGAACCAAGCTTAGAAATTATGCAATATGGCCGCACGCAACGTGTTTATCAACCCCAGGATATTGACTGGAGCAGGCCCATTGCCGGCGGTCCACGGGATCGCGGCTTTGATTACTATTTTGGTGATGGTACCATCAATTTCCCGCCTTATGCATGGATAGAAAATGACAGAGTTGTAGAAGCGCCAACTGAAATGATGTTGCTTGACAATATAGGGTTTGAAACAAAAGAAGGCAGATGGGAATTTCGTCCCGGACCAAGGGTTAAAGGATGGAACCCCTATGAGGTGCTGCCGGCCCTAACCAAAAGAAGCGTTGAATGGATTCATCAGCAGGAAGGAAATAAACCATTTTTCCTGTATTTTCCACTGCCTTCACCTCATGCACCCATCATTCCCAATGACGAATTCGACGAAACGTCTGAAGCAGGAGCATATGGTGATTTTATGGTTCAGACCGACTGGGTTACCGGACAGATTTTAAAAGCCCTGAAGGATAAAGGTTTTGATGACAATACCATCGTAATCTTTACTTCCGACAATGGCCCGGAACAATATGCATTTGAAAGGGCAAGAGCCTATGATCATTTTAGCATGGGTGATCTTCGGGGCCTGAAAGTGGATGTCTGGGAAGGTGGCCACCGGGTGCCCATGATTGTAAAATGGCCGGGCCATATTACGCCAGGTACTGTTTCCGATAAGCTGATTTCACAAATTGACATTATGGCTACCCTGGCAACTGCGACCGGAATTACACTTCCCGAAGGCGCCGCTCCTGATAGTTATAATTTTCTGCCTACCCTCCTGGGAAAAACCTATGATTTTCCGGAGAGGGATGTTTTGATACACAACACCTATGCATCGAGATGGGGTGTCAGGCAGGGCGACTGGCTCTATATGAATACCAATTCGGGTGAACACCGGGTTATGCCCGAATTCTTTAAAGAACTCAGGGGATATACCGATTTTGAAACACAAGGATTGCTTTTTAACCTGAAGGATGATCCCGGTCAACGTATTAATTTGTATGATCAGTATCCGGAAAAAGTGCAGGAAATGGACAGACTTATAACCGTTTCAAAGGAACAAGGCTATCTTGTAAAAGATTAATTTGTTTTGTATTTATAGTTAAGCACCAGGCCCAAAAACACCGATTAAATGAGCGGACTTTTTAAAAGAAAAATTTTGTAATTTTATGAAGAACAGAAAAAACTAAATTACCCGACTGAAAAGAGAGACATAGGGTAAATTAAGATAAACAGATTGAAACCAAGAAAGGCATTGAACAAAGCCTTTTTAAAAGTAAAGCCGAACAGGACTGAAATTGAGCGTTTCAAGACTAACCTTATCCAGTTGCTCGACAGGATAAATGACACGGAATCAGAAGAATTCCATAAAAACCTTGTCATTGACTTTCTGAAAAAAACGTATTACGATCCAAACCACTTTATCAACACCAAGGGAAGGAACGATCTTGTAATCCACAACGGAGATAAGGCAAAAAGTGCAGTTGGTGTAATTGTAGAAGGTAATTAAAACCAATATTTACCAAAAAACGAACAACAGCTAAATAGTTACCATGTCTTACAAAATAATACTTGCAGACTTAGACAAATACCTGTTTCCAGAGGTATATCCCTTTTACAAATCGCATTTTGATTTTGAAAAGGAATTGTTGGCCCATAAAGTACCACTTGATAAACTCAGTATTCAAAATACTTCCCTAAAAATCAAAAAAAAGAAGGAACCCATTACAATTCTTAAAATAAAACCCATAAAGGAGCAATGAAAAACATCTTTATTCTCATATCTGCCGCTGTATTGATCGCTATTTCCTGCCAGCAGAAAGAAAAAGAGCAGGAGTCAATTGAATTATGGTATGACCAGCCAGCCCTTAAGTGGGAGGAGGCCCTTCCGCTGGGAAATGGATTGACCGGGGCTATGGTTTTTGGTGGCCTAAGCACCGAGCAATTTATGTTGAATGATAATACACTCTGGTCTGGCGGACCCAATCCGGGTAACAGAGAAAATGGCCCCGAAGTATTTTCAAAAGTTCGCAAGGCTGTTTTCGAAGAAAACTACGCTGAAGCCGACAGGCTCTGGCGTGGTATGCATGGTCCTTACTCAGCCCGATACCTGCCCATGGGGGATCTAACCCTGGATTTTCCTTTTCCACCGGAGGATACCGAAAATTATCGCCGAAGTCTGGATCTGCGAAAAGCCTTGTCTGCGGTTTCATTTACATCCAAAGGAATTGAGTACAAAAGAGAGTCCTTTATAAGCCATCCCGATCAGATTATGGCGGTAAAACTAAGCGCCACCGCAAAGGGGAAAATCAGTTTTGATGCGCGGCTAAGTTCAAAATTAAATTACGAGATAAGGGTAATCGATGAAGATTATATGGTGTTGACAGGTAAAGCCCCCGCTTATGTTGCCCATAGAAATACGGAGCCTGAGCAGGTGATTTATGAACCCGAAGGTGAAGGAATGACCTTTGAAGTACACCTTAAGATAATCAACACAGGAGGGAATCTGAACCCACAAAACAGCGCTATCGGAGTAAAAGATGCGGATGAAGTAGTACTGCTGCTTTCCGCTGCCACCAGTTTCAACGGATTTGACAAATCACCGGCCTTCGAAGGAAAGGACCCGGCATTGCTGGCCAGTGCAAAACTTTCAGCTGCTGCAAAATTCACCTATAGCGAATTATTTGAAAGACACCTAAGCGACTATAGCGAACTTTTCGACAGGGTGGAATTATACCTGGGTCCGCAACAGATGGACCTTCCCACCGACGACCGGCTATTGAAGGTTAATGCGGGCCATCAGGACAATGGCTTAACGGCGCTTTATTTCCAGTATGGTCGTTACCTGATGATATCATCTGCACGACAGGGCACGCCCCCTTCCAATTTGCAGGGCATTTGGAATCCCTTTGTGCAACCGCCCTGGGGCGGTAATTATACCATCAACATAAATACCCAGATGAATTACTGGCCCGCCGAAATTACCAACCTGGCTGAGTGTCACCATTCACTTTTTGATTTTATGGAGGGACTGGCCGTAAATGGCGCCATTACAGCCAAAACCAATTATGGCATCCAATCAGGATGGCTCGCAAGCCATAATACCGATATTTGGGCAAAAACCTCACCCACTGGTGGGGAGGATTGGGATCCCCGTGGCCTGCCCCGTTGGTCTTGCTGGCCCATGGGCGGCGCCTGGTTTTGCCAGCATCTGTGGGAACACTTCCTGCATAATGGCGATACTGCCTTCCTTTCAGAAAAGGCCTGGCCGCTGATGCAGGGTTCAGCTGAATTTTTGCTCAATTGGTTAATAGAAGATGAGAGTGGTTACCTGGTTACCAATCCATCTACTTCACCAGAAAACAGTTTTAACCTGGATGGAGCGCGCATGGATATATCTATGGCTTCAACCATGGATATGTCCATTATGCGTGAGTCTTTTTCCAATATCCTGCAGGCATCCAGGATCCTGGGTATAAGCAATGCATTCACCGAAAGGGTAGAAAAAACCATCCCACGCCTTTATCCATTTCAGATTGGTCGTTTGGGTCAGTTGCAGGAATGGTATAAGGACTGGGATGATCCCAATGACACCCACCGGCATATATCTCATCTGTACAGTTTGCATCCCGGCAACCAGATTACACCGCAATATGCACCCGAACTGGCACGGGCGGCAAAACAAACCCTTACCCACCGTGGTGATTTCAGTACAGGCTGGTCTATGGCCTGGAAACTCAATTGGTGGGCCAGGTTGAAAGACGGCAATCAGGCCTATAAAATGCTGAAGGATGGATTCACGTATGTTGGAGACAAAACCGAAGTAAGAAGCAGTGAGGGCACAAGTACCAACCTGTTTACCAATGCCCATGCAGCGGTGCAGATCGATGGTAATTTTGGTGGTACTGCAGGTATTGCTGAGCTGCTGATACAAAGTCATGAGGGATATATTCACCTGCTTCCGGCATTGCCTGATGAATTAGCCAGTGGCGAGGTAAAAGGATTGGTTGCCCGAGGTGGATTCGTCATCGATATGAAATGGGATAAGGGGATGCTGGTATCGGCCGTTATTCACTCCAGGCTGGGCGGCACCTGCAACATTAAAGTAAACGGTACCTTGTCTGTAAAAGACGGTCAATGGCAGCTTGCCAATGGAGAAAACCCAAACCCTCTGTTGAGAAAACCAGATTCCGTACCCTATGTCAATAATGCCCTGGCCGAATTGGCCGGATTAAAAGAGGATCTGGGTAATATATATTCCCTGCAAACGTTTGCAGATAAGTCCTATTTTCTTATATTTGTTCAGTAAATGTCAGTGAATGAGCCGTCAGGTGACCTGATTTAAACATCAGTTATTGGCAGCGTTAATAATTAATGTACAGAAGATATGAAAAGGTATGTAAATACAATTTGTGCAATTTTTCTTTTTGCCATAGCATGTAAAAGCCCTGCGACTGAAGAATTCGATACTTCGGCCTGGGAGAATAATGTGTATAAACGCATTGGCGTAGCACCTGTCGGTGGAGGTTTTGCGCAGGAAGATTATTGGGTCTGGGGTAGTTCGGTAGTCAGGGGCGATGATGGCAAATACCATATGTTTGTATCGCGATGGCCCAAATTTCTGCCCTTTCATCCGGGTTGGATGGTAGCCAGCGAAATTGTACATGCGGTTTCAGACCATCCCGAAGGACCTTACGAATTCAGCGACGTTGCTCTGCCCGCCCGTGGTCCTGAGTACTGGGATGGCCGTTCAACCCATAATCCAAGGATTTTCAGGCATAAAGATCTGTATATTCTCATTTATATGGGGTCGACCAATCCTTTTGAGGAGGTAACCCGTGCCGATACCCTTACTTTGTCTTCTCCCTTTACTACGGTGGGCCGGGCCAATAAACGCATCGGCATAGCCACTTCCAAAAGTCCTTATGGTCCATGGGAGCGAAGGGACAATCCTATTCTTGATACCAAACCGGGTTCTTTCTACAGCTTTTTAACTTCCAATCCATCTCCATGGATCAACGAAGATGGGAGTGTAATCATGCTCTTCAAATCGCGCAGATACAAAGAAGATTATCCTTTTCACTCATCCATGATGATCGGTGTAGCCACCGCCCCTTCGATAGACGGTCCATTTGAAGTAGTAGGAGATGAGCCCATCTTTGGAATTGATAAAATGGGAGAAGTAGAAGATCCTTTTCTCTGGAAAGATGAAAGCGGATACCATATGCTGGCCAAGGATCAGCGTGGCACCATTACCGGCAATCGTCATGCCGGCATCCTGGCACACTCTGTTGATGGCATCCACTGGGTGCTGGATGATGAGCCCCTGGCCTACACCCGGGAAGTTGCCTGGTCTGATGGAAATACCATTGAGATGGGCCAGCTGGAGCGGGTATTTGGTCTGATCGAAAACGGAAAAATGACACATCTGTTTTTTGCCACCATGGATGGCCCCGGTGGATTTGCACATGGCACCAAATCGTGGAATATGGTGGTGCCTCTCGACAATAAAAGCAAATAATTATGTTTAAGAATCTTTTTTTTTCAGCTGTTTTATTTTTACTGCAAGCTGCAGCAGCCTATGCACAACCTTTTGACTTGCCTCCTGCTCATGAAATCTGGGACAATAAGCCGGCCCCCAACCGGGGTAGTGATTATGGTCAGGTGGTTTCAAGGGGCTATCCTTTTGATGCAGACTGGGAAAGCCATTCTTATCCCATTGGCAATGGGTATATGGGTGCCAGTATTTTTGGTCGTACGGATGTAGAGCGTATTCAGATTGCGGAGAAAACGATGGGTATTGCAGCTCCTTATGGCAGTGGTGGTATAACTGGGCTAAGTGAGCTTTATCTTGATTTTCATCATTACAACCCCGAGCATTACAAGCGTGCATTACATCTGAATGATGCCATTATGCACGTAGAGTACAGGCACAATGGAGTAAAATATTCGAGGGAATATTTTGCCAGCTATCCCCACAATGTAATGGCTGTAAAGCTGAGCGCCGATAAAAATGGCAGTATCTCTTTTACGCTGCGTGGCGAAAATCCGCATTTGCGTGGCATCAATGAAATGAATGCCCGAACAGGGGAAATACGTACCAAAGATGGGTTGATGGTTCTATCAGGCACAGTACCTCCCTTGAGCCTTAATTATGAAACACAGGTAAAGGTGATACCTGAGGGCGGACAACTTTTTTCGGCAGACGATAATTCACAGTCAGGCATAAGGGTTGAAAATGCAAATTCAGTTGTGATATTGATCGCCGCCGGTACCAATTTCGAATTAAGCAGTCATATTTATCTGGAAAAGGCTTTGGATAAAAAATTGAATCCTAAGAAATTTCCGCATGATGCCGTGTCCAAGCGGATGGAAACCGCTGCCATGCTCGGTTTTGAGCAATTGAGAAAAGTGCATACAGCCGATTACCAAAAAATATTTGACCGTACTGCTATTCATTTATCCGCTGAAATTCCACAACTGCCTACCAGTACTTTGCTTGAAAATTATAAAAAGGGAAATACGCATCCATACCTGGAAGAACTTATGTTTTATTTTGGCAGGTACCTGCTTATCTCCAGTTCAAGAAAAGGAACACTGCCCGCTAACTTACAAGGGGTGTGGACGCACTATGCGGTAACCCCCTGGTCGGGGGGCTATTGGCACAATATCAATGTGCAAATGAACTATTGGGGTGCATTCAGCGCCAATATGGCGGAAACATTTATTCCTTATCTGGAATACTTTCAGGCTTATCTGCCGCAAGCCCGAAAAGTAGCGACTGATTTTATCAGGAAGTATAATCCCCAACATTTGAATCAGGATGAAAATGCCAATGGATGGGCCATTGGTACAGGGGCCAATGCATATAGTATTCCATCGCCCGGTGGGCACTCCGGCCCCGGCACAGGAGGCTTTACCACCAAGTTGCTTTGGGATTATTATGAATTTACAAAAGATACCCATTTTCTGCGCACCATTGCCTATCCTGCACTTTTTGAAATGGGTGTTTTTCTTTCAAAAACACTGGTGCCCTCCGAAAATGGGGTGCTGCTGGTGTCGCCATCGGCTTCTCCTGAAATCAGGGTAAGAGATTCCCTGGGCAGATTTAGTGGTGATTATTATGTTACAATCGGCACTACTTTTGATCAGGCTTTTGTGTGGGAGACTTACAACGATCTGCTGAAAGCAGCAACGATACTCCAAAAAGAGGATCCGTTTTTAAACGTAGTAAAAAAGCAGATTACACAGTTAGATCCCATAAAAATTGGGGCTTCGGGACAAATAAAAGAGTTTCGGGAAGAAAATAGCTATGGTGAAATAGGCGACCCGAGACACAGGCATATTTCGCACCTGTGCGCTTTATATCCCGGTACTTTAATTAATGCCTCAAGGCCGGATTGGATGCAAGCCGCTCGCTTTGTATTGGACCAAAGAGGTAATAAGACAACGGGGTGGGCCTTGATGCACCGGATGAATACCCGTGCCCGATTGAAAGATGCTGAACAAGCCTGGGAAGCGTATTCTGTTTTAATTAAAGAAAGAACACTGCCTAACCTTTGGGCAACGCATCCACCCTTTCAGATTGATGCCAATTTAGGATTGGTAGCCGGTGTAGCAGAAATGCTGCTGCAAAGCCATGAAAATTATATAGAAATATTGCCTGCACTTCCGGCAGCATGGAAAACCGGCAACTTTCAAGGGCTGGTAGCCAGAGGAAATTTTGAAGTTTCAGCCCAATGGCAAAACAGCATGCTTTCAATGGTTACTGTAATATCAAATATGGGTGGTATATGCAGCATCAGGTTGGACCATGAAAAAGTGGGTCTTATTAAAGATACTGCGGGAAATAAGGTTGAATTTACCGAATATGAAAATAACATAGTTAGATTCCATACCATCGCAGGTGGCAACTATAGTATTGAGTTTGTCAGGTAAAAGAATCAATTAAGGAAAAAGCTTTATTTTTTAAATAAGCCGATAATGAAACTTCTGATTGTAATAATAGCATTAGCCCTGGTAAGTTGCTCAGGTAAGCCCGAATCATCTTCTGTGGAAGCAGATCCATTTGCTCTCCCTTCAAAAAACAGTCAGGAAGCTGGATGGTGGCGTGAATCTATGGAAACCCTGCATGAGAGAATGGAATGGTGGCGTGAGGCCCGATTCGGAATGTTTGTACATTGGGGCGTTTATTCAGGACTTGGCAGCCAATGGCAGGGTCAGATACTCCGCACAGGCTATAGTGAGCATATTCAACGGCGACTGCAGATACCCATTTCGGTATATCGTGAAGAGGTTGCAGGCACATTCAATCCTATCCATTTTAATGCCGATGAATGGATTCTCCTGGCCAAAGAAGCAGGTATGAAGTATTTTATTATTACCAGCAAGCATCACGACGGTTTTGCCATGTGGCCATCGATCGTTTCTGATTTCAACATCGCAGATGCTACTCCATTTCAGCGCGATCCAATGATGGAATTGCGTGATGCTGCCAAAAAACATGACATTAAATTCGGATTCTATTACTCACACGCTTTTGACTGGGGCGAAGAATCGGGCCCAGGCAACGACTGGGACTACCAAAATCCTGGCGGTGACAAGACAAGATATGATATGGGAGACTGGTGGAATTTCGAAGAATTTGAGTGGTTTATTCCAAAAGCACGACAGTATGTCGACCAGAAAGCCATACCCCAATTACTTGAGCTTATAGTACGGTACGATCCCGACATACTCTGGTTTGATACCCCGCACAAACTGCCACCATCTGAGAATTTCCGGATTTTGAAAGCCGTAAGGGAAGCCAGTCCACGAGTAGTGATCAACGGCAGGCTAATCAGAGATTGGGGCGATTACATCAATACAGCTGATAAGCCCGCAGAGATAGCCCCACAAGATGGAGATTGGGAGGCAATCCCTACTACCAACGAATCATATGGCTGGAATCCATTCGACACTACGCACAAACCTGTATCTCATTTCATTGAACTACTCACGAAATCTGTGGCACGAGGTGGTAATTTACTCATGAATGTCGGTCCGATGGGTGATGGTCAGATCGATCCTAAGGATATTGAAATACTGAAAGGTATTGGCAAATGGTGGCAGTCCAATGGCAAATCCATCCGTGGATGTGGTCGCACACCCCTACAGGTTCAGACCTGGGGTGAATCTACCCGTAAGGATTATACTATTTATCTGCATGTTTTCAAATGGCCCGAAGATGGCAACCTGGTAGTCGGGGGTCTTCTGTCTGATGTAAAAAAGGCTTATCTGCTTTCAGACAAAAATCGCAATGCACTAAATGTAAAACGGATTTCGCAGGTTGACCTGAGCATTGAAGTACCACTTACGGCGCCTGATCCGATAAATAGTGTTATAGTATTGGAACTTGACGGAGACCCAATTGGGGATCTTGCCCGGCTGCTGCAACCTGTTTATGATGAAGAAATCTTGCACGTTTTCGATGCAGAGCTAATCGGTGAAGGGCTTCGCTTTGGCCCCGGCAAATCCAACGATGACCATATACTGGGATTTTCCAGTCAGCGTCAATCCATTCGCTGGGCAACGCGCCTCAACGAAACAACTCTATATGACGTTGAAATCTCCTATGATGCAGAGGCTGAAGAAAACGGAACTGCTTTTGAGGTCGCTTTTGGTTCAAAATCCTTGAAAGGAAGTGTAAATGCGGGGAAATCACAAAAAGACTATCTCGGCAGAATTGAAATTGATCCGGATGATTTCATTATTTCCATTACGCCATTAATGACAACCGAAAAAGAAATCATGCGACCGCGTAGTCTTACCTTAAGAACGGTAAGATCATCTGGAGGTATAGATAACTAAAGACAAAAGAACTTTTTGAATATGAACAGAAGAATTTTCATAAAAAACTCAGCAGCAGTAGCACCATCTTTATTCTTCCTGTCTTCAGCTTTAGGGCTTTCAGGATGCAAAAACTCAACCGCTGAAGATGACCGCATCCAGGATTTAGCCGTTCAGCTGCTTGAAAAGTGGTGCCTCGGTTTAATGGAGCATCAAACCATCAGTCCGGGTGACAAAACAACCCACGGAGGAATCTATAGTCCGGGTGATGCTGTGTATTTAGGGCGCTCAGCTGACGCCATTTATCCTTTGCTGTGGATGGCAAAGCATACCAATGACCAAAAATATGTGGAGGCGGCCAAACTGGTGTATGATTGGGAGCAAAACAACTGCTGGTCAGAAGAATTGGGTTGCTGGTATAACGATGCCAACCGGCCTGAAAGCTGGAAGGGCATTACCGTATTTGCGGCAATGTCCAAGTATGAAGCCATCGTTCATTATCCCGAATTGCTCGGTGAGGAGACCATCAAAGCATGGAAAGAAAGACTTTACCGGGCATCGGAATATCTGTATCAGACGCTAACCATCAATTTCGGCAATATCAACTACCCGGCCTATGGAACGCTGGCATTTTATTGCCTGGGCAAGCTTTTCAAGGAAGACAGATACATCCAAAGGGCTGAAGAACTGGCCATAGGATTACTTCCTTATTTTACAGCCGACGGACTGTTTTATGGAGAGGGAGGCCGTATTGGGAATGCAGACGGACAATATCCCGTTGACCTGGGCTACAATGTGGAAGAAAGCCTTCCGGCCCTGGCCTTGTATGCCAAATCTACCGGAAATAAGGAACTCCAAAGCAAAGTATTGACTTCATTACAGGCGCACCTTGAGTTTATGCTGCCCAACGGAGGCTGGGATAATAGCTGGGGTACCAGGAGTTTTAAGTGGACCCTCTGGGGTAGCCGCACTTCGGATGGCTGTCATCCAGGCTATTACGCCCTTGCAGGTGACGCACCCGTTTTTGCTGAAGCGGTTTACCGTAACCTGAAATGCCTGGAAGCATCTACCGCCAACAATCTGCTGTACGGCGGACCACATGAATTCATTCATGGTGTAGTTCCTTCCATCCATCATACTTTCAATCATGCCAAAGCTTTGGTGAATCTTTTGCACACAGACAAACCCGACATGGCTGCTCCGGAAAATATTTTGCCTCGTGAACGAGTGTATGGGATTAAAAAGTTTGACAGCATCAATACCATTCTTTTTTCAAAAGGCCCATGGCGGGGTACGGTTACTGCCTATAACGTGGGGTACAAAACTGAAATACATGGCCATGCCAGCGGAGGTGCCTTAACGCTCCTGTACCATATACAACATGACATGATAAGCGCCGCCAGTATGACCGAATACCAACGGTGGGAAAGGTTTAATATGCTCGATGAAAATAAGGTGGAAAATTTCATGAATCTCACGCCCAGGCTTGAAGTCATAAGCGATGATCAACGGATTTTCAGAAACATCAGTGATTTCAGTGCAAAACTTTCTTTTGCAGAAACCGAAGATGAATTGATCATTTCCACGATATCCCGGCTCGTAGATGGCGATAATACAGAACCTGCAGAAGGTATGCCTGCCGTCTTTATCGACTACAAAATCAGGAATGACGATTTCAGTATGGAAATAGCGCTTGATAAGCCCATAACCCATGGAGAACTTCGTTTTATTTTCCCGGTAATATCTTCCGCTAAGGATGAAATTATCCTGAATCAAGGTAGTTTTATCCGCAAAAATGAGAAAGGCACCCTGACCCTACAATCGAATTACCCCCTGAAATCCCTGATTCCTGAAAACCAGCGGGTGTATAATTTTATACCTGGCTTGCAGGCATTTCCCCTGGCTATTGACTGTTCTGAAATACATAAAGAAACGTTGATATTAACTTTTACCGTTTAGAAATCATGACAAAAGTAGTATATATCATTGGAGCCTTGCTGTTAAGTGCAGCCATGCTGAGTAGCCATTTGTTTGCTTCTGATGCCTTAAAAGATAAGGTGATACAATCGGTTAAAGAAACTGAAATAGCAAGAGCCAAAGCATTTTTACATGCAAATCCGGTAACGGTGGCCCATGCGTCCTGTGAAAGAAGCGCCGGCGGGCAAAATGATTTTTATTCTGAAGGGGATTACTGGTGGCCCGATCCTGAAAATCCAGGTGGGCCCTACATCCAGAAAGACGGACAAACGAATCCGGATAATTTTACGGCTCACCGACTCGCCATGATCCGTTTGAGTGAGATTGTCGCTACATTAACATCAGCCTGGCTGTTGACAAATGAGCAAATGTATGCCGACAAGGCACTGGAACACCTGAATGCATGGTTTGTAGATTCGGCCACCCTGATGAACCCACATATGTTGTATGCCCAGGCCATCTACGGAAGGGTCACGGGCAGGGGCATCGGATTAATTGATGCCTATCATTTTGTTGAAGTGGCTCAATCTGTAAAGTTGCTCTCCGATAAAGGAGGTATACCTGCCGGTCAGGCAGCTAAAATTAAAAACTGGTTCAGTGAGTTTTTAACCTGGATGACTACCCACGAATACGGAATCGCAGAGATGAACTGGCACAACAACCATGCGACTTGCTGGGCTGCCACCGCCTCATCAATGGCCGTGCTAACAGATAATAAAGAGATTATAAAGCTATGTAAAGACAGGTTTAAAAATATACTGCTTCCCGATCAAATGGCTGTTGACGGCAGCTTTCCATTAGAATTAAAGCGTACCAAACCCTATGGATACGCGTTGTTTAACATAGACGCTTTTTGCACGGTGGCCCAAATTTTAAGTACGCCTGAGGATAACCTCTGGACCTACGAAACATCCGATGGTAAGTCACTGAAGAAGGGAATGGAATTTATTTATCCCTTTATCAAGGACAAGAATCAATGGCCGTTCGATAAGGATATTTACATATGGGATGAATGGCCGGTAAGGCACCCGGCACTGCTTTTTTCGGCCATGGCATTTAACAATCAGGAATTCATTGAAACCTATCTGAGATTGCCTGCATATCCCACCTATCCAGAAGTTATCCGAAATCTTCCGGTGAGGCATCCTGTACTATGGCTGAAAGTCAAATAATTTCCATTTTTGTAAATCAAATCTGCAAATCAATCTATCATGAAAGATGTAAGCCTACCCGAAAACTGGAAATACAGCAGTCCCGAAGAAGAGGGCTTTTTTGAAATTGTCACACCCGAAAATTCGGCATGTAAAGTCACCTGGGTTTTTCGCCTAAATCTGAACAAAAATTCAGAATACGAACTCAATCATGAGGATTTAGAATTGAGTGGCGTTGTAGTACATGGAAAAATTAAGATTGAACACAAAGGAATACAGTATGCATTGGATAAATTCGATTCCTTTTATCTTCCTGCCTGTGAAAGCGTAAAAATTACGGCAGATGCCAATTGCTCGCTTTTTATAGGGGGAGGACTGTACGAAAATAGGGGGCATTTCTTTACCCGGCGATACGATTTATCCCTTCCCCTGGGCGACATCCATCAGATACACGGCGAGCCGCCGTACAGGCGCGAGGTATTTATGACAGTGGCTCAGCAGGATGAGGCTTCACGATTGATTTGTGGAATAACCATCGGTGACGAAGGAAAGTGGACGAGCTGGCCGCCACATCAGCACACCGAGGATCTGGAGGAGGTATATTGCTTTTTTGACATCCCGGCGCCACAATCTGCTTTTCACTTTTTGAGCCGAAAAGCGGGAGCCTTTGAGTATGTGCACCCGGTATCTTCCGGTGATTGTGTGATCATTCCCGAAGGATACCACCCGACCTGCGGAATGCCCGGTGTTCGAAGCTGTTATTTTTGGGTAATGGCCGCACACAGGCCCGAAAGCCGCCGCTATGACCTGGCGGTGAATGATCCGAATTTTGGATAAAGTGAAGGGTATTGGCACTTTTATGTTACCTGGTAAGATCACACGGTGATGATTGGGTCCCTGTTAGAAAGGATATTCGCATTTTTAAAAGTCAAACTCAGGGATTTGATATGCGGGGACGGCAGTAATTTTTTCATCAAGATTAATGATCCTGCGTCCTTTGTAGATAATAAACAGTTTATCCAGTTTTAAATCATCCAGGGCCGAGTGCATGGAGCGGCTTATTTTTGGCGTTTCAGAAAGCTTAATCTCGAAGCCCAGTCTTTTTCCAGCTTTCAGAACCATTAAATCGATCTCTGTTCCGGTGTGGGTTCGCCAATAGTAAAAGTCATGGGACTTGATTTTTGACATAAGTTGTTCAATAATAAAACCTTCCCAGGAGGCGCCAGATTTCACATGTGTATAAATCAGGTTTCCCTCCAGGCCCAATAGAGCGTGAAGTATACCGCTGTCACGAATATATACTTTGGACGCCTTTACCTGCCTTTTTTTAATATTTTCGTGCCATGGATATAATTGCCTGATCATAAATGTGCCGGTGAGAATATCAAGATATCTTTTTACGGTAGGCTCAGAAGTCCCCATGGCCCGTGCAAATTCAGCGCCATTCCATATCTGTCCATGATAATGCGCGAGCATCAGCCAGAATCGCCTGAGCAATACCGGGGGAATGTTGAACCCAAAATTTGCAATGTCTCTTTCTAAAAATGTTTGTATAAAGTTTTCCCTCCATGATAAGCTTTGTTTTTCATCCGTTCCGAGGTATGCTTTAGGAAAGCCACCACGCTGCCAAAGCTTCTCGAGATTTTCGACACCCAGCTCCTGTACATTAAATCCTGTCAAATGAATAAAAGCGACCCTTCCGGCCAGGCTTTCTGAAGACCTTTGAATCAAATCCGGAGAAGCGCTCCCAAGAATCAGATATTTTCTGGGAGAATCAGGTTCATCTGCTAATACCCTGAGAAGAGGAAACAATTCAGGCATGCGCTGAATCTCATCGAGAATAACCAGTCCTTTTTGTTGTTGCAGAATGAGTTTGGGAGTGCTGCTTAATAAATCATAATCGGATGGGTCTTCCAGGTCAAAAAAAATACTTTCGGTCGTTTGGGCTATGGCACGTGCCAATGTTGTTTTGCCACATTGTCGCGGCCCCATAATGGCGGTTATGGGATTATTAAGGATGGAACTTTCTGTTTCTCTTATGAAATCAGGTCTGTGTATTTCCATTTTGGGCGATTTTTCACTTAAACCTAGTTAATTTTTATGAAATCCCAAAGATCAATTTTAGAATATCAATAACAAATGTACAAATAACCTTGAAAATCTAAAGTTCAACTTTAGATTTTCAAGGTATTGGTGGTTTTTTTTGATTTTTCGGAAATAAGGAGGATAAATCTTTGTAGTATTGACTTTCTTAATAGCCAAAAATAATGCTGATATCACTTCAATAGAAATCCACCATGAATTGCTTCATCCTTTCCGCAGCCCTTTCCATTCTTATTTTAACCGCCTGCCAGAATCAGTCTCAAATACTAATGATCGTAAGCCTTACCACCGACAGCCACTTCAACCCTTCTGGAATTGACAATCTCCACCCAGGGTTAGGATGAAAAATGGAATCAGCAAGGTATAACCAGGCGCAAACAACTTATCAGATTATGGTTGCAACATTGCTAATTCTTTTCTGATAGATCCTGTATTTCTTGTAAACAACTCCACCAATAAGCTCCATTTCAGCCCTTACCTTGGTATTGTATTCAAGCTCCAGGTGAGAGTCCATAAATGTTTTACCGGCTTTACGGGCCGACTCAATAAGCTTAATTCCCATCATTACATCAATGCCTCTGCCCTGGTATCGGGGGTCTATTGCCCCAAGAAGCAGATTTAACTGTCTGGATAAAATTCCCGAAACCAGGATGTATATCAAACCCAAAGGGAAAAGGTGACCTCCCGACAATTTCAATCCTTTGCTTATATCAGACATGGCCACCACAGCACCCACTACCTCCTTGTGCTCGTTTAAAGCGACTTTTACAAATCGGGGGTTAATGAAGATTATATAGCGGTTGGCAAAATCTATCATCTCCTTTTCGGAAAATGGGCTAAACCCGTAAACATCAGTAAAAGTATTATTGACAAGGGTAAGTACCGGCTTTATATACATTCTTAATTGCCAGCGGCTTTTAAACTCTACAAAGCTGATACTTTTGTGATTGACCCTGAAGCGTTCTGCCACCCTTTCATAAACCGGCGGAAACTTATCTGGTATGGGTATTTTATATACCACCAGATCGAACAATTTACTGAATCCTGCATTTTCAGTAAGTTTAACCATAAAGGGATAATTGCAGTTGGTCGCAATAGGAACCGGCTCATCGAAACCCTCAATCATTAATCCCTGCGGATCTTTGTCAGAAAAGGCAAGTGGTCCCACAAGTGTATCCATTCCCAGCCCATGGCCCCATAGAGCAACATGATCTATCAATGCATTAAAAACTTCAGCATCGTTGTATGTCTCCAGAAAGGAGAACCTCACACACTTTTCATTATGATCCTCGTTGTATTTATGATGAATAAGCCCCATGCACCGGCCCACAACTTCTGAATTTCGACAAGCAAGCAACAAAATATGATCGCAATGTGCAAAGGAAGGGTTTCTGGAAGGATCAAAATACTCCCATTCATCCATATATACAGGTGGCACCCAGTTCTGATGTCCCTTATGGATCTTTGCCGGGAGTTTGATAAAATGGCCCAGGTCCTTTCTGGTTTTTGCAGGCTTGATTTCTACAGACATAGATTTAAATTTTGCCTGTGAAGATATTTAAAAATGTGTTTAACTTAGCAGAGTCAAAATCATCAAATTTTCATTTTTCTTTAACCCATTTAGCAGCTAAGAGTCATTAATGACCTGTAAATGAATGTGTTTGTTTTTTTGGGTTCCGGTTTGTGTACTACGGATTTTCTTTTTGCGAAGGGATAGTTTTTGTAACCCATATATCTGTTTTACTTTTTAATTGGGCTCTGTACATTTTCTTATGGAAATAATTTCGTCAAATGTATTCTGCCCTGATATGGTGATTACTTTTTGAGTGTTTTTAATCCTTACGATTTCTGACCAGCTATGATTGATGCCTTTTTGTTTTAACTGATACCTTATCGTGTTGAGCAGCCAATATGCCTAAATGGAGATGTGCTACAGTAGAGTCATCGTTTTTGTGATAGACAGGCCTAAGGTTCAGCTCGCTTTTGAGGCTTCTGAAACTGCTCTCTATCGCAATTATATATTTACCGTATGGTGTTTTTACCTTCTGACTTCAGGTTGGTTCTGATAAAGTAAACGCCCAGATGCTTTTCGTCATCCTGATAGCTATCTTTTTTTATTAGCTCAATCTGCCTGGCTATTTCATTTTCGGTTTTTACTTCTTAGCTATGGAAGGGTATTTCTTTATGACCCGACCTATTCGCATTTGTATTTTATCGGCCCTTTTGATCCCGCTTTTTCTATCTAATGCTGCTCTGCTCTTGGTGCCAGCCCATATTTTCAAGTAACTGTCTTATCCTGAGCTGCTCTATGGTCTGAAAGCACATACATTCGGCGTCTGCCTCACGGGCATTTTTGTGCTTGATCGTATCGGTATCTACTATCCTTCTCTTTTTCTCAAATGCCTGATCTGATACATCAACCTTACCTTTAGCTGTTTTCGAGCCGTTTTACTGATACTTGGGTTAACGTACCCTAATGGTAAAACCATACGCATATCTCCCCGGTTTCAGCAGATAGGGATCGTTTACCGGCTGACCCCAGGAGTTGTCACCACCCACACCCATTTGTGTGATATCGATATTCACAGTTATTTTGTCTGATTCCCGGAGCAAGAAATTGTGTGTAGTTTCCAGAAGATGTTCCTGCGAATAGGGCCATGCACTAAAAGAAAATGGGTTCTCCCCCTGCGATTGAAATACAAGTTTTTGCTGGTTGTTATTCGTGAACTCTACCCACCGGGTATCTGTTCTGTTGGCATTTTCCTGCGGACGTATGTACGGGGTAATAAACTGATCAATGGATGATGTATATATACCCACAGGAGCGCCGGTAAACCGGTCGATATAGTTTTCATGCGGCCCACGACCGTACCATGTGATGTTCTGATAGGTTTTATCGAGCTTCATCTGTAAGCCAATCCGGGGTGCTTTGGGGGCACCATCCGGAATATCAAGCGTATATCCAACCTGGACTATCCCACTGGGGAAAATGCTGTAATGCAGCTTCGCTATGGATTGTGTGGATTCAAAAAGCAGGTGAGCTGTTATCAATACAGCGTCGTTGTTGCCATTTTTAACTTCAAACTTTTCCAGGATAAACTCATTGTACGAATTTTTCCATGGCTTCATGATTCCATCCACCTTCCATCCCTGGTCATTATCGGTAAGCGCGCGCCAGAAATTGGGACGGATATTTTCCACAATTGTATTGCCTGCATGGTTATACTGCTTAATCATGCCACTATTCTTGTCAAAGCTTACAAAAAAGTTTCCTCCTGTAATGGTTAGTTTGTTTTCTCTATCTGTAGCGATAAGCCGGGGCATGGGTGACATTGCGGAAATGACGCGTTCTTTTTGCCCTTTATTAATCAGGAATTGCTCCCAGGCTACAATATGTCCTTTTTCGGCCCAGTAGGTATCTTCCCTTAATTCCAATTGCAATGTTAAAAACGCTTCTTTTGTTAAGTCAATATCCAATGCCTTATTAAATGCCATTTCGTGCTTAGAAAGGGCTTCAATATGTAATGGTTCTATTACTTCTTCTGCTTTTAACTTCCCATCTTCAAGTAAAATGTATCTGAAATTATAGTTTCCAAGGTCATTTGACAGATGCCGGTTTGTAATTTCAATGGTAAGGGGATTCTGATTGATTATGCTAAAGGCCACCGGTTGATAAACTTTCTTCAGTTCGTAATAGTGGGGATGGGGCATCCTATTGGCCGCGATCAACCCATTGATGCAAAAATTTCCATCGTTTGGGTAATCGCCGAAATCACCACCATATACAAATCCCTCTGCCGGGTTTTCTCGATTTTTATACAAACCCTGATCCTGCCAGTCCCAGATAAACCCACCGGGTAACATATCATGTTCATAAAATAGATCCCAGTAATCCTGCAGATTTCCTAAAGAGTTGCCCATGGCATGTGCGTATTCATTGAGCAGAAATGGGCGGCCTGAAGGATACGGTCCGTGTTGTTCTTCAAATGTCAGCTGTCCCCGCTCCCCTTTGCGCAATGCTTTGCCTTTCAGATGATCTTTCAGCCAGTTAATGGAGGGATAGGTTTGACTATCGATATCAGCAGCGAGATTCATATCAGCATAGCTGATGATCCTGTTTTCAGGGTCAAACTGCCGGGTGACTTCGCGCATTTTCAGGAAAGCATTGCCAAAGCCGGCTTCGTTGCCCAGTGACCACATTACTACGCTCGGTAATTGCCGGTCGCGAATTACCATTCTTTTCATCCGGTCTGCCACGGCATTTTCCCACTCCGGCAAATCGCCTGGCAGCACCTTTAAATGGTAGCTCAATCCATGCGACTCCACATTGGCTTCGTTCATTACCATAAGGCCGTATTGGTTGCACAGTTCGTACCAGCGCGGGTCGTGGGGATAATGTGCCGTACGTACAAAATTTACATTGGCCTGTTTCATGAGTACAATATCACGAATCATTTCGTCCATTGATACAACATAACCTTGATCAGGTGAGAATTCGTGCCTGTTTACCCCTCTCACATGCAAGAGCTTTCCGTTAAAAAGGATCTTTTCGCCATCCACCTCAACTTTACGAAAACCTACCGGTAAGCTGTAGGCTTGAATGACATTATTGTCTTGTATAAGCTCAACGCCTACCGAATATTGCACCGGGTTATCATCATACCAAAGATCAACATTGGCAATTTCGATGGGCTCGAGGATTATTTCATTGTTGAACCCTGTTTTAAGTTCTTCAATCCTGAAATGCCTTGTCTTTATTGGATCACCAGCAGGCGAAAATATGGTAACCGCAATGCTACAGGCGGAAGAAGGGCGGGAAGAAAAATTGGCGGCCGTATAGTGCAATCTGATGACACCGGTTTTATCGTGAAGATTGACATCCGGACGGGCATACACGTCCCAGAGTGAGATTTTAGGAATGGCGCGAATAAATACGTCCCTAAAAATACCACTAAGGCGCCAGAAGTCCATGTCTTCCAGGTACGAACCATCAGAAAATTTGTACACTTCCAACGCGAGTTTATTAAGGCCGGAAGTCAGGTAATTTGTCAGGTCAAACTCGGCAGGTAACCTTGAGTCTTGTGAGTATCCAACTTTTTGCCCATTAACATAAACCATAACAGCAGAGCTGACCCCGGCCATATGCAGGATGATCTGTTTATTATCCCAATCAGCAGGCACCGAAAATTCTTTCACATAAGATCCAACGGGATTTCGTTCTTTGTAAGATGTGTATTTCTCGTTGGGTTCTCCCATCACATAGGGCGGGTTTACTTTGAATGGATAGCCATAATTCATGTAAAGCGGTGTGCCAAAACCCTGCCTCTCCATGGTGGATGGCACTTCAATCCTATCCCAACCGGAGTGGTCATAGTTCAATTGATAAAAATCTGCCGGTCGGCTGTCAGGATCAGACGACCATTTGAAGGTCCACATTCCATTGAGTGATAATACCCATTGGGAATTATCATAAGACGATTGTATTGCCTGCTCCAGTGTGGCTTCGGGCCAGATGGACGTGCGGGCAGGCAGCTTGTTGATGCCAAATATCTCAGGATTTTCTATTTCGGGAGGTATTTGTGCCCAGGCAATAAAAAATCCTAAGCAAAAAAGAGAGGCTAAAAATGTCTTTTTCATTTCTTTCATAATTCGTAATAAGCAAAAATAATCCTATCCTTAATGGCCTTTTTGATTTTTTTCTCTAATTTTTAAATGGCAAAAGATTGGGATGGCTTACAATGCAATATATGATTTACTTATTTCTTTTAAGTATTGGGTATCTAATTCTATTCCGAAGCCAGACCTTGGGTCATATGAGACATATCCATTATCATTTAGTTTTGTAGGCGAAGAAACATAACCCTTCAGATAGTTCTTGGAATCCTCTTTCTATGCAAATTTAATACAAAACAGCCGCCTTTTGGGTCCTTTTCGCCATTTTATTCGGCTTCAACCGATCGCAAAAGCATGATATCGGGGAGCTGATCATTGCAGGAACTTTTTTGAAGCCTGAGAGCATATGCAGGGGCTTATTTTGGCCTTTCAGAAAGTATTATCTCAAAACCCAGTTTTCTGCCGGCTTTCAGAACCAATAGATCAAGCGCTGTGCTGTTATGGGTTCTCCAGAAATAAACCTTGAAAATCTAAAGTTCAACTTTAGATTTTCAAGCAAGTCTCATTAAATCCCATATAATAAAATTGCCATAGCTAGTGAAATTCGATGGTCAATAATTGGATGTTTTAATATAACCTTACTGGAAAATTAAGCCTGAAAGCCAGGGACCTCTGAATAAGTATACAAAGATGAAAACAATGAGCTCATATCTTCCCATACCGGGCATACGGCCTATTTTTTTAGGATATAGGTTTGATGAATCGTTTTGATCAGACTGAGCTATTCTTAAGGACAGGAAACCATTCGCAATTCAGGACTGGATCAGGTCAAGTCCAATCCCAAAAACCAAACGCCAAAGTCCTTCCAAAAAGGGAATTGATAAAATGTGAATACGGAGATATGGTACATTAAAAGCAATGCAAGGACAAGGGCAAAAGCACCGATCTTTCTGTTGGCTTTCCAATCCCAAATGACAAGTCCGATCACCAGAATATCCGCAAAAAGAAACCCAAAAAATGGAACTAAGGGCATGCCTTCAATGGTAGGCGCAATGGGCACCAGGGGTCTGATGAAGTTGTAAATGATTCGGTCGGTGATTGGGGTAAACATGGGGAAAACCGTGCAGACCATATAGCGTGCATGAGTCAACCGGTCCTTTCTGAAATACATACCCAGGCTATAAATGATAACAAGTATAACCGCAGCATTGACCATAAATGACAATGCAACCAAAATTTTTGAATTGATGAAGCCTGCTCTTCCCAGGCTGGCGTGGATAAGCAAAAAAGTAGAAAGAATCAGAATTGGGAACAGGATAAACGATGCTCTTCCCATCAATCGGTGAAGGGGGTATTTTTTTAGTCTGATCAGAAAAGCCTGAGCGATCAGCAACAGGCACCATAATGTCATACTGATACCGTGAAAATGCTCGTAAAATGATATGTCCCTATCCGGTAATGAATAATAACTCCTCCAAAAGCCTAAAAGGGCCAGGGCAAAAAATCCAATCAGCCAATATCCGCTTTTCTGATATAGTGTTGTTTTAATGTTGGCCATAAGGGCAGATAGTCGCTATATGTAGGTTTTTAAAGAAGAAAATTCAGGTGCGCAAGATATTATTTATGACAATAGAAAAAAAGCAGCGGTTCAACAGCCAGGCCAGACAGGGACAGAAGCAGTGATGGCCATCAGCACCTCCATAATCGCAGGATTCCGCTTGGCCTCAGCAATATCGATGTACTTGCCATACCTACCCTTCATGCTGGCCCCTCGCTGAAAAAGTCCACCGGACTGTTTTTTTACTCTCGGTCCTATTGTTATCTTATCCCCTGGCATATTTTGTCCCGAGAAGCCGAGCGGATCGGGAAAAGATAATGACTTGGCCAGGCCAATGTTTTTCCTATAACCCCCGCTCAGCCTTGTAGCATAGCTTGACTCCTCCGTCGGGGAATGGTTCTGCATATCCGCAAATATCCTGACCGCTTCTTCATAACCGATAAACTGATCTTCATTTAAATGTAAGCAGTCGCCTAAGCCCATCTAGAACTGTCCGGCAATTTATTCTAAAATTGTCTTATGAAAAAGACACGACACACTGAAGCGCAAATGCAGTCAGCCTACAATGAATGGCAGCAAAGCGGACTGAGCAAAAAAGCTTA
>JAFIEV010000060.1 GCA_020832305.1 Cyclobacteriaceae bacterium | reverse complement strand
AAACCAACCGTATTAATTCATTATTCCATAAATAGGGATACGGTTTCATGTTTTTAAGCAATCACCGATTCAGGGCAACCTAGTTAAGACCAAGCTCATTATTTCAATATACCCTCAATAGGGATGCGGCTTCAGCCCATCCCAAAAAAATGCGCCACAGCTATTGGCTTTAGCCAAATCTATTTTTTGAATCCATTTAAAAAGGGTAAAATTGAAATTCAAATAGCTATTTAAGGAGGGTTTCCTCTTGAGATAAGCGATCTTATAACACAAATTACCTCAAATCCTTAACCATGGATATTCTTTATTTACTCACAGGACTTGCAACGGGGGCGGCAGTAGCAGCTTTGATGGTCTATTGGAGGTTTAAAGCTTCAACGGTTTCCAAGGAATTGCATAATAATGTTGTGCAAAATCTTTCCGATGCGCAAAAAGATACAGCCATAGAACGAAATAACCGGCTGCAACTTACCACAACCCTTGAAAAGCGGGAAATAGAAATCCTTCAGTTGAGAGAAAAACAGGTACAACTTATTGGAGCGGAATCGAGACTTCTGTCTGAAAAGTTTGCCTTACAGGAGAAAATCGATACTCAGGTAAAAGAAATGACAGATTTGAGAAAAACTTTTGCCCTGGAGTTTGAAAACCTCGCCAACAAAATTCTCGATGAAAAAAGTCAGAAATTTACAGAACAAAACAAATTGCAGTTAAAAACCATCCTTGATCCGCTCAATGAAAAAATCGCTGATTTCAAAAAGAAAGTCGAAGATGTGTATGATAAAGAGGCCAAAGAGCGATTTTCGCTGGGTAATGAAGTGAAAAAGCTGGTTGAACTTAACCAACAAATCAGCAAAGAAGCACAAAATCTCACCCATGCCCTGAAAGGCAATTCAAAAATACAAGGCGACTGGGGCCAGATGATACTCGAAAATATACTGGAACACTCCGGATTGGTGAAAGACCGGGAATACTTCGTTCAGGAATATTTAAAGGACGCCGATGGAAGGTTTATGGTGAATGAATCTGGACAGCGTATGCAACCGGACGTGATTATAGCATATCCTGATGATCGTAAATTAATCATTGACGCAAAGGTATCATTAACCGATTATGTGCGGTATACAGAGACAGAAGACCCGGACGTACAGGGCCAGTGCCTCAATGCACATTTACTGTCTTTGCGCCGTCATATAGACCAGCTCAGTGTAAAGTCATACCAGGACTTCGCTGCCAGCCTTGATTTTGTCATGATGTTTGTACCCAACGAACCTGCCTACCTGGTGGCTTTGCAAAAAGACAAAAGTTTGTGGGAGTATGCCTATAAAAAGCGAATAATTCTGATCAGTCCGACCAACCTGATCGCCGCCTTAAAATTGGTATCAGAACTTTGGAAAAGGGAGTACCAGAGTCAGAATGTGCAGGCCATTGCCGAACGCGGTGCCATGCTGTACGATAAGTTTGCAGGCTTTGTAGAAAATCTCAGCAAGGTTGGGGATCACCTCCACAAGACCCATCAGAGTTATGATGATGCCATGAAGCAGTTGAGTGAAGGTAAAGGAAACCTGGTACAACAGGCCGGTCAATTGCGCGACCTGGGCATTAAGTCAAAAAAGACCCTGCCTTCTTCCCTGACAGACCGGGCCAATGAAGGCTTTTGATGCATATGCATAGCTTCCAGAGCATCATACTTTCTTAGTTTCGGTCTTATGAACAATGTATGCTTCAAAAACTTTCCTTTTCTGAACTAAATTTGGCTCAATTATTTATTTCGAACCTGATCAAGATTCAATTCTACAAAGCGACCAAAAGGCTCATACTGTTTGGGGTCTATCGATTTTTTCCTTCCGGCTATGCTGAAGACTAAATTCTTATCTTTGATATATTGTTCAAAAACCTCATCAATTTTTTCAAAGCCCACATCTTGATATTTTTCATAATAAACAGCGTTGGGGTCTCCGGTATAGCCCATTAGCTTCCAATTGTGTACACTCGCAGGCAGGGTACGAAAATAAGGCTTTGAATAGGCTGCACTTTGCATCAATGATTTTCTGATGTCATCCATACGATTTTCCTTTCTTGGTAACTCCGTAAGCAGATCACGGAAAACCGACATTGCTTCAACACTTTTATCAGCCTGACAGCCAACCATTCCTATTAGATATGCATTTCTTCCTCTTATCGAACCGTTGTTTAGTCGGGCTCCGGTAGCATACGCAAGGGATCTATATTCACGTATTTCCTGAAAAACAATGCCCGACATATTATTTCCAAAATATTCGTTAAAAGTGTTGATTTTAAACTGATCTTCCTTATTTCTTCCAGAACCGGCGTTTACCAGACAGTAAATCTGAGTTTGCAGTGCTTTTTTATCATTCAAAAAGTAGACTATGGATTCTTCATGCTGCTTTAACGGCCTGTCTTCCTTTACGCCTGTTTTTGATGCTTTAAGAAGTGGCAGGAGTGTATTTGAAAGTTGTTCCTGGAGGCTTGTAAGTTCTGCATTACCAACATAGGAAATCACAGATTCATGCTCAAGAAGTGACTGTAAGCTTTGCTCTAATTCCTGAAAAGTCAGCGTTTTGATTTCCTTTATTGACAAACGGGTTAAGTATGGTGATTTATCGCCAAATAACATGTAATCGCTAATCATATCAGATTTACCATCGAGACTTTTATCTTCCATACGCCGGTCAAATTTTACTTCAGATAAGAACTTTTTTTTACCGGTTTCATTGAAAACAGCTGAGGATAGTAGCTCTGACAGCAATTGAAGACTTTCATTAAGGGTGCTCTCGAATCCTCTCATTTCTATATTAAATGCAAAATCAGAGGCCCTGAATGAGATGCTTGTACCAATATTTCCCAACGCTTGTTTTAATGCATCGCGGTCTTTGTTTGCCGTACCCGCTGATTCAAGCATTTCTGCCAATGCAGTAAGTCTGTTATCCTGTAAAATGCCTTTCTGGATAGAAATATCAAAATCGAATATTTCATTAACAGGATTGGAAGTATGATAAAAATGCAGATGCTCCTTTAGTGGCAAATAATTTACCTCTTTTGCAATATCAACAAACGATGGGTTGAGTTCAAGCTCAGGCATTTCTTTAAGGTTTCGGGCATATTCAGACTCTGTTCCTTTTGGGCTCACCGCTTCATACGGCGGCTTTGGCAATTTCTTCTTCTTTGGGAAGCCGGTTCTTGAATACAAAACGAGACGATTTTCCGCAAAATACTCATTGGCTTTTTGTATTATGTCTTCTCTGCTAACTTGCTGGATTTGGTCATTCACCTCCATCACTTCTTCCCATGACCTGTTGCTGATAAAAGCTTCTGCCATTAAATAGGCTTTCTGATAGTTAGATTCAAGACTCAGCTGATGCCTTTTGTCAAGGTTTAATTTTACATTTAGCAGCAAGGCATCATCAAACTCACCTTTTTTAAGCTTTTCCAACTCATTCATGACCAATGATTCGGCCTTTTTCAAAGACTGACCTATTACTTTTGGCACAAATATTAACAAAGTTCTACCGTGCTCTACCTGTATATCTGCTTCCATGCCGGCCATAAGTAGTTTATTGTCCAGTGTAAGCCTATCCCAAAGGCCTGTTTGGCTTTGATTGCTCAGCAAATTATTTATAACCGTAAGTATAGCTTCGTCGGGATGTCCTGTCCGGACAGTACGGTATCCTGCAATACCAACTTTTACTGGAAGATATCTTCCTTTGATGACTTCTTTACCTTTGAAATCAGACTCCTGGATAAACTGCCGCTCAGGTTTAGGTTTGGGCTCCCATCTTCCGAAATATTCTTCAATTATGGGTTTTAGGGTTTCAGATTTGAGGTCACCACTTAAAATAAGGGCCATATTTTCTGGCACATAGTATGTATAGTAATACTCATACATTCGTTTGAGCGATGGATTTTTTAAATGTTCAATTTCTCCAAGCACATCTCGCTGCCCGTAAGGATGATTTTTATAGAAAGTCTTATCGAAAGCATTAATCAAGGCGTAGGAAGGCTCATCCATGTACATGTTTTTCTCTTCATATACAGTTTCCAGCTCTGACTGAAAAAGTCTGAACACAGGGTTAATAAACCTATGAGAGTAAATTTCAGACCACTTTTCAAATTGATGGGGAGGAAAGGTATTATGATACATCACCATATCATGACTGGTAGAAGCATTTATACCTTTCCCTCCAATACTTGCTATCAGACGATCAAATTCATTTGCCACAGCATAATCTGCAGCCAATTTATTCTCCCGATTGATTTGAATCTGAATGGCCTCGCGGGTCGCTTCATCACTCGTTTTTCCAAGCTCTTCATAAAGTGAATCTATTTTTTGCAAATGAAATGACTCTTTTTCAAAATCAATGGTGCCCATTTCAGAGGTTCCTTTAAACAACATATGTTCGAGATAATGGGCTATACCTGTGGCATCAGCCGGATCCCAGATGGTACCGCCATTCACCACTACTGCGCCGAAAATCTCAGGCCTTGTATTATCTTCATGTAAAAAAACGGTTAAACCGTTTTCGAGACGATAAGTTTCTACCTTTAAACCTTGCCCCAAAAGCGAAGAAGATACCAGAACTAAGGCAAAACTACTCCACCTAAAAGGTGCTATCCTTTTGAAAAATTTTAACATCATGTCTTATATATATAAGTTTGAGTGAAATTATAAATATATAATGATACAGAAATGTTTTATCAGGCCATAAAAATAGTTGAAATAGAATATATGAGCTTAAAAGCAACATAAAATAAATTTTTAAATCATATCTCACCGCACATTATATGGGATTTTACAGAATTTATTTGGTGTGTAATAATGAAAATATTTCAGAATAATCATCTAAATGGTGCGTTTTTTGTGAAAATTACTTTCCATACCATACTATTGAACTTTCGCTGGAATTCAAACCCAATTTTCACTTCAACTCAAACTCCGGGTCACCGACCACAATAGAGGCCTTTGCCATGGCCGAAACCTGAAACAAGCCCATTACCCTTTCATTGCCCTGTACATTGCTTCGCGGATTGGCGGGTATTCCTGTAAACATACCTCCATCATTATTGATCAGGCTTGCAAGATGGCTGTAATACCGAAAAGCAGATGCCGTTAAACTCATTATTTCAAATCGGGCATGATCGCCTTCACTGTAAAATACCGGACCCGCCATATTATCGATGCGTTCACCGATGGCAGTATCATCTGAAAAAAACAAACCCGTTTTATCATCATAGCGCTGCAGGGTGTCGTTTCGATAAAAATGGAATAAATAAAAATCCTTTCTGTGTTGCGGCTCCTCTGCCGAAATCAATACTTCATAATAATATCCTTCTTTCCAGGGCCTCCGTTTTTGCCGTTCATTGATTCGCCACTTCATATCCTCCACATGACCTATGGGCTGCAGGGAATCGGATGCATAAAACTGCTTGCCTTCATGTTCTATAAATAATTCATAAAAATTACCTGGAGAGGCTGCAAATGGAATAACAGACAGATAAGCCGCCGCATCTTCTGAATAAGTAAAATCGTAGCTATTGCCGGCATTTTCTACCACCCGTACAGAAGCTTGTTTGATGGTTGGATTATCGCCTTTATCATAATATCCAATGGTTTTGCTGAGTTTTACATAGTGCTGTTTATATTGATTGGTTATCAAAGCATCAACTACCAAAACAGGTTCAGTTTGCCTGAGGTCGAGTTCAATGGTCTCTTCACATGAACTGAACAGAATAACCACTGTAAATGATGAAAGGAAATACCGCATTAAACTTAAGTATTTTCTGTTTTTTGATTTGTATCGCATGGTCTTAAAAAGAATTCTGGTTAAAAATTGAAGTTATAGGTTACTGAAGGCAAAACAGGGAAGAGATAGATCATTCGCAATTCATTCCTGTGACCATTATCATCATTTACCGATCGGCTATGGATGGTAAAGGGGTTTTTTCTGTTATATGCGTTGTATACTGAAAACACCCAGGATCCCTCCCATTTTCGGCTTTTATTTTTGGCCGGTTTCCAGGTTGCAGACAGATCGAGGCGGTGAAAATCAGGTAACCGGTAACCATTTCTTTCGCTTACCACATCTACCAGATAGCCATCAAAATTGTACTTTCCTACTGGTAAAGTTATGGGACGACCGGTGCTGTAGGTAAAAGCAGCGCCAAAACTCCAGGCATCATTCAAATCATAAGTGGCATAAGAGTTAAACACGTGTCGTCTATCGAAATTGGCATAATATGGCCTATCTTCATTGACATCCGGAGTGGTTCTAATGGCTTTAGACCAGGTATAGGCTACCGAACCCGTTAACTTTCCCTTCGTTTTTACTGCATGAAGTTCTAAGCCATAAGCTTCCACATCGCCTGGCCTGAAATCCAATGCCAGATCAGGATTAAAGAAAATGTCGGCACCATCTGCAAAATCAGGCACGCCTTGCATCCATTTGTAATAGGCCTCTGCTGAAAACTCCAGGCTATTGTTTGCCAGATTGCGAAATACGCCGGCAGCTATCTGATCAGATACCTGTGTATTCAGGTAGGGCGAACTGGGTTGCCAGGTATTAAAAGGTATGGGTACCGTAGAGTTGGATATCAGATGAACGTTTTGTGTCATGCGGTTATAAGACGTTTTTAACGAAGTTCTGTCACTAAGCATATACCTTGCATTAAACCGAGGCTCGAGGTTTATAAAGGTTTTAATGGGCTCAAACTTACCGTAATACACCGGCTCATATTCGATTTGACCAGTTTCACCTTCTCTCAGATAATCTCTGATCAGAGTACTACCCACATTCTGAAATGCCGAAAGTCTCAATCCATATTGCATACTCAGTCTGGAAGAAATCCTGTGCTCATCTCCAAGGTAAAAAGCATGCTCAAACGCGTACATTTTCTCCAGACTCCAGGCTTTAAAAATAGATGATGGATCATTTGGACTGATGTTGCCGGGCACGAATCGTTTGTAGGAGCCATTATATCCAAATGAAACAATATGATCCGGATTTGGGTACCATGTATAATCGAGTTTCAATTGCAGGTCCTGCATATTGGCGGTCCATTGAAAACCAATGCCCGGATCGAACAGCTCCAGTGAATAGTCAAAATTACTGCCCACCAGAGTCAAATTTGAAAACAGCCTTTCATTGTATAAATGATTCCAGCGGAAGGTTAAGGTACTGTTGCCCCAGCCAAATGCGGCATCATTACCAAATCGAAAAACATCCCGGCCAAAGTACCCGGCTACAAAAAAGCGGTTATTGTTGTTTTTACGCCAATTAAGTTTAGCGTTTACATCATAAAAATGCACCAGATTGCTATTTACATCCTCGTGAGAAGACATCCTTTGAAATACATCCAGGTAAGATCGCCGGGCTGAGATTAAAAAGGAACTTTCATCCCTTTTCAGGGGGCCTTCCAGTGCTATGCGGCTGGCCAGGCTTCCTATTCCACCTGTGGCTGCAAAACGTTTGTTGTTGCCATCACGTGTACGCACATCCAGCATCGATGATAAACGACCACCATATTGTGCCGGTATGCCTCCTTTGTACAGTTCAGAACTCTTTATCACATCTGAGTTAAAAACCGAAAAAAGACCAAATAAATGTGATGCGTCATAGACCGGTGCCTCATCAATAAGTATCAGGTTTTGGTCGCTGCTGCCCCCTCGTACAAAATATCCACTGGTACCTTCACCGGCCGTAATGACTCCGGGCTGCATCTGTATAGCCTTAATGATATCAGATTCACCAAACAAGGCAGGTAATTTCTTAACCTGATCAAGGTTAAGCTCGACCCGGCTCATAGATATTTCTGTTAAATTATGGTCATCTGGCCTTCCCGTAACAATCACCTCCTGTAAGCCCATGGTCTGAATTTTGAGCGAAAAGTTAAGTACAAGGTTTTGTTTGGTCAGATCAATTTCTCGCTCCACCGTTTCATAGCCGATATAACTTAAAGCTAGTTGGTATTTACCCGGCGATAGACTTATGGAATAAAATCCATACATATTGCTGATGGCGCCTGTACCCAATTCCTTTACCAAAACGCTTACACCGATGAGCTCCTCACCATTTTCGGCATCACTTACATAACCTGAAACGGTAAACTTGTTTTGGGTAAAACCGGCATTTCCGTACATCATTATTGTTGTGAAAGCCGCGATACATAAAATTATTCTGGTTGTCATAAAATGGTTGATTGTAAAAAATGAAATTCTCTCCTGAAAAATCAGACAATAGTAATCTCATTAATATCCAGAGTTTTACATTGCCTTCAACAGAATTATACGAACAGGAAAACAGAGGTTAAAAAAAAGGGATGGCTGGTTTTATGTGATGGATTAAAGGATGTATAAAGTGATGAGTTGTTTAATATCAAACCAGTGGTATCGAAGTTTGAAGCTTCGTAATAATATTGGCCCATTATAACCGGTCGACTTTAATCAGGGTGCATTGAAAATCGCCTATCTTATTGATTTATTTCAAAATTCTGAGTTTGTATTATAGATTAATGATTTTTCAGCAGAAAGTGATTAAACCGACTGTAACAAAAGAGGAGGTCTTTTAATTAGCCTCCTTTTTATAACATCCAAAATAAAAATGTGGGTTTCAATCAAATTACTGATTCAAAATCTGTTCATAAACAGATTTTCTTTGCAGGTTGCGATCAAAGAGTAAGGGGTAATTGGTGCGTCCCCTGGCTGGCCAGTTATTCAACCACGAAACGCCATCATGCACTCCCCAAAAGGTTACCCTTGATATTTTATCGCTCTGCTTTTCAAACAGTTGAAAAATCTCCTCATATCTTTTCTCCAGTTTTGAAGATACTGAATCGGGAAGTCCTTCAGTATAGGGATTCATAAATGCATCGGCATCGAAAGTTTCATCGAGATCGGCACCTTGAATATCCCATGGATTAGGTAAAACGGTAATATCTAATTCTGTAATCATAACCTTTAAACCCAGCTCAGAAAACTTTACTATACTTTCCTCAATCTGTTGAGGTGAGGGGTAATGCAGTGCCCAGTGACCTTGCATACCGATACCATCTACCTTAATTCCTTTATCGAGTAGATTTTGAATGAGTCGTATTGCGCCATCACGCTTCTCCGGCTTCCACATATTGTAATCATTATAGTAAAGTTCAGCTTCGGGGTCGGCCAGAGAAGCATATTCAAATACTTTTTCAATATATTCTTCTCCGGCAATCTTTAAGAAGGCGGAATTTCTGAGGCTACCATTCTCCTCCAATGCTTCGTTAAGCACGTCCCAGCCATCAATTTTACCCCGATACCTTCCCGCTACGGCATCTACATGCTCTTTAACACGTTGGTACAGGGTTTCTTTATCTACAAGGCTTGTATCCTCTTCGCTTACCTGATAAACCCATGAAGGCACCTGCTGATGCCACAATAAGGTATGACCTATGACAAACATATTGTTTTGCTTGCCAAAATTGACAAATTCATCAACCGGACCAAATTGATACTCATTGGGTTTTGGGTGAATCAATGCCCATTTCATAATATTCTCAGCGGTGATGGAATTAAATTCTCTTAGGATAAGCGTAGTTTCCTCCTTATTCTTCTGTTGAATTTGCGAAAGATTTAATGCTGTTCCGATAAAAAACTTCCCCTTGTATTTTTCCTTAAGGCTTTCCGTAGGTTTATATGCAGGTTTACAAGCAATAAAAATCAAGAAACAGACAATGAACTGTAAGTTTAAAACTTTCATCTGGATTAAATAATAATTAAATCTGACCGGAAATTACTGCTATCTGGTCAGATTGTCAATTTTTCAGAATTTGCTTTCATCTGTAAGTACTATAAACAGTGAAGGCATAATAAAAGAAGAACTATCTGAAATCTTGAAGCATATTGTATTTAATGTGTTTTCCAAGTAATTTGCAATCGGTTGCGGAATTTTATTCTATCTCTTTTCAGGCATTTTTTCAGCAAAGCTGAAGAAATATTATTCATTCCGTGAATATCCAATTAAACCATTATTATGGACTCTACCAAAGAAGTAACCATTTATGACATCGCCCGTATTTTAAATCTTTCGGCATCCACCGTAAGCAGGGGCCTGAAAGATCATCCGGCCATACATAAAGAAACCAAACGCCGAATTCTTCAAACGGCAAGGGAATTGGGCTATCAGCATAATACTTTTGCCAGTAATTTGCGTCAAAAAAAGACCCATACCCTGGGTGTGATCGTGCCCCGGTTGAATAGTTACTTTATGTCGACGGTTATAGCAGGCATAGAAAGAATTGTAAATGAAGCTGGTTATAATCTCATTATTTCCCAATCTCTCGAATCGGCTGAAAAGGAAAAAAGCAGTGTGGAAACTATGTATAACAGCAGAACAGATGGATTATTGGTTTCAGTTGCCTACGATACACCTGACCTTCATCATCTCGATGTCATTTTTAAAAAGAATATACCTCTGGTCTTTTTTGACCGAACTTTTGACCATCCAGACTGTGTAAGTGTTGTAATTGATAATTTTAAAGCAGGTTTTGATGCCACCTCCCACCTTTTACAGCAAGGTTGTAAAAAAATCATTCATGTAGGTGGCAATCTCGCCCGTAATGTTTATGCTGATCGCTTTCGGGGTTACAAAACAGCGCTCGAAAGCGCCGGTCAGAAATTTTCTTCTGATATGTTTATACTGCATGCCCTCAACGAAAACACAGGAAAAGAAATCATACATCAGATACTAAATATGGACCCTAAGCCAGACGGTATATTTACTTCAAATGACACTTCTGCTGTCGCCATAATGCAGGAATTGAAAATTGCGGGTTTACGCATTCCTGAAGACATTGCCATTGTCGGTTTCAATAACGACCCCATTTCGAAAGTGATAGATCCCAATCTAAGCACCATCAATTATCCCGGTGAGGAAATGGGAGAAATAGCGGCCACAACGCTTTTAAATATACTGCGCGATGAGCGAACCAAACACTTTAACACCATTATTCTCAAACATGAACTCATCATCAGAAAGTCGAGCCTGAGATTATCAGCAACCTGATATCTTATTGTTTAATAAAAAACATTTTCTCGAAAAAATCATGAATCGCGTATGTAATTTTATTCCTGACGCTTTTGAGACCTTTTTTTCGGTCAATGCTGAGGATGGTAATCGCTTGTGACTGAAATTGATCCAAATCAGGATAAGGATTTGAAGACAAAGGTTTGGTCTACGGTGACTTTTAAGCCAGGATAACCTTTTCATCCACTTTTTTGCCCCTTGCCTGCCTTTTGTTTTTTCAGACTTTCAGTGGCATGGCCATTCCCGATCAATATGAAAGACCTGAGCAAGATCTTGAGTACCATATGAATTTATCTTTTCCCTATGCTCCGGGAATAAAACCCACATGGCATTAGAGAAGATGGGTCTGGTTTAGTAAAGGAGTGAATTAATTACTTTTATAAATCTTATTAATATGGGGATGCATAAACCATATTCCAACGGGCCAGAAAAACAGAAACAATTGCCAGTGTTTAAGTCTCTCCATATTTATGCAAACTTTATGTTTCTTGATAGAAATGTGCTATTACTGGCACAAAACATACACATACGCTCCAATACAGCCCTCAAATCTACTCTGAAGCAGTCCTGGTAGTCCCCATCAAGGCCTCTCGGATCATCCTCCGTAGCTCTAATTGCCGGTTTTCAACAACTCCACGTCGTGTTGGCCTGTAAAATTCGGCATAGCGGGCCCTTGCCAGACTGTAGGATAAATTATCAATATCGCCTCGTATATCAACCCCTAATCTGAACGGCAATGGACTTTCTACTACCGAAACATGATAATCAAAAGTGAGGTCAAAATTATGTCGGCCGGCAATTACGGCCTTATAGCGATCCATTACCATCAAAAAAGGATAAATATCAATTTCCTCTCTGAAAATTGTGAATTCCGTTGAAAGTGAATCTACTATGTTCTCTGTTTTCTTATTGAATCTCAAAGTTTTGGCGATTTCACCAAAAGTTTCACCATCCATTAATACGAGATTTTGACCTGTAATAGAGGATGCACCACGCAATGTGGACTTTTTGATGTTGTACATCGAATCGAGATAGGTTTCCACAGCAATATGAAACTCTCCTGTACCTTTAAAAGACCGTAACATCGGCATAAGCGTATCAATATCGGGAATCATTTCCAGAAGTTCTTCAATTTCCACATCCACCATTCTGTAGTCTAAACCTAAAAAGAGATGGTTTTTTCTGGGTGTTCTGTACATTGCAGTGAGTTCCATCCGCGCGGCAGGAGTTTCGAGTTGTATATCATCCAAAACAAGTGTGCCATCTCTTACCCGAAGCACACCACCAATATGGTCGGCAAAATTATGACCCATGCGGGCATAGCCAATATTTGTCTGCAAGCTAATATCCAAGCCCTGAGGCACCATATAAGGACCCTGATTTTCATCCTCGGGAGGATCATCATGACCCAGACCACTGGTCAGGTTCATTAGCTGAAAAACATCGGTAGTATCTGACTGAAAAATAAAAGTGCCTCTTAAAATGCTGTCTTCCCTGAAATAAGACATAACATTTTGAAAGCTTCCGGCAAGACTAAAATCACTCGATCCAATTTTAGCATGACTTTCTTTGATGTTGAAAGTTTCAGGCTCAAAATCCATTGACAAAACAGGCAGTTCGAATGAATACCTGAAGTCGGGGCTTTGAAAGTATCCTTCAATTACATGAACAAATCCTTCGAACATCCATTGCTTGAAGGCATCTTGAAACCGGTCATCGCGGTTTACCTTGACCGACAGATTGGTTTTCTTTAAATCAGCAGTAATCATACCATAACGGGCGGTTACTTTATCTGACGCATACCCTGCTTCTATCGAGGGAAGGTGCGGGCTTTGTCTGCAAGGTGAAATTGTTAAGGTACCCGTAGGGTTTTCTCCCTGATAGATCAAGGTATCCAGTGAAATGCCCAGAGAATCTAAGCCATAGCTCAAATACATATGTGGCACCACGATCGTATCGCGCAAATCAGATGTTTCCAGATGTAAAAGTGCATTTTGCAATGTGAGGCGAGGCTTTTTCCATTCATCAAGCGCGAATAGACCAGACTTCATATTTACAAGCGCAAATTTACGCTGCGGCAAAGCTGGTTTTGGATTAGGCATTTGAAGCCGAACTTCCGTATCAAGGCAACGCATTTCAAGACTATCATTGGCCATCCTGAGTGCCTTTCCATAGAAATTACCTCTAACGCGAAATTTCTCCCACTGATTCTTTTCCAACTCAGATAATCTGAATGTAGTCTGCAAATTACCATCCATCGTGCCCGATGCAGTGAGTTTCAGGTCTTTCGGAAAATATTCCGTAATTTCATCCAAATCAAGGCCTGTAGCAATGCGCAGCTCCAGCAGTGCATCGGAATATATATCCTTCACGTTTCCACTTACCTGGAACCTGGAATTTTTATGCACAGCACTGGCACTTTCTATATGAATAAAAGAAGAAGTATCGTTGAAAAAGTCGGTTGTTATTGAAATCGAAGCTTCTGCATGGTCGAGCGGGAAAGGCAAAATTGCGTGGTTTATTCTGCCATTCCTGAGCCTCAAATCTGTTCTAATCCAGGGCCATTTTTCATTTGAATATTCGCCTTCAAGGCTGCCTTTGAAATAAACATCCCCTGCAAAATCAAGGTCTTCAACAAAGGATGCAAAGGCCGGGGGTACAAGTTTTAAAAGGCTTTCGGCAGAAATCTCCGGAAGTTCATATTGCAATCCGGCACCTTTAGCTTCAGAGGAAAGGTCCAAATCACCATGCATTGTAAAGGAAACTTCATTCAATTGCAAATTGGCAGCTGTAATTCTAAGATGTTGTTGGTTGAAGTCGTAGGAAGAAAGCAGCTGAAATTTTGTTGGCGTGTGGGATAGATATTCTTCTTGCTGATAATCCAGTGATACACTTGCTTCAGCAACTTTCAGTACACTATGTAGTATGCCTTGTTTAAGGCTTCCATGTACTTCAGCGTGAAGGTTTTCAACAATTGCTTTAACACCCAGGGAGGCATCTTCGTACCGCAGATCTATTTGTTGCAGTATAATATTTTCAGCATTGATCAATTCGAGTGAAAATGATTCATCTTCTTCATTTGCAGGATCAGCAGGTTGCCAGATATTGTAATTTACCACTCCCAAACTATCTGTAAACAGATTCAATTTACCGTGTTTTAAAGTGATTTCATGAATATTAAGCTCAGCATGGTTCCACAATTTCATCAGATCAAAGCGCAACACTGCTTCCCCAACGTCCAGCAAGGTATCATTGGGTGCAGCCCCAGCTAAGGTAAGCAATTGCAATTCATTAATCTTAAAAGCAAAATCGGGGAAGGTACTGAAGAAAGTCAGCTCTACACGGCCAATAGAAGTGGAACAATTTAAGTGTTTGGCGGCCTGTTCCCGAATAACGGGGGTAATCTTTTCAGGGGTAAATACCCACCATGTGATAATACCGATAGTGAATATGCTGGTAAATATCAATACAGTAAAAAGCAATGCTAGAATTTTCAGGCCTCTCGCCATAACATTTAAGTGTAAACTTTAAAAAAGGCATTAATCGACTTTAGTGAAACTGAATTTTTTTCCAAAGTCATCTTCATACCGCAGGTTACTGTGTGTAAGTTGCGTTACTTTGTAAACCTTTGGAACTGTACCTCCCATTTCAAGTACATGAATGTGCGTTAAAACAGATTTTTGGAGTGTCCAGGTAAAGTCCTGTGCCTCCTTTTCAGTGACATCGTCAGAGGTATCCCAGGTAGCTCCATGACCATTATTTTGATATTTGTAATACAGTGTCCCCGATTTCCATTTTCCGATCAGTAAAGTAGAATCTGAAAAAACATCTTCTTCCATTTCACAGGATCCGAAAAAAAACAACAGAGCAGTTGAGGTCAACAGCAAAAAGGTCAATCTTAAAATAGTCTTTACCATAGTAAAAAAAATTTATCGTAATTCATTAAAGCCAAAAAAACAAATATCATATAAAGATAAGAAATTATTGCCTGCCATATATAGCTCTTTTTCTTAATTCATTACTTCTGTTAATTGATTAACAAAACATATACCAACAAAGTGTTTTTATGCCTGATTGTGTGATTTGAAATGATAGTTCACATGGATAATGGCCTTCAAATACTATAAAGTGTCAATTAAATTGCTTTATTAGATCTCTTTTTCATTAAAAGACGATTTATTTAAAACAAAGGGGCGTAATTAAAGATTTTTAAGTACATGGTACATTTGCACGAATTAAAAAATCTCACTTTTTTGGAGCAAACAATATGGAGCCTGCTTGAGCGTGCTTCGGCTGACAGAAAGCATGATATGCACCTCTGTTCAGTGAGTACAGTAGATTCTTTGGGCTATCCGGAAGCAAGAATGGTGGTGCTAAGGGCTGCAAGTGCAGCAAATAAAACCTTGTCATTTCATACAGATATCAGATCAAGAAAGGCAAAAAGCTTGCATAATTTGCCTTATTTGACAATGTTGTTTTGGGATAAATCTTCTTCGGTACAATTGAGTATACGATGCCTGGCAACAATTCATCACAAAGATCCGCTGGCCCAATTGAAACTTTCGATGATCAGTCTTCCAGAATCGATCTTGTATGCATGTGATAAAATTCCCGCCGAAGTGCTGGAAAAATTTGAAGGAGACTCTGAATTTACATTTCGCAACGAGCTGATCCCGGAACATTTCTGTTGGATAGAGTGCACAACAGTATTCATTGATTTTTTACACCTAGGCAGGGGTAAAGCAGCACATACCAGGGCCAAATTCAGCTATGAAAATAGCAGGTTAATTGAAGCAAACTATGTAAAAGCTTAAACAGCCGCTAAAAAAATACCATTAATCTTTACGCGCCTGAAAAAGATGTTTCAACAGAATTACTTCTTTGTTTTCAAGATGGCGCCAATTGCCTCTGGGAAGATCTTTTTTATTGAGACCAGCAAAAGAAACCCTGTCGAGTTTTATCACATCATAACCAAGAGATTCAAATATTCTCCGTACGATGCGGTTCCTTCCAAGGTGGATTTCGAGCCCGATATACCTTCGGTCAGGGCTTAGAATCACGGCATCATCTACAGCTGCAAGGCCATCTTCAAGTTCTATTCCATTTTTAATATTGTCAAAATGTTCTGGCTCCAGGGGTTTATCCAGCTGTACTTCATAAACTTTTGGAACCTTATGGCTGGGATGTGTAAGTTTTTTACTAAGCTCACCATCGTTGGTAAGCAAAAGTATACCCGTTGTATTGCGGTCAAGTCTGCCCACTGGAAAAATTCTTTCTTTACAGGCTTTCTTTACCAGGTCCATTACGGTCTTTCGACCCATTTCGTCTTCTGTAGTTGTTATAAAATCTTTGGGCTTATTGAGTAAAACATATACAAATTTTTCGCGGTGCAATACTTTTCCCTGGTATTTAATCACATCACCAGGCAGAACCTTATATCCCATTTCCAGAATCGCTTTGCCGTTTACGGTAATTTCTCCGTTTTTTATCAGCACATCGGCATCTCTTCTGGAACATATCCCTGCATTGGCGATATAGCGATTTAATCGAATATTTTCTGGTTCTGACTGATTCTCTGCAGGCGAAGGTGCTGGCTGTACTTTTCTGGTACGCGGTCCAACGGGTTTGCTTTTCCCTTTTATTTGTTTCTTTTTCGGATCAAATGATCCTGAACTTTTTTCTCTCTGAGGCCCCTTAGGCCCAAACTTCTTCCCAAAATTTTTATCCTTCATGCTGCTGACCTATCATATTATCTTCCTTACCGAAATCTTTGGGAGATGGCAGCTCATGAAGATGATTGATGCCAAAATACTCCATAAATTTTTGTGATGTGCCGTAAATTAAAGGCCGTCCAACTGCGTCTGACTTTCCTTTGATTTCTATCAGTTCTTTTTCAAGAAGTTTTTGAATGGCGTAATCACAGTTTACACCTCTTATCTGCTCAACTTCTGTTTTGGTGACCGGCTGCTTATAGGCTACTATGGCAAGTGTTTCCAAAGAAGAATTTGAAAGGCGTTTTTTAGATTTTTGCTTGAGTAAAATGCCTATACTTGACTGATAGGCAGGTTTAGTCATAAACTGGTACCCTCCTCCTGTTTTGAGGATCTCAAAAGAAAATGCTTCCTGTTGATATTTCTCCATCAACAAGTCAATAGACTTTTGAATATCTGTATCAGGCACCTCTGCATCAAACATTTCAGAAAGACAATCCTTTATTTCTCCCGTTTGAATAGGTCCGGGATTGCAAAAAATCAATGCTTCTACATGATTGATCAGAAAATCCAAATCAGTTCTTATTTAATTTCGCTTCTATCGAATGCATGGTATGTGGCACAGCCCTTAATCTTTCTTTTGGAATGAGCTTTCCAGTATCAACGCATATGCCATATGTGCCATTTTTAATTCGAATAAGCGCGTTTTCAAGGTTATTAATAAATTTTTGCTGCCTGGCAGCCAATTGGCTTAAGCTCTCTTTTTCCATAGTATCTGCACCATCTTCCAGCAATTTAGATGTACTGGATGTATTGTCAGTACCGCTGTCGTTATTACGGCTTAGGGTTTCTTTTATAAAATTCAGTTCCTTTTTTGCCTTTTCCAACTTCTCTTTGATTAACCCCTCAAACTCTTCGAGTTCTGCGGGTGAATACCTAATCTTATCTTCAGCCATTTTCCTAAAAAATTAAGGTTTTACCATATATTTGCCAACAAGCGGCCCAAAATTAGGATAAGAAATGTAAACTAAAAAAATGTTATTCCCTTTATTATCATTATTTTGATTGTCCGCATATTATATAATATTGCAATTTACACAATAAGGTTACGTTTAGCATGCAATTTATTAACAAACCATTAATAATCTTCCTTTTTTCATCCATTCTTGTGTTGGCACATTATGTCGTGTCAGGTCAGCATGCAAACTACGAAGAGAAGGTAGTGCTGGTAATACATGGAGGAGCCGGCACAATAAGCAAGGATAATATGTCTGATGATCTTGAGATAGAATACCGAAAAACTTTGAGTGATGCTCTAAATGCAGGGTATGAAATTCTAAAAAGTGGTGGTTCATCACTTGAAGCAGTAAGAACCAGCATTCGACTTTTGGAAGATTCGCCTTTATTTAATGCCGGTAAAGGTGCAGTACTTACCAATAAAGGTTTTGCGGAGCTGGATGCTTCCATTATGCAAGGCGCTGACCTACGTGCTGGCGCAGTGGCCGGTGTGCGGAAAATAAAAAATCCTATTGACGCCGCCATTGAAGTTATGCAGGCCTCCCCCCATGTGATGCTGAGTGGAAATGGCGCTGAAAATTTTGCTAAAAGCCGGAATTTAGTCTTGGTCAAGCCTAACTATTTTGTTACCAAAACCCGAATTGAACAACTGAGAAAAGTGCAGGAAAAAGATAAAACCTCCGGTAGCTTACACCCAAGCCCACTTTCCTATGATAAAAAATATGGAACTGTAGGTGCCGTAGCGTTGGATGTTAATGGCGATCTTACTGCAGGCACATCTACAGGAGGAATGACAAACAAGAAGTTTGGTCGTATTGGCGACTCACCTATCATCGGAGCTGGAACATATGCCAATAATAGTACCTGTGGAATATCCTGCACAGGCCATGGAGAATATTTTATGAGATTTGTCGTCGCATACGATGTGGCTGCTAAAATGGAATATGAAGGAAAATCGTTGCAGGCAGCCGCATCAGAGGTAGTCTGGGAAAAACTGGAAAAAGCAGGAGGTAAAGGTGGATTGATAGGACTTGATGCAAAAGGAAATGTAACGATGCCCTTTAACACTGAAGGTATGTATCGCGGATACATTACCGAAAGTGGAAGTATATATACCTTCATATTTAAAGATGAGTAATAAAACCTGATGTTAATCAGTGGCATAGCTGAATAGTCCGTTACTAAAAAAATGTGGTAATGAAATAAAAATTTAGTACAATGCGCTCATATCTGATTTGCCTGACGTTACTATTAGCCTCAATTGTTGTTTATGGACAAGGGCACATTGAAAAAAACTATTTGATTTTCCCATTTCAATCACAGCATGTACATTCCAGCAGCCTGGTTTCTCTACCCAACGGAGACTTGCTTTCGGTATGGTTTCAAGGAAGTGGTGAAAGAAAATCAGACGATGTGGCACTATTTGGCGCAAGATTAAAAAAAGGAGCTACTTCGTGGTCGGCACCTTTTCTAATGGCCGATACCCCTGGTTTGCCAGACTGCAATCCTATACTTTTTCTTAATCATAAGAAAAAACTTTTTCTGGTCTGGGTCGCCGTACAAGCCAATCGCTGGGAATTCTCCATTCTAAAGTTTAAAACTTCAGTTAATTATAATGAAGATGGCGCCCCTTTGTGGGAATGGCAGGATAATATCTTGCTTAAGCCCAATGATAATTTTGCAGATATAACTAAGGAAAAATTTTCGGAATTACCCGAAAATAATTCAGGTTGGGCAGAATACGCTCCACTCTATGACGATATGATTATTGAAGCTAGTAAAGATGCAAAAAAAAGAAGTATAGGATGGATGACCAGAATTAAGCCCTTGCTGATTAACAATAACAAGATCGTTTTACCATTGTATTCTGATGGTTTTAACTTCTCCCTGATGGCTCTTTCTGATGACGATGGAGAGACTTGGCATCCTGGAAACCCACTTGTGGGTAGAGGCCCCATACAACCGGCACTCGCCCTTAAAAAAGATGGAAGCATTACTGCCATGCTTCGAGACAGTGGCGATCCTCCAAACCGTGTACACATTAGTTATTCTCAAGATAATGGTATGAACTGGTCAGCCTCAGAAAAAACCAATTTTCCAAATACGGCAAGTGTCGAACTGTTGGTTTTAAAGGATGGAAGATGGCTTCTTGTAGCAAATGATGTTGAATACAGCCGACACAAAATCTCAATGTATATATCAGAAAATGAAGGTAAAGACTGGAAACTTCACTCTAACCTTGAAAATAATCCGGAAGGAAGTTTCTCTTATCCCTCGATTATTCAGGCTGAAAATGGATTAATCCATTGCAGCTATTCATACCACTTAAAGAATGGTACTAAAACCATTAAACACGTTGTTATTAATCCCAATTTACTGTAATCTTTGCGTTTTGCACTTTCAGGTTAATATAATTAACCAAAGAGATAAAATTGCATTATAGCCTATAATACCCTGTCAATCAACAAAATTTTGTTTTGCCAAAATGCCGTTTAAACAGACTTTGTTCTAATTGCGCAAATTGAGAGTTTATATTCGCGATATGCGAATAAAAGCTGTAATCCTTTTCCTAATATTACAATTACATACTCATAAATAGGGTATTTGGTTGTAATAAGGGATAGTATTCTGTTTTGGGTGTGCTGCTTTACTGAGGTTTTTTGTCAAAGTTCTTTGATCGAATTTCTTTTGGCATTGACAGTACACCCAAAATCAGAATTGCACTTTGATAATAATCTAAAAATCCCCGCTAACGAATAATAACTTTATAAAGTTATATAATTTTGCCTTAAAATGAAAAATATAAGTGCATTTTTTTTAATTATAAGTTCTATTCTTTTAGGCGTATCCTGCACGCATAAAGATTCGATAGAATATGTATCTAAGCAACCCATCCACGAAGACACACCCTACTGGCAAAAATACAGTGTAAAATACGATTACCAGCAAGAAAGCGGCAACGTCTATATGGCTGCTGCCGATAGAAATGGCGTAATAAACATCCTGAGTGATGGCGGATTG
>JAFIEV010000050.1 GCA_020832305.1 Cyclobacteriaceae bacterium | reverse complement strand
TATACACATGGATTTAGATATTTTTTTTGGAAAAAATCAATCAAAGATGATAGAACAATACATGCGAGCGCCAGCTTTAGGTGTACAAATGAAAATCCCGTTAGGGATGGCATCTTTGTAGAAAAACCTGGTAAGCAGTAGGTAGAGCCCCGTAGAGGTGACACTTTTTTTATGAGGTAATGCTTTATTGTCTTTTCGTCAACCGGGTTTCAAACCCTGGTTTTCATAATTGGAGGCACAAGTCGCACCAGCCTGCCGGCATGGCAGCAGGGACTTGCGCCAGCGTAAAGTACATAATTCCAACGATCAAAATCATTGTTAAGTTCGTCGTACTCAAGGGTAAAATGAGGAATTTCTAAACTCTGAGCATGAAGCTTAAAAGCAATCTAAAAACTATAGCCCAGGTTAAAGCCCAAAAGCGGCATTACGGTAAAGCGATTCTGACCACGGCGTGGCACTTCCAGCCACAGAATATTGTCCTCCTGAACAAAATCGGAATCTGCACCTTGTGGAAAGTTTTTATACCTCGTTCGGAGCATCCAATAGGCCAGCCCTGCATTTATATCCAGGGTAATACCAGACCGGTAGATCCGTTGTCTCCCAACGCGCAATCCCAGCGCCGATTCACGATAGAGCTTAGTATAATCATGGTATCGAAAATACTGCTCCCCTGATCCAAGCGTGTACTGAAAAAATCTGCCGGATTCTCTTGACAGGGCATTAAATAATATTTCAGGCGCCAGGTAAAACATCGCATCTCCACTTCTCTTTTCCTTTATATCGAGGTAATGACGAACGCTCAACCTCAGTTTGGTGCCACGCTGTTGTTGAATGGATTGTATACCTTCATAGTTGTTATAATTCATAACCATCCCAATATCAAAGTTTATGGTGTTATCACCGACTAAATGCCTTTCGTATTGCATTTGAAGGGTTGGAAAAAGATTGTATATATGCAGATAGCTCCATCGAATGGTATGGCGGTTTTTAAGCCGGCTTTCTATAAGAGAATCTGTAGATATGGCAGCATTGGCCTGCAAAAATGTAAGCATCAATACAAGCATGATAATTCCACCGATGACCGGCGTAAATGTATTTTGCCATGGGTTTAATAGCTTTATGCCTTTGCGACAATGTGTATCCTGAAACTGATATGGTTGATTATGCATCAGATTATTTTTGAACCTTTATTTTACTGAGAAAAATAAGGGTATCGGCGGGGCGGTAATCGTACTGCGCTATACCATCGTTTCCTGTCATTATTAAAATACCCTGATAAGGAATCACATCCCAGGCATGCATTTCAGGATAGGTTTGTTTTAGTACAGGCGATACTGGATCGCTAAGATTAAAAACTTTTAAACCCTTATTTCCCTCACAGATAAATAATTTATCACCATCTACACCCAAACCATAGGGCGACTCCATAGGTACCCTGGCTGCAAGCGAAGGATTTCTCAGGTCAGAAACATCTATGATTTCCAATACATCTTCCCCGGTAGTTCTGCAATCTGCAATGCGCAGGGTAGCATAGGCATAATTCCCCTGTACCACTACAGGGTCACAGGCAATCAAATGGCGATATGCCGCTAACTGCACCGGTATATCGGGTTGGCTTATATCGTAAATATAAACGGCATCGTTGGCGCCAATAAAAAGTGTATTGCCCCTGGTGAAAATGGTTTCAATACCAAATCCTATGACAGCCTCATTTACAAATTCCAGGGCGCCGGATCCCTGAATTTTATATACAGAAAGCATGGTGCTTTTTACAACGTACAAATGACCTTGTGCCAGCGCAAACCTGGCCATAGAACCAGCCGCACCCTGGGTCGGACCAATACGCATATTGTCTCCCTGCATATCACAGGAGTAGAGGATTGCGCAAAGAATTACAAATATTAAATAGATTTTTTTCATGTCGGTATGGCTGATTTATCGATAACATTCCGGATTGGTAAGGGTAGTGAGTACCCATCCTATAACAGTGCCTTTACCTGGATCTACACATTCGAACCAGACGCTTTGTTCCGGCGGCAGCTCGGTTGACCAGGATTTTTCAATCCGGTTGATTTCCCTGATTTCAGGTGCCTGGCTGATGTCGATGGCCACCAGGTCTCCTATGTGATCGATATACAATACCCCATCACGTACAGCCATATCTACATTACCCAAGGCCTGCAAAAAACCCGTGTTTTTCGGTTGCTCGGGAAGGCTGTTGTCGATAAAATGAATGCCTTCATGCAATTCGTTTACCAATAACCATTTTCCATATACATAAATCTTCCCGGGTTGCCTGAGCGGACGGGGCTCTTGAAAAGACAGATCGAGAGATATGCCGCTTTGATATAATGGCTTATAGCCGGCTACTTCTCCGGTAACCCGCTCCGGTGGACCTTCCGGATCACAAGCGCTGGAGAGAACAGCAAGGGCCAGAATAATAAGAATGGTTTTACCTGGCTTCGTGAAAAAATTACACATAAATATGGGTTGTTAGGTTGATTTATACGCAAGACGAATAAAGGATGCCATAGGTTGGAATGCATAGAAAAAATTTAGCCACCTGTTCTTTTTTTACCCCTTCCGAAAGAGCAAAGTCAGGATGTCTTTATGGTTTTTAAAATTGAGTTTTTTGAATAATGGAGTCATATTTTTAGCGTTTTGGATGTGCTTATATTTGAAAGCTATTGCGATTGGTGATTAAATCCATCATTGATGCTATGCGATGAACTTTGATATCGTCACTTTTGGCTGCATAAATCCATTCTATATTTTTTTTCTTCTCACCATCACTCAAGCTCATAAAAGCCTCCAAAGCTTGTGGGTCTTCCTGCAAGCATAGCATTAGTTCTTCCGGGATCCCCTGTGGGTTATTGTCTCTATACAAGGTAATATGCACCCAGTCACCCGCTTGTTTTCCAATTTTTTTTCTGATTTCAGATTTGACAGAAAAAAATAATTTTCCATTTCCCATAGGCTGAAGATGGAAGTTGGTGAAAGAATATGCATCGATTTTCCCTTTCACCCTTACCCATCCGAAATGGGCATGTTTGTCCGGCGCTATTTCCGGAATTTCAGCATACGTCCAACCACCTTTTCCCGGAAATTTCTGCAAAAGAAATGACTTGTCAACCAATGGTGAATTCATTGAAATAGAGTTATTAATGAATGTACAATCTATCCATTAAATGCATTATCAAGCGATAACCTTACATCAAATTGCATTAAAGCATTATAAAGTTTAATTTTTAAAGGTTACCAATAGGCATAACAGGGTATCAACACTAAAATACTAAACATCGACCAAATAATTATTGCATTATGTTTTCAAAATCTGACGCTATACAAGGGCCTCAACTCATAAGCTTTTTGTCATTGTATGTTTCAATCCTGATTGGTTGGATAGCCTATTACAATTATCAGCCCATATTGCTATCTAAATACAATCTTGAATCCATGAATGGCTTGTTGTATATTATTCAGGGAATCATTATGGTATTGGTGCCACCTATGGCAGGTTATTATAGTGATCAATACCGAAGTCGTCTTGGCAACCGCTTTCCTGTAATTATCGGAGGAATCATATTTGCCGGTCTGGTTTTTATGTCTGTTGCTTTGACATTGACCTTGCAACCTTCGGGGGGCTGGGTTTTGATATTACCTGTTTTAGTCATATTGTGGATTATATCCATGAGCATATTTACCAGTCCGGCCATTTCTATGGTTGAGCTTTTTACCTCAGCCGGCAAGCTGCCGCTTTCTATGTCAATTATTGTTGTATGTTCAGGTTTAATATATGCGCTTGAGCCATCCATTGTTGATTTAATCAATTTCTTTGGTGCACCCCTGACTTTTGTGACAGGTGGAGTGCTGGTGTTGGTTAGTGGATTTTGGATGCGTAAAAGTTTTACCAGTTTGTTTCAAAGGAATGCTGAGCCAACCATTCAGATTACAGATTCAAAAAATCGATTTGGAAAGGTCTTTTTGACCGGAGTGGCCTTAGGGGTATTTATGACTTTGATTTTCAATCAACTGCCCGACCAATTCGAGAGCCGAAGTGATGGGATATTTGCCTGGTTTGACGGTGGAAATTCGCTTGCTTCTTTTATACTATTGGTGTCAGCCATAGTTTCCATTCCTTTTGGATTGGCGATTTCGAAAATGGGATTGCTGAAATCTTATCTTTTTGGTCTGCCATTGGCAGTTTTAATTTTACTCATAGTGTTGCTTGGTTCAGGCAGTGTAGTTTTGTCTGTTTTTATTGTATTGCTGGGGATGGCTTACAGTTGGTTATCGGTGTGTTCTTTGCCCCTGGCTTTACAGCAGATCAGTATCAAAAATAAAGTTTTTGGGGTCGGAGTATTCTTTGCCGGTGTAGAGTTTCCCAATAGTATTTTTGAGGCATATCTGGCCTTTTATGGCTAATGTTTTTTTTGAGATCAGATATTATTTCATCGGTTTGATCTGCAACTGCGCTTCGATTTTCATCACCCTGCGGATGAGTTGATTGGCTATTTCTTCATGGATGGCATCGAAAGAAAGAATGGGTTGTCGCACGAGTGGCGTTGCATAATAACCCTGGGCATGAAGCAACCTTTTAAAAAAGTGAATGGAAATATCGAGATGCTGGTTTGAAAAGGCCAGCACGGGCAGTATAGATTCGAAAAGTGCATTGGCTTCCTTATAATGCCCCATTTCATAAAGGCTGAATATTTCAACGTAGATCCGGTGCATACCGGTTGGCATAAAAGCGTGGATTCCTCGTTTTAGTCCTTCGATCATCTGGCCTACCGCCCAGCCTCCGCTCAAATGCAATCGACCAGCAGTTTTTTGCAGCAAGCGGCTGTATTTTAGTCCGGCAGGTACGGTTTCCACTTTCAGGCTTCGGAAGCATTCTATTTCCTCAAAAAGACGCAGGATCAGTTCATCGGGCAGTCCATAGCCAGAGGCATCCCAGTCCTGAATCATCAGCATTTCCGGACCTAAGGCAGCCGTTTCCTCTATGGCTTTTCTGAAGGCTGCATCGCCGGAATAAGGGATTTGTACCAGAATATTTGTACAACCCAGGGAAAGATAAGATTCTATAATTTTTTTTCTTTTATCCTCATCAGGTTCGCCGGCGCCGGCGATCAGCAAGGCCTGATTTCCGATGAGATTTTTAACTGTACTCACCATTTCCATCCGCTCTTCGAAGCTAAGTTTATACACCTCAGAAGCCATGGCCGGAACAAGAAAGCCCGAAACCCCGGCATCAAGTGCATATAAAACATTTCTTTCTAGTGACCTGATGTCCAGGGCATTATTTTGATCGAAAGGCGTATTGAGTACCGTTACTATTCCTTTGAGGGGGAACAGCTGTTTTTCACCATTATACTGCATAGCTTACAACAGATACCTTTGATCCAGCGCGCCGTAGGCATCGATGCGGCGGTCTCTGAAAAAGGGCCACATGCGGCGCACTTCTTCTGACCTGCTGAGATGTATATCTACCATCATACACTCTTCATTGTCGGTGGAGGCCAGGGCAATAAATTCACCCTGCGGACCAGCGACAAAACTATGTCCCCAAAATTGAATGCCGTTTGTTTGTCCGCTTGGATCGGGTTCATGTCCTGTCCTGTTTACCGAAATGACCGGTAATCCATTGGCCACGGCATGGGCTCTCTGCGATATGACCCATGCATCGCGTTGCCTGTTTTTTTCTTCTTCGCTGTCACCTGATTCCCAGCCTATGGCCGTGGGGTAAATCAGGATTTCTGCCCCCCGCATCGCCATCAGCCGCGCAGCTTCGGGATACCATTGATCCCAGCAAACCAGTACGCCCAGCCGGCCAATTGAGGTATCGATGGGTTCAAAACCCAGATCACCGGGTGTAAAATAGAATTTTTCATAATAGGCAGGGTCGTCGGGAATGTGCATTTTCCGGTATTTTCCAGCTATGCTGCCATCTTTGTCAAAAACCACCGCGGTATTGTGGTACAAGCCCGGAGCCCGCTTTTCAAACAAGGAGGTTACCAGCACTAGTCCGTATTTTTTGGCAATCTCGCTATACGTCCGGGTCGAAGGGCCTGGAATGCTTTCGGCCAGGTCGAAGACATCAGGGTTTTCTGTCTGGCAAAAATACAGACTGTTGTGTAGTTCCTGTAACACGACCAACTCAGCGCCGCCTTTGGCACATTCCTCTATGCCTTTTATCAGCTTTTGAATGTTTTCTTCAATGTTGCTGCTGTTTCGTTGCTGTACCAGACCGGCTTTTATGATTTTGGGTGGTTTTGATGCCATTATATAATCGTTATTTATGCGGTTTTCTTTAAGGGGGTAAAGATAAAAAAATAAAAAGACAAAGATGATTCGTGAGGCGTGAGGTGTGATGCGTTCTTAGAATACGTGATGTGAAATGCGTAAACCGTGATGGGTAATGGGTATAGTAGGCAGACCGTGTTTTAAACGCTGCATATCGTATGTACGAAAAGAATAATTATTGTTTTTTATATTGACTTTCGTGTTCGTTTTTAAGCGAGGACGATTTTTGGATTGCTAAGGCATTATTTATAAGGCATATAGCCAGGACACGCACAGCACGCGTGTGTCAGCATTGGGTAATACAGGTAATGCTTTGTTGGACGGAGAAGTACTTTCAATTCTTTGCAGGAACTTCAGTGATTAAAATTCCTGCCTATATACATACCTGAGAACCGTTAATGCCATTGCCACCCTGTAACGTAACCACGAAGTTTTTGAATTCAATTACCCACATATCGCCATGTGTGGATCATAAATTATCATATTCATTTATTCCATCAAACCTGAAGGGTTTGAGTTTGAGAAAACTGCACATATTATCTGTATGTAATCATCTTACATAAAAGTGGCATAGGTGCTGTTTTGAAACCATTGGATAAGCATAAATCAAAGATAGGAACGAAGTAATCGTAATTGTCATAGCTTCTGGTTTATCACCTGATCTTCCGAAATGGGATTCTTAGATCATGGAGGACATAATGAAGTCATCTCCTCTAATGCTGGCGCAGCGGTAATGATTCAACATTCAAAATCCTTTGTTTAATAAGTTTTAACAAAAGGATAAGTTCTTTACAGGCGTTAATCCAAAAACATCAGTTTAAGATATTAACAACAGTTGACCAAATACAAGCAAAAGTGATCATTCAACTTCCCGATAAACGAACAAAGATTGTTATATTTGTTTAAATAGTAGTGTAATGACAAGTAAGGAAAATATTCTAAGCCTTTTAAAATCCATAGAAGTGGATATTTCCAGACATGGAATTAACTCGATTGGATTATTCGGCTCATATGCCAGAGATGAACAAACTGAAAATAGTGATATTGACATTTTAATAGATTTTGAACCTGAAAAAGAGAATTTTGACAACTATATGGCAGTTTGTGACATCATCGAGGAATTGTTTAAAAATCAAAGAGTTGAGATAGTTACAAAGAATGGTTTGAGCCCTTTCATTGGCCCAAGGATTCTAAAAGAAGTAAAATATGTCTAAAGAAGCCATTGAGTATCTGAAACATATCAAGGATGAATGTAATTTTATACTTTCAGTAATTACCAATGATAAAACTAAAGAAGATTTTTTAGCTGATGAGACTTTAAAACGTGCAGTAACAAGGAGTTTAGAAATTATAGGAGAAGCTACAAAAAATATTCCTGTGGATTTCAAGGTAAAATGGAATAGTATTAAATGGAAAAATATGGCCTGAATGAGAGATAGATTAATTCACGATTATATGGGCGTTAATTATTCGATTATTTGGGATGTGGTAAAAAATAAAATCCCAGAACTGCATGAGCAGCTTAAAGAAGTTATAGGCTAATAGATTTCACATTGGGGCAGTGGCGACTATATTGTCCGGATTGATCAAGAGGAAGAATTGGATTATATAATGAGCTTGATCAAACAATCGTATAACAAACAGCGGACATAAGACAATACGATTTTAGGATTCAGTGGTGGATAGGATTGGGGAAATACCGAGTCAATTGGGAAAAATGCGATTGAAATTTTTAAGTGCTGTATCAACAGGGAATAGAGATACATAAGACAAAGTTGTTTATGGTATAAGCCCCTTTTTTGCCATGCCTCCAAAAATTGAAATAATTAATGCTTGTAATTATGATAATGAGTTATTTTCAACAGTTGGTCTGCCCACCGATTTCTATAATTACCACGATATTTAAAGTTCTTTACAGATTGTAACCTACCGGGTATGTTTGAATTTGGAATGGCATTAAATGGACCGTTATTTTCTTAAAAATTGAATGGAATAGTGGTACATATATGAACACCCCCCTGAATCCCCCGAAACCTGTCCCGGACGAATGTTCGGGATGGGGGACTTCATTCTGGATGAGAATAACTTTAAGGTAAAATATATGCTTTTCATAAATTATATAAGAAATTAAGCTAACTAAATGAACACCTCCCATAATTCCCCCTCGAGGGGGGACTACATACTGTTAGAGAATTTCATTATGACAAAATAGATACTTTTTTTAAATTATATGAGAAATTATGGTAACTAAATGTACTCACTTCTTGCCTGTCCCTGACGAATGTTCGGTAAGAGTGGCGAGGGGGATGTTTGTGAATATTATCAAAATAAATTTTGAAAAAAAGCTGATATATTAATAATGTTTAATAGTTTAAAAAATATGAATTACGAGGGGTTTTATTTATATGAATATTAATGGCATACTAATGCCCGTCATTACACTACCTCTCCTTCATTCAAAACCCCCATCTCACAAAACGCCCATAGGAAATTGCATGGTTACGCAATGTAATGATCCATGCTGATGAATCAGGGGCAGGCAATTGACAGGAATTATCTCATATCCGGGGAAGGCATATGATAATGCTTCAATGGCCTCTTTGTCTTTCAGACTTCCGTAAACAGGCACCAAAACAGCGCCATTGATGATCAAAAAGTTGGCATAGGTGGCAGGAAGCCTTTGATCACCTGCATATACCGATTCAGCCATAGGAAGGGCAACCAGCCGGTAGGGGAGGCCATCAGCTGTGCGGAAATCCTGTAACTCTGTTTCCATAGACTTCAGTGCCGAATAATGTGGGTCATTGGTATCTGCACATCGTACATAGGCTATGGTGGCATCCGGACAAAAACGGGCTAAGGTATCTATATGGCTGTCGGTGTCGTCCCCCTCCAGATATCCGTTTTCCAACCATAACACTCTTTTCATGCCCAATGCCGAAATCAGCCGGTTTTCAATTTCTTTTTTACTCAGATGCGGGTTGCGGTTTGGTGAAAGCAGACATTCTGATGTAGTTAATATTGTTCCCATGCCATCTACCTCGATACTGCCGCCTTCCAGCACAAAGTCAAGTTGATTGCTGTATTGGCAGCCCGGACTAAATATATTTCCTGCTTCAAAAAGCTTTCGGGTGATTTGATTGTCATGTTCTGCCGCAAACTTTAACCCCCAGGCATTAAATGTAAAATCAAGAAGTGTGCATGCCGTCTGCTCCTGGTTGACTAAAGTTAAGGCACCATGATCCCTCGCCCAGGTGTCGTTGGTCGGCAGGTTGGCAAAAATGAGGTTTTCCGGCGGGCAAAGAGGAATGAGTTTTTTGCAAATGGAATCTGTATCCGGACTGACCACAAGTACTTTTTCCCTTTTGGCAATTTCACGGGCGATGTTTATAAAGCAGCTTTCTGCATCCTGTAACATGTAATTCCAGTCGGTAGCCGCATGAGGCCAGGTAAGCATAACCCCGCTCTGCGGGTGCCATTCGGGAGGAAGGAAAAAATCTTTGTGATCAGGTGTAGACATAGATGAATTTCATTGAGCCGCAAAGATAAAAAAGGGATAGGAAATTTGGTGAACGGATTTAAAGTTACAAGGCGACTTAAGCAATCAGACCAGGGCCATTATTAAAATTTTTGATGAAATGAGAATTTTTACATTAACTTTTTATATTTACCGCAAATAAGTATTACTTAGGCCAAAATTAATTTCATATTTTAAAAATTGTACAGAACACATGGAACAAAGTGTAGTATTCGCCTTGTTTTTGCCCCTGGCTCTTGGTGTGATTATGCTGGGGATGGGCATGACGCTGGTCATTGATGATTTCAGGAGAATTTTTATTTATCCCAAAGCGGTGGTCCTGGGGATGGTAAACCAGCTTTTGTTTTTGCCATTGGTGGGTTTTCTCGTTGCCATTAGCTTTAACATAAAACCGGAACTGGCGGTAGGAATTATGCTGATTGCGCTGTGTCCGGGTGGACCGACTTCCAACCTGATTACGCACCTGGCTAAGGCTGATCTTGCTTTATCCATTTCACTTACGGCCATTACCAGCATCGTAACCAATTTTACCATTCCCATATTTCTGAATCTTTCTTTGTATTATTTTATGGGAGGGAAAGAAGCCATTCAATTACCATTTATACAGACCGTGCTGCAAATTGTAATAGTTACCATCATTCCGGTTTCCATCGGTATGTATATCAAAAAGCGTTTTCCTGTCTTTACCCGTAAATCACTGAAAACCGTCAACATAATTTCTATGGTTTTCTTTGTGTTGATACTAATCCTGGCCATCCTCAAAGAGAGAGAACATTTGGTTTCCTACTTTCAGCAGGCAGGCTTACCAACCCTTTTGTTAAATGCTTCTGCCTTATTACTGGGCTATTTCACAGGAAAACTAATGAACCTGAAACGAAGCCAGCGGGTATCTATTTCTATTGAAACCGGCATTCAAAATGGCACCCTGGCCATCGCGATCGCATTGAGCCCTGTTATCTTAAACAATACCCAAATAGCCATACCTCCGGTAATATACAGCCTTATCATGTTTATGACTGCGGCCCTGGTGGTAATTCTGGCCAGAAGAAAACCTGTACCACCTATGGTTTAGTCTTAAAAGAACATATTGTATAAAAAAACCTGATGGAGGTCTTCATCAGGTTTTTTCTTTTAATACAAGATGGCTTTCATTACTTCATCCTGTGACGGGTATTATTCATGTCTGTACAGCTCCCAGCCCAGGTAATTACCGACGGCTTCTTCCAGCACATTGGCTACCAGTCCACGGCTCATGGCTACATGGTGTTCAAATCCGTTTTTGCATATATATTTCAGCAATTTTTGCAGATTTTCTACCTTGGTGACAGCTATGCCGCCATCCATGCCATATGGATCGTCGGTGATTTCACCCTCTCCCACATAACTTTTTATTTTTCCCCGCACATCATCTGTCGACATTCGAAAGTAGGAGAAAGGCCCCGGCGCTACTTTTCCTTTGATGGCTCCAAAAGTGTCTTCATCGCCAAGTACGGTACCCAGAATATCGAGATTGGAAATTTCAAGTTCATTTTGCATAAAGCTCTTGGGATAATTGCTGCAATGCGTACATACACACATATTTCGATCTTGCGCGAAGTTGTTATTCCAGTCGAGCAGAGCTGGTGGAACGCCTGAAGCCAACAGCAGGGCATACATACTCACAACTCCGGCCAGGTCTACCTCGCAGGCGCTGGGCATAAATTTTTCGCCCATCATGCTCATGGTAAGGCAAGAGGCACATCCGTAATTTTTTTGTATAGATTCCCAGCACTGTATGGCGGTGGCATCGATGTCGTTTTCCATTACCCAGTTTTCAACGGCCAGTCCGAATTTGGCTTGCAGATAAACTTTTTCTTCATGGATGTATGTTGGAATGGTTCCGTAATCTCTGATTTCCTGAATTTTTTTTACCAGGTCAGTGGCCTGGTTATCAATCTTTTCCGCTTTGCCAAATATTTCAGAAAGGTCTATCGGCAAAACGGTAATACCGGTATGCTGCAATAATTTCTCGCTGGCACGCATGGTCTGGAACGCACCAGGCCGCGCACCAATGGCGCCGATTCTCGCGTTTCTGAGTCCGTTTACCACCCTGCACACCCTCGCAAAATAATCCACATCTTTGTCAAACTGCTCGCTTTCCAGTGGATAGGTATGCGTTGTAGTATCGGTAAAAGGAATGCCGTATTGGTACAGATTATTGCAAACGCTTATCTTTCCACAGAAGGCATCTCTGCGACTGTAAACGTCAACTTTATCGTTGTCATCGTCACAAGCCTGAATGAGCACGGGCACATCGAGTTTGGCGAGGTGCAGACTGTTCACTATACCCAGCTCATCTCCGAAATTGGGCAATACCACAATGATTCCATCGATTTTATCGCGGTTTTCGCTAAAAAGCCGGGCGCATTTTTGAGCGTCCTTTACGGTTTCAATATTTCCGGTTGGCGTTTCCTCTCCAGAAAGAATTATATAATCGTATCCGAGGTTTTTCATTTTATCGAGCAGCACCACCCTGGCTTCTTTGGCCAGCTTCGAATTGAAGATATTTCGGGTGCCTACGATGAGTCCGAATGTGAGTTTTTTCTTGTATGCCATGGGTTTACATCGTTTATGTTAGAATAAAAAATATATTGGGATTTCTACTTTTTCACCAGGTTGCAGTGGTGCACTTACAGGAACGTCCGGATCGGTGTTGCCATCGTGGTCCAGGGCACTGGCGCCAAATTCTATACCCATTCCATTCCAGCTCTTTTTGAGCACCGGCTCGCCATTTTTATAGGTAAATTCATCCGTTTTTTCACCTCCGGCACAAAACCAGGTCTGAAAATACGGCGAAGGAGGAACAAACAGCCGAAAAGCGCGGGCATCCGGATAGACAAATTGTACCTGCACCATATCCCGGCCTAGGGAATCGATATACACCGGGCGCAGTTCTTTAAAGATTATGCCGGTTTCAATTCTTGTATCTTCGTTTTTGGCCGATTGCCAGATGATATCTCTTATGGTGGCTTTACCTCCACCCCGGGGGATGAATTCCGATCCATGGATGATGACATATGCCTCATCCACTCCCCTGAAGGTTACATGATACCCCCAATCGACAAAATGTGGCTGATTACTGATGTTTTCGATAATATCCTTGTAAAGCAACCTGCCATCAGTAAAGAGTTTATATTGACGGGTAATGTTAAACAAGGGCTCGCCTTGCTTATACCAGGGTTTCTGTATTGACGCTGTGTATTTTCTATAGTCGAATATTCCTTCCAGTAAGACAAAATCAGTTCCTTTAGTCAATCGGATTTCAGATGTTGGGATATGAGAAACTTCTCCATGTAATGGATGAAAGTGACCTTTTGCATCCGTATAATGCATCCCCCAGTTTTGCAAGCCGAGCAGCTCAATACCTGCTGTAAATGTTTTTATATAGATCAATCCTTTTTGAGGCTTGCCCTGTATGCAGATTTCATCTGACAGAGGATTAATTTCTTCAGGACGATACAGCGGCGAGGGGGGATCCCAGAAAATATCCTGATCCTTGTAGACCAATCTTCCGGGTGCCAAACCTTTAGAAGGAAGCAATTCCAGTATAAAATCCCCAAACTGCAATGTAATACGGTTTATTCCTTCAGGATCCTGCAATTGATGAACCAGATCGAGAGAAATCTTTTCATCTCTGAATAAGGATATTTCCGTATTCAAATGATTGCATAAATCCTGGTAAGTGGTACTATAAAGCATGTTAATCAGGTTTGGTTATGGCTTTGGACAGGGCATTTTTCCATCCTTCGTAAAGCTTGCGACTTTCTTCAGAAGGCATAGCGCAGGAATAATTCACTTCATTGCTCCTCACCGATTGCAAGGCTTGTAAATCAGGATAAATGCCCAATGCCAGGCCAGCCATCAGGGCAGCACCCAATGCAGAAGCTTCGTCTACCTGCGATTTGTTTAGACGGCATTGCAGTATATCAGATTGAAACTGCATCAACATACGGTTTGAGCTTGGCCCACCATCTACCCTTAATTCCTGTAAGCTTAAGCCGGCACCTTGTACCATCAGATCAATAAGGTCTTTTACCTGGTAAGCGATCGACTCCAATGCAGCCCTTATGATATGGGCCTTGCCGGTGCCACGGTTCATGCCGCAAATCAAAGCCCTTGCCTGATTGTCCCAATATGGTGCCCCCAAACCCACAAAGGCAGGAACCAGATAAACGCCCTCAGTAGACGCAACCGTTTTGGCAATATATTCTGCTTCTGATGGATGGGAAATGAGTTGCAGGTTATCACATAGCCATTTTATGGTGTCACCGGTCATGTGGATATTGCCTTCATACACATAGTGAACCTCATGCTGTGTGCTAAATCCAATGGAAGTTACCAATCCTTTGGGAGGAATCAAAGCCCGGGGGCCGATATTCATCATGATAGAAGAACCGGTGCCATAGGTGGCTTTGGCCATACCGGGTGCATAACAGCCCTGCGCAAAAAAGGCGGCATGGGAGTCTCCGAGTACTCCACTAACTGGCAAAGGATCCTCAGCGTGCTCTGGTGTATATTCGCAAAAAACAGCATCGCTGTGCAATATGGCCGGACACATACAATGGGGAATTTTAAAGTAATCCAGCAGTTCATGGTCCCAGTCCATGTTTTGTATATTGTACAGTAAAGTACGGCAGGCATTGGAGTGATCCGTTGCATGCACCTTACCTCCACTGAGATTCCATATGAGCCAACTGTCAATGGTTCCAAACAATAAATCGCCTTTCTCCGCTTTTTTCCGGGCACCATCTATATTGTCGAGGATCCATTGTATGCCTGATGCCGAAAAGTAGGGGTCAATGATCAGTCCTGCTTTTTCCCTGAAAGTTTTTTCGAGCCCTTTTTCCTTTAAATCCGCGCAAATTTTTTCTCCTCGCTGACATTGCCAGACTATGGCATTATAAACAGGCTCACCGTTGGTTTTGTCCCATACTACAACCGTTTCTCTCTGATTGGTGATGGCGATTCCCTGTATTTTACCTGCGTCGGATGCGAATTTCCCTGTAACCGATTGGATCAGGTTAAAAACATTTTGATAAATTTCAGCAGGATCATGTTCCACCCAACCCGGTTGAGGGTAATATTGCTTATGGTCAATACTTTCTTTATAAAAAATCTCAGCGTTCTTATTAAACAATATGGCCTTGGTGCCAGATGTACTTTGATCTATCGAAAGAATATATCCTGTCGCCATAGTTTTACTTTTTGGGAAGTATGTTTACAATAACCCTTTGGTACCGGGTAAGGGCCGGACTGCCATTATCCGTTACTTCGAGAATGAGGTGCATGTCCTGAGGGATATCTACATCAGGTGCAATAAATTGGGCTTTGGGCTGATTGTGATTTTCAATGTCGAGGCTATGGTTTTTGTTTTTCTGGTAATCGGTAAATAAAAGATAGCTGCCGGGTTCAAAATAGAGATACCAGTGATAGCTAAGTTTATCACCATCCGGATCGCTGCTGTTGCTTGCATCGAGGCTTACTTTTTCACCGGAGTGAACGGTTAATATATTGGGATGATTGAGCCGGGCCACCGGGGGGTGGTTGGCATTTTTGTAATCCTTCACGCACCAGTCCATACGGGCGGCAAAATCGTTCTGAAAATGTGTCCTCCATCGCCAGATGGTGGCCTGCGCGGATATATAGGTTTTTCCTTTTACTTTCAGCATATCTTCGGTGTTGGTCCAGATGGGCCGGGTTTCAGGTTCGTGAAACCATTTTTTGAAGGGAGGGGTGTACAGTTCATAGCGGCCGCCCCATGATCCATAGTCAGGTCTTTCTGGTACGCCGAGTCCATTGTTGATCAGGTAGAGGAAAGTGGGCGTATCCCCTTCCATAGCATATTCAATATCGGGATACTCAGTGCCTAAGGGTCCATGGTTTTTCTGCACATTTTCATGAACCCAGGGGTTATCTATCAGGGTAGTGTCGGCACCACTGGGAAATTTATACCAGCGCTCGCCTGATATGCCGATCCATGTAGCGTAGTGGTATGCTGTTTCATTGTTTTCATGAAAACCAGGACTCACGATATAAAACAGGTCAGGAAAGACCCTTCGCATCCAGGGGCCCGAATTGTCCTGATCAGAGATCGTATATACCCGCAATTTTTTTACGAGACTATTTACTTCTGAAGCCGGACGGGTTTGCTGCAGCTTCCAAAGCGCTTGCGCGAGGGTATTGGCACCGCCCCAAACCAGTACCCAGACCGGCCTGTCGTCTTTTTTATCCAGCACCTGGATAATCCAGTCGGAGCCTTCGCTGTCTTTATCAGGACCGACAGCATTCATGCCAAAATCGGGATATCCTTTTTTAACCATTTTAACCAGGGCATCTTTTTCAGGATATCCGGGCTCATGCTTGTTGAGCTGTTGTTGCACTTTTCCATATGCTTCCAGTATTTCATAGATGCGCCAGTCGGCAATTTGGTCCCTTTGCCAGCATGAGGTAGTGGCAACGATGCCTTCGGTATCCCATTGATTGGAATAGGTAAGGTATCTTACAAGGGATTGCGCATCATCCGGTTCATTTTCTATATCGGTGAGAATAACAATTCTATGTCTCTCCTGTGCGGAAGCAGCAAGGCAAATGGCGAAAATAATAAAGGTAGAAATGATGGATCGGATCATAAATATCATTATTAAAAATATTGAATCAGCGGGTTTTTCTTTTTATGAGTATTTTGGCTGAGGCTGCAAGACTTTCGGCAGTAAGTCCGTAATGGTTATAAATCTCTGCTGAGCTTCCGTGAATGGCATTTTCATCGGGGATTCCGGATATTTTCATCGGTACCGGATGGTGTTGTGCAATCGTTTCAGCCACGGCAGCCCCGAGGCCGCCAAAGATGGAATGCTCCTCCGCAGTAAGAATGGCACCCGTAAGCTTTGCTGCTTTGATTACAGCATCCGTATCAAAGGGTTTTAGGGTATGCATATCCAGTACCAGGGCCTGAATGCCATCTTTTTCAAGGATCAGCGCGGCTTGCAGGCAATGGTATACCGTTTCACCCGTACCTATCAGGCAAATATCATCCCCTTCTTTAAGTGTATTGGCTTTACCGATTTGAAATACGGCCTTTTGGTTATGGTAAATCAATGGCACAGCGCCTCGTCCCATGCGCACGTAGGCAGGTTGATCATAATTCACCAGCATTTGGGTGAGCCATAGGGTCTGCACATTATCCGATGGCAGGAAAACACTCATACCTGGGAAGGTACGCATGGCCGCGATATCATGCAAGCTGTGATGCGAACTGCCTAGTGCCCCATAGCTTACACCGCCGCTTACACCGATGATTTTTACGGGATATTGGCTGTAGGCGACATCCACTTTTACCTGCTCAAGGCTACGGGTAGAATAAAAACAGGCTGGGCCACATACGAATACTTTTTTACCCATGGCGGCCAGGCCGGCTCCTATGCCCACTGCATTTTGTTCTGCTATACCCACTTCCACAAACTGTTCGGGTAGGGTATCAGCAAATTTGTTAAGGGTAACAGAACCCCGGGCATCGGAGGTAACCACCATAATGCCCGGGTCTGCCTGAGCGAGTTGTAAAAGGGAGTCTGTAAAAACCTGTCGGCAGGGTATGGAATTAATGCCTGATTTATTTTTGGTGATAATTTCCACTATATAGTTAAACTTAATCGTTGATCAATTTCTTTAAGGGCATCTTTGAATTGCTGATCGTTGGGTACGCCATGATGCCATTTTACATTATTTTCCATAAAGGAAACCCCTTTGCCCTTAATGGTATGTGCAATCAGGAGGTGGGGTTTATCTGGTATCTGCGACATATTTGACAATTGATTGCACAAAGCATACAGATTATGGCCATCACATTCTGTTACATGCCAGCCCAGACTTTCCCATCGTTGGTAAATTGAATTTATGGCCATAACATCTTCGGTATTGCCGCTGATTTGCAGTTGGTTTCTGTCAATGATGGCAGTGAGATTTGACAGTTTATAATGTGCAGCTGCCATAGCGGCTTCATAGATTGAGCCTTCACCCTGTTCCCCATCACCCATCAATACGAAAACCCTTACCAGAGATGCATCGCGTTTTGCCGCCAGGGCCATACCGGTGCCGACTGACAAGCCATGCCCAAGGGCGCCACTGTTTAGTTCGATCCCGGGAATTTTACGGGTCGGGTGTCCTGCCAGTGGAGAGTTAAAGTTTCCATAAGTTTCGAGAATGGCATCCTCAAAATATCCGGCTGCAGATAAAACGCAATACAAAGCTTCCACACTGTGACCTTTCGACATAATAAATCGGTCTCTCTCTTTCCAATCAGGGTTTGAAGGGTCTGTTTTCATCACCTCAAAATACAGAGCTGTTAAAATATCCACTGAAGAAAGTGAGCCACCGGTATGCCCTGCCTTGGCTGCGAAAATAATTTGCAATATGCGCTTACGTATATTTTCGGATTTCGTATTCAGATTTTCGATTTTATTCTTTTGCATAATTTTTTCAGGCTTTGGCCATGGTAATCAATACCAAACCTATGATATACAATACAAACATGATGGTAAGTAAGGTATTGGTTCCTTTGGGCGCACCTTTAAATTCCTGCCAAACCAATACCCCCCAGAGAATGGCCACCACCGGAGCTGCATTGCTAAGTGCATAGGATATTGCCGGACCTGCTGCACCAACCGCCATAAAGCTGAGTACCATACCGGTCATCCAGATGGCGCCACCCAGAATACCTGTTAAATGAGTGGTAAAACTCCCTTTAAAATATGCTGAGATCTGCACGGGCTCCCCCTGTACAGGTCGGGCCATAAAAATCGGATTGATGATAAAGGTGCTTAAAAAGGCGCCCAGGGCGAAAAAGACGGCTCCTGAATAAGGTGCCAGCGTGCCACCGCCCCCTTCTACGAAGACCGGATCGAGTGCATTGACGACCAGTCCGTAAAAAAAAGCAATGAGAATACCAGCCAGAACAGACAAAATAATGCCGGTTGCGGTGGTTTTTTGTTTACTGCTTGCCAGCTTTTTATAGGATATCATGCTGAGATAAATGGCTATAACAATCACCGAAACGCCCATCCAGAGCAATGTGTCATTGTCGGGGGACTGACCGCTTCGCATTACAACCAGAAAATAATTGACAGCAATACCGAGTACCCAGGCTATACCGCCGCCAATGGGAAACCCTACAGCCATGCCGGCCACTGCAATAGCGGCCACCAGCAACAGATTGCCGATATTCCAGACTACGCCACCCAGGAAAGCAGAGCCCATGGAGGTAAGTTCAGCCTGCTGAAGGTCTTGTATAAAAGTACGTCCGTCTGCACCCATAGAACCCAGGGTGAATGCGGCCAGAAGGGAAAGGAGCAGCAATCCTGTTACCATATCCCAGTAAAACAATTCAAAGCGCCAGGTTTTGGCAGCGAGTTTTTGGGTATTTGGCCACGATCCCCAGCAAATCATCGTGAGCGCAAAAAATACGATGGCCAGGCTGTAATTATGAACTAAAACCATATAAAGTGCTTATTTAGAATCTGACTTCTAAGTAAAAGAAAAAAATAATAAATAAAAACAAAAATAAACGAAAATTTTTTGCTGATTTAATTTGTGTCATCTCAGTAGCGACTCCGATTCAGAGCAGATGGTTTAGGATGGACGGGAGAATACGATCATTGTACCTCACGGGATGTTAATTGAGGTGAAACCGAAATCACGGGAAATCATCAGACCAAATTGATCAGTAATTAGAGAGTCAAAAAAACAGAAAAACCATATTATACACATCATAAACCAATCTTATCTTTAACTAAAAGACATTGGATTGTTTATTATTAAAAACCATAATAATGTACCTTGCTTCAGAAGGGTTACACATTAAATAATTAACTTGAAAAAATTAATGCCCATTTGAAAAGAAAAATGGTGTGCGATAGCGAAAATGTGAATGTGTGAATGAAAGCTTTAATTAAATAATTTTATCATTTTTTAATGGTCATTTAAACATATCTGCACGTATTATAACGAGATACTTAAATATATAAATAATTATAAAAATGTCAGGTTTATTTAGTAAGGCAACATTTATGGTTTTTGTAAAAAGGAAGGGCGTGCTATTTTCACTGATTATCAGCGGAATGATTTTTCTGGCTTCATGTAGTAGCAAACAGGAACAAAGCAAGGCGCAAACCCAGGATGAAGGAATTAATTATGTGATCGTTTCAGCAGAGGAAGGTAGATTCAGGGCATGGCCGGCCAATAACGGATTGTGGAATTGGGATAATGGAAAAGAGATTCTGGTGGGCTTTACCGATGGAAAAAGGGTGCGTGACGAATTTCATTTCATTGAGAAACCTTATATAAGCAAACTTGCGAGAAGTTTGGATGGAGGTAAAACCTGGAACACCGAAGACCCTGAGGGTTATGTGGGAGATGGTAAAGAAGTGACCGAAAGTCCGGGAGATATTACCTTTAATCATCCAGATTTTGCCATGCGGGTAGGAGCAATTGGTTATCACGGCAATGACGATCCCCTGGGTTTGTTTTTTTATTCTTACGACAGAGGTAAATCATGGGCTGGTCCTTACAGGTTTACTGAGCTCAATGATGCGCCGGAACTCGAGGGAATGGAAATGACTTCAAGAACCAGTTACCTGGTCGACGGTGAACAAACTATTCTGATTATGATGACAGCCCGTAAACCGGAATGGGAATTTGGGCGGGATAAGGCTTTTGTCGCCAGGTCAAAAGATGGAGGTAAAAGCTTTCAGTTTATTTCATGGATTGTACCCTTGACTGACGATTATCGCGCTGTGATGCTTTCGACGGTAAGGCTGAATGAAAACACCATAATAACAACCGCCAGAAGACGAAATCCTTTTGATGCCGAACAGCCCTGCTGGGTTGATGCTTACATCAGTGAAGACCGTGGTGAAAGTTGGAGGTTTTTGAGCAAGGTCGGTGAAACAGGCTTGCACAACGGAAACCCTCCCGCCCTTACTTTACTAAAGGATGGACGGCTTGTATGCGTGTATGCCAACCGTGATGTGAGTAAAATGATGATGCGATACAGTGAAGATCAGGGTAAAACATGGGGCGAAGAAACAGTGATAAGGGACAATCTGTGGGGTGAAGAAGCTACAGCCAAGTACAATCCAAATACCTTTGATATGGGTTACCCGCAGGTTTTACAAAATGTTGATGGCAACATCGTGGCAATATATTATCTGGCAAGGGAAGAACGCCCGCATTCCTATATTGAAGCTGCTATCTGGAAACCTTAATGCGTGATGCCGTGACCATAATGGCTGATGGGCGATGAGTTAAAGAGAGATTTGATCAATGATTTCGGAGCTTGGCTCGTAGATATTCCTGGTACCATAGTATATATTGGTTTCAAAAGGTTTTGTCAGTGGGCCGGGTGTCAAAGCCGGCTTTACATAAATATGGACAAAAGTCACACCCTCCTGCAGGCAAGGCAGGGATTTGCATCAATCAGGAGTATACTATATAAGCAAGTTCAATTTAAATATTATTACAATGTCGGTAGCAAAGAATTATACAACATTATTTGTCAAGCCCTTAAAAGAAAATTTTTCCTCACTGTTGATGGTCATTTTCTTGTTTTTTATTTCATGCAGTGCCAAAAAAGAACAATCGCAGGATTCAGCTATTAATTACGTGGTTGTTTCAGCAGAGGAAGGCAGATTCAGGGCATGGCCGGCCAATAATGGTATGTGGAACTGGGATAATGGAAAAGAGATCCTGGTGGGCTTTACCGATGGAAAAAGGGTGCAGGAAGGCTATCATTATATTCAGGAGCCTTATATAAGCAAACTGGCGAGAAGTTTGGATGGGGGTAAAACCTGGACAACCGAAGACCCTGAGGGTTATGTGGGAGATATAACAGCAGTAGAAGAAAGCCCTGGAGGAATACAGTTTAATCACCCCGATTTTGCCATGCGGGTAGGGGCAGATGGATATCACGGCAATGCAGATACCCAGGGTTTCTTTTTTTATTCTTACGACAGGGGAAAGTCATGGGCTGGTCCTTACAGGTTTAATGAGCTCAATGATGCGCCAGAACTCGAAGGAATGGAAATTACTTCAAGAACCAGTTATCTGGCCGATGGTGAACGAACCATACTGGTAATCATGACCGCCCGAAATCCGGAATTGGAATTTGGCAGCAGAAGGGATAAGCCTTTCGTGGTCAGATCTAAAGATGGAGGTAAGAGTTTTCACTTTGTTTCCTGGATTGTTCCCTGGACCGATGATTACAGGGCAGTTATGCTTTCGACGGTCAGACTCAATGACAATACGATTATTACGACTGCCAGAAGACGAAATCCTTTTGATACCGAGCAACCCTGCTGGATTGATGCGTACATTAGTGAAGACCGTGGTGAAAACTGGAGATTTTTGAGCAAAGTAACAGAAACAGGTATCCATAACGGAAATCCTCCCGCCCTTACTTTGCTGAAAGATGGCCGTCTTGTGTGTGTATATGCCAATCGTAGTTTGAGTAAAATGATGATGCGATACAGTGAAGATCATGGAAAAACATGGGGAGAAGAAACCGAAATAAGGGACAATCCATGGGGCGAAGAAGCTACAGCCATATACAATCCATTTACCTATGATATGGGTTACCCGCAGGTTGTACAAAATGCTGATGGAAACATAGTGGCGATGTATTATCTGGCAAGGGAAGACCGCCCGCATTCTTATATTGAAGCTGCTATCTGGAAACCTTGATGGTTGATGTGTGCTGCGAAATAGGGGAGTTAGGTTAAAGATTCGAGCTTCTGGCTCTCCCTATCGCTTTAATTCTTAATTCTTTAATTGCGCATTATTCACCTGCGGTAAGCACTTTTATATCATGCTCCCTGAGTTGTACCATTTCCCTTTCTTGAATTTTAGAATCGGTAATGAGAAAATCGATCAGTGAAAGAGCGCCCAGACTTGCAAATGAACTTTTTCCGATTTTTGAGGAGTCGGCTACGAGATAAACCGTATTAGCAGATTCGATCATGGCCCTTTTTACACAGATATCACTGATGCTGGGGTAGGTGAGCCCTGATTTCAAAGTAATGCCGGCGGTTGCCAGAAAAAGTTTGTCAACGTGGAGGTTTTCAAAAAAATCTGCTGCTTTTTGCCCTGTCAATGAAAGGGTAGGGGCTTTAAACTCACCACCGGTAACCACCACAGTTATACCAGGGTCTGCTCCCAAAATCAGGGCTATGTTAAGGGCATTGGTTATAACGGTGAGGTTGGTAAAGCCGGTCATTATTTTTGCTATTTCTGTCGTTGTAGACCCTGAATCGAGGATAATGGTATCTCCATCTTTGATAAAATCCAGGGCTTTTTGGGCAATGGCTTCTTTTTCTGCCATAAAATCCTGGTTTTGCAAAGTAATACTCTTTACCTGACTGCTTACATTTTTGAGAAATGCACCGCCATGTTCTCTTTCAATCAGCCCTTCTTTTTCGAGTTTTTCGAGGTCCTGGCGTATGGTTACTTCAGTAACCTTAAAAATTTTACTCAATTGATTTACCTTGGCGTGACCATCCTCCCTTATGAGCGCCATGATTTTTTCTCTTCTTTGGTTCGCTAACATGATGGAAAAAATATGAGTACAACTACTTTTGTGGCGAATATATTTAAAATAAATCACATACCGAGGCTTTCGGCATGAATTGCATAAGTCACGACAAATTTACTTGTCTTTACTGAAGATTTTTGCATCTCTAAACTAAAAAAATTAAACTGTTGGCGCACACAGTTTTCAAATTGCTACTTTTTGTTCTATTTTCGGCACATAATTATAAAAGTGATTACAATGGAAAAAATTCGCGTTATGGTGGTGGGCTGTGGGAACATGGGATCATCACATGCCCGTGCCTATCATAGTCTGGAAGGTTTTGATCTGGTAGGCCTTGTAGATCGTTACCCTGACAATCGGGAGAAGCTTTCTGAAGAACTGGGCGGGGTTCGACAATTTGACGATTTTGATACCGCCATTGCAGCGGCAAAACCTGATGCAGTAGCCATTTGCACCTATCCCGATACACATGCCGCACTGGCTGTAAAAGCCTTGGATGCAGGTTGTCACGTATTCGTAGAAAAACCGCTCGCAACTACCGTCGAAGAAGCGGAACGCATCGTTGAAAAAGCACAAAAATCAGGTAAAGTGCTGGTGATCGGGTATATCTTGAGGGTTCATCCTTCATGGATAAAATTCATTGAAATTGCCCAGGGACTAGGCAAGCCCCTCGTTATGCGCATGAACCTCAACCAGCAAAGCAGTGGCCGTACATGGCATACACACCTTAAGCTTATGGAGTCAATGTCGCCCATTGTGGATTGTGGCGTACATTATGTCGATGTGATGTGCCAGATGACAGGGGCTAACCCGGTTTCTGTTTCAGCCATCGGCGCAAGGCTCACCGATCAGATTGCTGAAAATATGTACAACTATGGCCAATTACAGGTCCGTTTCGATGATGGCTCAGTCGGTTGGTACGAAGCCGGTTGGGGCCCCATGATGAGTGAAGTAGCCTTTTTTATCAAAGACGTTATTGGACCTAATGGTTGCGTAAATATTATGGATACCGAGATCAATGCTGAGAAAGGTTCAGATGATATAGATTCGCATACTAAAACCAACAGGCTTAAAATTCACTATGCCGAAAGAGATGCTATAGACAATTTCACCAAAAAGGATGAAATCGTAAATACCGCAGATGAACCCGATCATCAGGGACTTTGCGATCTGGAACAGGCATTTTTTCTTAAAGCCATACTGGAAGGAACAGACCTTAGCGAGCATCAATCAAGTGCAGTAAACAGCTTGCGCATCGTGCTGGCAGCCGATGAATCATTCCGCACCGGGAAAACCGTTATGCTGTAAAACGGTTATATCCGGATAAATGTATTGAATATCATCCCCTTCGGCAAACTTTTCTGTTTTGGAAGGGGATTTTTTATTAATGCTATTGGAAAGCCAAACTAAGCGCTTTTTTTCAAAAAGAGTATATTGCGAAAAATTACAAAGTGAGATAGAGATATGTGGATGCCTGAAAGACTTTTATTTAAAGAATACCTCGCGCAGACTTCTGATTTTCCCATGATGCTGGATATTGAAAGAGCTGAAGGGATATACCTTTACAATCCTCATGGCAAACCATATATCGATCTTATATCCGGCATCGGTGTGAGCAATCTTGGACATCGCCACCCTGCGGTGCTCAAAGCCATAAAGGAACAGCTCGACAAGTACCTGCACGTGATGGTATATGGCGAATTTGTCCAATCGCCCCAGGTGCGTCTTGCCGAAGCGCTTGCATCCACTTTACCAGAAAGCCTCAAAGTAAGTTACCTGGTCAATTCAGGTTCTGAAGCCATAGAAGGCGCGATGAAGCTGGCCAAACGGCATACAGGACGCCGGGAAATCATCAGTTGTTTTAATGCGTATCACGGATCAACCCATGGTGCCTTGTCCATCGGGGGCGGTGAAAAATTCAAGAATGCCTACCGTCCTTTATTGCCTGAAATTCGCCAGATCAGGTTTGGAAAACTGGATGACCTTGAAATGATCAGCTGCAAAACCGCCGCTGTGGTCATGGAAACCGTACAGGGAGAGGCGGGGGTGCGCACCGCTTCAAAATCGTATTTTAAAGCCCTGCGCAAGCGATGTGATGAAACCGGCGCCTTGCTGGTGTTGGATGAAATACAGGCAGGCTTTGGAAGAACCGGCTCTTTCTGGGCTTTTCAGCAATATGATATCATCCCCGATATTTTGGTTTCTGCCAAAGGAATGGGAGGAGGCATGCCGATAGGCGCTTTTATCGCTTCTGAAGAAATTATGAAAGGACTGCGCAATGATCCGATACTGGGTCATATTACTACTTTTGGCGGCCATCCTGTTTCGGCCGCTGCATCGCTCGCGACCCTTCAAACCATTGTACAGGAGAAGTTGGTGGAAAAAGTCGCTGAGAAAGAAAAATTATTTCTTTCCCGTTTACAGCACCCCGACATATTGGAGGTGCGCAGCAAAGGCCTGATGATTGCCGTGCAGTTTACCTCTTTTGATAAAGCCAAATCTGTGGTAGATGCCTGTCTCAGAAATGGTTTGGTTACCGATTGGTTTCTGTACTGCGATGACTCTGTTAGGCTGGCGCCACCGCTCATTATAGAAAAACATGAAATTATGCAGGCTACCAGCTTGTTTTTACAAAGTATTGACGGCTAAAAGCTGTATATTTGCCACAATTTTTTTTAAAAACCCTGATTCAGCAATGAATTTTATAGAAGAATTGAAATGGAGGGGCATGATTCACGATATGATGCCCGGCACAGAAGAACAACTGGCCAAAGAAATGACCGCGGCCTATATCGGTTTTGATCCCACAGCAGCTTCGCTGCACATTGGAAACCTGGCGACCATCATGTTACTTACCAATTATCAGGCATGCGGACACAAACCTTATGCCCTGGTTGGTGGTGCAACCGGTATGATCGGCGATCCTTCGGGCAAATCGGAAGAAAGAAACCTGCTCGATGAAGAAGCACTCCGACATAATCAGGATTGTATAAGAAAGCAACTTGAAAAATTTCTGGATTTTGATTGTGGTGACCATTCTGCTATAATGGTCAATAATTATGATTGGTTTAAAGATTTTAGTTTTCTGGGCTTTCTAAGAGAAGCCGGAAAGCATATTACCGTGAATTATATGACGGCAAAAGACAGCGTGAAAAAGCGCCTTGAAACCGGCTTGTCGTTTACTGAATTTTCATATCAGCTTTTGCAGGGCTACGACTTCTACCATTTGTACAAGAATTATGGTATTAAGTTGCAAATGGGAGGCTCAGATCAATGGGGCAATATTACCACGGGAACCGAATTCATTCGCAGAAAAGCCAATGGTGAAGCCTATGCGCTCACAACACCACTGGTCACCAAGGCCGACGGTTCGAAATTCGGCAAGTCAGAAGGAGGCAATGTATGGCTGGATCCGAATATGACCTCCCCTTATAAATTTTATCAGTTCTGGCTAAATGTAGCTGATGAAGAAGTGCCTATGCTCATTCGCCGGTTTACGCTTAAATCGCGCGAAGAAATTGAATCGCTGGAGAAAGAACATCTCGAAGCACCACATTTGCGCCTTTTGCAAAAAGCCCTTGCCGAAGATATAACAGTGAGGGTGCATTCAAGAGAAGACCTCGACAATGCGATTAAAGCATCCCGCATTCTTTTTGGCAAATCGACCACTGAAGAGCTTAACAGTATCGATGAAAAAACATTGCTATCGGTATTTGAAGGCGTACCTAAAATCGACATCAGCCGGAGTGAATATGAAAATTCAGGCGATTTGCTGACTTTTCTCGCTGAGACCACCCACGGAGAAATTTTCCCATCCAAAGGAGAAGCCCGGCGCATGGTAAGTGGTGGCGGGGTGAGCATTAATAAAGAAAAAATTGCTGACATCGATTTGCGGCCAGCATTTCAACTCTTACAAAATAAATATCTCCTTTTACAAAAAGGCAAGAAAAACTATTACCTCATTGAGGTTATACCATCATAATACAAGCGCATACATGGATAAAGTTATCATCGACAGCCACGATTCATTTGCGGCCTGGGAGGGCAAAGTGATTGGAACCTCCGAATATTTAAAAATCACACAGGAACGGGTTAACGCTTTTGCGGATGCCACCCTCGACCATCAATGGATACACACCGATCCCGAACGCGTAGCGAAGGAAGGAAATTTCCCCGGCACCATTTCGCACGGATACCTCAACCTGAGTATTGTGCCCTATCTCTGGGATCAGATTGTGGAAGTGAGAAATTTAAAAATGCTCATCAACTACGGGATTGAAAAACTGCGGTTTACCCAGCCGGTACTGGTTGGCAGTGAAGTGCGGCTTCAGGCTAAGGTTCAGTCTATTTCACTTTTGCGGGATGTTACCAAAGCGCAGATAGATATCAGTCTTGAGATCAAAGACCAGCCTAAAGCTGCCCTGGTAGCAACGCTGATATTTTTGTATTACTTTAAATAAAAGAAGTCATTTTTGCGTGGTTTCTGTGGTTAAAATTTAGTATAATTGTTTGCTAAATCCTTTAAACACTCATAAACCATATGCAAAGACGTTCATTTTTACAAAAAAGTGCATTGACTACAGGCGCCCTGGGTCTAATGCCCGGGGGCATCGCTTTTTCTGCCAATACTGAAGAACATCTATCGCTCAACAGCCAGCCGGCGGAAGGGCCGCTCGACCAAAGCCTCCCTTTGCGATTCAGACAGGTACACCTAGATTTTCATACCAGTGGCCATATTCCCGATATAGGCATTGATTTTGACCCTGAAGAGTTTGTACATACCCTCAAAAAAGCCTATGTCAATTCAATTACTTGTTTTGGCAGGTGCCATCATGGATATATTTATCATGAAACTGATAAATTTCCTGAGCGGATTCATCCTTTTATAAAAAGACCTCATTTGCTGAAAGAGCAGATAGAAGTATGCCATAAAAACAATATCCGGGTGCCGATATATGTAACGGTGCAATGGGATGAATTCACATCCAATGAGCATCCAGAGTGGTTGATGCTCGACGAACAGGGCAAGCCATTGGGCAATACCACTTTTCAGCCTGGTTTTTATCGCCGTTTGTGCGTATTGACCCCTTACCGGGATTTTTTGAAATCGTATATCGAAGAACTCTATGAAAAGGTACCGGTCGACGGCATATTTCTGGATATAGTAAAAGCTATGCCCAATGCCAATAAGGCCTCCCTCGATGCCATGCGCAAGAAAGGACTGGATGCTGCAGATGCTGCCGTTCGCTCGGCTTTTTATGAAGATGTCATCACCGAATTCAAGGAGGATATGAGCGCCTTTATCCGCCGCCTGGATAAAAACAGCACCATATTCTACAATGGTGGTCATATCGGACCGGACATAAGAAGGACTTTATCACAATATAGCCATCTCGAGCTGGAATCATTGCCTTCCGGCGGATGGGGATACCTGCATTTTCCACTCACAGGCCGCTATGCCCGCACGCTGGGTCAGGAAATTTTGGGCATGACAGGAAAATTTCATACTTCCTGGGGGGATTTTCATTCGCTTAAAAACCAGGCAGCGCTTGAATTTGAATGTTTCAGCATGCTGGCCATGAATGCCAAATGTTCGGTGGGTGATCAGTTGCATCCCCGGGGCAGGCTCGATGAGGCTACCTATGATTTGATAGGTTCGGTGTTTAAGGAAGTAGCTGCCAAAGAAGCATGGTGTGAAAATGCCAGGGCGGTAACAGACATTGCTGTTTTCAATGCTGAGGAATTTATCGATCCCAATTCTCCGGAGTATTCACGTATTCCGCAGCATATGATGGGCGTGATAAGAATGCTGCAGGAAGGTCAGCAACAATTTGATATTGTCGATACCCAAAGTGACCTTTCAGCCTACAAGCTGCTGATAATGCCCGATCAGATTCCGGTAAATGCGCTTTTAAAAGATAAAATCCAGAAATTTATCGATGCAGGCGGGTCAATCATTGCCAGCTATAAATCCGGACTTGATACATCAGGGGAAAATTTTGCATTACAGGCCTTTGGATTGAAGTTGAAAGGAGAAGCGCCATTCAGTCCTGATTTTTTGGCGCTGGATGGCAGTGGCATAGGAAGCGGCTTGCCTAAAACCGAATTGGTGATGTATTTGAAAGGCATGGAGGTGGAATTGAATGGTGCCCAGACGCTTATTTCTGCCAATGCACCCTATTTTAACCGTACCTGGGAGCATTACTGCTCGCACCGTCATACTCCTTCGGCAGGGGAGGCGGCTTACCCTGCCATTACCCGAAATGGCAATGTTATTTACTTTATGCATCCCATTTTTACTCAATATGCACAATCAGCGCCCAGGTGGTGCCGTTCTGTATTTATTAATGCCGTCAATCAGTTATTGCCTGAACCGGTGTTGAAAATGCAAAATGCCCCAAGTTCCCTGGTGGCCGCAGTTAATGAGCAGGCTGATAAAAATCGCTATGTAGTCCATTTGCTTAACTATATTCCCGAAAGAAGGGGTAATGCTTTTGATGTGCTGGAAGATGTGCTTCCTGTTTTTAACCTCAGGGCCAGTGTAAGGGTACCTCGAAATGTTCGCAGGGTCATCACCGTGCCACAGGGTAGAAATATTTCTTTCCGAAGTAGAGGAAGCAGAGTTGAATTTACTTTGCCGGAATTGCAAGGGCATCAAATGATAGAAATCAGATTTTAAAAACAGATCAACAGCAAATGAAAATTAAAACATATAGTTCGGTGTTATGGCAGCACGGCATGACATTGGCAATATCAGGAATCATGCTTTGTTTTTTGATATCCTGCGGAGGTGAAGATACTGCCTGGAAAAGTCTGGCAAGCAATGACTGGACCCTGGAAGAAGGTGCAGAACAAAAGGATAAAAGTCTGATACTTGTCAGCACGCGGTCTAAGGCTTATTATCATGGAAAAGTAAGGGATGCATCTTTTGGCAATTTCCGCTTTAAAGCAGAAATCAAAGCTGCAGAAAATGCCAAAGCTTTGATGAGTTTTCACTTTAACCCGGTAAGTGGTTTAAAAGGCTACGAGGTAATCATCAATAACAATCATCACAATGATGAATGGCGTAAAACAGGAAGTTTATCTTCTGTACGCAATGTTTACAAGAGTATGGCCAAGGATAACGAATGGTTTCCCCTCGAAGTTGAAGTGGTAGGAAATCGCATTTCTGTATGGGTAAATGGCATTCAAATGGTCGATTATGCAGAACCGCCCACACCATGGAGGAGTCCGGAACATAGTAATAAGGTGATTTCCGCGGGTACTTTTATGTTTGAAAATACAGGAGAATCAGGTGGGATTGAAGTGCGCAATATTGAAGTGCGGCCTTATAGTCAGAATGAATTGGCTGGTAGGGAACCGGTGCAGACCATAGATGAAAGCAGCGATCCGCTCACCCGTCTCCAGCAACGAGATTTTCCGGTAATCGATTATCATGTGCATTTAAAAGGCGGATGGACGGCAGAACAGGCAGCTGAAAATTCCAGAAAAGAAGGAATTTTTTATGGCATGGCGGTCAATTGTGGTGTGGGTTTTCCGGTACAGGATGATCGGGGACTGCTCAATTACCTCGACAGTATGAAGACAAAGCCATTTTTTACCGTTTTGCAGGCAGAAGGCAGGGAATGGATGACGCTGGTTTCTATGGAAAATGTTAAAAAGTTTGATTATGTCTTTAGTGACGCTATGACCTTTACCGACAGGAAAGGCCGCAGAACGCGGTTGTGGATGCCTGATGAGGTTTGGGTGGAAGATGAAGAAGTGTTTATGGATACGTATGTCGAAAAAATTGAAGGGGTAATCAGGGATGAACCCATCGATATTTATGTAAATCCGACTTTTCTTCCGGCAGTAATTGCAGACAAATACGATCAACTCTGGACGGAAGATCGGATGAGAAAGGTGATAGCGGCAGCTTTGGATAAAAATGTAGCGATTGAAATTAATACCCGATACAGAATACCCAGTGAGAAATTTATCCTTTTGGCGAAAGAGATGGGGGCAAAGTTTGCTTTTGGAACCAACAATTTAGATCCAAATATCGGGCGACTGGAATATTGCTTCGAAATGGCAGAGAAATGTGGTCTGGAACCTGGAGATATGTTTATGCCTGAAGTGAGAAACCGCTGATTATTGCATTATTTAGCTTAAAGACTGTTTTATCATCTTTTAAAAAAACCCTTTGTTCTGCACCCTGACTTATATATTGTGAGAAATCAATATCACTGATCCAAAAGTCAGTGCCATAAAATCGCTTTTCTAATTTATCGGCTTCCTGTTGGCGGTTTTGCTTTGGATTTTCAGCCTTTGGGCTTGCAGACGTGCATTCTCCAAGGTAACTGGAGATTGTCTGGATAGTTGCTCCAAAGCTAACTTCGCCCGTGCCTGAAAGGATATGCTGTAGTTCATGCTTTGTGATATTTTGCATTTATGCAAAGTTAAATTTTTATTTGGAATCTTACAGCACCATACCTGCAGATCATTAACCACAGATTTAAACCCCCAACTGGCGCAAGTCTGCGACTTGTGCCTTTACAATGAAAATCATGATTTGAAACCCGGCTTTGAAAGGGAAAACTTCAACCCACGCTGTGGCAAGCGTTGCCGTGGTTCAAGTCTCATGGAACTATTTTCAAGTAATCGATTATCAATTGTATAAATACATTATATCGGGCAGAGCCTTTGGGTTTAGTTACTGCTTCTGACTGTCATTTGAATAAAAATTCTCCAGTCAGGTTTTCAAAACCTGGCTGGTTGACCTTGCTTTTTATGGGCTATCATGCTAAAAATCCTGGAGCTTGTACTAACCTTTTGCCGTCAGAGCGGGCAATTAAAATAGTGGGATGTCGATCACCTGATCCACGGAAACCTTTGTTGTCAATCGCTTTCCGAAGGGTGCGGTTTCTTTGTAATAGCAGTTTTGGGTAGATTTCGCCCACCATTGGCAGGCGGAAACTTTCCGGCCAATTCATAGCTATTGGACTTTCTCCATGATCCTGGTGGATTTCTAATCCATTTTTGTCTGTGGTGCGGGATTGCAAATCCCGAACAGACCCTGCATGAATCTCCTTTCACACAGTTAGCAAAATGTTAGTATAATTATTTTGGCTGAATTAGAGAATATCAATATTACGTATGCCGGAATTATAGAAAAGTCGTTAAATTTGTTGAGACACGAACCAAAAGCTAACATGAATTTTGAAGCTGCAAAACTAGAAGTGGTACAAAAAATATTGGGGATTACAAAAGAATCTCTTTTAGAAAAGATCAGCGATCTTTTGGATCGGGAAATGGTTGTAGGTTATACTGTTGAAGGAGAACCGCTGACAAAGGAATCATACAACCAACGTTTGGAAAAGGCTGAACAGCAAATCCGGTCAGGGGAATACCTGACACAGGAGGATCTGGAAAAAGAATCGGAAAACTGGTGATGGGAAAACCCAGGATTATTTGGACCGCCCAAGCCAGGGCAGCATTAAAAATCATTTACGATTATTATAAAGAAAAGTCAATTCAAGGCGCCAAACATGTAAAAACCGATTTACTCCAAAGCCCAAAGACCATCCATTTTGCCAAACAATACCAGTTGGACGATATAAATCCGAAATACCGCAGGATTGTCGTAAGGGACTTCAAGGTGCTATATAGGGAAGAAAACGACACCATCTATGTGATGGATATAATAAGCTCTAAACAATCCCCAGAGATACTCAGGAACAAATAATGGAGTTATCAGGCCACCCTGAAAAAAACCCGCACGACAAGTTCATGATCGATAATGTTGGTTTTTATCATTTCCTGTGACAATGAAGAGTACCCCGGCTATTTGGAAACTTTCAGTCTTCAAACTATAAATGAAAAGCAGGGGTTGAAACCCGGTCTGAAAAAAGTAAATTTCGGCCAGGGATAAGGAGGAAAACATGAAATCCGGATGTGCCACATTTACCTTTGAACCTTCTGCTTCTACCATCCGGTTCTACGCTCTGGGTTGCAAATCCTGTATTTACTTTGCTCATGGGACATACATTTGCATAGCATAGGTGAATGAGAGAAACAAAAAATCATTCCATCAAAGCGACAGTGACAGGCAGACCAGAAACTTTTATTTACATCTGACCGATCTTATCTTTTTCGGCAATGATTAATACTCCTAAGCTTTTTACGGCTTTCTCCAGGCCCTGGTAGTATCGGCCTTCTTTAAATTCAGGGGATATTTCATAGTTTACAATCCATTCTGTATTTTGCCTTCTTACGATTCTTTGCAGACCCAGACCGGTTTCGATGCGTACAAATTTTTCTTCCTTTGCAACCACAATCAAAATTCCATCCTGGCGATCTTTGGAACCCGGACTCCATTTTTTAAACACCCTTTCGGTATATTTTCCAATGGGTTCACCCTCAAGCGAGGCTACGGTAAGAATAGCCAGTTCAACTCCGGTATTTTCTTTCAGCTCATCAATTAGTTTGCTGAGGCCTTTTTCCTGACCATCACTTATAATACCGGCATCATCTACTACAGGGGCTTTGTATTTTGGCAAACCATCGTTCGACGAACAGGCAAAAAACCAAAAACCTGCGAAAAGAGTAAAAAATATTTTCATGCTATCATTATTTATAAAGCCTAAATTTATCAGGTTTTCCAAAATAATGATAGCATGAAAGAAAATAAAATTACCAGGTAGGTGCAGCGATCCGATAGGTTTTGGTAGCGTTGTGTACTTTACCAAACATATCGGTGGCTTTAATCTCAATTACATGTTCACCAGTTTCAAGATTCACCGGTACCGGCGCCGACCATAGATGGGTACAGGTACGTGCCAGTGAGGGCCTTCTCCCCTCAAAAACTTCTTCGGTCGTATCCCAGATAAAGTGCTCATGTACATACGACGGATCATAATCTTCAACCCGGCTCATTTTTCTCCATTCGCCACTGCCTATGCGATAGAGAACTTCATCATTTTCTGAACCCATAAAAAAGTTCGCAAAAATACGGGCCGAAGTTCGCTGGTTTTGAGCAACTACTTTAGGAGCAAAAATTTCAATTTGGTAGGTAGGATCAGCAAAAGATACCCGGTAATCAATATCGTATTGATTGCCATTGATATTCAAAAACGCATATCCCCTGGGTGTGCCATCGCGCATGGTTGATCTAGGAACCCCTTGTTCGTTCATCCTGCCAGAATACCAGTCGCCATTGCTGGTACCCGCGTTATAATGATGGTGGGGTTTTTCCTGATGCCAGCCATCTTCAGCGGTAAAAAAGTCTTGTCTTTGCAGATGCGTATGTGCCGACATCGACACTGTATTTGGGTATTCCTTCAAAAGATCAAATAGTTTTCTGCGGTCGGAGTCCCTGAAAGATTGGCCTGATGGGTCTGTGATTGGAATGTGAAAGGCCAGTACAATCAGTTTATCCTTTGGCACATATTTCAAATTGTTTTCCACGAAATCCAGCTGGTCTTTTCTGAATCCACCCCAATATCCCCTGCCATTCCTGGGGTCGGGGTATAAAATGTCGTCCAAAATAATAAAATGTGCCTTTCCATAATTAAAGGCATAATTGGCAGGTCCGAAATGGGATTCAAAGCTTTCATCGCTGAGCGAATCATAAGGAGCATCATAATTCATATCGTGATTGCCCATCACATTAAACCAGGGTATGCCTATGCGGGCTATGGTTTGCTTATATGGGCTGAAAAGATCGAGATTATCGCCCACCAAATCTCCCAGGGTTATGCCAAAGGGGATATCCTTTATGCCTTCAAGTTCGGCAACCAATCCTTTTGCCATGTATTCCACTTCCTGAAGGTTATAGGGTTGTGTATCGCCAAAAATCAAGGCTTTAAAATTTTCATCTTCCTGGCTTGGTATCAAGGCAAAGTCTACCGATTTGGGCAAGGGCCCTGTCGGTTCTACTCCCTTATATTTAAACTCGGGAGAACCTTCAGGTTTATGTATATAAAAATATTGCGGGAGATTGTACTCGTTTATATGCGGTTTAAAGTGGGCTGGTTTAATGACAAAAATAATGTTGTCTTTGCCTACCGGAAGTTCGTAATTTCCCCTTATATCTGTTAGGGTAACTTCCCTGCCGTTGGATACTGCTACATTGGGGATACCCTTTTCTGATCGTTCTTTTTTGCCATTGGCATTCCGGTCTTCAAACACCAGACCTTTAACAGTAGATTGCGCCCAAAGCTCAAAGGAATGGCACAGTAAAAAGGCAACAAGGAGAATGGAAAAATTTCTTTTCATTTGTATTCGATTATGTTATACATCCAAAATAAGCATAGTAATGTAAATTCGTTATTACCATACTATTATCATACTTTTTATTTACGAGGAAAGGCTACAAAAATTTTTGTATTAGCGGTGGAATGACTGACCAATAAATTGCAAGGCATCTACTACACCATCTCTCCAGTAAGACCAGGTATGGGCGCCGTTTCTCACCCTGAATTCATGCGGGATTTTTCTGTCCATTAATGTGGTCCACATCATGGCATTGCCTTTGTACAAAAAGTCTTCATCGCCGCAGTCAATGTAATACCTGACACTTTTCAGGCTTTCTTCCGGCAAGGTCCTGGCCAGGTGTAAGACATTGTTTTCCATAAAATGCCGGCTGATTCTTTCGCCTTCTTTGTCTTGACCATACAGTTTTTTCATCATTGCATTGTATTGATTTTCAGTCATATTGTTGATATGTTCTTCATCAAAGAATGCAGCGCTAAGCGGTGCAGCAGCTGCAAACATATCGGGGTGCTTCAATGCGTACAACATGGTGCCATAACCTCCCATCGAAAGCCCACAGATGCCACGGAATTCCTTTTTCGCCCGAATGCGGTATTGTCCTTCAATGGAGGGTATAAATTCCTTGAAAAACATATCTTCATAATCGAACTTGCCAGAGGCTTCATTTACATAAAAGGTCACTCCGGCATCGGGCATCACAATGATCATGGGGGCAATTGAGCCTTCCGCAATACCTTTGTCAACGCTGTGTTGTACTGTGCCAAACTGAATCCAGGCTGTTTCATTATCTGTGTAACCATGCAGCAGATACACGACGGGGTACAATCTTTGTGAAGTCTCATAATCCGGCGGAAGATAAATGCTGTATTTTACATCTTGTTTCAGGAGCTTGCTGTTTATTTGAAGGCTTTCAATGACTTTGCCTGTGGGATGTTGCGCAGGTAAAATCTGAACAAAAGCCGTGCTGAGCATCAGCGCTAAAAATGAAATGGAAAAAAGGGTTTTCATATTTTTACTATTTTGGGTACAATAAGATTAAAAAATTGCCATAGATGCCATTATGTGATTTTTGCATACATGGTTTGCCTTTCCGAATCATAAATATAGAAAAAGAAAGCTATGTCATTATCGGAATACGGCAAATATATAGTGCCTGATCAGGGACATTGACCATGGTTAATCAGGATTTTACCAATTTTTGTGTCTGTTGTCAATCAATAAAAACCGGGTAGTTACTGAAAACCCCCACCCCTAAGTTTCGTATTATTTTTTTCAAACGGTCCGCTGTATTAGCTTACAGATAAGGGTATTTGAAATCAAATAAGGGTTGTATATTTGCGATCGTATGTTGAAAACGCTGATTCGGTTTACTTTTATACCATTGTTTTTGGGACTGTTGTTGTCTTCCTGCGAGGAGTGTGAAGATTGTGATATTTTATTTTCGGGTCCTTTTATCCGCGTGGATTTCAGGCCGGTCAGTTTTTTACAACAATCTGAAAGAGCTCTCCAGCAAACAGATACCTTATTGCTGAACAGAAGAAATTTTCGAGAGGCCCTGCTGGAAGAGGGCTTGGATACTGCCGGACTTGGGCGTGTTATTGACTCATTAACTGCCAAACGAGATACCTTGAGGACGGAAAGCCAGGCTTTGAGAGGGGGTAGGGTTTTTATGCGTACTTTTGAAGCGGAAGGTGGTCGTTTTGTTCCTTTTTTTCAGGATACCGTGATCAATGTTTTTAATATTCCCCTCAATATGGAGGCAGATTCATCAACCTTTTATTTTACATTTGAAAGCATATTGTCGCAAATTCAAGATACCTTGACAGTTCGATACAGCAGAAATATTACATCGGGTTTTTTCAGGGTAAATCTATTGGCTCAGGATGCCCTGGTCTCCAGACATACTTTTGATTCAATATCGGTAACGGGATGCCGGGGAAGTAATTGTATAAGTAATGAAGTCACCATACGATCATATTTTTAGAGTGACCCTGGTGCTTGGCCTGCTGACGGCGTTTATGCTTCAGCGACTCAGTGCCCAGGAGATGGATACAGTTACCACCGTGGTGGAAACTCCGGCCACTGAAGTGGTTGATCCTGCCGATTTGCCAGAGGATGATCGTTTCCCCTTATTTGCTGTTGACCTTGTGCTGGATTATGGGAAATTATTGACCCTGCCTTTCGATTTTGAAACCAAAATTGACGGTAGTGTGAATGTGATAATATTCAGACGACTGGTATTTGCCGGCGAATATGGCTATGGGAAATTAACACCGAATAATTCCTTTGAAAATTTTCAGTCCTATCGTTCCGAAGGCACCTATTATCGGATAGGTCTTGATTACAAGATGGAGTTTAACCCAACCACGTATTATTATGTTGGAGCGCGCTATGCCGTGAGCAATTTTGAAGACGAAGGCGTTTTTGTGGTGGGCAGCGATTTATGGAATAATTTTGCCGGCAGTTTTGGCACGCGTAATATGACGGCCGATTGGTATGAAGTTATTATAGGTTCTGAATCGGCTATGAGGAAATTACCCGGCGCCTATCTGGGCTTTTATTTTCGGGTTAGAATAATGCGTTCTTATGACCGTCGTTCGCCCATCGATGTTTACTCCATTCCGGGTTATGGAAGGACTTTCGATAAAAGCATTCCGGCTTTGAATTTATATCTTCGTTACAGGTTGATTAAAGGCTAGATTTGGTGGTTATAGTGGCCTGAACCCGGCATGATGCGACTTTTGTTATGTTTTGCGCTTCTGACTGGTTTTGAACGACATCGTGAAAAAGTAAACTCAAAACTCCAAGCTCCCTAATCCCTCATCCCTCTCAAAATTAACCGATCTCCAACACCAGGCCTTTGAGATATTCCCCTTCCGGATGGTAGATAGACACCGGATGGTCTTCGGCTTGCGATAAATGATGAATGACACGCATGGGTCTTCCGGCCAATATGGCCGCAGAAGCAATTGTATCATAAAATAATTTTCGATCGATCGCCTGGGAACAGGAAAATGTAAAGAGCAAGCCCCCTTTAACTACTTGTTTCATAGCCAATTGATTGAGCCGTTGATACCCTTTGACTGCATTATGACGGGCGCTTTGATGTTTGGCAAAAGCGGGAGGGTCGAGTATTATAATGTCATATTGTTGTGTGCTCTTTTCCAAAAAGGCAAAAGCATCTTCCTTCACAGCAAGGTGTTTATGTTGCCAATCGTCATTTTTTTCTATCAGCTGCCGGGCCAATTCCAGGGCTTTTTCTGATACATCCACCGAAATCACTTCATCAGCGCCTCCATGCAGAGCGGCAATGCTGAAACCGCCTGTATAGGAAAACAGATTCAGTACTTTTGTTCCTTTTGCATAATTTCTGAGTAAACTTCGGTTATTGCGCTGGTCGGTAAAAAAGCCGGTTTTTTGCCCTTTCTCCCAATCTGCTGAATAGGTAATCCCACCCTCCAAAATGTCTTGCGTGCCATTACCACCACCAAGGAGATACTCATTCTGTACCGTATTTCGCAATTTGCCGGGCAGGGTATTTTCGCTTTTATAATAAATATGTTTCAGTGCATCTCCAAGAAGTGCGATCAAAGCTTCGGCGATGAGATGCCGGCTTTGGTGCATGCCTGTGCTGTGGGCCTGCATGACTGCGACACTTCCATAAACATCCACAATAAGTCCGGGTAATCCATCACCTTCACCATGGATTAGCCGCCAGGCATTGGTCTCTGCTGAAGGCAATCCAAAATTTCGCCGAAGATCAAGGGCGTATGCTATTTTTTGTTGCCAATAAGCGACGTCAGGATTTATATTGTTGTAATCCAGCAATTTAATTGCAATAGAGCCTTCTTCGAATTGGCCACAGCCCAAAAAATTATTTTGAGAATCCAATACCTCTACCCAGTCGCCGGCAATTGCATTATCGGGATTTGAGGCGATGGCACCAGAGAAAATCCAGGGGTGTCTTCTTTTTACCGAAACTTCTTTACCTTTTTTGAGAATGAGCTTTTTCATTGCGGATTTGTTAAAAGCCGGCAAGATAATTCCATTTTGAAAAGTTTTACGATTTAAATTGGCAATTTTAGCCACTATATTTCGCTATATCGGTGGCAAACCCTAAAATTGCACTTTGTTTTTGAAAAAATGGATGTAGTTATCATAAAATACAATGCCGGTAATGTAGTATCGGTTTCCAATGCCTTGAACCGTCTGGGCATAGAGCCGGTGCTGAGTGATGACCCAGAACGGATACGAAAGGCAGACAGGGTCATATTCCCGGGTGTAGGTGAAGCAAGTACGGCAATGAACTATCTGAAGCAGAGAAAACTCGACCTGCTAATGCCGGCACTTACACAGCCTTTTCTTGGTATTTGCCTTGGATTACAGCTTATGTGCCGGTATTCCGAGGAAAATCAAACACCTTGCATGGGTATTTTTGATGCGGATGTTAAACGTTTTCCGGCCACCGATAAGGTACCGCATATGGGTTGGAATAAAATTCAATGTACAGACTCACCCTTGTTAAAGCATATTGATGAGGATGGTTATGTGTATTTTGTGCACAGTTATTATGCAGAAGTTTGTGATCAGACCATAGCTACTTCCGATTATATCGTCCCCTTCAGCGCCGGACTCCATAAAAATAATTTTTATGCCATACAGGGGCACCCCGAAAAGAGCGGGAATACCGGCAGGCAGTTGCTTCAAAATTTCCTGAATTTATCCTGAAACATTATGCTTATTATACCTGCAATAGATATTATCAATGGAAAATGTGTACGTCTCACCAAAGGAGATTACGGCAGTGTGAAAACGTATAATGAAGATCCGCTGGAGGTAGCCTTGGCTTTTGAAGATCACGGACTTTGCCGCCTGCACCTTGTTGACCTCGACGGTGCCCGGGAAAAGCATGTGGTCAATTATAAAATTCTTGATAAGATTGCCTCACGCACGAAACTTTTTATAGATTTTGGAGGTGGGGTTCAATCTGATGACGATATTCAAATGGTCTTTGATTATGGCGCCAGTCAGGTAACCGGGGGAAGCATAGCGGTTAAAAAACCGGAGCTTTTTTCGGAATGGCTCAGGAATTACGGCGCTGAAAAGATTATTCTGGGAGCCGATGTGATTGATAAAAAAATAGCTGTAAGCGGATGGCAGGAAAGCAGCGGCATGCACCTGTTTGATTTTCTCGAAAATTATATTGAGCAGAATATTAAATATGTAATATCCACCGATGTTAGCAAAGACGGTATGCTCATGGGGCCAGCGGGTGATTTGTACAAAGAAATTTCTGAGCGATACGAAAGCCTGTACCTGATCGCCAGCGGTGGGGTTTCAGGTATCGATGACCTTGTGACCTTGTCAGAACTTGGTTTATATGGAGCTATTTTGGGTAAAGCCATCTATGAAGGAAGAATTACCCTATCTGATTTGCAAAAATTAAACGAGCAATTAAATCCCCATTGATTATGCTTACCAAAAGAATTATTCCCTGCCTCGATGTAATGGAAGGACGCACTGTGAAGGGTGTAAATTTTATCAATCTTCGCGATGCCGGTGATGCGGTGGAACTGGGGAGCTTGTATGCTGAAAAAGGCGCCGATGAACTTGTCTTTCTCGACATTACGGCTACGGTAGAAAAGAGAAAAACCTTAATTGAGCTGGTGAGAAGGGTAGCGAAGGAGGTGAATATACCTTTTACGGTAGGTGGGGGCATCAGCTCTGTGGAAGATGTAAGTGCTTTGCTCAATGCCGGCGCTGATAAAATATCCATCAATTCATCTGCTGTGCGAAATCCCGGCCTTGTTAATACCCTGGCTCTGGAGTTTGGCAGCCAGTGTATTGTTGTAGCCATTGATACCCGGTTTGATGGTGAAAAAAATATAGTCCATACCCATGGTGGCAGAACACCAACAGAAATAATTACCGAAAACTGGGCGCTCGAAGTTCAGGAAAGAGGCGCCGGGGAGATTCTGCTCACTTCCATGGACCACGATGGTACCAAAGCTGGTTTTGCCTGTGAGCTCACAGCCAGCATATCGGCAAGCTTACAAATACCGGTCATTGCATCAGGAGGTGCCGGCACTATGGAACATTTTACAGATGTATTTACACATGGTAAAGCAGATGCGGCACTGGCTGCCAGCATTTTTCACTTTCGGGAAATTGAAATACCCGATTTAAAAAAGTATTTACATGGTCAGGGCATCGTAATGCGGCTTGAAAAGTCCTTTGCCTGATAACGAAATCCAAGATTATGCAACAAGACACAAAACTCAATTTTGATAAGCTCGGCGGACTGGTACCCGCCATAGTACAGGATGCTAAAACCCGCATGGTGTTGATGCTGGGTTTTATGAATGAAGAAGCCTGTCAAAAGACCCGTGAAAGCGGAAAAGTCACTTTCTTCAGCCGTACAAAACAGCGATTGTGGACCAAAGGTGAAACTTCGGGAAATTTTCTGCTGGTTGAAGAAATTCTGGTCGATTGTGATCAGGATACCTTGCTCATCAAGGCTACTCCGGTTGGTCCGGCATGTCATACGGGTGCAGACACATGTTTTTTCGAAAATAATTCAAAAAATGCTGCTTTTTTACATTATTTACAGGAGGTAATAAGGCAAAGGCGAAATGCACCGGCAGGAAGCTCCTATACTCGTACACTGTTCGATAAAGGCATTAATAAAATAGCCCAGAAAGTAGGAGAAGAGGCAGTGGAAATTGTGATTGAATCGAAAGATGACAACAAAGAATTATTTATGAATGAAGCGGCTGATCTGCTTTTTCATTTGCTCGTATTACTGGAGGCTAAAGATACAGATTTGCAAGAAGTTATTGATATTTTGATAAGTCGTCACAAGTAAAAAATGGAAAGAGCAATGAACTGGCAATTACAGGCACCCTCCAGCATATGCATGATCAGACCCCAGGGATTTGGCTACAATCCTGAAACCTCCGCATCCAATGCTTTTCAGCAGAGTGTCAATGGTAATGTTGGGTTTGAACAGGACATAAGCCTTTTGGCCAGGGCAGAATTTGATGGCTTTACGGAGCGCATCCGCGACAAGGGCATCGAAGTTATCGTCTTTGAAGAATCTGAAAATGCTTCGACACCTGATGCTGTTTTTCCCAATAACTGGATATCTTTCCACAAAGACGGTACTGTCATTTTATACCCTATGATGGCGCCCAGCCGAAGAAAGGAGCGTCGTCGTGACATTATCGAAAGTTTATCTACTATCTATGGTTTTAAGGTTTCGAGGGTGCTGGATTTCAGTCATTTTGAGATAGACGGTAAATACCTGGAAGGTACGGGCAGCATCATTTTTGACCATATCAACAACATTGCCTACGCCAGCCATTCACCACGGACCAGTGAAAAAATATTTTATTATCTCTGTGAGCGTATCGGGTATGAGCCCATTATGTTTAATGCCCGTGACCAACAGGGCAAGGACATCTACCATACCAATGTATTAATGACTTTAGGAGATAAATATGCTATGATTTGCCTTGAGGCCATACCCCGCAAACAAGGTGAAATGGTCACCGACTGGCTTAAAAATACTGACCGGGAAGTAATTAACATCAGTTTTGACCAGATGGCATCCTTTGCCGGAAACATGATCCAGCTGAGAAATGCAAACAACGAAAAGTATCTGGTAATGTCGAAAAGTGCCATGGAATCCCTCAACGCGGATCAAATGAATAAAATCCTGCAATACAATCAAATCATAGTTGGCAAAATACCGACTATAGAAAAATATGGAGGTGGCAGTGCCCGATGTATGATTACAGGCATCCACCTGCCCAAATAAATCATTGTCCCAATAAAGTAATGAACGTATTCATGTAATCGCGAATTTGTTCATTATTATACACGGCTACCGGAGTTTTTTCCAATTGTACTTTTCCGGCTATGTCATGGAGGGACTTCTGCTGATGGCAGGCCAGGGCACACATTGCCGCGCCATAGGCGGTAGCTTCCTGAAGGTTGGTCAGGAAAAATGATGAGTTCGGATAAAATGCCGTCATTAAGGCATTATAAGTGTCGTTTTTACTGAAACCACCTTCCGTGAATACAGGCATGCCATCGACCATATCGGCTCGTTCAAAAGCTACATAGGTCTGAACTGCCAGGCTGAGGTTTAATACGGTATATGCGGTTTTTAAATCATTAAAAAAGGAGGGGATTTCATCAGTGCCATTCAGCAGGTCGCGGTACTTCCAGACTTTGTTCCCTTCAATTACCTTTGCCTCAGCATCAGGGAACTGCCCGGTACCGGTGGCTATTGAAGGTAGTATAAATAATTTCTTTTCGGCTATCAGAGCGGAAGCCAGGGCAGCGTCAAAATGAGGTATTTCATGTTTACCATGGATACTTTCAATAATCCTTTGGTATTGGTCAAATTCAAAACCGCCAAGGAAAATGGCTGTTTTCAGAGGTTTTAAAAAAGCATTCAGATTAAAGAAAACCACTTTGCCCAATTCATGATCTTTGAGCTGGGCCTTTTCGCGTTCACGCATAACGACACACCAGGTGCCGGTAGAGTTAAGAATAAAATCTTCCTTTTGCGTTAGCAAATAAGGTAATAATGATGAATTTGAGTCATGTATTCCGGGGGTAACTTTTACGTTGGTCGATAACCCGGTCTTTCTGGCCATTTCTTCTGTCAGGTTACCAGCTGGTTCCCAATTATTCAGAAAAACATCTGGTAGCAGGTGCCGTATGCCCAGTGCATCTGCCATAAAAGACCATTGATTATTGTCAAAATCCCAAAGGTAGGAGTGGTTACCTACATAGGTAGGTTCATAACAGGCTTTTTTACAAAGCTGAAAAGTAAAATATTGAGGGAAATTGAGCAGATACCTGGCATTTTTAAATTTTTCCGGATAGTTTTTCTGAGAAAAATAGATGCCTTTGGCCGTATTAATCAAGGCGCTGAATTCAGGTGTAAAGGTTTTTTGCTGCAGCTCAATGGCGCTGCCAAATTTGTCATAAAATTCTTTATGAAAAACTTCTCCGGGCTCGGTGGTATAAGATATTTCAGGAACTGCAATATTGCCATCCTGGTCACATAAAACAAAGGTAGCGCCATGTGTAGTTACCGAAATTACTTCGATAGGATATTTTTCAGCAAATTTACGAAGGGTTTGTGTGAACCATTCCATTACACCTTCCACATCATATAGTCTGAGGTTGCCTTCCACTTTTTCATCAAATCTTCTCGATTTCTGGTCTACCATTTGCAGGGAAGCATTGTATATGAGTACCTTTTTATTGGTTTTTCCTACGTCGAGTATGGCAAAAAATACCTCTTTCATCATGTCCATTGTAATTCTTTTAAATAAAACATTTACTGCCAGGGCACACCACTTACCCTGCGCAAATTAATTTGGTCAATAATGGCATTTCCTCTGAAATTGAGCAGAAAATCCACAACCTCGGCCACTTCTTCAGGTTGAATAAGCTCTTCTGGAAGAATATCAGGGCGCATCCGGTCGATCATTTCGGTGGCAACTCCTCCGGGGGCAACAGCGTGTACACGTATATTATATGGCTTTAATTCTTTGGCCAGGACTTTGGTAAAACCCATTAAAGCATGTTTTGATGCGCTGTAGGCCGATTGCATTTCATAGCCCAGTCTGCCTACCACTGACGAAATGTTTACAATACTGCCGGACTGAGATTCTTTTAACAAGGGAATAGCTTCCCTGCAGACGAAGTAAGGCGCTTTTGCATTGACGTTCATAAGATAATCCCAGTCTTCAGGGGTGGTATTTTCAAAGGGTTTGGCAAATGCGGCACCTGCATTATTTATAAGGTAGTCGAGCTTGCCAAAATGATACCTTAGGTCTTCCATGAGCATAGCAGGCGTATCAGGGTCTTTGATATCTGCCACAAGAGAATGAATCTTTACTTCATACTTACCCGCCAGGTTACATATTTCACATAATTTGTCAACCGACCGGCCGGTTATGAGTAAATTTACACCTTTGCTGGCCAAACGTATAGCTATCGCTTTACCAATACCTCGCGTTGCACCGGTAACTAAGGCAACTTTTCCTTTGAGTTGATCAGATTTTTGGAGCATTTTCTAATAAATATTTTTCAGCTTCAACAGACCATAATCCATTATTTTTTTCAACCAGCTCATGTAATTTTCTGAATAGGGGATCGGTTTTTCCTTTTTCAGCAAAATCTGCAAGGGCTGTAAGCGGCAGATCTACCTGGGTATACATCATCTTTTTGCTACCCGGTACGTGCGGAAGGTTTTTGGTGGTATCAATAACGGCATTTAAGCCTCCAATGTGTGTTACGAGTATGGCAGGATTAATCAAACGCTTTGACATCATGTCAAGTGATTCAATCATATCATCGGTATTACCTCCACTGGTACCTACAATGTGGGTGAACTGGTAGTGGGCATTGTAGAAATTGAATTCAGCTTTGAAATCGGGATTAGATGGGCCGGCAAAAAAGTTAAGACAACCATCGTATCCCAATATGGCATCTGCCAGTTCAACCACTGGCCTGACCGGTGCAAATACCAGCACATCATCATAGCCTTTCCCATCACTCAGGGCTTTAAGCGCTTCGGCAGGATTTTTTTCTTCCGTTGTATTAAGGTAAATCAGTTTCACGCCGTTTTTAGCGGCTTCATCTGGGCTCAATTGTTTTGACACCCAATCGAGTCTGTCTTGCGAGATGTCAGTAACTACCAATAAGGAAGGTCTCCGGTCGCAGTGGATAATATAGTCAATCGCCGCCATGCCCATAGGGCCGGCACCTGCCAGAATTGCCATTTTACCGCCTTCTACAATTCCCATGTTATGGACATAACTTCCATATTGGGTATGGTAATGTGCGTGAAAAGTGCCTGCAACACAAGAATAAGGCTCTGAAAGCGAGGCCGGAAAAAAGCCTTCTCCGGTATAGTCGAGCAGACAGTTCATCTCCATTACTTCATTGGGTATGATGATATGCGTTGCATCTCCTCCTATAAACTGATAGGAATAACCCGGGGCATCGAGGCTTCCTTTGTAATTCAGCGCAGGCTGAATAGCAAATTTACTGCCTGCTTTATATTTATGTTGCCACTTTTTACCAACCTCCAGAATTCTGCCGGCAAATTCATGCCCAATAATGACTGGAAATTCGGCAACGTTGTCGGGCACCCTTTTGTGATCGGCGCCCTGAGTTACCGCCTTGTAGGATGACATACATAAACTATCGCTGATTACTTCAGCCAGAATTTCATCATCTTTTATAGCAGGGAGTTCAAATTCTTCCAGTCTGAGATCGTTTTTTCCGTATAATCTTACAGCTTTGGTTTTCATTTTTATGTTTTAATGGTGTGGTATAAATTATTTGAGCATTACCTGTCCACCGGAAACAGGAATAGCCTGGCCGGTTTCATATTGTTGTTCGGCTATGTATATAATTGCTTTTACGACATCTTCGGGCAAACAGCCGCGCCCCATAGGTACTTTTTGTTCGTAAAATACTTTAACATCATTCAGGCTGGTGGCTCCGGGTACCTTGCCGGTGCGCAGATACTGGGCAAACAAACCATTGTCGGGATCAGACCATAAAGGCCCTTCAAAATAATTGCCCGGACAAATGGCATTCACCTTAATATTCCATGGAGTAAGTTCCAGTGCAAAAGATTGGGTAAGGCCGATGGCTCCGAACTTACTACCTGCATAAGCAAAGTTTTTATTGCTGCCTTGAAGCCCTGATTTGCTGTTGATTTGTACTATATCACTAAACAAAGCTTTGTTTGCCTGGTATTGAATTTTCATTGGTACAGAACCATATTTGGCACAGAGAAAATATCCTTTGTAGTTTACATCTGTCACAAAGTCAAAATCCCTTTCATCTAGTTCTTCCAGACTTCCAGCGCGCAGTACTCCGGCATTACATACCAGCAGGTCAAGCCCGCCGAAATTTTTAACGGTTTCACTGATCAGTCTTTTAACTTCTCCCGCCTGGGTAATATTCACCCGAATAAAGGTCACATCATTTTTCTTCAATAGTGGGCTGAGTGATTCAACAGCCTCTTTTCCGGTTTGCAGGTTAATGTCGGCAATTACTACATTGGCCCCTTCTGCTAGCAAGCCTTTAACGATGCCAAGACCAAATCCCTGAGCCCCTCCGGTAACTATAGCAACTTTGTTTTCTACCCTGCCACCGCTCTGACCTTTAGAGACCAGCCTTCTAAAATTTTCTACTTCCCAGTTATCTATAAACTGTACGGCTTCTTCAGAAAGAAATTGGGGGCCTCCAAAATGGCGGCTGTACCAGGCAATTTTCATGTTGTCTTCAAATACATCGAGGATAATATCGGCAGCAGCTGAGTTATCGCCTGAGGCTATTAAACCCAGTCCTTTGAGCGCAATTACTTTAGGGTCATAACCAAAATTTTTTCGGTATGTATAAATTGCCCTTTTTACCAGATCGATGCGATCGCTATCTTCTAAACCGTCAAGATCGAGAAATAATGGCCTGGCTTTGCAATATACTATGCCATCAGGATTGAAGGGCAGCTCCACAGATTGAAAAGAAGTTTTATCCTTAACAAAGCTATGTATGAGGGTATTGTTTCTGATTCTTAGGGTTTTATAGCCACTCGATGAAAGTATGCCGCGAAGTGCAGGCATGATTTCGCTTACCCGGTCTTCGACAGGCAGTTTTTCTATGATGGGTTCGCCTCCGCTTTTGCGCAGGATTTCACTGCGTATTTCCAGATAAATTGTTTTGATTTCATCTACAGTATCTGCCCCCACAAAAACACCATGGTTTTCAAGAAAGATTATTTTTGGTTGTGAACCGTAAGTGTTTTTCCACTTTTCAAGCTCTTCCTGCACGTCTTTAAAAAGTATGTAACCAGGATCGGTATATGGAACAAAGAGGGCCCGGTTGCCAAACATTTCCTTTATATGTTTTTTGCCATGCACGGCACAGAGTACACCATTGACGAATGTAGGATGTAAATGCACAACGAAACGATAGTCTATAACATCATGGAGAGAAGCTTCTACCGATGGACGCTGGTTTTTGGCTGGAAATAAGCGACATCTTAAGAGGTCATTTTTTACTTCTTCTTCGCGTACCTGCGGATTATCGGGATATTTTTTTCGGTGAATGTCGCTCAACATTTCCCTGGATAAAGCAACAAACCCGCCTTCATGGATGGTCGACAATGCAAAACCACTGGCTTTTACAAACAGTGTATTTTCGTCTTTCACTGAAGTGTTTCCCCCTCCGGCAATTACGTAATTCTTATCGGCTCCCAAAAAGCGCGATATGGAAATCAACTGATCCAGTTCCTCTTTCATTTTACTATTGTTATTCATTTCCGCTATTCTTAATGCTATCAGGGTTGAACAAAGCGATCGATGACTGCACGGCCAATTTTTACAAATTCATTTCTGGCTTCAGCTTTAAACTTTCCGGAAACATCGAGCAGGCCTTCTTCTTCTTTTGATATTAAATATTGATGAGCAGCCAGCAAGCAGACACCTTCATAGCCAATGCTCAGGATCTGCTCATCCAATGCATCGTTTTTCCGGCAAGACAGGCTTAATGGAGTTAGTTCAGGGGTATTGTGCTCTGTGCCGAAGGTGATAATATAGGATTTTTCGTGAAAAAACGCTACAAATTTTTTCAGTACCTCTGCATTGTTGCGTGTAGGAATGAGTTCAATGGAGCTGATATTCCTTTTGGAAAGTTCCTGATGAAGCTTTTCAAAATCACCCTCATAAGCTGTAAAATTGCCAGCCGGGTCATCGAGCAGGACCGGGTAGGTGGGAATACCTCCCATTTTCAGGATGATTTCGATGATCTCATCCAATGACAGAAAAGCCTTTGGGTCTTCAGGAACAAAGGCTTCACCCCCGGATTTGAGTAAATTAGACCGAATTTCATTTTCGAGATCTGCATAATGATTGAGACCCGACTTTACATGTTTGCCACCAAATAACAAAGTGAAGAATTCCTTCCGCTCTTTGTCGGTGTCGTAATATTCAAAAACCTTTGCTCTAATCGCTTTTGCAATATGTCTCTCCCTTACCAGATCCATAGCAAATGTTTTCTTAACTTCCTGAAAACTGAGTCTGAATGGAGCTTTGATTTTCTTCAGATGCTGGTCAAGCTTAAAAATCATGACAGCTGTTTGGCGGTTGCTTTCATTTTTTACAAACTTTAGCGTATCATTTACTTTTTTACCCGGATTTACCGGATAGGCCAGGCCCTTACCGCTGAAATAAATTCTGCCGGGATTGTTTGGGTCATTGATACGAATACCTTGTGATTGCTCTTCAGCAAGCAAGCCCATAAATTCAATACAAAAGATGGGATATATTTTAAACCGCAAGGCGTGTTCTGAAAATTCGTCGTATCCGTCGGTAACGATAAAATCATTGATACCAAGTACGGAAATGGATTCAGATTTTGCGAGTTGAAATGTCTGACCAATAGACTCAAAAGCACTGAAAGAATATGGACTATGAATGTGGGCATTGAATTTTCTGATGGCCGGCATTTCATCTTGAACAGATGCGTGCCATTCCAATAAAGCTTTTTTACGTGGCAGTGAATCAATCATAAGTAGTTAAAAATTTAATATGTAAGTGAATTCTCTGCGAATTCTTTGTAATATTGGTTGATCAGATTTAAAATATCAATATCTGCTTTTTTGTCAAATTTGCAAATTTTAATTAGCAGGGCTTGCAAACCATCGGCTTCAACTCTTTTCATCAGTATCCGGTCGGCTTCAAATTTCTCTCCATTGTCATCAACTGCATTGAAATGAAAGGCCATGGCAGCTACCCGGCAATAGACATCAATATCTAGTTTCTGTTGCTGTGCCTGTCTGAGAACTCCAATGATGCGGTCATCGGGGCCCAGTTTTCTTCCGATATCCATGCCCACACGGTACACTGTATCGCCCAGGGCTTTGTTGGCAAATCTTTTGAGCAAATCAGCAATGTGATCCTCGAGTTCATCAGCCTTGAACACATCCGGATACATTTTCAAAAGTACCATCGCCGCAGACCGCATACAATTCAAAGTGAAATTATAAGCATCTCTATTTGCCAGCAATTCATAAAGATAGCGGCAATGGGGGTGCTTCAGGTTACCGTAATAGACCAGGGCGGCATGTCCGAAATTGTGAATGAAAGATTTTCGGTCGACCCATGCTTTCATTGGTGACTTTGGCTCTAGTCCTTCTATTTCAGGTATAGGGTTGATAAAAGCATCTTTGTCGAGGATGAGCTGATTATAAGGTTCGGCATACACGAGCAAAGGATCCTTTTTCTGCAATTCTGCCGGCATTATGGGTACCATTTTGCCAATGCTTGTTTCCACAAGTCCTATTCTTTGAGAAAGCGGATAGTTTTGGGGTAGTAATTTTTTTAATTGTCCGATTATAAGATCGGCTGCGTCTCGCATATTTTCTGCAATGATCAGGTCCAATGCCCTGCCCGGCGTGATTTTTTCACGGTGCATAAGTGCATTGGCCAGTACAGGTATGACCTTTGCCAATGCCATTTTTCCTACACATACTGCAGCAATGTCGGCAGTAGCCAGTTCTAAAATCACAGCATCTGTTTGCAGTGCAGATATGCCTCTTGCATTTTTAATGATGAGTGAATGGTCACCTTCCTCACTCTTAATAACGACCGTATATTGCCTGTGGTGGTTTAGTGCATTGATGATAGCCGGATCAACATCTGCAAAAACAACCTCATAGCCTCCACGACTGAATAACTGACCAATAAAGGAGCGGCCAATTTTGCCCGCTCCAAAAATCACTATCTTTTTCAAACGCCCAGCCGGTTTCTTCTGATTTGCTCCTGTATGCTAAAATTGTTTTCAGGCGTATGGCCCGCTAGAGGTAGGATTTTCTCATGAATGGCATCGATGATCCACGACGGTTGAGGGAAGAAATACTTTTCCATTTCATAGGCCGGAGTAATCCAGTTTCGTGAACCTACTACCACCGGAGGGGCATCCAGGTAATCAAAACAGGTTTCACTTATGGTTTGTGCCATTTCCTTTAAGAAAGAACCTTTTTCACAGGCATCGCTTGCGAGCAGAATGCGACCGGTTTTCTTGACCGATTCAATAACCGGTTCATAATTAAAAGGTATCAGTGACCTTGCATCGATGACTTCGGCTTCCAGACCGAATTTTTCTTTAAGCTCATCGGCCGCTTTGATGGCGGTGTATAAGGTTGAGCCGATGGTCAATATAGTGACATCCTTTCCTTTTCGCTTAATATCAGGCTCTCCGAATGGAATCTCATAATAGCCTTCCGGCACTCCTTCTTCATGAAACAATTCAGCTACGTCATATACCCGCTGGCTTTCAAATACAATAACCGGGTCTGAGCCGTTTAGTGCAGTGTTGAGCAAGCCTTTGGCATCATATGGGGTGACGGGAAAGATTACTTTTATTCCCGGTACCATGGCAACCATAGAGGACCAATCCTGTGAATGCTGGGCGCCGTATTTTGAACCTACCGAAACGCGCATCACCACCGGCATTTTCAGTAAACCACCACTCATGGCCTGCCATTTGCACAATTGGTTAAACACTTCATCACCGCATCTGCCGAGGAAATCGCAGTACATTATTTCAGGTATTACCCTTCCGCCGCACATGGCATAACCAATAGCTGTACCCACTATGGCGCCTTCAGAAATGGGGGAATTGAATAACCTGTTATAGGGAAGGGCCTCAGTAAGTCCGCGATATACGGCAAAGGCACCGCCCCAGTCACGGTTTTCTTCTCCATAGGCAACCGTAGTTGGATCTTTGTAAAACCTGTCGATGATGGCTTCGAAAAGGCCGTCCCTGAGTTGATATACCTTCATTTTAGAAACTTCTTTTCCATCTTTAAAGGCATAGCGTTCTTTCTTACTGATTTGCTGTACCCTCGGATTTTCTTCCATCGGGTGATTTACCTGGGGCTCGCGGTCATCGAATTTTTCTACCGGCTCATCGGAAAACATAAGCTCGGCAATGGCATCAGGGTTAGACACAAGGTCGAGACGGGGCGATATGTCTTCACTTCCAGCCAGTTTCAAGGCTTTGCTCACCCTTTCCACGCTATCAGCTTTGATGGCTTCCAGTTCTGATTCTGTACACAGGCCTGCGCGCAGGAGTGACGCGCCATATCCCAGGATGCTGTCAACGCTCTGCCAGGCATCCACTTCTTCTTTTGTGCGATAACTTGAAGCATCAGAGGGAGAGTGCCCACTGTATCGATAGGTGAGGGTGTCAATAAGAACAGGCCCTTTCTTCTCCTGGAGCAGGGTCTTTTTCCTTTTAAAAATGTCAGCTACGGCTAGAGGATTGTAACCATCTACCCGTTCGGCATGCATCTGATAGGGAGCAAAAGCTGCACCTACCCTGGCCAGCATGTCGTAACCCATGGTTTCACCGCGGGTCTGACCACCCATACCATATTGGTTGTTCATGAAGTTGAAAATAATGGGCAGGCCACCCTGAAATTCTCCTTCCCACAATAGCCTGAATTGGTCCATGCTGGCAAAGCACATGGCTTCCCAAACCGGGCCGCAACCCATAGAGGCATCTCCGATATTGGCAACCACAATACCAGGTTTCAGATTCACCTTTTTAAATAAAGCTGCTCCGGTAGCTATATCGGCAGAACCGCCAACAATAGCATTGTTGGGATACACCCCAAATGGCAAAAAGAAGGCGTGCATTGAGCCCCCCAGTCCTTTGTTAAAGCCGGCAGCTTTGCCAAAGATTTCAGCAAGGGTGCCATAGAGTAAAAAATCGGTGGCCAGTTGTTTAACGCTTCCCTGAAAGTTTTTTTCAACCGGACGCAAAGTTGCGCCATCCCAATACTTTTGCATAATGTCAAGCAGGGTTTCGTCGTCGAGTTTGGCGATGGCAGACAATCCTTTGGCGAGAATTTCGCCGTGGCTGCGATGCGAACCAAAAATGTAATCGTGTACATCGAGATGAAAGGCCATGCCCACGGCTGAGGCTTCCTGGCCAATCGACAAGTGGGCCGGGCCAGGATGGTTATAGGCAATACCCTGGTATTCTCCTTTGATTTTTATCTCATTGAGCATGGTTTCAAATTCGCGAATGAAAACCATGTCGCGATATATGCGGATAAGCTCCTCCTTAGTATAATGAACCATTTCATCTTCTATGGCTTTATTATACTGGTTAACCGGTATTGGGCTGAATTTAATTTCGCCACCCTTTCTTTCCTGTGCCGGATCGATATATCCTACTTTTGGCATATGCTTATTTTTTTAATTTGTGATTTAAACGTTTAAATTTTCTATTTCACTGCAAACTTCCTTCAGGAAAGCTGCAGCAGGAGCCCCATCCAGTGCGCGATGATCGAATGTGAGTGACAATCCGATCCTTGGTACAAAGCCGATGATGCCATCTCCCACATCACCAGGCTGCAGGCGTATGGTATTGATGCCCAGGATGCCTACCTGTGGTGGATTGAGCACCGGGGTAAACATTTCTATTCCAAATGCACCCAGATTTGATACCGTAAAGGTGGCACCCTGAAGTACTTCAGGTGAAATGCTGCCTTGCTGGCATTGTTTTGCCAGGGCCTTCATATTTTCAGAGATGCCCTCAATGCTCAGGTGATTGGCACTTTTTACCGTAGGCACCATTAGTCCCCGGGAAGTATCTACTGCAAATCCCAGATGTACATTTCTGAAAGTACGTATGGTATCTCCCTGGTAGTGGGCATTTATGGCTGAATGCTTTTGCAGGGCTTTGACGATGGCAAAACATACCAGATCGTTGATGGTGACATTATAAGGATATCCTTCTGCTGCTTTTCGCTTAAAGGCATTGCGGAGGCTCTGCAATTTGCGGGCATCGGCACTGGCATGTAGGGTGAGTTGTGCGGTATTGGCCAGCGACTCATACATATTTTGTGCAATAATCCTGCGGATGTTCGACACCTTTTTATCTTCATAATCATCGGTGAGGGCAACAGAGGGCACTATTTTAACATCTGCGGCCCTGATTTTACCCAGGGGACCGCTGCCTTTCTCCGGCAGGGAAATATTTTCACGTTCGGCAATTGCCCTGGCCAGCGGCGTTGCTTTCGGCTTTTGTTCGAGGGCTTTTTGAACATCCCTTTCGATAATACGCCCTTGCGGTCCCGTTCCCGTCAGTTCAGATGCAGATAATTGCTTTTGCATTGCCAGGTTTCTGGCGCGGGGTGAAATGCCTGTAGTACCAGTATTGGCAGATGCAGGAACCGATTCAGTAGCCGGGGAATTTTCAGTGTTTTCCCGTACCGCGGGTGTTTGCAATTCCTCAGCGGCGGTGTTTGCTACAGGTGCAGCACCCGAAGGTAACAATGCGCTGTAATCTTCGCCGGCTTCACCAATAATGCCGATGGTTTCCAATACCGGAATTTCATCGCCTTCATTAGCAAAGGTCTCAAGAAGCAGTCCATCTGCCGGCGCCTCCTGTTCAAAAGATGCTTTGTCGGTTTCATAGGCGAACAAAAGATCGCCTTTTTTTACTTTTTCGCCCTTTTTGATAAACCATTCAGAAAAGATACAACTTTCTACCGATTGACCCTGGCGGGGCATAATGATTGCTTCAGCCATATTGTTTGCGAGATTTAAATTTCGTGTTCATAACTTGTGTAGGTTCAATGCATGCAAATGATCTGAAACAAATCCATTTATGGAAAGATCTCTGCATAACTTATCAAAACAAATTTTTAAACTTGTTATAACAAATATTCTATAAGTTGTAATATAATTGACTCAAAGCTGGTTTTTGTCAAAAAAATATAGTTAATTAGCGCATCTTGTAATTACAAGTAAAGGTAGATAAAGAATTTGAAACCGCAAAAAAAAATTTATAAAATCGAATTGAAAGGTCTAAAAACAGAAAATATATGAATGAGCTGGCCGAGGATCGTTTACCACAGCATAAAAAATTGTACGAGTTATTGCGCAAGCACATTCGTGAAGGTTTATATGTTGACGGAGATTTGCTTCCTTCTGAAAATGAATTATGCAGTCTTCATAGTGTTACGAGGCCTACAGTACGGCAGGCGCTGGCACGTCTGGTCAATGAGGGGTATATTAGAAAGCAGCAGGGTAAAGGCAGCATTGTGCAGCAGCTCCCTAAGGGAATAGGGATTTTGTCCATTCAGGGTACCACCTCGAGCATAGGAAGCCGGCATCTTAAAACTCAGTTGATCTCAAAGCCCAGGATAACCCCCTGGCCTGAAGATTTTCCCTACGAGCTCACAGAAATTGAATCAGAATCGGGCTGTATAATGCTGGAACGCCAACGCATGGTTGATGGTGCCAAGGTTTTGTACGACATCAGCTATCTGCCCAACATCCATTTGCCACGTTTTGCAAATAAATCATTTGACGACAAGTCATTGTTTGATATGCTCAGGATTCACTATGAGTTAGAAGTGACAGGAGGAGATCAGAGAATCCGGGCCATAACTGCCAGTGATAAAATAAGCCAATACCTCGATCTAAAGCCCGGGGATCCGGTACTGATGCTGGAAAGGGTCATGGAAACCAACCGAGAGGGCTATAGGTTTTTTTCAATAATATATTGTAATACAGAAAGTTACTACCTCGAAGGGAGTTTTTAATTAACTTTTTCCCGCGAAATGGCATACTTGTTTTGTTGTTATTGATAAATCTGCTAATTTTGCAGCCCTAAATCTGAATTTATTTATCATTTAACAACATGGAATTACGAAACTACGAGACAGTGTTCATTTTAACTCCCGTTTTGTCTGAAGCTCAGATGAAGGATGCTGTCGACAAATTCAGAAGTGTTTTGACCAATCATGGTGCTGAAATTATTCACGAAGAAAACTGGGGACTGCGCAAGCTGGCATACCCGATTCAGCACAAAACAACCGGTTTTTACCAGATGTTTGAATTGAAGGCCAATACATCGATCGTCGACGCTCTTGAAATTGAGTTCAGAAGGGATGAAAAAGTAATGCGCTTTTTGACCACAGCGCTTGACAAACATGCATTGGAGTACAATGAAAAGCGCAGAAAAGGAGTGTTTAACAAAAAACAGGAAGAAAAAACCGAGGCAGCGTCATGACATTACAAAACGAACCCCTAAACAGAAACGAAAATCGAAAAAAGTACTGCCGTTTTAAGAAAAGCGGAATTAAGTACATAGATTACAAGGATGCCAATTTTCTATTGAAATTTGTAAATGAGCAAGGTAAAATTTTACCTCGCCGTATTACAGGCACCAGTGTTAAATTTCAGAAAAAAGTGGCCCAGGCAGTAAAAAGAGCCAGACATTTGGCCTTATTGCCTTACGTTACCGATTCATTAAAATAAACCAAGCTTAATTCAACATGGAAGTAATACTGAAACAAGATATAAAAGGTTTGGGCTATAAAAATGATGTCATTAACGTAAAGCCCGGATACGGACGTAATTATCTTATCCCACAGGGATTGGCAATTATTGCCAATGCGTCAAATAAAAAAGTTATTGAGGAAAACATTCGTCAGGCAGCACACAAAGCGGCAAAGGTTAAAAATGATGCTCAGGCCCTGGCCGACAGCATTGGTGATCTCATGCTGGAAATAGGCGCCAAGGTGGGTGAGTCAGGTAAAATCTTCGGAGCTATTACCACTCTTCAGATTTCTGATTCCCTAAGGGCAAAAGGTTTTGAGGTTGACCGAAAGAGTATAACTTTTCCTCAGGATGTAAAAGAAGTAGGCGAGTATGTTGCCCTGCTCGATTTGCACAAAGAAGTTAAAAAAGAAGTTACCTTTAAGGTTGTTCCTGAATAAGATTTCTTTTCACAATATTAAAAAAGGCAATTCCAAAAGGGATTGCCTTTTTTGTTGCAAAGGCCTTTAGCTATCTTTATTTTTGAATCTCTTTACTTTGTCTTTGCCACCTCGTGAATTTAAGAACGGAACTTCATATCGAGCCCCATATCAGGCCCTTTAGCCTTCAACATTCGATGTTATGTCTCGGGTCATGCTTTGCGATACACATGGGACAAAAATTTTTCGATAATAAATTTGATGTGCTGGTTAACCCTTTCGGTACCTTGTATAATCCGCTCAGCATTTTCACACTGTTGCAACATGCCTTGCGCAAAGAACCGCTGCCATCTGAAGCATATCTTGTAAATCAGGGTATTTGCCGTCATTATTATTTGCATTCCGATGTCTCTGCAAGCCATCAGACACAATTGGCAGAAAAAGCGTCTGAGGTGCTTGACAAATGCAGAACATATCTTGCCAAAAGTGAATGCATTCTTTTCACCCTGGGAACTGCCTATGTCTACCGGCATCTTGCCTCCGGTCTGCTCGCAGGAAACTGTCATAAAATGCCGGCATCATATTTTGAAAAATTAATGCTGAAGCCTGAAGAAATTTCTTCTGCTTTTGATTCCCTGGCCTCAGAAATCAGAAAGATAAATCCCGGGGCGCAGTTCATTTTTACAGTCAGCCCGGTGCGGCACTTAAGCGATACCCTGCCTATGAATGGATTGAGTAAGTCAGTAATGCGGGTTGCCATTCAACAAATTATAGACAGGGTGCCGGATACCACTTATTTTCCCTCCTTTGAATTGATGATTGACGATCTGCGCGATTATCGTTTTTATAAGGAAGACCTTGTTCATCCTACCGACCAGGCGGTTGACTATATCTGGCAGAAGTTTGCCACATCACATTTTACAGCAGAAACGCAAAAAGTATTGACCAATTGGCAGAAAATAAAGAAGAGTCTGGATCACAGACCTTTTTATCCGGCTTCTGAACAATATCTGGTTTTCCTGAAAAAAACCTTATCTCAATTGGAGGTCTTGCAGAAGGAATTGCCATGTGATCTTGAAATAGAGGAAATTAAAGCCAAAATTTATGAATTCGGGGAAAAATCAAAATAGACTGGCCCAATCGCTGAGTCCTTATCTGCGTCAGCATGCCGGCAATCCTGTGGATTGGTATCCCTGGGGCAAAGAGGCACTCCAACATGCAATTGAAGAAGATAAGCCCATTATTGTAAGTATAGGATACTCAGCCTGCCACTGGTGTCATGTAATGGAAAAGGAGTCTTTTGAGAATGAAGAGATCGCCGCTATAATGAACAAATCCTTCATTTGCATAAAAGTTGATCGCGAGGAAAGACCTGATGTGGACCAGATTTATATGGACGCCATTCAATCGATGGGAATTAGTGGTGGCTGGCCACTTAATATCTTTGCCACTCCCGATCAGAAGCCTTTTTATGGAGGCACCTACTTTCCACCGTCGCAGTGGGCACAGATTGTAGATAATGTGGCACAGGCCTATCGCAACCACCGGGATCAGATCATAGAGTCGGCCGATGGGTTTGCTAAAGCGGTATCACTGCCAGAATTGGAACGGTATTCAATTTCAGACGCACCTGAAACTTTAAATTTATTGTCTCTTTGTAAGAATTTGTCAGTAAAATTTGATCCTCAGTGGGGTGGATTGCAAAAGGTGCCCAAATTTCCCATGCCATCCATCTGGCACTTTTTGCTAAGGGCAATGCCTTCGATCCGAGATGAAGAGATTGAAAATCATTTGTACCATACCTTGCGATCTATGGCAGATGGAGGCATATATGATCAGCTTGGAGGGGGCTTTTGCCGATACTCGGTCGATGGTGAGTGGCGGGTGCCCCATTTTGAAAAAATGCTGTACGACAATGCACAAATGCTCAGCCTGTATGCCGATGCTTATACTTACTTCGGGGAAAAGTCTTTTAAAAGAGTGGTTGAACATACCCTTTCTTTTCTCAGGAAGGAATTCCTCTCTCCGGAACATGGTTTTTATTCGGCCCTCGATGCCGACACTGAAGGGGAGGAGGGTAAATACTATGTCTGGCGAAAACAGGAGATCGAAGAAATACTGGGCCAGGAGGCAGATTTTTTTTGTGAATATTATGAAATAAGGCCCGAAGGCAACTGGGAAGAAGGCAAAAATATTTTAAACCGCCGCCAAAGCTCAGATTTCTTAGCTGAAAAATATGACCTGAAGCCTGAACAGCTGGAGAATAAAATCGATGCTTGCCACGAGAGCTTATTGCCTGTGCGAAGCGCCCGTATCCGCCCGGGCCTGGATGATAAAATCATAGCCGGTTGGAATGGATTGATGATTAAGGGACTATGCTGCGCCTATGATGCCCTCGGAACAACAGAAATACTTAAAATGGCTTGCAAAACAGGCGATTTTCTTTTTGATAATATGTGGAAGGACGGAGTTCTCCACCGCAATTACAAAGCAGGCAAATCGTATTATCACGGCTGTTTGGAGGATTATGCTTTTGTTATTGAAGGATTCCTTTCACTGTACACAGCTGGCTTTGAAGAAAAATGGCTGAAAAGGTCTCTATTACTCGCAGAGACTGCCCTTGAGCATTTTTTCGATGAACAAGACAGCCTCTTTTACTTCACCGATGCCAGAGGCGAAAAACTTATTGCCCGGAAAAAAGAATTATTTGACAATGTAATCCCGGCGTCAAATTCGGTTATGGCCTTAAACCTCTACCGCCTTGGCTTCACCCTGGACCAGCGAAATTTCATTGACCTTGCTGAAAAAATGCTTGAAAAAGTAAAACCTTTTATTAGCAGTGATTTGCAGTATATGACAAACTGGGCCAATCTTGCGCTGTTTATGAGCTACCCGACGGCAGAGGTTGCCATTTGCGGACCCAATGCACTGGCTATGCGGAAAGAATTTGTCAGAAACTGGATGCCTAATGTAATACTTGTGGGATCGACCGAGGCATCTTCGATTCCTTTGCTTAAAAACAGAATGCCCAAAGATGGCAGCACCAAAATCTATGTTTGCTACAATAAAAGCTGTAAATTGCCGGTTTCAGATGTTGTTAGCGCCATTCGACAGATAGAGACGCCTTGAGCCAGAAAAACTTATTTTACAGCCAAAATGCCGATGTTTTTGCAGAGGTAATTGTCCCCATTCCGGTGCCGGGTACCTTTCATTACAAAGTGCCGGCAGGCTTGACACCGTTTATTCGTCCGGGGAGCAGGGTTATGGTGCCTTTTGGGACAAAAAAAATTCTTACAGGTGTTGTTGCAGCCTTATCCGAAGAATTTAATGGTAACCAAAAATTGCGCACTATAATAGAATGCCTCGATGATGAACCTCATATCAATGAGAAGCAGCTTAAAGTTTTTCAGTGGATGGCAGATTATTATATGTCAACCCTGGGCGAGGTACTGAATGCAGCCCTGCCATCCGGACTGAAATTGAGCAGTGAATCTTTTTTGCAATTACATCCTTATTTTGAAACCGGCATATTTACTGAAGCCGAGCAGATCCTTATAGACAGGTTGCAGAAGTCTGATACCCTTAGCTTTAGTGAAGCCCGCACAATGTTAAACAGCAAAAGCGATCTGAAGATACTACAAAAGCTGATTGACAAGGAAGTGATATTGGTTTTTGAGCAAGTTAAAGACAGGTTCACTGCAAAAAAGAAGAAATGCATTCGACTCAATGAATCTAAATACCTGGAGAAAGCCGCCTTGCAGGAGCTTATGGAGCAATTGGAGGACAAGCCGACACAGCTCGAAGTTTTGCTGGCTTACCTGCGCGAAGTTGCCGTGCTGCAAAACCAGGCCCTGAATGATGCCGGTTTTGAAAAGAAACTGCTGGTAAAGAAAGGCATTTCACCCTCTTCATTGAGAACCCTGATTAAAAAAGGTGTTTTTGTTGAATTTGACAAAGTAGTTCCGCGAATTGAGTTTGGTGACGATTATCAACAAGCTGAACTTACATTAAGTGATGTACAGAATAAAGCCCAGTCAGATATTCTTGAGCAATTTGAAAGAAAACAAACTGTATTACTGCACGGGGTTACCGGTAGTGGAAAAACCGAAATCTATATCTCGTTAATCCGTCAGGTGCTGGACAGCGGGCGTCAGGTATTGTTTTTATTGCCAGAGATTGCCATTACCACCCAAATGGTGACCAGGCTCCGCAAAATTTTTGGCAATGCAATGGGAGTATACCATTCCAAATATTCTGATAATGAAAGGGTAGAGGTATGGAAGGGTATGGTATATGGTCGCTTATCTTTTGTGATGGGTGTAAGGTCTTCGGTATTACTCCCATTCGATGATCTCGGACTCATTATTATCGATGAGGAGCATGAATCGTCGTTTAAACAATACGACCCCAACCCCAGGTATAATGCGCGGGATGTGGCACAAGTGCTGGCCAGGGTACACGATGCCAAAGTTCTTATGGGTTCAGCTACCCCATCAATGGAATCATATTTTTTGGCAGAGGGAGGTAAATTTGGATTGGTTGAATTGCATAAAAGATATGGAAATGCGACCCTTCCTCAAATGGAAATGGCCGATCTCAGTGCTGAACGCAAGGCAAAAAGCATGAAGGGCGATTTTTCAACCTTACTTGTAAATCGTATTGAAGAAGCCTTGTCAAGAAAAGAGCAGGTCATCGTTTTTCAAAACCGAAGAGGCTACGCGCACATTATGCAATGCCAGGATTGTGGCTGGATTCCCGACTGTCACAGTTGTGCTGTAAGCCTTACCTATCATATGCACCGCAACCATCTCAAATGTCACTACTGCGGGCATATGGAAAAAGTGCCCTACGCCTGTCCCTCATGTGGCTCAACACGTTTGGGGATGAAGGGTTTTGGTACAGAAAAAATTGAGGACGATCTGAAAATACTTTTTCCGGAGATTCGCATTCAGCGGATGGATCTCGACACCACCCGCAGTAAATACAGCTACCAAAAAATACTCGAAGATTTTGAGCAGGGAGAAATCGACATTCTGGTAGGTACCCAAATGATCAGCAAAGGGCTTCATTTTGACAATGTGAGCCTGGTAGGTGCTTTTGATGCCGATCGCATGCTTCATTTTCCCGATTTCAGGGCTACAGAACGAACCTTTCAATTGCTTACCCAGGTAAGTGGCAGGGCAGGCAGAAGTGAAAAAGAGGGGAGGGTTGTGATTCAGTCATCCAATCCTGCCCAGGAAATACTCAGCTTGATTGCCAATCACGATTATAAAACCTTCTATCAAAGGGAATTACAGGATCGCTATGAATACGGATATCCACCGTATTACCGAATCATCAAAATTCTGCTTCGGCATAAAAATGAAAAAAGTTGTGAAGACGCAGCACAGGCCTTTTCAGAAAAACTACATCATGATTTTAGCGATCTTATGATTTCAGAAGTGCATGAACCCATGGTGGCACGTATACGCAATCTGTATTACCGGCAGATTCTTATAAAAATTTCCCGACAACACACAGGACTTGGGTCTGTTAAAAGCCATATTATAGCATTGGGGAGAAGCTTGTATCAATATAAGGATTACCGGCAGGTGCAGATCATTTATGATGTCGACCCTTATTGACAGCGTTAACATTTATTTAATGACATTATTTTTTAAATTCAATGGGCATATCCATGGTTTTCAGGGAAGCATAGATGTACATCTTTCCGATTAGCGTCAAAAAATCATCAAATTATACGCATTGCTCATGCGGTTTTAATTCATTCCAACCCTTATTAAATTTCAGAAAAGCTGAAAAGGGAACTTTTACATTCGTAAAAAAATAAAATTGCGTTAAATGGCGCAGGATATGGTTTATTAGCTGTTTGCTTTTCAGATATTAAAATGTATATTGTCAAATAATTGAATACTACCCAATTATGGAATTGCATGAAAAAGGTTTAAAATCTTCCGTCAGAAATTCATCATTCAGATCAGAGTTTTCAGCTTATTACCGTGAGCTTTATGCTTTAGCACATCAAAAGCTAAGATTTGAAAACCAACTCAATACATTAGATACCTCTGCACTCGTTCATGAGGCATTTTTAAAAATGGATTCTGCCAATATAGATTTTCAAAACAGAGATCATTTTCTTGCCATTGCGGCTATCGTAATGCGAAGGTTCCTTGTAGATTATGCACGGCAAAAAACAAGACTGAAACGTGGAAGAGATGTAATGATTCTGTCCTATGGATCCATACAACATGCGGTTAATACCAGCCCTGAAGAGATATTGGAGTTAAATGATGCATTGATACAGTTAAAAAAGATAAACAACCGATTTTGCAGAGTAGTGGAATTTCACTTTTTCGGTGGATATACTTATGAAGAAATTGCAAAAATGCTGGGGGTTTCGCCACAAACCGTGAGAAGAGATTGGAGACTTGCCAAGGCCTGGCTCAGCAATGAAATGAAGACGTAGGTACCATGCTTCTCAAACGGAAAATATGGGATGAAGCTGCTACGCTTTTTCATGATTTGGTCGATCTGAATCAAAATGAACAAGAAGATAAGTTGTTCGTAATCCAAAAGAATAATGAGACATTGTATACTATACTGGTCGAATTGTTGCAGGCTGATAAGAATGCCCACACTATATTTAAGAAAACACCAGCCAGTTTATTGCAATTAATTGATAGTGACACCCATCTTATCGGCACAAAATTAGGTGCTTTTCGAATTCAATCGGTTATTGGTCACGGTGCTATGGGTACGGTTTTTAAGGCGGATCGAGCAGATGGACAATTTCATCAGGTGGTAGCCATAAAGCTGATGAAGACTGTACAGTATGATGATTCTTATATAGAATTTTTTAAAAGAGAGCGACAGATTCTGGCTTCTTTGAATCACCCAAATATTGCACGCCTGTATGATGCGGGTTTTGCCCAGGATCAGCGACCCTATATGGTTATGGAATGGGTGAATGGGGAAACGCTTTTGGAACATTGCTCAATACATAATTTTGGTTTAAATAAACGAATTGAACTTTTTTTACAGGTTTGTGAGGCGGTGCGATATGCGCATATTTCTATGATTGCTCATCTCGATATTAAACCACAGAATATCATTGTCAATCAGGAAGGCCATATTAAACTGCTTGATTTTGGAGTGTCGAAAATAACCGAAGATTCCAATGCTTTTAATGCCGGCAATTTTACACTTGCGTATGCAGCACCTGAACAGGTTTTAAAGGAAGGTTCTAATACCAAGGCGGATATTTATGCCCTGGGCATAGTTTTTGGTGAATTATTGACAGGAACACATCCTTTTTCAGCGTTTTTTACTGACTTCCCCCTTCTTAAAGAAGCAGTTATTCATGGAAAGAAAAAAGATTTTGCACTTGTGGCTAATTATCGAAGTACTCCATTTCAGAATGATTTAAAAGCCATATTTGACAAAGCGACAAAAAAGGAACCAGATGAAAGGTACCATACAGTAGATGAATTGATAAGAGATATTAAAGATCATCTAAGCCATCATACCGTTTCAGCAAAAAACAAAACCTGGCATTATACTTTTAAAAAGTACGTTTTGAGAAATAGAAATGTGGTTGTGCCAGTGGTAATGGCTTTGTTGATGTTAATGTCTATGGCGATGTATTATACATCTCAATTAAAAAACGAGCGAAATATAGCACAATCGGAGGCCAGAAAAGCCAAACAGATCAATTCATTACTTACAGATGTTTTTTCAGCCGCTGACCCAAATGTAGGGGGTGTAGACACCATTACAGCTGTACAACTTCTGGATCAGGGTCTTGTGAATTTGGAAAAAAATCTGGGTGAAGAACCCTTGATGTATGCAGAAATGCTATCGGTTATTTCTCCGGTCTATCTGAATCTTGGTCGTTATAATGAAGCACTGGCACTTGCCAAAAAAGCATATACCATTAACCTGCGTGAGCTTTCAGGGTCTCCTGAGATATTGTCGGATAATGAGATTCAAATAGCATCGGTTTATTACTATAAAGGCGATATTGATTCAGCGGGCTATTTTTCTGCTTTAGCCGTACGCAGACTTCAGGATGCTGGGCTTCACAAAGGGCTTTTTATGGCCTCAGCACTTCATGAATTGGGTAATACTTATTATGATCAGGGTTATTTTGATCAGGCCGATTCTGTTTTCAGATTGAGTTACAGTATATATAAAGAATACCATGCCAAGCCACATTCCGACATTGCGCAAATTACCCACATGATCGGTACCAATGAGAGGAAAAGAGGAAATTATCAACAGGCTGAAAACATGCTTTTAGAAGCGCTTGAACTCAAAAGAAATTTATACAAAGAACCGCATCTTGAAATAGCCTACACCTGTAATCATTTAGGAAGTCTCTACCAGGAAAAAGGAGAAGATTCATTGGCATTGGCATATATCATTGATGCCTATGAACAGAGAAAGGCAATTTTAGGTGTTTATCACCTGGAAACAATGGCGAGTATGTCAAATTTGGCGCGAAATTATTCGAAATTCAACAAACCTGAAATGGCCATCCCCATCTACAAAGAATCAATATCAGTAGTGGATTCGTTGATGGGTAAATCGCATACTTATTACAGAGCCCTGTGCAGTAGTCTGGCGAATGCCTATCTTCAAAATAAAGACTTAGCCAATGCTAAATTCTATTTTATGATTGCGGATAGTCTTTTTAATAAGTATTCCGGTGATGATGATGTAAGAAGAGCATCAACCTTTATGGGTTTAGGCAAAATTGCTATGGCAGAGAATAGGTTTGATGAAGCCGAAAACTATTTCAGGAATTCTTTACGCTTATGCAGCAGTTTCTATCCAGAACATCACAGACTTGTCACCCAAAGCCAAATGGCCTTAGGTGATTGTCTTATGAAAAATGGTAATTATTCAGAATCGATTGTTTTTTATGAGCTCGCTTACAGAGGCCTTCAATCTGCAGAGCTTTCTGATTCATCAGCACTGGCATCCCTGGCAGAGACCATAAGTCAGACTTATTCACTTTTAAAAAATCAAGGGAAAGTTGCTTCCTTCAATAGATGAAAATGAATTTAATGTATGCTCAACAAGATATATATTTCAATGTGACTTGAGTGAGGGTCGCGTTTGATTCCATACAAACTTTTGTGGGTCTTGAGAAAGTTCTGTCCCCCAAAAATTTCCAAACGAAGCCATCTTTGTATTCGGTGGTAAGCCTGATTCCGTAAGCACCGGCAGGAATTGTTTTAACTGTCTTTGTATTGGTTCTTATTTCACCACTTCCAATTGATTTACTGACCTCTTTTCCTTTTTCCGATACTTTGTAAGTAATGGTAAAACGCATGGTAGGGCCTAAAAGACCGTTTTTATTGTTAAGCGATACCTCCCTTGCCGGGTGTAAATTTTCTTCGCAGCTTTCTATTTGATATTCAGTTGTGTAACCTAATTTGGCAGTCGTATTATCCTTCAGATAATGCAATTTATAGGAAATAGGAACACCAGGATTTTCTCTTGAATAAACGGCATTATCTCCGGTTATTATGCTGTTAAAGCCTTCAATGGTTTTTTCTTCAACTGCCCTGGAGGCCACAGAAGCATTGCCTCCGATAGTTATGACATTGATATTGGAATTTTGAAGTACTTGCTTGTATTTGGTTTCAATATTCCCTGTAGCTGTTGTTAATCCTGTGGCATATTTGAGCGTGGCTTCAAGTTCAATGTCTGTTGCAGATGAAGTAGTAATCATTCTGAACATAATTATTCTGCCGTAACTTACCGACTGTACATAAGCCGGGGGTGAATTAGAGTTAAATGTTTTTTCAACATCTGTAAGGCTTACATTGGGACCAAATACGATTCCGGGATTGGAAGGAGGGTCCATGGTGATGGTATAAAATACCTGTTTAAAAACCATCATAGCCACTCTTTGGGTTTTTGTAGAAGTGTAATTGAATTGTGCAGCAACATCCCCTGTAGCCCATTCAACATTAAGCCCAACATCCATGCTGAGTTGTCGGTAACTGTATGATGTGCTAGCTGTATACGATGAATTAGAGGCATTTACGTATCCATCCTGGTAGGAATTAGCATTCCACCATTCCAAAGCTTCATCAATTTTAGCCTTTACAGAGGTGTTGCTGGGCTTTTCAACCAAAATATTTCCTTTTTCGCCAATACCGGGCAAGTCTAATCGCAGGCTTACAGGAGCTCGTTCTATACCCGTTGGTGTTGGTAACCCGCCCAGAGTAGCTTTATCAGCTATAACAATAGCCCCGGGATAAATAATACCGTTGGTAGGTCGTAATATGGCTACATTCTCAAAATTATTCTTAAGGTTATAGGACTGTGTTTTACATACAGTAATACCACCATTGAAATTGGAGCTATTAGTGTTAGTTCCTGATAAAGTCCTTTGTGAGGATCCGGAAATATTTTGTACATTCAATAAATTCTCAACATCATCTGCCATGTTATTCAGATAATTGCCTATGCCTTCAGCATCAGGTGAAAAGGTTATTGGTTCGGGCGTTTCACCCGGATTACAGGAAAACATTATAATTAATGCCATCAAAATGCCTGATTCTTTACACTTGGTTTGTATCCAGTTTTTCATATATGTATATTTTGTCTGTCTTTTACTTATATGCGACAAACAGGTACAAAAGCGTTAACGGTAGCATGTAAAAATCACAAAACGGTTGATTTTCAATATTTTGATTTGATGAGGTTTTTGTAAGATTTTACCATTAAAGCCTATTGCAGGAAGGTTATAAGAACAAAAGACGAACGGTCATACTCATTATTGTGGTGCATGGCCACAATTAAGCCCAGAGATCGAATCCATCATTTAGAAAAAATATTGACAACATGATTTCAAAATAAACTTATATGCCAAAAGTATTCTAATCGTTGGTTATTCATAAAAACTCCTGTAAAACCGTATACATCCTGAAAGCTATAACATTCTTCTTGGGTACTTTTAAACCTATGATTGGATTGTTGGAGCGGTTCCATCAATCATTGGTTGTAAGGATGTCCAGCCTATTAAAAGGCTTTTTTTAATTGCCTGACCTTTAGGGATGCAAGGTGGCTACAAAAATAGCAAGGTAAGTATCCTATGATTATTTTTCGTTTGACTTTGCACTTTATAATTTTTATTTGAGTCAGAGCATCAAAACACAAATCAACTTTGATAATACTTTCACCTGATTAATGAATTGCAGAAAATATCCTGATCCATGCCGGATTTTTTTTTTAAATTCCGGTCTATTACTGAAATTAGCAATTCATAATCGGCTTTTTGCATACCATGAGTGGAAATGATGCCAAAATATTGTTAATTGATGATGATCCGGATGTTTTATTGGCAGCCAGACTAATCCTCAAAAAGCATTTTTCAGATATAACAGCCCTTACTTCGCCCGATGATCTGCAGGCACTTTTGAAAAAGGTACAGTTTGATGTGGCATTGCTCGACATGAATTATTCAGCCGGGGCTACGAGTGGTAAGGAAGGTTTTCAGGTATTAGCAACCATTAAGCAAATATCGCCGGCAACCCGCGTTATAATGATGACGGCCTATGGTGACATAGACCTTGCCATAAAAGCCATGAAGGAAGGCGCTCTGGACTTTATAGTTAAACCCTGGGATAATGCCAAATTGATCAATGCAATGTATACGGCTATTTCACAGGCGCCTGCACCTGCTCAACATAACACTTCAGCAGAGGAAAAGCCACCGGCCCTCACCCAGTTTTCACATGCAGAAGTGACGCGTATTTTTATGTTTCTCGATATTAAATCTTCAACCTCTATCGCTGAAAGACTCGGGCACGTAAAGTATTTTCAATTGCTCAATGATTTTTTTGCCGATATTGCCAAGCCTGTTGAGCAGAATAAGGGGCAGATTTATCAATATGTTGGAGATGAAGTAGTAGTAAGCTGGTCTTTTGAAGAAGGTACAGATAATGCAAACTGCCTCAATTGCTTTTTTGACATACAAAAAACAATGCATAGCCTGTCATCCGGTTACTTTAGTAAATATCAGGTGAGTCCCTCTTTTAAAGCAGGAATGCATTATGGCCGGGTTTCAACTGGTGTGGTCGGAACGCTGAAAAAGGAAATCATCTATACAGGAGATGTATTGAATACAGCCAGTAGAATTGAAGGGTTGTGCAACAGCCACAGCGTAGACCTTTTACTCAGTGAAACCCTGATAAAAGAATTGCCGCTCAGGCCCCGTTATATCGAAAAAGAAATAGGTAAAATTGGCCTGAGGGGCAAAAGCATCGATATTACTTTATATACCGTAGTAGAAACCGAATAATAGATTGCCAATTGCAATATGGTGCCAACTAAATGTGCAAGCATGCGATATTTCATTCAACAGAATAAAAAAATCCGAGGAATTGGGTTACCTATGAGAACATTAAATACTAAGTATGCATGGATGCCCGTGAAGTAATTGAAGGCATACTGCAAGGAAATGATAAGCTGTTGGATGCTTTGTACACAAACTACCGGCGTGAATTCGTTGCCTGGGCGCTCAGAGAATTCAAAGCAGATCAGCAAACGGCCATAGATATATGGCAGGATTGTGTGGTGATTTTCTATGAAAGCGTTATAGCTGGCAGAATCGACACATTGAATAGCACTTTAAAAACCTATTTGTTTGCTATTGGCAAAAATATATTGTTAAAAAAGCACAAATGGGAATTGCGTCATAATGAAATTGAGGAGACGATGCTTGAGGATATGTCATTTATGGAATACAATTGGCAGCATGAGCAGCAAGAGGAAAAAATTCAGCTGGTGGAAAGTGCACTATCCGGTTTGGGAGATCCCTGCCGGCAGATATTGCATCAATATTATTATCAACGGCGTTCAGTGGAAGAAATAGCGCGCAGCCTGGGCTATAACAATAGCGATACAGCGAAAAACATGAAGTATAAGTGTATGCAAAGGCTTAAAAAAGTATTAATTCCCGCTTAGCTAAACAGAGAAAGCTGATGAAAGAAAACGAGGAATATCAGAGACTGGAAGATTATCTGATGGGCAGGCTGGATACGGAAGAACATCGGCAAATGGAAGAAATGCTTCAGGAAGATCAACGGCTGGCCAGAGAGGCAGAACAATTGCAAGTGCTTTTTCAGGGCATATCCATGAGCGGAAGGCGCGAACTCAAAAGCAGACTGCAGTCCATCGAAAAGACCTGTGAGAAAAAAGATGTAGTAAAAATTATTTCGTGGAGGACCTACGGTATCGCCGCTACTATCGTTTTGCTGCTGGCCGGGGGGCTTTTATTTTTGTTTTATAATAACGAGCCTGACCTCAACGTATGGTACCAGCCCTATCCGGTACTCGATCAGGCCATAATGCGATCAGGCGCCAATGAACCGGATGCTTTACAAGATGCCTTGCAAATGTATGAAACAGGGAACTACCTCATGGCGGCTGAATCTTTGCAAAAACTTCAAGTTGATGAAGAAAAGAAGGAAATAGTGCAATTCTATTTAGCCTCAGCGTGGCAGGCCGGGCATGAAGCGGAAAAAGCCTTGCCGCTTTATAAAGAAATTACTGAAAATGGAAAAATATTCAGACATCAGGCGCAGTGGTATCTTTCTTTATGTTATATTCAACTTGGGAAAACCGGAGAAGCTGAGAATGAACTGAAAAAGCTGTCTTCGGGTACTTCCAGCTACGCGTCGAAGGCGGCTGAACTGCTGGAATCCCTACCCTGACCAAAACAATATTAACCTTTAAAAAACTTTGCATTATGTCAGACAAAATTTCTGATGTGCGGGAGCCTAAACCGCCCCCAATCAAAACATTCGCTTACAGTATGGTATCTGCCGCTTCCATCGCCATTGTGGTATATGTTATTTACCAATTAATCATTTGTGGCTGTGGTGGCTGATGTATGAACAAGCCGGTTTTTTTCTGATCGTTTTCTGTAAATCCAAAATGCGGACAATAGAAATAATAGAAGAAAAAGACCGGTTTTTGCTGTATTTTTCAATATTGGTTTTGAATTTGAAAATTGCAGTGCACCCGGTGCTCCCATTAGCACCATTGAAGACCAGAAACCCGGATGTGCCGTGTATTCATCTGCCGATGCCAGCCAGTCGCGCTTTGCCTGGCTGAGGGCAAAATCGACACCTTTCTCCTGAATCAAATAAGTATACATACCCTCCATTAAAGACAGGGCATTGTGATCGTGGATTTTTCCGAGGCTCATAATTACAGCCGGGCATCCTGCATAAAAAAATCCTCTGGCAATGCTGATTACACCTTCTCCATCCTCAAGTGTGCCAATGCCTGTTTCACAAGCGCTGAGTATAGCCAGCCGGGAAGATAATTCCATGCTATACAGATCATTGATTTGCAACAATCCATCTGAAGTTTTGTCAGGCTGAAAAAGCAGATAAGGAATATTCTGCTGCAGGGTATCCCATTGCCCGTGTATGGCCAGGTGCAGCAAATCAAAATCCCTGGCCTTCTCTCTGAAAGCCGGCAAGCTTGCATCTTTTTCAAGATATAGTGTTGATGGCATGTATTTGCGTATCATCCGGGCTTCTGGCAATCCATTGGGCAGGGGCGCTAAGCCCTCAAGATGGGTATAGGCAAAAACTCCTGCGCGTTGAACTATGGCATTTAATTTTTCATCTGAAACAGAATTCAACAAGCCCGAGGCCAGGGCATAGGATATATCAAAATTGCCGATTAGATAATTGAGTGACCTGTAATCGGTAGCTTCAGATGTGGTTTTTTCGATGAGCAGACATTCAAAAGGAATGCCGGCAAGCAAGCCATCTGGTATTATATGTAGTCCCTGCACTGATTGTTGAAAGAGCTCCAGATCATCCATTACCGGATGTAGCAGTTTTTCGAAGAGGTAAAGGGCATTTTCTGTGAAAATATTGAAGCTGGCCCCATCTGTTTTTGGCAATACATGCAGGCTCTGCAACAAACCGCGCACACTGTTTGAAAATTCCTCATTTATGGGCAACTGATGTGCTTTTATGCCAGACGCCCAAATGCCCAGTATGTAAATATGCTTTGTCCCTGTAAAAAATTGAATGATGGCTTTTTTGTGATCTTTGGCATATTGCTGCAATCGGTAAACTTGCTGTGTTGGCAGACCTTGTGAAAAAAGGGCGTAGTTGCTGTATTGACTTTCTATATTTTGCTGAAGTTGTTCGAGTTCTTGCAATAGCTGAACTCTAAAATATTGAAGGCTGTCGTTACTGTTTGATCTGTGTGCCAATTGGTTTAGCTGTCGAGAGATGTCATATTGCCTTCTAATCAGGCTGTCAGGCACTCCGGTGCGGTTCACTTGCTGGGCCTCATAAATGGCTTTTTGCAATATGCGGGATTTGTTTTTTTCCATCCAATGAAGGATGATTTGCAATTGATCTTCATTTTTTTGCTGCGTATATAACTGCATGGCAACCTGCAATGCAGGCTCATATAATTGCATACTTTCAGTTACAAACATAACCTTGTCGCTTTCAAGCAGGCTGGTTTGCAGGGTTCGTTCGGCTATGCTGTCGGCAAGCAGGAATGTTTCCTGGGAGGCATTGAGTAAACCGATGTTTTTATCACTTGCCGCCAAATGCATCATTGCCGTACCTTTGTGGAGCAGGATGTTGAAATTGAGATGATCGGCTTTTAGGGCTGATAGCTGAGGATTTTGATATGCATGGTCGATTGATGCCGATCCTGAAACGGTAGCCAGGGCATTTTGACTGTAAATCAAAGCATTGGAATAATCTTGTTTGTCTAATGAGAGCCTTGCAAGGATATTTTGCATTTTGGCTCTTTGCGGATGGTGCTGGCCCAGGTGTTCTGTCGCGACTTGCAGACCCTGCCGGGCTTCATGCATAGCGGCAGTTTTGTTACCTGATGCTTCGAGAATACCTGCCATGAGTTCGTGCAGGTTTGAATAGGCTACATAATTTGTTTTTTGTTCAGCACCTAGATAAGTTCTTGCCTTTTTTACCCAATATAAAGCCGAGTCGGGCTGGCGAAGGCGCAGATATACTGAAGCCAAATTTTCCATGCCGGTGAGGTAAAGATGTTCATTTTTAATCTTACCGCTCTCGATGGAATCAATAATTTTTTTATACAATTGAAGTGCCTGGGGATAATTTTTGCGAACTACGGCAATATTTGCACTAAGCGTATAGGCATATTCCAGCTGCTGGGCACTTTGGTTTTCATTGGCCATCTTTATGAGCAAATCGCTATAATTTGCGGCCTGTTCAGGCTGCAGCCGACTGCGGTAAGTGCCGGCAATATTATAATAGCACCAGAAAACCATTTCCTCTTGCCGGTCTTCATTGCTTTCTTGTATCATATTCAGCGCATTGAAATAATGCTTTAGTGCGGTCTGAAAATCGAAGAGCTCATAGCGGTATACATTGCCCATACTCATTTCCATATGCGCCTCCCTCATTGGTGAAATCTCTTTGATTTGCCTGTAAAAATCACGTGATTTAAGGTATGCGTCAATAGCAGCCCATGGATCTGATAGATAAAAATAGCATTCAGCCAGTACAAACCAGGCCTCTGAGGCAGTATTGTCAGCAATCTTTCGATCGGTCGTTAACCGCTCTAATAGTGTTTTCCCTTTCTGATATTCACCAAGCATTAGCCAGGTTTTTGCAATTCTCACTTCCACTATTGCGAGACTATCAAAATTGTTGGTCTTTTTGAACCAAAGAGCCGACTGATTAAAGTCATTCAGCGCATCTTCAAAGCTATTATTTTCAAAATGCTCATCTCCTTGTTTTAGGTAGAAACTGCCCTGCTTTAGGTTTGTCGTGGTGCTTGTTGTAGTAAATGATGTTAGTAATATGCAAAGTGCAGATGCACAGATAATTGAATTAAATGCTCTGTATGTATAAGACAGATTCATTTTTGAAATCAACTTTACTGTTAAAATATTAAGAAAAAACTTTTCTGGTCAGGGTTACCTTTTCACCTTTTGTATACTAAGGGTGTAAATGTAAGAGAATAGTATCAAAAACCGAAGAGATGGAAATAAACTACTACCGCATTACAGGAAGGATTACCGATATCCGTACCGGCGCAGGATTGAAAGACGTACGCATTAAAATATGGGATAAATACCTCGTATTTGAAGAGTGTTTAGGAGAGTGCCATAGCGACGGAAAGGGCAAATACGAAATTCTTTTACTGCCGGATTTTGATTATACGAGCCTGCAGGACAGAAATCCTGAGATTTTTGTGGAATTGTATCTCGGCAGGTCGCTGTTGTTCAGCAATCGTTTCGGCAAATTGCTGCAGTTGCAGGAAGGACTAAACCTTAAAAATTTCGAAATTTCAATATCCGATCAATTCAGAATATCCCCCGACAATGTTATAACCACAACCACCTATGAAAGGCAGGGCCGGCGGCTTACGGCATAATGGCTCTGCATCTTTTTATTACAATTGCAGGGTAAGTGATGCACCGGGTTTAACCTCAAAAGTTTTAATTTTGGTGTATTTACTTCCCTTTGCTTTTTCAGACCTTACCACTACTTTATAACTGCCAGGTTGGATGGCCAGGGATTGACGAAGCTGACGGCTGTCGAGATCAGTCACCCAGGTCTGCCTTCCTTCTTTATCGAGTTGATAAATACTACCGATGCTTCTTGAATTACTTACAAAATTTATAACACCCGGCGTTTCGAGCTTGAAATTACGGGGTGTGTCTTTAACAATACTTACATTGCTCAGTAAAGTAACAGGTAATGTTGTGATTTCCATATGGTACCGTCCGCTCAAGAGCAAAGCTTCTCCCGGTATATTAAAATGGGTGAGCAGTTTACCGGTTTCAGGATGCCTGATCATTACTTTCACCGGGTTTTTATACTCAGAATGCCCTGGCATATCGACTTTAACCAGTCCCCTGGGAGCTTTTATTTCCAACACATTATGCTTGCCTGATTCAAAACGGACATTTTTTACGATGACCGGAGGTATGGTATTAACCACTACATCATAGGTAATTACTGTTTCTACTATCACCGAATCGGGCTGTCCATTCTCATCGAGGTAATGGACAAAATCGAACATGGGTTTTCCGGTAAAATTATTGATGAAAGATACATTTACATCAGTTTCTGTTTTTAAGCCTCTTTCATCGACAAGTTCAATGCTTACTGTGGTCTTGTCGAGGCTTATCTGAATGGCCTGGCTGAGTGCCCGTTTAAAAGAATTAATATCCGATGCATCATAAAAAGTACCCATGCAACCAAAGGCGTCTTCGAATTTTTTATCCATGCCTATCCCTATGACAAAGGGTTTTAAGAAAATATTCTTTTCCTGCAATTCTCTCGACACGGCACAAGGATCTCCATCGCATGATTCAATGCCATCGGTAATAATGATGAGAATGTTGCGGTATCGTGGGTCTTTGGGGAAGTCGCCGGCTGCCTGTTGCAGGGAATAGGCAATGGGCGTATTTCCCTGGGGTTTTAATTGTCTGATTTTCTGAATGATGGCATCATGATTTTTAGCGGAGAAAGCTATTTCAAGCTTGCTGTCGTCGCATCTCCTGAGCCGCTGGTCGTATTGGTGTCCGTAGACCCTCAGTGCCAGTTCGAGATCTCCGTTGACTCGGAGAGAGTCAACCATGTCTGAGAGCAGTTTTTTGGCGACATTTATTCTCAGGGTATTTTCCCAGGGCGCAAGCATACTGCCTGAGGCATCGAATAAAAAAAGAATCCTCGTTTTGGATGGTAGTTCCTGCTCAGGTTTTTGTGCCATAAGTAATCCCTGATAAACCAGAAGGGTTAGTAAAAAACATCCTGTACGTATAAAATGCAACCCTGTCACTGCCATGGTTTTGAATTTAATTACACACAAAATTAAGCTTTTATTTTGTCAAAACAGGCGACAGGCAGTCAATCTACACATGTTACAATAAAAAAAGGCCATTTAAAAAAACGGCCTCTTTTAGGGTTTGTGTATAATTGAAAAATTTTTCAGATGCTGTTTACAACATTTTTTTACCTTTTTTATCATATGCCACGGTTTGCTCTTTACCTGCGGCATCGATATACATAATTTCGTAATAGAGAATTTTTTTGCCTTTCTTTACTTTATAAATTTCTTTGACTTTATTCTGGGCAAAATCACTTTTATCCCAGGCTTTTATGACCCTGCCTGGTAGTTTATCAATTTCAATAATCTCTCTTTCATCTTCAATTTGGATATTCGTGATTTCTACCGGTTCTGCATTGATGTTCTTTGAAATATAAGTATCTCCCAGATATATGGCTGTTATGAGTGTGCCTGCAATCAGTATCTTTTTCATTTTATTATGCTTTTGTTTGCAGATAAGAATGAAAAAACCATGCCGTTCTCCAAATTCGCTTTTAAACATGAATTAGCCCTTGGTTTTCAAATCGTGAATGGGTAAAATATTATCTACACTGTGGATGATTTTCAACACATTTGAAATGAAAAGCCTACATTTGCTGGTTCAAGATGACTAATTTTTTTGTTTGAAAAACCAGAATTATGGCGGTGAAAAACGAATTACAGGATAAGGTGGTAGTAATTACAGGGGCGACATCGGGCATCGGCAGATCCTGTGCCAGAATTTATGGGAAGGCCGGTGCGAACATTGTAGCTACCGGACGAAGCGATGAAAAGCTTAAAGCGCTTTCAAACGAATTACATGAACTCAAGATCAGGCATCTGGTAATCAGGTCAGATGCAGCTTCCGAAGAAGATAACAAAAAGGTAGTCGAACAAAGTGTGGAGGCTTTTGGCAAAATTGATATTCTAATAGCCAATGCCGGAATATCTATGCGAGCCTTATTCGAAGACCTGGATTTGGAAGTATTTCACAAAGTAATGGATACGAATTTTTACGGGGCTGTCTATATAACAAAATACGCACTTCCACATTTATTGAGGACAAAAGGCTCTATTGTTGCCGTTTCATCCATCAATGGCCACAGAGGAACGCCGGCACGTACGGCCTATACAGCCAGCAAATATGCAATGGAGGGTTTTTACGAAGCATTGCGCACCGAGCTTATGCACCGCGGGATGCATGTTTTGGTGGTCAGTCCGGGCTTTACCGGTACCAATATTCGAAATGCAGCGCTAATGGCAGATGGAAGTATTCAGGGAGAATCACCACGTGATGAAGGTAGTATGATGAGCGCTGATGAAGTGGCCTATCGCATGCTAAAAGCTACACTGGCGCGCAAAAGAGATATTGTGCTTACTTTCCAGGGTAAACTGGCTGTCTGGCTTAATAAATTTATTCCGGGTGCTATGGATAAAATCGTCTATAATACCATGGCCAGGGAGGCAGATTCACCTTTTAAATGAAATAGCCATATAGAAATATTGCGATTTCAATACTTTCAATATCACTTATTAGATGTATTTTTAGCTTTCAATTTTTATTATGTACCAGTAAACCCTCAATGCGATGAACAGAAAGCAAGCGCTTAAAACAATGGCTGCCGGTGCCGCACTTTTTTCTCTGGGCAATACGGCCTGTAGTCAGGATGAAAAGAAAACTATGGAAAATCAAGCTTTAAAAGGAAATATACGCCATTCGGTTAGCCGTTGGTGCTATGGAAAAATACCCCTCGAAGAACTGGCGGTAGCATGTAAGGAGATGGGCATCGAATCCATCGAGTTGCTTAAAGTAGATGAATGCAAAACGGTATTGAACCATGGATTAACCTGCGCCATGGTAAATGGCAGTCCCCTGGGAATCAGCCGCGGTTTTAATGACCCGGCCCTTCATGACCAATTGCTAAAGGATTATACAGAAATTATCCCTCAAGTAGCAGACCTTGGCCTTAGCAATTTGATTTGTTTTTCCGGCGACCGGAAAGGTATGGACGATAAAACAGGCATGGAAAATTGTGCAAAAGGCCTTGAGCCTGTAGTTAAACTTGCAGAGAAGCATAATGTGATCATAATTATGGAATTGCTCAACAGCAAGGTTAACCACCCCGATTACATGTGTGATCGTACCCATTGGGGCGTAGAGCTGTGTCAGATGGTAGGCTCAGAAAACCTTAAGTTACTGTATGATATCTACCATATGCAGATTATGGAAGGGGATATTATCGCCACAATTCGCAAATCGCATCAATATTTTGGTCATTACCATACCGGTGGTGTACCAGGCAGAAATGAAATTGATGAAACACAGGAATTGTATTACCCTGCCATTATGCGGGCCATCGTTGAAACAGGTTACAAAGGTTTTGTTGGACAGGAGTTTATACCAACCTGGGACGAACCTTTAAAGGCGCTTCGGCAGGGTATTGAAATTTGCGATGTGTAATTGCCAGATTACAGGCTCATCATAAAGCATAAACATCCAGCAGCTTTTGAAGGTCTTTCAATGTATTGGCCTCGCTGGCCTTTTTGTCTGTCCTCCATCGTTGAATTCGGGGAAAGCGCAGTGCAATTCCCGATTTGTGGCGGGTAGATTTTCGAATGCCTTCAAAAGCTATTTCAAATACCAATTCGGGCTTTACGGTGCGTACAGGCCCGAATTTTTCTTTGGTATTCTTTTTAATAAACCTGTCAACTTCCCTGATTTCAGCATCCGTTAAACCGGAATAGGCTTTGGCAAAAGGCACCAATTGGTTTTCATACCATACGGCAAAGGTGTAATCGGTATATAAGTCAGCTCTTCTTCCATGTCCTTTTTGGGCATAAATCAAGACGCCATCTATACTGAGGGCATCAACTTTCCATTTCCACCAATCCCCTTTTTTTCTTCCGGTCTGATATGCCGACTCCTTTCTTTTTATCATTAATCCTTCTGCGTGATATTCCCGGCTGCGTCCCCTCCAGACAGATAATTCCTGCCAGCTGGAGAATGGGATTTCTTCAGAGAATGCAAGGATATGCAGACACCCGCAATCTTTAATGATTTCCGAGAGTCTGCCGCGTCGGCTGGAAAGGGAATTGTTCCTGATGTCCTTTCCGGCGATTTCCGGCAAGTCGTAGGCCATGATCATGACGGGGCAGCTTTCCATTATTTTGCGGGATTGGTTTTTTCTGCCTATTCTCGTTTGGAGCAGGCCAAAATCCAGTATTTTTCCATTTTTGAAGGGCAATAATTCACCATCTATTACGGTGCCATCCGGCAAAACCTCAGCCAGTACCTGCAGTTCGGGAAATTTATCGCTGATCAACTCTTCACCCCTGGACCATAGGAACAGTTTTTTTTGTCGCACTATGAGTTGTATCCTGATGCCGTCCCATTTCCATTCAGCCTGCCATTCATAAACGTGTCCAAGTTTTGAAACTGAAGCTTCCAGCGGATAGGCCAGGTAAAATGGATAGGGCTTGCTGAGATCATCTCCGGGGTTTGATTCGAGTAAAAGAGATTTATAAGTCGTGCTTTGGGGGGTCCAATCACCCATAATCCGGTGTGCTATTTGTGGAGGTTCTGTTTTGAAGACTTTAGCCAATGCCTTCAGGATTAGATTTTGGGATACCCCTATACGCCAACCACCGGTGAGTAGTTTGTTAAAAACAAACATTTCTTCCTTTCCGAGCGATTGCCAGGCATGTTGCAGTGCAGTCTTTTTTTCTTCTTCTTCGAGTTTTTTAAGCTTATCCAGCCAATCCATCCATTCACTCAGTCCTTTTTCTTCCTGGCTGACAGGTTCGGGCAACAATAAGCTGATGGTTTCAGCAAGATCACCTACCACCTGATACGATTCTTCAAAGAGCCAGCCAGGCAATCCTGCAGACTGCATGGCCCAATCCCGCAACAGGCGGCTATTGACGCTTTTGGGCGGCTTTTTCCCGGTAAAAAGTGCTATGGCCCAAAGTTTGTCCTGATCGGGCGCCTCCTGAAAGAACTGTACCAGAGCCTGTATTTTTTCTTTGGTTTTATTGGTGCGGTCGAGCGATGAAATAAGGCCTGCAAAATGTTTCATATCGATAAAAAAACCAGCTTTCCGGGAAAAAAGTTTGCTTTAAGAAGGGTTAGCGGAAAGCTATGCATCTATAATGTCAATTTAGCATATTGAAATAAAATAAATCAACAAGATAGGTGATTTTCAGCCAACCCTAGTTATCGCCTGGCAGGTAGATATCGAATATGGTATTGTCCATTGGTTTTTCCAATACAATTTTTCCACCAAGTTTTTCTACAGCAACTTTGGCAGCGTAAATTTCGAGACCGGTTCCACCCGGGCTGGGCGATCCTTTGAAAAACATGGTAAATACTTTTTTCAGATCATGGTCCTGGATTCCATAGCCGTTATCTTCAATTCGCAATCTCAGGCCACCATCGGCATACCTGGTGCCAACCGAAATAAATGCATTTTTATTTCTGGCATATAATCCCGCATTAATGGTAAGGCTTTCGATAATCATGGTAAGTAAATATTTGTCGCAGGACCATTCTTCAATACCATTAAAATCAGTGAGAACTTCAACGTGAGAGGGCAGGGTGTTAGACTGAACTTTTTTAATTGTATCGTAGATAAGATCTTTTATTTTGATTCTTTCAAGGTGTGGTTTGCTTTGATAGGTTTCATGTACTTTAATCAGATAGGTAAGTATGTCATTTAACTGATTGCCGATTTTCCGAAGGGTTTGGAAATACTCCAGGGATATTTCTTCAGTAGTTTCGATAATGCCGAGATTGACCAATCCCTGCATGGTTGCTATGGGGCCTCGTAAGTCGTGCGATGTTTTATAAATAAACTGATCGAGATCATGTACCGCTTTTTCAAGCTCCTGATTGGTTCGGCTTAACTCAATGGTGCGTCTTCTTACAGCCTCTTCCAGCTCTTCGTTGATGGTTCTCAACCTTTCGTTCTGAGTTTCGATGATAATCTTGGCCTTGGCCAGTTCTTCATTTTTCCTTTGCAGCTGATTCTTTTGTATTTCTATTTCCTGATGGCTTTCGCTCAGCTTCTGATTTATTCTGTTGGTTACCTTGTAATTTCGGTAAATCAGTGAAATCAGTGCAAGGCTCAGCAGGACCACGGTAAACAAAAAGTAATTCAATTCGCGGTTTTGATGAATTTTCTCATCTTTCAGGGCGATTTCTACAGAGGCTTTTTCGGCTTGTAATCCCAGTTGAATTTCTGCCAGGTTTTTTGAAAGTTTTTCATTGAATATTTCGCTTTTTAAATCAGAAGCCTTCTTCTGATGATAAAAGGCGGAATCATACATATTTTTCAGCTCATAGATTTCTGAATACAGTACATGGTTGTTGTATTTCTTTTGTTTATCGGGCGCCATCGTTTCAAGGCTGTCGCTAATGGCGAGCATATCCTTTGCCTTGATGAAATTATTTTCCTCGGTATATAATTTTGCCAGGTAGTAGTAGTTGCTTGATTGAAGTAATGCATCGTTGATGCGGTCACATTCTTCAATGGATTTATAAATGAATTGTCTGGCCAGAACGGGGTTGCTCTTTTTTTGATATACAATGCCCAGGCCATTATAAGCATTGGCGAGTGACTTGCCCTGTTCGTGCTGTATGCCAATTTCTATGGCTTTTTTAAAATGATAAATGGCTTTTTCATGGTCATTTAATGAATTGTAAATGAGGGCCATATTGTTGTAATTCACAAACGTCCGGTTTTCTTCACCGATTTCCAGCCTTATTTCAAGAGATTCGCTGAAATATTTCAGGGCGTTTTCTGTGTCGTCGAGTTTGTAAAAAATAATGCCGATATTGTTGAGCATGCGGGCGATCATGGAAGCATTTTTTTCTTTCTGATAGAGTTTCAATGCCTGATGATAGTAATCCAATGACTTATCATATATTTTTAACAAGAGATACAAAGACGCCATTTGGTTAATGCAGTCTTGAAGTAAGGAGGTATTATTGGTTAATGAGGCAAGTTCATAAGCTTTTTTTAACGAGCTTAATGCATGACTGTAATCGGCAGATCTGCGATGCGCATAGCTGATATCTATGAGAAGAAAAATCTGCCAGGTAGTATCCTTCAGCAGAATGGCTTCATCATAAGCTCTCTTGTTGAAGTATAATGATTCTTCAGGATCCCTTTGTGCATACGCATAGGCAAGATTGTTCAGGACTTTTATCCTGTCTTTGCCCTCCACTTTAAGAATAAGACTTTTGAGGCTGTCTATCTCAGAAGCACGGGATAAAGCCGGAGGAAGCATTAAAATTACACACCACAGTATCCAAAATCTCATTTGCTAATCGATCAAGGTAATTTGTTCCAATAATACAATGAAATCAGAAAAGTTTTAGTGTAAAACTGCTATGGATGTTACACGATTCTGACAATAGTTTAACATTAGGTAAATATAGTGCAATTTTTGATTCAATCAATCAGCTTCATAGGGACATATCAAATCTCCATCATATTATTTTATAACTATTCCGAAAAAAATATAACAAAAACAATAAAATGGACTTTCGAATATATAAATTGTAATTTTAGAAGAATATATATAATTATTTTGATAATACGGGGAGTTTGATTATCTTTGTTCCAGATAATTAAAAAAGAAAACACTAAAAAAATTAATAAACTTAAACACTTATAACGATGAAAGCTAAATTCTTTACACTCGCCATTTTTGCAATGTTAAGTTTCTCATTCTTAGGTTGTACTGAGGAAGAAGTTCTGCCAGCGGTAGATGAAACCCTTTTATTAAACGCAGATGCCTGTGAGTGCGAAGGTGGAATCATCGAAGATGGCTATGATGAGTTCAGAAAGAAACAACCAAAGTGATATTAAAGAACGAAGTTCTAAAAATAGTATAATTTTGTTTATTGCAAAAGTGCGATTATAAAATTTTACAATTTGTAACAAAATTGAGAGAATTTTATGTAAAATATTAAATAATAGCCGGAATCTGTTCCGGCTATTTTTATGACGTATATAGAAAAATTACAAATTCCTTTAATAATGCATTTTGACTTTAAAATAGTTAAACTTGTAAAAATTATATTATGATTTGCTGGGTTTTCATTTAGTCATTTTTTAACCTTCACAACTATTTTTTAACTAAACCACCTTTTCATTACAATATTCTTATTACTTTTGCGCTCCAATTTTAACAAGTAATGCAAAGCATACGGAATATTGCAATTATTGCACACGTTGACCATGGTAAAACTACCCTGGTAGACAAAATGATTTACGCTACCAGCAGTCTGCGACCGGGAGAGGAAGAAAAGGAGCTGATTCTTGACAACAATGATCTGGAGAGAGAGCGAGGCATCACCATAGTTTCAAAAAATGTTTCTATTGTCTATAAAGATGTAAAAATCAATATTATAGATACACCTGGCCACGCCGATTTTGGTGGGGAAGTAGAGCGGGTACTCAAAATGGCCGATGGGGTTTTATTATTGGTAGATGCTTTTGAAGGCCCAATGCCTCAGACAAGATTTGTACTAAGTAAGGCCTTAAGCCTGGGTTTGAAACCAATTGTGGTTATTAATAAAGTTGATAAGCTTAATTGCCGGCCGGATGAAGTGCACGAACAGGTATTCGACCTTATGTTTAACCTGGATGCCACTGAAAATCAACTCGATTTTCACACCTTGTATGGTTCTTCAAAAGAAGGTTGGATGAACCACGACTGGAGGGAGAAAACTTCTGATATTTTTCCCCTGCTCGATGCCATCATTGAGCATATACCTGCTCCGGCGGCTTTGCAGGGTATTCCGCAATTCCAGATAACTTCACTCGATTATTCATCTTTTGTCGGCCGAATCGCAATAGGAAGGGTATATCAGGGTACGCTCAAGGAAGGTGAATGGATGGGTCTCTGTAAAAAAGATGATACAGTTCAAAAGGTTAAAATAAAAGAAATTCATGTATTTGAAGGGCTGGGTCGACGTAAAGTAAGTGAAATCAAGGCAGGGGATATTTGTGCCCTTGTTGGTATTGAAGGTTTTGAAATAGGTGATACCATAACCTCTGTAGAAACGCCTTCCCCACTTACACGTATTGCTGTTGATGAACCCACCATGAGCATGTTGTTTACAATAAACAATTCGCCTTTTTATGGTAAAGAGGGAAAATTAGTAACTTCCAGACACCTGCGCGATCGCCTTTTTAAAGAAATAGAAAAAAACCTCGCACTTAGGGTTGAAGAAGCAGACAGTGAAGACAAATTTCTGGTGTATGGCCGTGGTATTTTACACTTGTCTGTGCTTATTGAAACCATGCGCAGGGAAGGTTATGAACTTCAGGTTGGCCAGCCGCAGGTTATTTATAAAGAAATTGATGGTAAAAGATACGAGCCTGTCGAGTTACTCGTGGTTGATACACCCGAAAGCAGCAGTGGAAAAATCATAGAAATTATCACCCAGCGAAAGGGCGAACTCAAAATTATGGAGCCCAAAGGTGATATGCAGCACCTCGAATTTGAAATGCCATCCCGTGGCATTATGGGCTTGCGCAACCATGTGCTTACGCTTTCTTCCGGTGAAGCCATTTTAACCCATCGCTTTCTTGAATTTCAACCCTATAAAGGGGATTTGCCCGGCAGAAATAATGGCTCCCTGATTTCCATGGAAAGTGGTATGGCTACAGCCTATACAATAGATAAATTACAAGACCGGGGTATCTTTTTCATAGATCCGGGAGATGATGTGTACACCGGACAGGTAATCGGTGAGCATACCCGTAGTAATGACCTCGTAGTAAACGTACAAAAAGGAAAAAAACTTACCAATGTACGGGCTTCGGGCACAGATGATAACGTACGTATAGTTCCGAAAAGAAAATTCTCACTTGAAGAAGCCATGGAATACATTCACAAAGATGAATACCTCGAGGTTACTCCGAAATCATTGAGAATGAGGAAAATCATCCTTGACGAAAACGAAAGAAAACGCGCCGGAAATAAAGCATAAGGTTGTTCAATTCATTATTTGATTTAGAAACTACTGAAATACCTGCATTGCAGATGAAACCTCCATGAAAAAATGGTTCTCACACATGGGAATGATTATAATGGAGGTTCCATCTGACCATAAAAAAAACAATTACAAACAGATGAAATAAGCTGCATTGCTTTATTAAAACCATGTAACCGGGGCAACAGACCTGGCTTTTTAAATAACCCTGGTTTTTCTTACATGAAGGTACATCATTGAATTTTTTATTTCGGCGCTTTTAACGTAAATTTCTTGTTCATTGCGTATCCACATCTATGTAGTTTAAGTACAGAATAATTTCTCGTGGTAAATTCTCGTTTTATACCGTGAATATGTGCCCAAATATCGAATTGTAAAGCTTCATCTGATGGGTTTTAACACACTTTGCAGGTTACTTTTTAAATTAACTTTTTTTGTTACACCATTTGCATTTTGTGCACAAGGCCTTAATGCTCAACAACTGCCGTTTTACTCTATCACCCTGGAGGATGGCTTGTCTCAAAGTCATATCAATTGCATTTATCAGGACTACAAAGGATTTCTGTGGTTTGGTACTATGGGTGGACTTAACCGATATGATGGCATAGCATTTAATATTCACAACCACAATGCCGCCGATTCAAATTCCCTGCCCAGCAATCAGGTACATTGCATATTTGAGGACTATAAAAAACGACTCTGGATCGGTACGCAGGAAGGCTTAAGTGTTTTGGACCAGGGATTGCAGCGTTTCAACAACAAAATGCCGGGTATCAATGCCCGGTTACAGACCCGGATCAATGCAATGGTGCAGGACCATTCCGGTGCTGTTTGGATCGGCACCGAAAGTGAAGGACTATTTCGATATTTCGAAGATTCAGCCAGCCTCGAGGTAATCAATCCAGGTATGGGAAACCCTCCAAAACGAATCAGTGCATTGTGTCTGACATCAGACAGCACCTTGTGGATAGCAGCTCCAGGCTTAGGGTTATATATGCACCATTTGACCAGCGGAGAAACAGTGCATTTTTCCAAAGGTGATTCTGGATTGAACACCGATGGCATCCTTTCTCTCTATTCAGATAAAGATGGTATTTTATGGATAGGCTCAGAACAAGGACTTTTTAAACTTAATTATGCAAATCACAAAAGAAAGAGGTATGCATTTTCAGTCGTAAGAGGTCAGTTAAGTCCCCTCCAGGCTTCTTTCCCCATTATATCGATTTACCAGGGCATGTCGGGCCTCCTTTGGCTGGGGACCGAAAACAAAGGTTTATACAGCTACAATAAATACAGCTTTCAGTATCAACAGTTTTCTTTTGATGCCTCTGCTCAAAAAAGTCTGTTAAGCAATATGGTAACTTCTGTATTCGACGACCGGTCAGGTATATTGTGGATCGGTACCAATGCAGGGATTAACAAAATTGACCGGCAAAATGAAAGATTTTACCTTATCAGAAAAGAGCCGGGGAATGAAAATTCGCTTAGCAATAACAATGTACAATGCATTCATAAAGAGCCGGGTGGAATATTGTGGATTGGCACTTTTGACGGTGGCCTCAACCGCTACGATCCCGCAAAAAAGCAATTTACAACCTGGCTTACCGATGATGTAATTGAAGGGGGTGACAGCCGGAAGGAAATGGAGAAGATACTGCGGCAAAGGAATCAGAGGATAAAATATCAGCCACGCAGCCATAGTCAAAACCTTAGCAGCAACAGGATATTAAGCTTACTGAGAGATTATCAACGGGGGAAACTTTACATCGGTACTGCTGGCGGAGGATTGAATGTAATGGATATCAGATCGCAAAGCATTCAGGTACATCGGGCACATCCGGGCTATGAGGATTCTCTTTCATCCAATACTATACGTGATATGGTCAGGGATAAACAAGGCAACCTTTGGCTGGCTACCGATAAGGGACTCAATAAGTGGAATGGAAAGACTTTTACACAGCTTATTCATGGCAATGACTTTAGCGATATTGATACCCGTACTTTACTTATAGACAAGAAACAGCGGCTTTGGGTGGGAGGTTCAGGGTCGGGGTTGCGGTATGTTGACCTCAATAGTGGAGAAAGCAAAAATTACAGGCAACGAAAAGATGATCAGAACTCACTGAGCAATGATATCATTTTTTGTCTGTTCAATGATAGCAAGGATCGGTTATGGGTCGGAACAGCCAGCGGATTGAATATGTTTCAAGATAGTATTTTTGTACGATATGATACCCGTCATGGCTTGACTTCGTCATTTATTTACAGTATCGAGGAGGATATGGATGGCTATCTTTGGTTAAGTACCAACAATGGCCTATCCAAGTTTGATCCTTTAACCCTAAAATGTAAAAACTACGACCGAAAAGATGGCTTGCAGGGTCACGAATTTAATCAGGGCGCTTCATGGAACGCAGGTACGGCTGGCATGTACTTTGGTGGCATCAATGGCCTGAATAGTTTTAAGCCCAGGCAGGTGAGTGATAATAATTATATCCCTGAAATTGTATTAACCGACTTCAAAATACTCAATCAGCCTGTACCCATTGCCGCTCCCGGTTCGGTTCTTCAAAAACATATTTCTGAAACAGAACAGATAGTGTTGAGCCATAAAGATGTATCGTTTTCATTTGAATTTGCCGCTTTGAGCTATACTGACGCAGAAAAAAATCAGTATGCTTATTTTATGGAGAATTTTGATGACGGATGGAATTACATCGGGAATCGCCGATATGTAAATTATACCAATTTGCCCCCCGGTGATTATATTTTCAGGGTGAAGGGATCTAATAATGATGGCATATGGAATGAGGAGGGCGTTTCGGTAAAAATTAAAGTATTACCTCCCTATTGGCGAACCTGGTGGTTTTACTCACTGGTTGCTGTTGGCATCATGTCGCTGGGTTATTTATTTATGAACATGCGGGTTAAAAACCTTCAGCAGGCTAAAAAGCAATTGTATGATGAAGTGGCCGCCCGTACCCGGCAATTACTCGAAGAAAAAAACCGGGTAGAAAAAGCCAATGCTGAAGTGCGGATTCAAAAAATGGAACTCGAAAACCAGCGCAATCTGGTAGTGCAAAAAAATAAAGAAGTAGTGGAAGCGCGGGATAAAATAAAACAAGCACTCCACGAATTGCGACTGGTCAATAATAAACTCGAGCAATTGGTAGATGAGCGTACCCTTAGTCTGCGATTGAGCAATGAAGCCCTGATTAAAGCCAATGAAGAGCTTGATACATTTATTTACAGGGCATCACACGACCTTAAAGGTCCGATCGCGAGGCTGGAAGGACTGGCCCTGATTGGCAAAATGGAGCCAGACACTGAGAAATACCCAATTTACCTGAACATGGTGGCTGAAAGCGCCAGGCGGATGAACAAGACCCTTACACGCCTGATGCAAATTCATCAGATTAACAATTGCCGGCTTTCACCTGAAATTATTGAAATAGAGCCCTTGTTGCTTTCCATTCAAAATACATTACCCGAAGCAAGGGAGGTGGTAGTCAGATGTACCTTGCACACCAGAAAATCACTGGTGGCTGATATCGGTCTAATGTCTATGGTCCTTGAAAACCTTCTCGAAAACGCCATCCTTTACAAGGGAAATAAAAAGCTTCAGATAGATGTGGATTTTTCACTTAAGGGAGCTTTCTATTCGATTGGCTTTTCTGATAATGGTACAGGCATCGCACCTGAACACCGGGATAAGATTTTCAATATGTTCTATAAAGGCACAGAGCTCTCCCAGGGCAACGGATTGGGTCTTTATCTCGTAAAAAAAGCTATTGAAAAACTCGAAGGTAGCATCAGCCTTGAAAGTGAAGAGGGGGCCTTTACGCGATTTAATTTATTATTGCCATTCAGACATGGCAATGAATATGCAGGTGACAGACAAAAACCACAAAAATATGCGAAGACGTGAGTTTGTAAAAGGTTTTTTCTTTGCGGGTGTATCTCTGCCCTCATTAAGCTCCTTTTATGTACTTAAAAAACAAAGAAAAATCAGGGCATTTCTTATTGGGGATGAAATACGGGCCGGTTATCAGGATTTTGTAAAGAAGGAGTTGTTTGCTCAGGCAGATATTACCTGGCCCGAAGAAACCATAATCAACACCCACGATATGTCTGATAAGCTGGATATATGGCTGGGTGATACATCCTTTGATGTCATACATATTAACTCGGGTTTGCACGATTTGAAAATTGACCAGATAAGTGGTCAGAATGTGGTGCCATTGACTCAATACATTAAAAATCTGGGTGCTATAATCAAAAAGATCCATCAGTTGCAACCAAATGCCAGCATAGTATGGGCCACAACTACCCCTGTGCTGGATGAACGTAGTGACCGCGAAGGGCAGGCTTTCAGATACAGAAATGCAGATGTTTTGTCATATAACGAAGCAGCCCTTATGACCATGGGTCGACTGGGTGTTGGTCTTAATGATGTTTATAAACTGATAATGGAATCAGGCGGACCTTATTTGCTCGAAAATGATGGTATTACTTTCAGGGAGGCTGGAAATATGCATTTGGCACAATGGGTTTCGTATAGTATAAAACTGTTTGCGGGTATATGAAATTTAAAAAATCAATAAGTCAGGCGTTTTTCAGCGCGCCCTAAATAAATATCAAATGAAAGAATTCTGGGATGAACGATACCGTGCCTCACATTTTATATATGGTGAAGAACCCAACATTTTTTTTAAGGAGCAAATAGATAAGAGAAAAGAAGGAAAAATTTTATTGCCTGCTGAAGGAGAAGGAAGGAATGCCGTATATGCAGCTTCAAGGGGCTGGCAAGTGCATGCATTTGACCAGAGCCGTGAAGGTAGGAATAAAGCGATGCACCTGGCACAAAAAAATAATGTAAAAATTGAATATCATGTGGGAGACATGCAGGAGGTCTCTTTTCCTGAAGAGTACTTTGATGTCATAGCGCTTATATATGCACATTTTTCTTCGGTGCAGCGCAGCAGTTATCATCAAAGACTTTTAAAATATCTCAAAAAAGATGGTCTTTTTATTCTGGAGGCTTTTAGTAAAAATCACCGGCAATATCAGTTGATCAATGAGAAGGCAGGCGGACCTAAGGATGAGGATATGTTATACACGACTGAAGACATAAAAAATGATTTTTCAGCCCTTGAGACAGTATTTCTGCAAGAGCATGTAACCGAGCTGAAAGAAGGACTGTATCACCAGGGAAAGAGTTCGGTAATAAGGTATGGCGGCCAGAAATTTTATGAATCCATACGCACAAAAAAAGGCTGAAACTTACCCAGTATTTCTACCATATTTTTTTGCGCCCGCATAATGTCATCAATGTTTTTATAAGCCTGCGGTGCTTCGTCAAGCCCACCCCCAATCAGATGCACCCCGTTTTTTTCCAGGATCTCCTTAAGCTGACGCGGTTGAATATGTTGCATGGCTGCCCTGCGTGAAAGTTGTCTGCCGGCGCCGTGAGAAGCCGATTGCAGGGATGCCGCAAGTCCTTTGCCTTTAACTATATAACCTGCCTGTACCATCGATCCAGGGATGATGCCCAATACGCCCTTAGACGCTGGAGTAGCTCCCTTGCGGTGTACGATCAGTTCTTCATTTTCTATCACCTCTTTCCATGCAAAATTGTGATGGTTTTCTATCCTGGCCATTACATCCATGCCCAGCGCTGTGGCCACTTTATCATGTATTAGATGATGACAAGCAGATGCATATTCTCCGGCAAGCTGCATAGACTGCCAGTACTCCTGTCCTTCTTCAGAATCGAGGTCCAGCCAGGCCAGGTGTCTGGCAATCCTGGGCAACGGCGTTTTTTCCATAGCGATATTGGTGTAATGAGCCGCGATGTTTGATCCAAGGCCCCTGGAGCCCGAATGGGTAAGGAAAGCGAAATATTTGCCTGGCGCAAGGCCGGGTACTCCATCTTCCTGGCCAAATTCAGCCAAACCGAATTCGGCAAAATGGTTGCCAGAGCCTGAACTGCCCAACTGCCGCGCCGCCCGCAGGTGCAGTTTTCCGGGAATGGGCAGCTCCGAAAAACCTCTGTGCTCTAAAACAGGATGTGCGGCGCTTTGGGAAAATTCCTTGCCCGCTCCAAACAGGGTATTTTCAAGCAGGATTTTTTCCAGCCTTGCAATTTTATTTTTCAGCAAATTTTCTCCGGCAGGAAAAATGCTCAGACACATTCTGCAACCTATATCAACCCCAACGGCATAAGGGATGATGGCATTTTTTACAGCCAGTACGCCCCCAATCGGCAATCCATATCCCTGATGAGCATCGGGCATTAAGGCTGCCGCTACGGCTACCGGAAGCCTGGCAGCGGTTTCTATTTGATGTAGTGCTCCTTCCTCAATGTAGGTGGCTCCGAAAACATTACAGGGTACCGCTTCTGTGCGCAGCCCGATTTCAGGGGATGATTTTTCATCAGGCAACATCAACAGATCAGCCAATGGAGCAAAGATTTCGTGTTTAAGAAATGCTTCAGGTTGCGCAAGTACGGCCTTCAAATCATCTATGGCTTTTTCAGGGCTTGACCTTTTATAATGTTTTTTTAATAGCGCGATGGCCAATGCAGTTAATTTTCCGGGCGGAACACCTGCTTTTTTTAAATCCTTTCCTCTGATTTTCAGTTTAGCCATAGAAACCTTTCATTTGCATGTAAAATTAATATAAGCATCGCTTCTGTGAGATGAAAACATATACTTTATTACTAGCTGTATTTTTATTGTTTTCGGGTTATTTCTCACCGGGACTGAAGGCGCAAGATACTTATACGCTGATGGGCCGGGTACTGGATGTCACCACTGGCGATGCCCTGGAAGGTGTGAATGTAGTCCTTTCGGGGAATGTTCGGGCCATTTCCAAAGAAAATGGTTCTTTTGTTTTGCGATTATCATATGGCTCCCACATAATCGATTTTACTTCGGTAGGTTATCTTAAAAACAGCCTTCGCCTTTGGGTTGAATCTGATGACAGCCTGGTAGTTAAAATGCAGTCAGGAATTTCCGAACTCAGGGAAATAAGCGTGACAGCTTCGAGATATGAACGAAATCTAAGGGAAGAAACCGCTCCGGTAGAAATCCTTTCTTCTGAATTGATATTTAATGTCAATGCTGTAAGGCTGTTTGAAGCCATTGATAAAGTGCCGGGAATTACCGTTACCGACGGACAGGTGAACATACGCAATGGCAGCGGGTTTGCCTATGGCGCAGGTTCACGAACCATGTTTATCGTAGATGACCAGCCATTGCTAACCCCCGATCGCAATGATATTCGATGGAATTTTATTCCAGTTGAAATGATTGACCAGGTAGAGGTGGTTAAGTCGGCAGGTTCGGCGCAATATGGATCAGGGGCATTAAACGGAATGATCCACGTACGCACCTTCTGGCCACAAAAGAAAAGTGAAACCAGATTGCAAAGCTTTTATAATTATGTAGGTCAGCCGCGCCGGCCGGAATTGGCCTGGTGGGATTCAGCACCTTATGAAGCAGGTATAGGGGTTGCACATGGACAGAAAATTGGAGATTTTGATTTGGTAGCAGGAGTTAACTATATGAAAACCAGTAGTTTTATCAAAAACGGGGATCAGTTGCAAAAGAGGTTTACCTGGAAAAGCCGATGGAAACCCAAAAAAATACCGGGTTTGGAACTTCGCCTGCATGCAGGATATATGGACAGTGAGGAAGCAGATTATCTCGTTTGGGACAATGCCGATGAAGGCGCATACATCCCTTTGCGGGGCAACAACCCTTCGGCTGACAATGGTCTGGTAAGAATCGACAGAAGGCAGTGGTATATAGCCCCGGTGGCTGAATATGTCGGTCCTAATGCCAGCCGTCATATTCTGCGCGCGCGCCACCAGAGACTCGAATTTTTAAATTTTACGCAAAACCTGCAAACCAACCTGCGGTCGATGGAATATCAGTGGCACACCATTTTAGGGTCATCTGTTTCTATGCAAAGCGGACTGCAGTATCAGTCTTTTGATGTCGATGATCCCCTGGGCATCGGTATCCATCAAGGGGTGACTTATTCCGCTTTTGGTCAATGGAATTGGAGGCAAGGAAGATTTAACAGTGATCTGGGTTTAAGAGTTGAGCGTTTTGATATTGCCGGTCTGCAGGAGCGAACAGCGCCGGTACTGCGCCTGGCCACCAATTACCGCATGGGCCCATCTACGCATATGCGTGCTTCTTTTGGTCAGGGATATCGATTTCCGAGCATGTCTGAAATTTTCATCAGCAAACCAGATGAGGTGATTCCGATTTTTCCCAATCCCGGTTTGAGGCCAGAATATGGCTGGACTGCTGAATGGGGGGTGAAAAAAGAGTTTACTGTTCAACAATGGAAATCCTTTGCCGATTTTTCGCTATTTATGATGGACTATACAGATATGACCGATTTTGTTTTTGGTTATTATGTGCCTGACAGTATAGAAAACCCAACCATAGAGCAGGTAACGCGCTACGCCGGGTTTAGTGCACGCAATGTGAATCGTGCCAGAATTGGTGGATGGGAATTCAGCTTTTCAAGCGCAGGGCAAATCGGTAAAATCCCACTTCGCGTTTTAGCCGGATATACATACACCTATCCTGTCGATTTAAACAGGGATACACAGTTGTTTAATTTCTTCAGATATTGGGGTAATGTATTCGAAAGTGCAGTGAGAAGAGAAAGCAGGTTGATAAGACCGATGCTGCCTTATCGAAACCGACACTTAATAAAAGCTGATATTGAAACCGGAACCGGACCCTGGCTTTTTGGTATCGATTACAGGTACTATAGCCGGATAGAAAGAATGGATGATTTAATTGTACAGAATATTCCAGGCTTGCCTCAATACCTGGAAGCCAGATCCGGTAATGAATTCGTGCTAAACCTAAGGATGTCATGGCAGCACTCTAAAGCAGGTCAAATTTCCTTTATTGCCAACAATGTTTTAAACCGCGAGTACAGTCTGCGTTTTGCAAGAATGGAGCCCCCAAGGAATTATACCATTCAATACAGAGTGAACTTCTAATTTAAGTTCATTGTAAAGCAATAATCAAATTTTTTCCTGTTTCCAGCGATTAACCATTCGCCTTAGGATCCATAGCAAAGCTGCAGATAAAACACCTGCAAAAGCTAATGTCAATGCCAATAAGTCCATATATCTCTCTTTTTTTTAATAACAACAACGGTAAATGTAAGATTTTGTTATGAAATAGACAATAGGCTGATAAATTTCTAATCGTTATTTAATGTCGGTATTTATTTAATTAATTTTTGAAATGTTTTACATTCAGACCGTTCAAATCAGGCCAATACTTTGAAAAATTGCCTTTAGTTCTCATTTTTAAGTAAAAGGTGGCGAAAAAGGTTTTCGTGATTTTCTACAGTATTATCAATTGAAAAATTTTTCAATGCCGTTTCTTTTCCTTTCAAAATAAATTGTTGGCGTATATCATCATTACACTTTAGCTTTGTGATCTTGTCGGCCAGCTCGTTAAGGTCGCCATCTTTGAAAGTAAAACCATTAATGCCGTCTTGTACAAGCTCAGGATTACCAGCATAATCTGTAGCGATTACAGGTATACCCAGTGCCATAGATTCCAGCAGTGCCTGGGAAAGTCCTTCCATGGTTGAGGCCAGAATTTTTATAGAAAATAGTCCGTAATAGTTCAGAGTTTCTGATGGCTTTACAGAGCCTTCAAAAAAGATTTCATGTTTTCCTTTTAGCTTTTCCAAATCGCTTTTAAAATCCTCTGGCGCTTCAATACCAACAAAGATTACTTTTACAGGGAATGGAATCAGTTGGAGGGCCTTAAGGATTTGCCGCTGATTTTTAAGCCTGGAGACACATCCGATTACAAAATCCCATTTTTGTATATTGAACTTTTCACGAAGTTTTTCTGTCTTTCCGGGGTCTATATTGGCATATTTTTCAGGAGGTGTTCCATTGTATATCACCTTGATATGCTCAGATGGTATGCCTTTATGTATCAAGGTTTTTTTTACACCTTCACTTACCGCTATCACTTTATCGGTGCCGCGGTGATATACAATGTTTTGTAAAAATCCTCCCCAGCTCTCTGAAACCTGCCGGCGGGTGTGGACCAAAGCCACGGGTAATTTATACATCCAACGGGCAAATACGGAAGTATAACGATCATAGCTCGACTGGGCATTGATGAGTTGAATGTCGTATTGTTGTACAATATCGCGGATGTGCCTGATGTTGGCAAGATCAAATCTTCCCTTAAAGCGCATTGGAATCAAATGCACACCTGAGTCTTTGAGCAATTCCCAGTACATAGCATCAGAGTGGCAACCCAAATAAACATTATGTCCTTTTTTGGCTAAACCGCTGGTGAGGTAAGTGATGGAATAGGTAGAGCCGGCTATCCCTCCTTGAAAAGTTAAAAACAATAAATTCATACCACAATTTGGTGTTTTGTATCTAATGGTCGCAAATTTACGCGAAATCTAAAGATATTTGCATCAAATTATGATGAACAAGCTGCTCTATCTTCCCTCTAAAATTAAAAATCCGAAGGCCGTAATTGGTTTTATAGTCATATTGTATGTATTGAGTTTGTTTTCTCATCTAAATAGAATTCCGCTGAGTTTTGAAGAGCCAAGAAGAGCTGAAGTTAGCCTTGAAATGATGCATTCCGGGAATTTTGTGGTGCCTACCTTAAATGAGACATTGTATTTTAATAAGCCGCCTTTATACAATTGGTTGCTGACAGGTCTCTTTTACCTTACAGGTTCCACGGCAGAGTGGGTGGTGCGATTGCCCACTGTTTTATCGCTGCTGTTGATTGCCGGAATCTTATTTCTCTATTGTCGAAAATATTGTGGCTGGGAGGTGGCGGCCCTTGCTTCGGCTATGTGGTTGAGCAGCGCTGATATTTACTATTATTTTTCACTGTATGGTGAAATCGATATGTTTTATTCCCTTTTGGTTTTTCTTCAGGCCTTATCGATTTTTCATTTTCACCAACAGAGAAACTGGCTGATGCTTTTTATGGTTTCTTATTTCTTGATGGCCATGGGCGTACTCACCAAAGGCTTGCCTTCCATCGCTTTTCAGGCCCTGACATTGCTGGGTGTGGCAATTTGGCAGCGAAAGTTCAAATGGCTGTTTTCATGGCAACACATCGCAGGGGGGCTTACAGGTTTTGGTTTGGTGGTTTTGTATTTTACAGCATATGCCTCCTATGAAGATCCTGTCCCGTTTCTCGTGCGTTTATTTACCGAATCTACCGACCGGACCCTAAGCAGTAAGGGCTTTCCCAACAATTTATTTCATCTGTTTACTTTTCCCCTGATGCTACTAAAGATTGCTTTGCCCTGGACACTTTTTCTGCCGGTTATATTACATAAAGAGACCAGACAGTGGTTAAAAGGCAATCCTTGGCTTATGTTTTCTCTTGTGTTTTTTATAGCGAATGTGGCCATTTACTGGATATCTCCCGGAACACGAGAGCGCTATCTGTATATGTTTTATCCTTTCTTACTTTCGGTTTTAGCCGCCGGAATGGCAAATCAATCTGTTGCCTGGAGGGGCTACCTGAAAAGATTACACGTTTTTTTTACCATCATTATGGTACTCTGCATTGCAGGACTTATGGTTGTGCCATTTTTACCACAAAACAGTGATTTTCCTTCACTCGTTTTTGTGCTGCCAATAATTGCCATGGGAATGGTTATAGTTTGTCTTTGGTTTGTCAATAACACAGGCATGTATACAAGGCTGGTCATGATCATGCTGTTTATGATATTGTTTAGGTGGCTGTTTAATTTTACGGTTGTTCCTTACCGTGAAATGCGCTCACTGGAGCGAAAGCCGTTTAAGGAAAACAGTGAAATCGTAAAAGAACTGACAGGTGACGAGCCTGTATACACACTTGCCCATGCTGAAACTAAATTGGCTACCCTTGGCATTCCTTTTTATGGGAAGATTGAGCGCGAATACGTTGAAGTAGAATGGCCCGATTTTGAGTTATCCTATTATCTGGCCAGGTCCAAAGGTATGATATGGACATACAGGGCTGATATTTTACCCGATTGCTACTACCTTGCCGATGAACAGCTGCTGCCTTCTTATGATGTGCATGTCTTACACACTTTTTATGTGGCCAAAAATGATAAGAATTATATCTTGTTCAAATTGAAAAGTACTGAGTAAGATACGAATGACTTAAAAGGGACTGTGGGTGGAATTAATTAATTTTTGCTATAGGTGTATCCATCCCATGCGAATGGCCTGGATGATCAATTCTGCCTGGGTACGGGCTTTCAGTTTGCGTACCAGGCTTTTTCGATAGGAGTTAACTGTATGATTACTCAGGCATAAATTATCTGCTATTTCTAAACTCGAATAACCCCTTGCAATAAGGATCAGGATTTCGTGCTCTCTATCTGTAAGATCATCTTCATCCTGATTGGCAGATGCCGATTTGCCCCTTTGTGTATGTGAATAATATGTATTGCCTTCCAGTACACGTCGAATAGCTTCTTTTATGCTTTCTTCATCTTGTCCCTTATCGATGCAGGCATCTAATCCCATATCAATAATTTCGGCATTGCAACATAAACGCGTGTGCTTGGTGATAAAAGCCAGTTGACAATGACAGTTCTTTGCACATTTGATCAGGTCTACTATTTGCTTTTTATCCATACCCAGGTTAAATGGATCAGCCATTACCAGGGTATTTGGATGATCTCTTATTTCATTTATCAAATCTTCAAAATTTTTAATGGGAGGCAAAAAGGGCACATCAGATGTAGTACGAATGAGGTAGCGCAAGCCTTCGAGGGCCAGCGTTTCTGTATCTGCCTGAAGTACCCTTTCTGGTTTCATGGTATTAGTTAAGCGTTTCCAGAATTTCTCTCCAGGCTTCTTTTTCCGGAATTCCCGGTTTTCTAAGGCCAAAGAACTGCGCCATCAGCTCATGTTTAGCATTAAAAAGCTCAATGCTGCTTACGAGGCCGTCAGAAGTTGACTTTTTTACGATCCAGGCTTCTGTTATTTCTGCCATATTGAGATGCATGTTAAAGTCGGGGTCAAGCACATTCAGCCATGATCCAAGTTCTCTGATGGTACGCACCTTACCCTGATGGATTTGGATATTGCCCCGGTTGCCGGCAAAGATCATTATGGGCAGTTTAGTATTGGCAGCGGTCTCAAGCATGGATTTTATTGAAGCGGGATCAATTTTCCGGGCAGCGCCTTCGGGGGCGATTTCAAGCGCATGCTTCCTGGAAATTCCGAAATCTTTGAGCATTCCAAAGAAATCATGGGTGTCTTTCATTTGTAACCACGCCTGTTGAAAAGCTGTCTCATCAATTACATTACTGTATACTTCTTGAGGATAGACTTCGGTTTCTATACTCTGTTGTTGATCTGGATGCTTGTATTTTTCAAGGATGTCTTGGAAAACAGGCAATTTTTCGTCGTCCTGGAGGTACATTTTGATAATGGCATCACCGGCCCGGTCAAATACCTGGATGGAGCGCAGAAAACCACCGGTAGGTTTTGGGTCTTCAACGGCGAAGAAGAATTGCCAGCTTTTGAAAAATACCCTTAACTCTATGGGACCAATTACCGTTGCCATGGCATTGGGCATACTACCGATAATATCAATTTTCTGTAAGGTGCCGTGATGCTCCAGTACGCAGGCATCATTACGGGTCAGCGACATGATGCGTCCCATGGCTTTAATGTCCTGAAACAGTTCAATAGGATTGGCATCCAGGCGGGTGACTCCCTGGCCTGCTCGGGTACTTAAAAGGATAGCTTCGCTTACGCCAAGCCGGGTAGCGGCATCTCGTATCCTGAGTTTTGGGTTTTCACGACGAAGATTTTCCCAGGATGAGGTAAGTTGATCTTTACTGAGATTGTCCAGGGTTGGATGTATCATGGTATACAGATTTTAATTGTTGATTATTAATTATTTTATGGTTTTTGCATAATGGATTAAATCGGTCGCAGGCCTCGGCTACAATCATGGGACAACCCAGGGTAGGGTGTTTCCAGACCGAAACCGGTTGCTGATATGTTTTTTCAATAATGGCGCTACATATCATTTTTTCAACCGGGCCTTTGGCTACACACTCGCCGTTTTTCAAAAACAAAATATGAGAAGCATAACGGGCAGCCAGGTTGAGATCATGTACCACGGCAATAAGGGTATAGCCCTTTGACAATTTTTCGAGCAGGATATTCATAACCAGGTGTTGTTGTGCAATATCAAGCGCTGATGTAGGTTCGTCAAGCAGTATAAGTGGCGCATCTTCACAAATTGAAGATTGAATGAACACCCTGCCTAATTGAACCCTTTGCTGCTCACCGCCCGATAATACAGGGTAAGGTCTGTCAAGCAGGGCTGTGATTTCGAGTTCATGAGCAAACTGATCGATGAGGGTTTCTGTTTTTTTAGGACCAGGGTCTGAGGGCCCCGTTCCCATAGCCATAATCTGCCGCGCAGTGAAGGGAAACTGCATATAATTTTGCTGTGATAATACCGATCGGTGTCTGGCCATCGTATTGGCATCCATTCTTTTCAGATCTGAACCTTTAAGGAGGACAGTACCACTTGAGGGTGTAATTTCACCAGCCAGCGTTTTCAGGAAGGTACTTTTTCCGGCGCCATTGCATCCGGCAATCATCCAGAACTCACCCTGCTTTACCTCCAGGTTGATTTTTTGCAGTAGCGTTTTTTTACCTGCAGTTACGCATATCTCATGGGCTGACAGTACCATTTTTATAACAGCTTTTTGTTTTTAGTATTGAAAATGAGATATATAAAAAATGGTGAGCCAATCATAGCCGTTACGATTCCCACCGGTAATTCAGCCGGTTGCACCCAGGTTCTGCTAAAGGTATCTGCCAGCATCATAAGGCTGCCGCCGACAAATACAGATAGTATCATCAGATTTTTATGAGAGGGCCCAAACATCATTCTGATCATGTGTGGCACCACCAACCCGATAAATCCAATGGCACCACTCAGGGAAACGGAGGCACCGACGGCCATAGCTACCGCCATGATATTTCTCTTCTTGACAGATTCTACCTGTATACCCGCGTGAAATGCCTGCCTGTCGCCCAGGCTAAGCATATCGAGATCGCGGTGTTGCCGACATAAATACAAGACCGGAAGCCAGATAAAGGGCGATGCGATGAGGAAGGATTTCCAGTTGGCGCCGCTCAGATCTCCCAGACTCCAGAAGGTAAAACTCCTTAGGGCGCTGTCGTCGGCATAGTAAATGACCCATCCGATAAGTGCACCGCATAAAGCATTAATGGCAACTCCCGCAAGGATGAGAATGGCTATACTTTCATTTCTTCCTATGTAATAGATGATCAAGGTGCTGGTAAGTCCGCCGGCAAATGCGGATAGGGGTAGTATTAGTGAACTGGTTGCAGGTGATACATCACCCATGACAGGAAACACAAATACCAAAACACAGGCAGCTGCCAGCGCAGATCCTGCACTGATTCCAACGAGACCGGGTTCAACCAATGGATTCCTGAATATGCCCTGCATCGAAGCGCCGGAAACTGCCAGCGCTGCCCCTACACTCAGACTGAGCACAGCCCTGGGCATACGGAGGTTCCATAGAATCAGGGCTTCTTTACCGGTAGCGGCATCTGTATTCCAGATCGAAGCAATCAACTCAAACAGATGGCCTGTTTGGATTTTGATCACCCCTGTAAGTAAAGAATACACCATTGCCAGGAGGGTAATGATGATAAAAAACCCATACCATACCAAGGGCGATTGCCGCAAAAATCCTGAGCCGGTTTGCATTTATTTACTGCAGGTTATTATTGTATTTATTTCTTAGCTCCAGGATTGCTTCGGGCAAACGGCTGCTAAAACTCAGCATCTTTAAACCATCCATGGTCACAAAATTTCTGGTTTTGCCTGCTTTGGTCTGCGCGATGCCCGGAATTTCCATAATGCCGTCTGCACCGCCAAGGCTTTGCCACCCACTTTCAAAAAATATAAGCACATCTGGATCTGCGGCTATCAGGGCTTCGGGCGTGAGTGGCTTAAACTGGCTGATGCTTTGCATGGCATTTTCAAAGCCGCTGATTTCCATAAAGGCATGGGCTGATGTGCCATGGCCCGATACCTGCATGGCACCTTTCCCCCTTGCATAGATAAACAGCGCTCTGGGTTTGTTTTCGATAGGGCTAATGGCATCCATAGATTCCTGTAGCGCTTCACGCAATGCATAAGCTTTCTCCTGTCTTCCCAGCAATTTGCCGAGTTCAGCTATCAAAGCATGGCTGCCTGTGAGAGAGAAGTTTTGTTCAATCACATAAACTTCCTGTCCCATTTGCCTGAGCGATTCCACCAAAGTGCTTTCAATATTTTCCTTGCCTGCAATGATGATATCAGCATTCAGCGCCAGTATCGATTCTGCCGATATGCTGTTTCTGAATCCAAGCTGAACCTTTTCTGAGAGGGCAGGAGGGTAGGTGCTGGTTTGGTCAATAGCGATAATGTTGTGCTCCAGGCCCAGGGCAGATATGGTTTCTGAAATGGCGCCACCTATGCTGATGATCCGCAAATCTTCTGTTTCTTCCTGTCGGTTGTCCTTAACCGGTTGGCAGGAGATAATGACAGCTAACAAAAATATCCCTATGATTGATCTGAGTCTATCCATATAATTTATAATTAGTCTAATTAAGCATAGCGCAAATATACGCATCATTATTATTTAGACTAATTAAAAATAAATTAATTTTAATTGTTTTGCACGCAGTGCGGCATGGAACGGTTAGCATAAAAAAAATAAGTTTCTGACTGGGGGTTAAGTCTGCCAAAACTTGATTTTATGGTAGGTTTTAATGCTTTTTTAATTATTTTTGGAGCATTTGAACCTATTCTTGACTCATAAATAAGATTTTTGACATGGAAATTTCGAAAACGGCGCGAAATGTTATTATTTTTTCAATTGCAGCCTTAGGGGTAGGATGGCTTGGTGTTTGGCTCGATGGTCGTTTGCCAGCGCAGGAAGAAGAAGAAACCCTTGGTATGGCAGTTTGGCTGGTGCTGCCTTTGCTGGTGGTTATTGTATTGAGGACTTTTGCCGGTGATGGCTGGAAAGATGCCGGCCTTCATCCCAGGTTTAGGGGAAATTCAAAATGGTACCTGTGGGCTTTTATCATTTTCCCTTTGGTTACCGGTCTTACCCTGGCACTGGGTTATGTGACACGATGGATAGATTTCACGGGTTTTGATATCAGCTCTTATGCCGGAGTATTTGTAAGTTTATTTTTTGTAAATATTGTTAAAAACATTTTTGAAGAGTCGGTATGGAGGGGCTATTTGACTGTTAAGCTGGTAAAGCTCGGACTTCAGGATATATCAATTTATCTCATAGCGGGGTTGATCTGGGGGTTTTGGCATGCGCCCTATTATCTGGTTTTTTTACCGGAGGAATCCATGTATACGGTATTGCCTGTAGATCGGATTACCTTTGCCCTGGTGGCGGTAGTGAGCATGGTAATCTGGACGGTAATGTTTACCGAGTTATACAGGCTGACCGGTTCGATCTGGCCTTTGATATTACTCCATGCCGTGGAGGATGCCCTGATCAATCACCTGGTGATAGATGGATATATCCAAATCAGCGCAGGAATGGAGTGGGTAATTTCGCCCATAAGTGGCCTTATTCCCAATCTTATGTACCTGGCCATTGGTTTATGGCTGCGGCGTGAGCGGATTAAGGCGCAGGCTGGTTAGATTTTCAAGTACTGTTGTAATACAAAGTTTAAGTTTGTTTCTTGCTGAAAAACTTTTGGTCTTTTGATTGATTTCAAATTCTTAAATAGGTAATATCGCAAGCTTTACATTTTCTTTTTGTTTGATCCAGGTCTGCGGCATTAAATTTACCCTCAACACATTATACCTTAAGGAAGGATGATGCTTTTTATAAGTCTTTAAAAAAGCATTAAATGTTATTGTTACTATTTATCTATACTGATTTAAATATAGAGCGCATTCATTATATTAAAGACAAATCGTCATCCTAACGCCAAATATTGGGACTGATGTGGTGGAGCTTTAAAGAGTAAGTCATTTGGGATAAAACAAGCTATTTAGATATCTGTATATCAATATTTTAATATAAGTTAGATTAAATGGAAAAGCCGGAATTATAGAGTCAGCCGGATTTACTTTTGTTGCTACATTTTAAACGAATCTATTGCTGGATGTTGGAATGGATTCGCGGTCTGTTCAGGTGATTTTGGGTCAAAGCGTTATACTATGAAATGGCGGATACAGCCCTCTAACCAATGCAAGTTTACAAGAAATTTGAAGTCATTTTTATGAAAACTAAGATGAGGTTGCTAGAATGATGAAGGATTATACCCATTCAAATACAATAAATTAGTTAAATAAGATTAATATGGTATTTAAACAAAAATTGAGATAACAATGGAAGATAAAACTGAGGTAAAAATACCACCAAAACTTTTTGAAGAGACGCAGACTATAGTTAATGAATTAAATCAAACACTCGATGGCGATTTTGTGAGCTACTGGATTTCAGGAAATAGCAGAATTGTAGGAGATGATATCATCGCTTTTTATGAAATTTTAAAAAATAACAGGAAAAAGAACAAATTGTATCTGTTCATTAAAAGTGATGGTGGTTCAGGAGAGGCATCACTTAGAATTGTAAACTTATTGAGAAAATATTATAAAAATATAGTTGCATTAATCCCTCTTGATTGTGCATCTGCTGCCACAATGCTAGCGCTGGGTGCGGACCAAATACAAATGGGCCCATTGGCTTACCTGAGTTCAATCGACAGCTCTATTACTCATGATTTATCACCTATTGATAAAGATAATGATAGAGTTAGTGTAAGTCAAAATGAGTTGAGCAGAGTTTGAAATTTATGGGATTCATATAAATACATTAAAGATATAAACCCTTTTACAGAAATATATAAATACATTCATCCTTTAGTTATCGGGTCCATTGATAGAGCAACTTCACTATCAATAAAATTAACAACTGATATACTTTCCAATCACATGACTGATATCAATAAAGCGGAGAGTATAAGTAATGTTTTGAATTCTGAATATCCATCTCATTCCTACCCAATAACGATAATTGAAGCGAAAAAGATTGGGCTGAGCGCTGAAGAATTGAATGACAATTTAAACAAGTTATTACTGGACCTTAATGGTTTATATTCAGAAATGGCGCAATTAGCCTATACAGATTATGATGAGGTAAATTATCATGACAATGAAATTTTGAAAATTGTTGAAGGAAAAGGATTAAAGTTATTCTATCAAAAAGATAAGGATTGGCATTACAGGATTGAAGAAAGGAGATGGGTTCCAATGAATGATGAAAGTAGTTGGAGAAAAATGGAACTAGTATCAGGGAGGATAACTGAGAGAAGGTACTATGTAAGATAAAAGACCGTAAAACATGCATTGGCAATATCAAAAAGACATTAACATATTAATCGTTAGAGTTACTAAAGGACAAGAAAAAATTGTTGTAGACCGAACCGGACCTGGAAAATCTTCCCTTTCAATGAAATGCCGTACAAATGTCGGGTAAAATCCTCCCATTTTTCGGGTTATATTTGCATAAATCCATCCAACTTGCCATGGTCAAACAAAAGTTTATACAGATGAAACAACCGCTATTAGGCCAAAAAATCCAGGAATGGAGGAGAGCCAGGGGACTGACCCAGGAGGAATTGGTGGAGCGCTGCAATATCAATGTACGCACCATTCAAAGGATTGAAGCAGGTGAGGTGACACCCAGATCCTACACAGTAAAGGCTATTTTAGAAGTATTGGAAGTAAATCCTGAGGAGATTCCAAATGATGGATTTGAAGTGGAAGAACCTAACAAGGGAAGCATTTCTTCATGGCTCAGGTTTTCATTTATTGCAGGCATAGTTTATTTGATTTTTGTTATAGCCGAAACACTCTTCGATATTTACCTCTTGTCAGGAAAATCTTCCCTATCATTGGTATGGGGTTATGCCTATACCTTTTTGAAGAGCTTAGTGTTGATACTTTTCATTTTGTTCACCTTTGGGTTTTATAAGTTGGGAGACATGTTTTCTAATTTGCTTTTGAAAACAGTGGTTATTTTACTGATGATAGCCACAAGTGTATTTATTGTGGAAGATGTAGTTGCATATTGGATGGGTAAAGAATTGATGTTGGAATTGGTTTTAAGGTCTTTAGTAATTGGGGTACTGTATGTCTTATTTGCAGTCTGTCTGTTACAGCTCTCAAAAAAAAGGGGAAACTTGTATCTGATTACGGGCGTTTTGGGGATTCTGTCAGGCCTTAGCTTTTTGTCATTGATTTTTTTCATTCCTGGTTTGATCATGCTTACTCTGTTTGAAATCATGTTGGTTGTTCTGCTTTATGAGGAATTTAAATCAAAAACCATTGAAAGAATTTCAAAGCGCGAGGTAGTGTTAAATAGTATTCATCATGCCAAACCGACTCCCTGAACCACAGGGAGGGTTAATTCTTTTTTTAACCTTTTTGTAGTGAATCTATCTATTCGCAATAGGAAGTCCTTCAGGGTTTTAATTAGAATTTTTATATATTGTTTTCGTTTTTAGAGCGCATAAACCAAGACAAAAAGAATAAAGAAATACCTGAAACAGAAAATATTGAAGGGACATCGTATTTTTTCAACAAAAGGACCATTCAAAAAATGGGATTTGATATCAAATACCCATCATTTTTTTATAGAATAAACCTATTTACAAATTTCAATCACTTGGTATGGATGTATTCCTTAGCGCAAGGGAGTTTTGCAATGCCAAAGATTTGGTCGGTAAATAGGGCGAGTATTAAAGGTGAAAATTTGACCCATCATAAAGAATCTATTATTGAGTTACATAGGAAATTGTTATCAAGAGTTAATGCGACCGCATAACCAGAGTTTATTCCCGGGGTTTCATTTTGCCAATAAACCTTAACCCATAAAAAGAGTCTTAAAGTCTTAAATAAGTCTTATCTCAAAAAAAACCAGGTTTTTAGGAAATGCAGGGCCACACGTACTTATCTTCTTCAAAGCTTACTGGGCATCTATCCCGAAAAACTCCTCCACGGCTTCCAGATCACTCAGGTCTATCCTTGAGTTGGCCAGCCGTCCGGCACTTTGGCCACTAATTATGACATATTTAATACTATTGGTTGGAGCCACCCAGTTCCTGATATCTGGCATAGTCCCCTCCATATTTCTTGTAAAAAAGTATTGTAAGGTGAAAGTATTCAGGCTGTAGGCCATGGCATAATTGACAGTATAAATTTGGTTGAGGTGCCTGTAAGAATAGGGTATAGGTGTCCATTGGGAGGGTTCAAAACTAAGTCCGACAGGAACCCTGAGATAGGCCAGGACCATCCCATTATTAACTATATCGCTTGTTATATCAGTGTCTTGAATATTGGCAATTTTTGCCGGAAAATAAAACAGTGAGTTATTGGTATGTTTGGCAGATAAATTGCCATCAATATAGTTTTGGTTGGTGATGGTGATGGTTTTGACCAGTACATTTGCATTGCCCTTTTCACCTTGAGGGCCTTGTTCTCCTGTTTGGCCTTGTTCACCCTGCGGGCCTTGTTGTCCCTCAGGTCCCTCAGGTCCTTCCGGCCCTTCGAACATACTACAGGCATTAAAGAGAAAAAACAGAAGAAATAGATATCTGAAATTTTTGTAACATATTAATTTAGTATGTGCGAAGTCGATTTTTGATAAATAATTACCCATTGATTATAATGATTAAATTGTACATCTATTTTTTATTTATTTTCAAAATATTGATTATTCTCTTAAATTCAAAATATTATGGATCAGAAATTGCATTTATTCCCATAGACAGCTTAGGCGTGACAAGTATGTTTACAATGGACTTACATAATCAAAATGGTTGGATATTTAACACATTGACATTGTAAATGGAAAAAGTCTCTGTAAAATATTTTATTGTGACCTGAATTTTTTTTAACATTCTTTCAATACATTTCTGGATTGTCTTTATTAGTTTTTGATTGCATGTACAATTTCGGGAGGATTATATGGGTAATGCTGTTGTATAAAGCAAGTAAGTTAAAAAAAGGTCTTAGATTTTCATCCAAGACCTTTCGTCAGCAGAGGAGGAGGGATTTTCCGTCTCCTACGTCGTCGGAATAAACTTCTCATCCCTACTTTCTATCAATAATTTGTAATACATAAAAAAAGTCTTAGATTTTAATCTAAGACTTATCTTCAGCAGAGGAGGAGGGATTCGAACCCCCGGTACCTTTCGGTACAACGGTTTTCAAGACCGCCGCAATCGACCACTCTGCCACTCCTCTATTTCCCGTTTGGGAGCGCAAATGTAGAAAGTATTTTGCACTTACCGCAAAAAAATTGTAAAAAAATTATTGTTGCGCGCCTTCAGTTCGTTTAATTACCTGATCAAGAGAGGCATTTACTTCAAAACCCGCCAATAATACAACACCCACCACATTAAGCCATATCATAAAGGCAATCATGGTTCCAACAGAGCCATACAATTTGTTATAAGTGCCAAAGTTGGAGACATAAAATGAAAAACCATACGAGATGGCTATAATAAGACCACTCGCTATAAAAACACCTGGAGAGAAAAACCTCCATCTTTTATTTAAGGCCGGAGCCAGGTAATAAATGGTGGCTATGGTAAAAATGAATAATGCAAAAATGATCACAAAACGCATAGTTATGATACCGTAGACTTGCCAGCTTGATCGAAATATATCACTTTCAGCCAGCATAGATAGCAAAATTTGCCCTACAATCAGTAAGGCTATAGATATGAACAAAGCAAATGCCAGCAAAATGGTAAGTCCAAATGCTATGAGATACATCCTTACGGTAGAACGGCTTTCATGGGTTTGATATATCTTATTAAATGCTTTCATGATCGTAATCATACCATTGGTAGCCAAAAACAGTGCGAATAGTACCCCAAAAGACAAAACATCACCCCTGGGCCTGTTTACCAGGTCTTCAATGGTAGAAGTTACCTGCTCAAACATAGCCAGTTCGCCGATTAATGAAAGTATATAATCATATAAATCGGGAATGGGTATATATGGTATCAATGCGAGCAAAAATATTAGCGCAGGAAAAACAGATAATGTGAGGTTAAAAGCTACATCTCCGGCCCTGGTAAGTATTTCATGTCGATTGAAATTCCTCAAAAAGGTTCTTAAGAAAAGATACAACGATACCTCGTACCGCCCTATATATATCCTGTCGAGCCTGCCGATAATCACTTTATAGGTGGCAGGATTCAGAAGGTTTCGAACGGTAGTCATAAAAGGCATATCAGAAATATTTTTCCAGCAAACTACAAACTTCTTGTGGTGTAGGCACGGTTTTTCCTGTTTTTGTATTTAAAAATACCAGGGTAGTTTCGCCAATGTGCAATAATTCATTTTGTTCATTGTAAATATCGTAGTGAAAGGTCATACGCATTGCAGGTAGTTTTTCAATCCGCAATACTATTCTAAGCAGGTCATCATATCTGGCAGGTTTTATATATTTTGATTTATTTTCCAGCACAGGCATTACAATACCAGTTTCTTCCAGGTCTTTATACCTGAAGCCCAGGTTTCGCAAGGCTTCAACGCGGGCTACTTCGTAATACATTGAATAATTTCCGTAATAAACAAAGCCCATCTGGTCGGTTTCAGCATATCGCACGCGAAGGTGCGTTTCAAAAGTATACATAATCAGCGATAAAGTTTAGCAGCGTTGAGTGCCCTTTGATACCGTATTGCATTGCGCTGATGTTCAGCATAACTCACTGCAAAATTGTGGTATCCGGAAAAATCTTCTTTGGCACACATATATAAATAATCGTTTTTATCATAGTTTAATACAGCGTCTATAGCCCGTATATCGGCCATTCGGATAGGGCCCGGGGGAAGACCTGCATATTTGTACGTGTTGTAGGGAGAATCAATTTCCTTGTCTTTATTAAGAACCCTTTTGATATTGAAATCACCCACAGCATACACTACAGTTGGGTCAGCCTGCAAGGGCATGCCTTTTTTAAGCCGGTTGAGGTATAGTCCGGCGATAACGGGGCTTTCTTCAAAATAACGGGTTTCAGACTCTACAATCGAAGCCAGGGTAACTACTTCTTCAGGACTGAGGCTGAGCATTTCAGCTTTCTTTTTTCTTTCATCTGTCCAAAAACCGAGGTATTCTTTATGCATTCTATTGAGTAGCTGCTCTGCGCTGATATTCCAAAACACTTCATATGTATTGGGTATAAACATGGCTTTAAAGGTTTCCCGGGTAAACCCAAACCTTAAAGGTGTAGCTGGATCAAGCAGTATACTGTCAAATGCCTCTGCCTGTATTTCAAGTCCTCTGCAGATTTTTTCAGACAGCTCATCTAACAACCTAACATTATTGAAAGTGATACGCACCGGCACCTGATCTCCTGAACGTAATCTCCTGATTACCGCAAGATTATTTTCATTGCTTTCAATGAGATATTTACCGGGTTTAATGTTTTTGTCATACTTCAACCATTTGGCCATCAAACTGAAAGCCATAGAATTATTTACTATTTTTTCGTGGTATAAACGATCCCTGAATTCCTCAAAACTATCATCGGAGTACACATAAACAAAATGTGGCTCTTTATCGATCAGAAAATTAGGCGCATAAATCAGCTGATAGATATAAAATGAAAAAGAACTCAGAAAGATGGTAAACACCACCAGCGCTGTCGCAAATATTTTAAGCTTATTCATTCCTTTTCAACCCGCCGTGTATCAAAAATGTGTTAAGGTATTTAATGTAAAACATTTATTTTTTTTATCCATGCAAAATTAATAAATTGAATGGTAAGTACCGATTGATTCTGAAAAAGCAACATGAAAATTTACTTTTACCTGAATTACAATTTTTTAACATTTTCTAAATTACCTGAACCATGAAGAAATCAAGTCAGGCATTATTGCTTAAAATTTATGAAGATAACCCCGAGATGCGCAAAATTGAGCAGGTAGTCGATGTTCTCAGAAACGGGGGCATTATTATTTATCCTACAGATACTGTGTACGGTCTTGGCTGCGATATTTATAATTCCAGGGCGGTGGAGAAGATTTACCGTTTAAAAAACCTTAAGTCAAACAAGGCATATTTGTCATTTATCTGCTATGATTTGAGTCATATTTCAGATTTCACGCGCAATGTGAGTACACCTGTTTTTAAGATCATGAAAAAAGCCCTTCCCGGCCCTTATACCTTTATTTTGCAATCTAACAACAGGGTTCCCAAAGAGCTGAATTCCCCCCGGAAAACAGTAGGTATCAGGGTGCCGGATAATAATATAGCCCGTGCCATTGTCAAGGAATTGGGAAATCCTATCATTACAACTTCTATTAAAGACGAGGATGAGGTAAAGGAATATTCAACCGACCCGGGTTTAATATACGATAAGTTTAAATCACAAGTCGATTTGGTAATTGATGGCGGACCAGGCAGGTTGGTAGCTTCGACAGTAATAGATTGCAGCGAGGACGAATTTACCGTTTTGCGTGAAGGACTTGGAAAAACGAGTCATCTTTTTGATTGAATTATTTCTGTAAAACCATACATTAAACCACACATTAAACCACACATTATGAACGCATTTACCACAGATCCAGGTGTCCTGAGCCTGGTGCAAAAGGCAGAGGCACTAAAGCTGTCGGGAAAGAGATTTTCCGATATTCAGGATGAAGAAGGCCATCAGTATGTAGACCTGGTACAGGAAGGAGGTGGTGTGCTTGGTATTGCTTTGGTAGGATATACCTACATCCTCGAGCAGGCAGGAATCCGTTTCTTTTCGCTGGCAGGAACTTCGGCAGGGGCCATTAATGCACTTATGCTGGCAGGACTTGGACCTATTCAGGAAGCCAAATCAGAGAAAATTCTTGCATTATTAACAGAAAAAAATCTCTTTGACTTGCTGGATGGTGACAAGGGCATTAAAAAATTGATACAAAGAGCAGTAAAAGGGGAGGGGGGTATCGGTTGGGCGCTCACCTGGCAGGCATTGAAAATTTACCGAACGCTCAGGTCCAGGTTAGGTATCAATCCGGGCAATGAATTTCAGAAATGGCTGAGCGAGGAACTTAGAAAACATGGAATTGAAAGGTATGAAGACATGGCGAGATTGCGAGAACAGTTGCCTGAGGGTTTTATAAATATTAAAGATGGTAATATAGAAGGACTCAAACCCAAATTGGCCATTGTTGCTTCAGATATCACTACCAAAAGCAAAGCAGAGTTTCCGAAAATGGCTTCTTTGTACTGGCAGGATCCTATGGCTGTACATCCGTCAGAATTTGTAAGGGCTTCAATGTCAATTCCTTTTTTCTTCGAACCTTATGAGGTTCTTGATTTGCCTAATAAAGGAAAACATAATGATCCTCAATGGTTGAATTATTGTAAATATCAGGGGCCGGTGCCGGATAAAGTCAGATTTGTCGATGGAGGACTATTGAGTAATTTTCCAATCAACGTTTTCCACAGAACAGACGGTAAGGCGCCTCGCTTGCCAACTTTTGGAGTAAGGCTAAGTGCCTTCCGCCAAAATTTTTCTAAAACAGATGATATCAGGTCATTAACAGGCTCTATTTTAGACACAATGCGGCAGATTTACGATTATGACTTTTTACTTAGAAACCCTGATTATAAACAGCTCATTTGCCGTATTGATGCAGATCAGGAATTTAATTGGCTGGACTTTGAAATGCCTGTAGCGGAACAGGTGAAATTATTCAGCCTGGGGGCTTATAAGGCGATGGAATTTCTTGAAAAATTTGATTGGCAACAATACAAATTGACAAGAACAAAGCCTGTAGAAAAAAGGAATGGTGGTCTGGTTTAAAAAAACAAGTCCATCTGTTTGAGCCTGATTGGAGGACGCGGTATATTAAAGTTAAATTATCTAAAATAATATCGAAGCCACATTTCTATCATTTGCCAATGAGGCCGCTAGTTTTAAGTACTGTTTACAAGCCGGCCATATCCAGAGATTTCTGCCTTAAAAAGGATGGTTATATTCCGGCTGCTTCTTGAGCCTGATGGCAGTCTATTGTCATCAAGGAAGCTTTATGTCTATTGTAGCAATTCCATGATTTGCGCTCTAAACCAGAATTTTTTGCCAAATCACTTTTGGCAATATTTTGCCTTTAAGGTAATTGCGTACAATACGTTTTTATTGGCAGGAATTTATAAAAAGTCTTAAAGTCATTGCTATTGAGGTCTTTCATAATGCCGGAGGAGGATTGAGAGTTCAAAATCAATTCAAATCAATCAGCTTCGCACTATACTTTGCTAAACATATTATTATAGTGTTCTGATTCTTCAAAGATGCCACCGCTTCGCTGATAATAATCTTTATCAAGCTGAAATACCCCGTTTTTGGTTTGGGCCCATGGCGCATCTGTAAAATTGTGATAACCTTTCATTTGGTTCCAGTTTTTATAATTCTGATGTCCATTGGTTTCCAGCAGTCCCAGCCCCAGGCCAGGGAAGGGCGCGAGTCTGGCTGCTACATTTTTATTCCATTCTATCAATTGGGGATTTACTGTAAGGTCGGCACAGAAACAGGGCACATTGGCCTCATGCGCTACCTGGGCAATTTTCATGGTCATGCTCAGGGTTTTGGCTATGGCTTTCAAAGCGATGGAGGCATATCCCATTTCAATGCGTTCTTTGGCATCTTTATCTGTATGTGCACTTTCATCAGCGGCGAGTCGCACCGGTATATCACGTACATCTATGTGCATTTCTTCTGGAAATGGTTCTTCTATGATCGCAATTTGATCAAAAGCTCCGATTTTACGGATATGATCGATGAGCCGCATAAGTGCATCTTTGCTTTCATAGCGACCATTGGCATCGAAGTAATAAGGCAGTTTTCCATTTTCGGAAAAGCGGGTTTTTGAAGCTCCAATGGCTTTATGAATTGCGCTGATGCGCTCCATATCTTTTTCCAGCATCTCCTTTTGTGTACCTGGCTGACCAATTTTTATCTTCATAAAAAAATACCCCTGGTCCACGGCATCTTTAATTTCCTGAATGGGGATATTATAAGCCATCAGGGGGATACTGGCCACATAATCATGTTTGGTAGAAAGGGCAGGTTTGTAGGCCTCGGGAATCATAGCATCAAAGGAAGTCAAATTGTTTTCCTGGGCATAAATCAGCCAGGCAGCATTGTCCAGACCCACCAAAGCATTTAGGGCAAAGGTCATCCTTAGCTGATCATTCCGGCAGATCTTTTTACCATAGCTGTATAATTCATCCAGCATGTTGTCCAGAAGTTCGACAGGGTTTTCAAAGCTTTCGCCTTTCACCATTTGCATGGCCCTTTCTGTCATGGCATACATCAGGGCATTGCCGCCACTTTCTGAGTGGTCAGTAAATACCTGCGCATCAGACCACAATACATTTTGGGTGCAAAGGCCGATTTTGCGGGTGCCCTCAGAGCTTTCCATAAAAGAGGCCGTCTGCCATATTTCTGTCATAAAACCTCCCTTAAAACCAAAAGGCCTCACCAAAGGCTCTCTTTCGAAGTTTGAGCTTACTTTTTGTATGCGTATTTTGTTGATTTTCTGCCCTGAGGGCCGGCCATTTTTGGCGAAGGATGAACCTGCCGTTAAGCCTAATCCTGTGATCAAGCCAAGATTTTTAACAAATGATCTTCTGTTGTATTTCGATTCCATATCCAGATTATTCTTGTTTTGTTTTATTGACATACTGTTTTAGATGCATTAAATCCTTTTGCATTACCTCTGTTGAGATTTTCATTTTTTCCATTTCAGGCAACTGCATATCGGTATGGCTGAGCACGGGGTATTCATAGTGAATACTCATAGGCAGCTGCAATGCTTTTTGCTGAATGATGTTTAAAAATGCCGGATAGTCAACCATGCCAGACTGGCCCAGCGGTATGCTGACAGCCTGCCAACGATCGCCTTTGTTTTCCCAGACAAAATCCTTAATGGCAAGTGTGTTGATCCATGGCGCTATAAGTTCCAGTCCATTTTGCCAGGAAATGCCTCCTTCCACCACGGCATGCCGGATGTCATATTGAATACCTGTAGCTGCTGGATTTATTCCTTCAAATAAATGGTGCAGGTCCCACACCGGAGCGCCAATATACCTCCCGGCATGATTTTGATATGAGCCTGTAATGTTTACTTTTTCATTAAAATCAGACAATCTGCTGAGCGCTGCCCTTGCTTTCTCAATACTTTTTAAAGGATGTAATTCTTTTTGATAATGGTAATAACCCATGCGGTAAAATGCTACCCCTTCAGAAGCTGCTACTTCCAGAATTTCTCTGGCTTTTTCATCATCCAGCGAGCTTATGCCGGTAGTAATCATTTTTACCTCCATGCCTTTGCGCCTTGCCGCTTTTATGGCCCGGGGTAAATCTTTTTTTACATTTTCCGGACTTATATGCCCCCCTTTACGCACGGTATAATCAATGCCATTAAAACCGGCATTTTTTAAGACCTCTGCCGTATTTTCAAAGTCGAGCCATTGCAGGTGCTTTGAAAAAACTGAAACGTGTATATCATTTTCAGTTTTCACAGAGGAGCCTTTTGCTTTATCAAGTGCCGCTGCGAGACCCCCGGATATAGCTAGCGTTTTTAAAAATGTTCTTCTGTCTGGCATCATCATCAGCTCAGTTTCCAGGGTTGTCTGTATTCATAGTGCAACAGTGCATTGGCTTTTTCGTGGTTGATAAAAAGTTCTTTTTCTGCATCCCACAGCAATCTTGTTTGGGTAGCCAGTGCAATATTGGCCAAATGCGCAAAGGAAGTAGATCTATGGCCTTCCTCCAGGGTGCAAAATGGTTTTTCCCGACTTTTCACACAATCGAGAAAGTTTCGGATCAGGGTAGCTGTACTATTGCGATTGCTGCCATCTCCCAGCATTTCGGTATTGGCATCGAAATCTTCAGCCGTCGTCAGTTCTTTCCATGTCTGAAATTGACCGGGCCTTGTTGGCATCAATTTAAATCCCTTTTCACCTGCATACAGGGTGGCATCTGTGCCGCGCAATTCTATTTCTCCATGCGGCACCAATCCACCACTACTGGCTTCATAAATGCTGAAATTGATGATGGCGCCTGAAGGCATTTCAAAAATCACCTGCATGGTGTCGGGAATGGAACGGTCATCATCAATTACATATTTACCACCATGTGCCGAAATGGCCACTGGCGCTTTTTCACCTAAAAGCCAGCGGATTACATCCATGTAATGCACACCCCAATTGCCCATTTGGCTGGAGTAATCGCTCCACCATCTGAACATGTATGGGGCAATATTATACTGATAATCACGGTAAGCTCTTGGACCCAGCCACATATTCCAGTCGAAGTTTTCAGGCGCTTTTTCTGATGTGAGTTTGCCGATGCCATTGGGAAACATATTGCTGGTATGGGCGGCTCTGGCAACGGTTACTTTTCCGATTTTCCCATTTTGTACCTCAGTGGCCAGCTTTTGATATACCTTTGAGCCTCTTCGGTTTAGGCCTACTGCTACTATACTGTTTCCCGAATTTTCGGCTTCAACCATTCTTCGACCTTCCCGCAAGGTTATGGTAAGTGGCTTTTCTACATATACATCTTTACCTGCCTTTATTGAGTCTATCGTTTGAAGTGCATGCCAATGGTCAGGAGTGGAAATACAAACCGCATCCACATTTTTATCATCGAGTAATTTCCTGTAATCTGAATACCTTCCCGGATTGTTTTGAAACTGCTCACCCATTTTTGGCACTTTCCCCATTTCAATATAACGTGGATCTATTTCTTCAGGCTTGCGCGAAACATAGGGTTCATAAACATCGCATAGAGCAGCTACTTCGCAGTCGGGATTACTCATAAATAAGTGCATCAATTCAGACCCTCTGTTACCAAGCCCGATGAATCCCACTCCAATCCGGTTATTGGCTCCGGGTATGCGTCGATACGCTTTGGCGCTCAGGCTATTAAAACCCAAAGACAATCCTGTGGCTGCTAGTGTAGTTCTGGAAATAAATTCCCTTCTGCTACTTTTTTCCCAATTCATAATGCGTAAATTTCAGTTATGATTACAAAATATAAATAAGTAGCTGTAAAAGCAATTTATTATAATGTGTAAATTCATCTCGTTTGACATTTGTAACCTTGTCATAAGGAGAAAAAAAGCCAGTTTAAGTACCTTGATTTTAAATTTTCATTCGCTTAATGGGGTTTTTGGGCCGATTTTATCAAAAATTGATTTTTTAATTAAAAAAGTACAGGATCATTTGCTGTAAACAAACGTTTTAATTGTAAATTAATAGCTGAATCGCGCTATTTCTGAAAATGGATAATGATATAGAGGGTTGAAAATATTGAATTTCCAATAAAAACTTACTTTTTGCACAATAGAATGATAATTGTTTGCACTTTAGCAATATTAAAGTGTTCAATTAATGGTTGCTTCACATATTCCAAATTTAAAAGTGAAGGAGTTGATTTGCCATCATACAGCAACAAGGAATGTATGAGTGATTAAATAGTAATATGTTGAAATATTTATGCTCCTGAAGTTGAAAGTATTAAATAAAACAGTATACATTCCAAGCTATATAGGTAATTACAAAAAAGCACTGTGGTTTACCTTATATGCTATTTTATTGATGATGCTTCCTTCATCAATTGTTGCACAAAGTGACAATGTGGTATTGATTAAAACTCAAACTGCCGATGGTCAACCGGTAGATCTGGTGCATGTGGTTATTGATGATGTGATCTACTTCAAGACTTTTGAAAATGGCCAAATTCTTTTGTCTCAATGGAAGTATTTTGAAAAGCCCCAAAAGGTAAAAGCCTGGAACCGATCTATGGAAATTTTGTCATGGGATATGAAAGACAATCTTCTCATGATCAAGATGAAACCCAAAACGCATCAGTTTTTATTGGCGCAAATAAAAGACAATAACGGGCAGCCCTTGCCAGGCGCTGTATTGCAATTGATTGATAAAAAAACCGATTCTGTTTATTCTGGTGTAACAGACGAAGGTGGCGTGCTCAGGTTGTCCATACCGATACAAATACAAGCTGAAGATCTTAAGGTATCGAACTTAAAGGGTTACGATGTGCAGAAGGCTCAAATTTTTCTTTCCGATACCACAATTAATCTGAATGTACAGGTTTTGAAGCAAGATAGAAAGATACGCGATAAGACCGGGACATTTGCAAGTGCGGGTAAAAACCTGGGGGAGCAGGAGCAGGAGTCTGCAACTGAATCGAAAAAGATTGACAGAGATATTCAGGAACACCGACTGCCTGCACAGATATACAGGCAAAGAATGGATTCTTTGAATGAGGCTCAGCCAGGTTCCTCTACTGTACTTGCTTTACGCGAATCTAAAATATCTGTAAATTCTGATCTCGGAGACGACATGGATCAGCTTTTTCAAAATTTCCGCAATAACCAGGAAATCATAAACCAGAGAAATGAAATGCTCAGAACCGATCTCAAGCTGGTTGAAGCTAAGCTGAAAAATACTGATTTCCTGTCTGAAGATGAAAGAGATAAATTGTATGCGACACTCAATCGCTTTGAGAAAATGTTGCATGAAAGTGAAGAAGATTATAGAAAGCAAAAAAAGGAATTGCTGAGCATTATTAGTGGTTTGCGTCTGAAAATTCTCGAAAAAGAGGATCGCATTGCTGTAATTGAAAGAGAAAGAGAATTTGCAACCAAACAATTCCAGAGACAATTTTTACTGTTCATTCTTATATCCCTGGCATTGCTGGTCGTTGCTTTGTTGTTCTTTTACCTGACAAAGAAATTCAGGAAACAGAAAATGGAGCTCAGTCTTGCCAATGAAAAGATTTCCAGAATTAACAACTCCCTTGAAGAAATTGTAACGCAAAGGACAGGTCAGTTGCGTGAGCTTAACGAAGAACTTGATTTATTTTTCTACAGATCATCTCATGATTTAAGAAGACCGCTGTTGACCATCATAGGGCTCAATAATATTGCCAATTACACTGTCTCTGACCCGGAATCGCTTGATTTATTTAAAAAAGTAGCACTTACAGCTGATTACATGGATAAAATGCTTCGTAAACTGATGATGGTATCAAACATTAACCGAAGCGTAGACCCTGAAGTCATAGATTTTGAATTGGTTTTTCAAAATATTCGTAAAAATTACCAGAACGATCTCCTTGAAAATCATATTGATCTCCATGTAAGTACAGAAAGCAATATTGTCTTTAAATCAAATCAAGCTATCATTGAAATGATTTTTGAAAATATTATAGAAAATTCCATTAGGTTCTGCTCAACCCGCAGAGATGTAGATAGGTACATACATGTGGAAGTAATGCTGAATGGTGGAAATCTTTTTGTTACCATCGAAGACAATGGAATGGGTATTCCTAAAGAATATCTTTCCAAAATATTTAATATGTTTTTTGTAGGAAATGAAACTTCCAAAGGAAACGGACTGGGTCTTTACATAACAGGTAAAGCAGTGAGCAAACTCAACGGGCAGATTCAGGTAGAAAGTGAATCCAATAAATACACGCGTTTCAAAATTTTAATTCCTTCCTGGAAAAGAAAAATATCCAGAAAACGCAAAGACGATCAGGCCATTATTGATTTAAAAAGAAAGATTATTGAAGGTTGATGTTGTTTAATTTATAACCGATTTGTTGGTTGCATTATAATTTTTGAGATATTCACCCAGTGGATCAGCTTGTTTCCATGTGCCGGTAGTTTCGATCGGCTTAAACCTTGCATATAAATCCTCCTTAAACCCACTGTATTTGCGGGTAGTATAAACAGCTTCAGCGTGTTTTCCACCTTCACCATGCGCAAATTGCTCCATCTGTGTAACAGACTTCCAAATAGAAAAGGTAGCTTGTTCTACCCAAGGTCTTTCTCCTACACCTTTACTGAACAAAAGTTCATTCAGACCCTCATGAGCTTTGCTTACCCCGGAAACCCTTCTCCAAAAATAGGGTACAAACCTTAGTTTAAGGGTAGCACGTGTGAGTACAACCACAGGATCTTCTTTTTGTATATCTATTTGAGGTTCAAAAGGATTTTTGCCAGACCAGGTGCCTTTTGACTTTACTGGTTGCATGATAATACTGTAAACTTCATCAGCATGATTTCTGTAATCTGCCATAACATCAGAATCCGATTCAAACTCTCTTGCCTGTATATAACTTTTCCATACCGTTAAAAGCGCATATGTGTTAAAATCTGGCTTATGACTGTAGCCGAATCCACCACCCGTGCCAAGTAACTTGTAAAAAATCAGCCCCTCTCGTCTTTTAACTCTTGGGTGCATTAAAGCCATTTGCTTCATGCCCCAGATGCGTTGCTTATTGGGATATTTAAAAAAACTCATAACCACAATATGCCCATTTTCATTAAATGTATTTCCGGATGTATGCATAGCAATAAGTTTATAAGTATAAAAAGTAAAGTGATAACCCACCTCAGACTACATTGTTTGACTGCCTTATGCATTCGTAAATTTGCTTTGTAACAGACATAGAAAAGAATCGAATGTAAGGTTATATAATTATTTCAATCAATTTTAAGTAAATGTTGTCAGGCATTTTCCTTTTCTTGCACAGAAATTTCGTGGCTGATTTTAATGGTGAAAATACAAGAGGATTAAATTTGCGTTTTATCGACTGCAGGGTTTAAACACATGATAAATACATTGTTTCCTATTGTTTTCTTTTTTGTACTAAATACTTTCTTTGGTAATGCTTTAATTATTTCAGCGTCATTAAATGCTGCCATTTTTAATCAGCAACAAAAGGAAAGTAACCATGTGTTGCTTAAAAAACTGACCGAAGTATTTGATGAAAATCCTGATGATGGCATTGAATTAGCCCTGGAATTGTTAGAGGATGAAGAAGTACAAAGTGATAGTGACCTGCTTGTAAAAATACATTGTCTTTTGGCAGAGGCGTATCAATCAAAACAGGTCGGTCGATTGGCCATCAAGTATTATCATAATGCACTAACTCATATCCCTTCTAATCAAAACATTGATCTGGAACTGCAGATACATCTTGAGTTGGGCAATGAATATTATCAGTTAAAAGAGTTTTCGCTTGCCAAAGAACATTTTTCTGAAGTATTAAAGCTATCCAATACCTACGAAAACACCAGTGAATTATCTCAGGCCTTACACAGTCTTGGCAATATTGACTACTTTCTTGGAAATTACCAACAGGCCAAATCACATTATTTTAAGGCTTTAAAAATCAGACGCTACATTGGTGATTACAAAGCAATAGCCGCTAGTCTCAACAATATAGCAAATATTTACAATCGTTTGGGGGTGTATGACAGCGCAGTATATTATTATGAAAGATCTATTGATGTTAAGGAAAGGGTAGGTGACAAAAAAGGCATTGCTTCCTCTTTAAAAAATCTTGCCGCCATAGAGTATTTTCAGGATCAATACATTCAGGCCCTTGATTACAATTTAAAGGCCTTACGAATTTCAGAAGATTTAAATGATTCGGTAGGTCTGGCCTATGTATATAACAATATGGCCCTCATTTATGAAAGGCTTGAAAAATTGGAAGTTGCAGCAAGTCATTATTTTAAGGCACTTGAAATAAAAGAAAGCTTGAACGACAGGCAAAGTGTGGCAGTCACCCTGAATAACCTTGGAATGATATTTCTGAAGTTGAACCGCTTTGATGAATCTATTGAGTATCTTAACAAGTCATTGAAAATATCTGAAGACCTTGGCGAGAAGGAAGGGATTTCGGCAGGTTTAAATAATATCGCAAAAGTGTTTGAAAAGCAAGGTAACTACAGGGTTGCCCTGGATTATTTTTTGCAATCTTTAGAAATAGATGAAAATATACAGAATAAAAGAGGAATTGTACAGAGCTCCACTGGATTGGCCGGCTTGTTTATAAAACTAGATCAATATGACATGGCCAAAAACTATGCCATGCAAGCACTTGAACTAGGTCTTACATTGGGCGCGAAAAAAGAAATTTATGAGTGCCACAACTATTTATCAAAGATTTATGAAAGAAATGCCGAATTTGAAAAGGCCTTGTTTCACCACAAACAACACAAAGCCTATGGCGATAGCATATTTAATAGTGAAGTAGAGAAGAAAACGGCCTGGTTGCAGGCAAACTATGAAAACGAGAAGCAGCTGGCAATTTTAAAATCTGAGCAAAAAGCAGCAGAACTGGAAGCTGAAAAACTACTTCAGGAACATCGTTTTCAGCGAAACCTACTCATTCTTTCGTCTTTGGCTTTACTGCTGATCGCCGGTATTATTTACCGGAGTTTTTCAAAACAGAAAAAAGCAAAACAATTATTGCATCTGCGCAGTAAGGAGCTGGAGGAAGCCAATGCGGTAAAATCTAAACTATTCAGTATTATAGGACATGACCTGAAGGGGCCTATTGCCGGTCTTTACAAATTGCTTGAGCTCTATCAGAAAGGTTTACTAAATCAGAATGAATTTGAAAAAGTAGTACCACAATTATACAAAAATGTGGGAAGCATAATGATTTCACTTGATAATTTACTTAAATGGTCTATGGTGGAGATGGAAATGCTTGAAGCCAAACCCGGAACCATCCACTTGAAAACTGCTGTTGCTGAGCTTTCAGATTTCTTTTCTACACTGTTTGAGCAAAAGAAAATCAAATTTATCATTTCAATCCCGCATGACATTTTAATATTTGCAGATGTAAACCATATTTCGGTGATTTTGCGCAATCTGTTGAATAATGCAATTAAATATTCATATGCAGGAGGGGAAATAGAAATTGCAGCCAGCGATGAAGGCAGCCATATAAAAATTATGGTCCGTGATACAGGGATGGGGATGTCGGATGATGAGTTGGCCCAATTGTTTAAAAAGAATATAAGCCACAGCAAAGCGGGTACCAGGGGAGAAAAAGGTACCGGTCTGGGGCTTAAGCTCTGCAAGCACTATGCTGAAGAAAACAAAGGTGATATATGGGTTGAAAGTCAACCTCAAAAAGGAACAAAATTTTATATTACCTTACCTAAAGCAATGGATATACATGAAAAAACTGCTTGATTATAATAAGTTTATGCTCTGGGCTTAGTGAGGGTCTTAAGCTTATCAATGCTCAGAGGTTTAACTATATATCCTTCAAGATTGTATCGCTCAGCATTCTCTATATCCCGTTGATTAGAAGATGAGGTGAGAATATGTATATCAAAATGTTTTCTCATATCGGGCAAGGTGGCAAGAAGCTCTTCCAGAAATTCAAATCCATTCAATATAGGCATATTGATATCCAGAAGGATTAAAGTTTTGCTCCCCTCAGGATCATTGCCGGATTCCGGCAAATTCAATAATTTAATATGATCGAGCGCCTGCCTTCCATTAAAAAAGGTCAGAATGTTTTCGTGAATGCCAATTTTCCCTAAAAATTTTTTGGCGATCTGGTGACAAAATTCATCGTCATCAATAAGAATGATCTGATGGTAATATCGTGGTTCGTTCATGTTGGTTGATGTACTAATTGCGGTATTTAAAACGATTCTACAATATAAAAAGCTTTTTGAGGTATATGAAGTCGTTTCTGTATGCTTCTTCGTTTATTTATAATACATGTACAAAATTCACTTTTTTTTCAATTTTTACAACCCCTATGTTAAGCTTTTATTTAATTCTTATATGGTTTTCTCGATTTCAGCACCAGCGTAATAATCCTGTATATACATATATATAGTTTATCTTTAATTAGATGTATCAGGTCTAAAAATAAATATTTAGTGATAACTTGTACATACAGGTTAAATATCTATATTTGATGTATGCAAGACTACCGTTATCAATCGCTGCATCAGTTTTTAAAGTCCCAGATTCTGCATGGGGTTTATGAAGATGGTGATTTATTACCCAGTGAAAATGAATTGTCACAATTTCATAAACTTACACGCACCACAGTGCGTCAGGCGCTGTCTGAGCTGCAAAAGGAGGGATATATTGTAAAGCAGAAAGGAAAGGGAAGTATTGTAAATATTCGTCGTAAGCGACTTGGTTTACTTTCTTTCAAAGGCTTTTCAGAAGTGATTGGGCACAGTGATCAAAAAGTCAGCAACACAGTACTTTCAGGTCCACTTTTGCAAAACTGGCCAAAAGATTTTTTTTATGACCTGAATGCACTGGAAAAATCAGCTAGATGTATTTATCTGAAACGGATTCGAAGTGTAAATACTGATCCTGTTATGTTGGAAGAGACCTATCTCCCAAATCAAAACCTGGAAGGACTTATCGGCAAAAAACTCATAAAGGGATCTCTTTTTTCAACCCTGATTTTGCAGTATCAAATTGAGGTTAATTCTATGGATCAGGATGTGCGGGCCATAAAGGCAAATGCTCATTTGGCTAAAACCCTGAGCCTTAATGAAAATGATCCGGTTCTTCACATTTATCGAAAATATGGCACCAGCCGGCCCGGGTATTTCATTTACAGTTCCCTCTATTTCAACACTGAAAACTACGCAATAGGAAGTTATTTTAAATAAATCACCATAATCAAAAACAGAATATGAATCAGATATCAGAATTGGCAAAAATGATTGATCACAGCATTTTGCATCCTACAATGACCGACGGCGAATTAAAGGAAGGCTGTGAACTGGGCCGTTATTATAATGTGGCATCGGTATGTATAAAACCGTATGCAGTAGCTATGGCGGTGGAATGGCTAAAAGGTAGCGATGTAATGGTCTGTACAGTTATAGGTTTCCCCCACGGCAACAGCTCTATAGACGTTAAAGTTTATGAGACTGATATGGCTTGCAAAGCGGGTGCTGTAGAAATTGACATGGTAGTTAATATTGGAAAAGTCCTGCAATTGGATTGGGAATATGTTTACAATGAAATTAAAAGCATTCACGACACAACCCTAAAGCATAATGCAGCGCTTAAAGTGATTTTTGAAAATGACTATCTGGAAGATGATGCCCTGAAAATTAAGCTATGTGAAATTTGCACTACTATTGGGGTTGAATTTGTGAAAACTTCTACGGGATATGGATTTGTGAAAGGCAGCGATGGCAAATACAGCTATCAGGGCGCAACAGAACACGATTTAAAACTCATGCGAAAGTACTCTGGACCCAAGGTAGCGGTAAAAGCTGCAGGAGGGGTGAGAAGTCTCGACGATCTGCTAAAAGTAAAGGCCTGGGGCATTACGAGAATAGGCGCGACAGCAACAGCAGCAATTCTCGAAGAGGCAAAAAAGCGCTTCGGGATCGATGACGGAAAGTCCACCCCTTCATTCGGCCAGGCAAAAGGATATTAAATTTAATTGTCCACAGCATGGATACTTTTAAATATGAAAATCCACGGGAAGTTTTGCAGGCATTACCTGAATGTATCGAGGCCATTGGGCAGCACATAAGCCAGATAAAAGCATTTACTGGATTTGATGGTTATATAGATCGCATCCACAGGCTGGTTGAAAAGAAGACCAGCGCTGGTCTTGGGTATTTTAAGGATATAGGAACTTTTTCAACTCATCTTGCACAACTGGCCGGAAAAAGTGGTCAGGTTGAGCTGGAAATGCAAAAGGAAAAAATTGGAGGAAATGCGCCTTTAATGGCAGATGCCCTGGCTTCTGCCGGGCTGCAAACTACCTGCATGGGTACCCTTGGCTGGCCCGATGTACACCCGGTATTCGGTTCGCTTCATCCTTTTGTACATTGCATCTCTGTTGCCCACCCCGCACATTCGGAAGCTTTTGAATTCGATGATGGAAAATTGATTTTTTCTGAATGCAGTACATTTCAACAGCTTGACTGGTCTTTTTTGAAAAGCAGCATCGGATTAGACCAGATCCGTACTATCGTTGCCGGGAGCAGTTTGATTGCGCTGGTCGACTGGGTAAACCTTCCCCACGCCACAAATATATGGAGAGGACTGCTCAATGATGTAATTGTTGATGGGGCCCTTCCCGCGAAAAAATTTTTTTTCGACCTCGCCGATCCTTCCAGAAAAACAGGCGATGAAATTCTGGAGGTCCTCGGGCTTATTTCGGAATTTCAAAACCATGGTCATGTTTACCTCGGTTTGAATGAAAATGAGGCTGGTATTATTTATAAAGCTTTGGGTGGACACTGGAGTCGTGGTATTAGTGCGGAAAGCATTTCATTGGAGATCATGGCGCGGACAGAACTCCGGCAAATCGTAATACATCCGGTTGACAGAAGTTTGTCGGTTAGCAGAGATTCAGCAATAAGTCTCCCAGGCAGAAAAGTTGCAAATCCCAAAGTCCTCACCGGCGGAGGAGATAATTTTAATGCAGGTTTTTGCCTCGCCTGGCTTTTTGATTTTGATCCGCAATATTGCCTTGCTTTGGGTATGGCAGCTTCAGGTGCCTACATTGAGCAAGGGCGTAGTGTCGATCTGAGTGAACTCAGGCTTTACTGTCAGAAATGGTTAAAGGAAATATCTATGACCGCCGATTCGACTGGAGAATGATGATTGTGGAGGTTTAAACCCGATAACAAGTTATGCGCATTGAAAAAAATTAAAGTCAGATGAATTATCTTAATCTAAAATACGCTTGAAGATGCAAAAAATAAAAGTTGCTGTAGCAGGGCTGGGTTTTATCGGTCCGGTACACGTAGAGTCATTACGAAGATTGCCAAATATTGAAGTAATTGCCGCTACCCACATAGACCCGCAAGGAGGTGTGGCCAAAACCAGACAATTGGGTATTGAGCGTTTTTACGATGATTTTGAAACACTACTGCTGGACGATGATATAGATTGCGTTCATATATGTACCCCAAATCACCTTCATTACACAATGGCGAAAGCAGCGCTACTGGCTGGGAAACATGTTGTATGTGAAAAACCCCTAGCCAATACATTAGAGGAGGCAAAAGCATTGACAGAATTAGCTGCAAAGGTGGGTAAAGTTAATGCCATTCATTTTAATGTGCGATATTATCCTTTGGTGCGACAAATGAGAATCATGCGGGAAAAAGGAGAGTTGGGTGATGTTTTTTCGGTAATAGGAACCTACCTTCAGGACTGGCTGTTTTATCAGACAGATTACAATTGGAGATTGGAACCTGAAGTTTCCGGAGATTCGAGGGCAATAGCTGACATAGGTTCGCATTTGATGGATTTGCTCGAGTACATAACCGGCCTTCAAATAATATCTGTTATGGCCGATTTTAATACCGTCCATAAAACACGTAAAAAACCCCTGAAACCTATAGAAACCTACTCAGGTAAAATATTAAAACCAGAAGATTTTCAGGAAGTACCTGTAAATACAGAAGATTTTGCTACCGTGTTACTTAAGTTTGACAATGGACACAGTGGGGTAATTACCGTAAGTCAGGTGGCAGCAGGACGGAAAAACAGAATTAATCTCGAAATTTCCGGTTCTAAAAAGTCTTTTTCCTGGTGTTCTGAAAAACCAGAATCGCTATGGATTGGTCATAGGGACGCCCCCAACCAGGAACTAATGCGAGACCCTTCTTTATTTTATCCCGGATCTGCCTCTTTAATTTCATATCCCGGCGGACATGCAGAAGGTTTCGGAGATACATCAAAGCAATTGTTTAAAGAGGTGTATGCAGCCATAGCAGACGGAAAAACAGCTGAGCAGCCGCTTTTTCCTACTTTTAAAGATGGATTCAGAGAGCAGATGCTCTGTGAGAGTATTATTGAAAGCAACAAAAAACAATCGTGGATTCATATTACAAATTAAAATTATGTTACAACTCGGTTTTGTAAGTGCAATTATGGCAGAGAAATCTTTTGAGGAAGTCATAGATTTTGCATCAGAGAATAAATTTGCCTGTGTTGAACTGATGTGCTGGCCAAAGGGAAAAGCTGAAAGAAGATATGCAGGTATTACACATATTGAAGTTGATGCCTTGCAGGATAAGTCCATTGCGCACATCAAAAATTATTGTGAAAAAAGGAAAGTACAGATTTCAGGCCTGGGATATTATCCTAACCCTTTGGATCCAGATGAGGAAAAGAGCGCATTTTATATTTCCCATCTTAAAAAAGTGATTTCAGCAGCTGCCAGACTTGGCGTAAAAACAGTGAATACTTTTATCGGCGCAGATCCGGCAAAAAATTTTTCTGATAATCTTAAGGTTTTTAAGCAGAAATGGCCTCCCATAGTTAATTATGCCGAGAATCTGGGCATACGTATTGGGATTGAAAACTGTCCTATGTTATTTACCAGAGATGAATGGCCTGGGGGTAAAAATCTGGCCTATTCGCCAGCCATCTGGGATGAAATATTTTCATATATACCATCAGCAAACCTTGGCTTGAATTATGATCCCTCACATCTGGTTTGGATGCACATGGATCACATTCAACCGCTATATGATTATAAAGATAAGTTGTTTCATATACACCTCAAAGATGTAAAAATCTACAAGGATAAGCTCAGCCGAAATGGAATACTGGCAACACCACTTGAATATCATTCACCGAAAATACCGGGCTTAGGTGATGTGCGATGGGGTGATTTTTTCTCGGCATTAACCACTGTCGGTTATAAAGGACCGGTTTGTATAGAAGTGGAAGACAAAGCTTATGAAAACTCAACAGCAGACAAAAAGACAGCCTTGCTGACCAGCAGAAATTATTTATCCCAATATTTAGTATTGGAAAGCTGATTTAGCTTCTTAAGTAAATAGACTAAACTCCTGGTGGAATATCAATCTGCTCTGACTAATCTTTACAACTGAAACTGACAGATTTTTATTTCAAGGGTGTTTATGAAAAGCCTATCAAAAAAGAAAAATATATTAAACGATAAAACCCGGGTTTAATTTAGTGGTTTAAATAAGCACAGTGTTGCTTATTTTCAGCCAACTCGTAATAAGCATGTGAATTGGATTCACCCAATAACAGTAAATTATTATCAATCGTTGATTCAATTGAATAGCTTTGCTGAAAATCAGGATGGTTTAAATGTACTATTGATGAGCTGCCGGCATAATTCCATAAACCTTCTGTAGTTTGCCCATTTACAAAAAACCAGGTAAACGTTCCATCTTCCCTTAAAATAACGACTTCTATTTCGGGGGTTTTTTCAAAAATGATCTGATTTTCCTCTGTTGCGCTGTTCCATTTTATCATTCGTACTACATTCATTCCTTTCTTTATAAATTCTTTTGATAAATCCTGAAAAAAATAGGACCAGGCAAAGCACTGAATTATTACAAAAAGTACAATATTAGATCTCATGGAAATAAAAACATTATGAAAGAGATGATATCACTAAATTTTCAAAGTAATTGCTTATTTATCAACACAAATTATATCCAGAGGTAGGGCAATGATCTAAATAAAATTCTTTATTTCAAATAAAATGTAATATATTTTATTATTAAGATAAATTAAAATATTTATCTGATAATATGATTTTATTGAAATTGTGATATTTGACTTATCAGTCTTATTATATTTTTTTTAAGGCATTTTTGGCTCATGGGATCTTTTTTATAGTCTTAAAGAACTGTTACATTATTATTGGTGTTAATGTAATGTTGGCGGTATTAATTGCAATTAATATTTGATTTTTTTGTCGTACTTTGTTTTAGAATTGTAACCAATACATTAGCAGACAGATAGTTTGCATTATGGTCCCTCTTCAGGATACAGTAGGGTATCATGATATGAGGTTTTCATATTTTTTGAGAAATGCACCAAACCTTATGGAAGAATTTTTTTCCCAGTCAGATCGAGAAGCAGAAGCTCACAGACTCAGGTCATTAGAAAGTATGCTCAATTGTCTGAAGCAGGGTATTGTTCATTTAGATGGAAACCTGAATTTTGTATTTATTAGCCCTATGGCTTCTTCATTATTTCGTTGTAATCCTAAAGATGTTATAGATAAAAATATAATTGACGTCTTAAAGGAACCTGCTGACCTGCAATGTATTCAATATTGTTGTGAGGTGCTTAGTCTGGGATCAGAAGCATCTTTTGAAGATTATTCCCCACTTGATGAAAAATGGTACAGATATAATTTTCAATGTGTCTCTTCCGGGGGGGTGGCAATAGTCATTCAACAAATCGATGACCCTTTGGAACTGTTAAAGGCCAGGGCTAAGGTAATGGAAGATGAAAAACTCATGAGAGAGTTTCAGATAATTGCGCAAACGGGTTTCTGGACATACGATTTACATAAAAATCATCTTTACTGGTCTGATGAAATTTACAAGATTTTTGAGATTGAACCAGAAACTTTTGATTTGTCTTATTCCGGTTTTCTCGATCTTGTTCATCCTGAGGATCGGCTGAAGGTAGATGCTGCATACCAGGAACACCTTAGCCACAAAGCCGGCTATGATATCATTCATCGAATTATTGTCTCCGGTAATCTTATCAAGTATGTAAGGGAAAGGTGCCAGACCATCTATGATGATAAGGGAGCGCCTCTAAAATCTCTTGGAATAATTTCTGATGTAAGTGCTGTAATGCATGCGCAAAAAGAACTAATTAAGACAAAAGAGATCCTTGACCATACAAGTCGGTTGGCTCAAATAGGCGCTTTTGAATGGAATCTCGAAGATAATTTACTTTACTGGTCTCCGGTATTGCGGGAGATTTTGGAAGTTGATATGCAGTATATTCCGGATGTTGAAAAGGGTCTTGCTTTTTATAAAGAAGGAGAGAGCAGAAAGAAAGTTGAAGATGTTGTATCTAGAGCCATTCATCAGGGTATTCCCTACGATGTAGAGGTTGAGTTGGTCACGCCTTCAGGATTTAATAAATGGATTCGGAGTATCGCCCAGCCAAAAATGGTAAATGGTACATGTAAGAAATTGTCGGGTATAATTCAGGATATTACTGAGCAGAAAAAATTCAATGAATTGCTCAGGGAAAGTGAGGATCGCTTCAGGCAAATTTTTGAACATACGCCTGCTATTTCTGTACAGGGTTATAATTGTAATCGGGAAGTGATTTTTTGGAATGAAGCATCTGAAACCCTGTACGGCTATCGCAAAGAAGAAGCCTTTGGTAATAAAATTGAAGACCTGATCATACCCCGGGAAATGCATAGGGTAGTTGTGGATAACATTCAAAGATGGTTAGATCATAATGAGCCTATTAAGGCGTCTGAGTTGATTTTGCAAAGAAAGGATGGCTCGCCGGTACATGTTTTTTCAAGTCATATCATGCTGAGAAATATTTATGGAGAGCTCGAAATGTATTGTATTGACATTGATATTTCTGATCGGGTTGAACTCTTGAATACTTTTGAATTGCAAAACAACAACCTCAAAGAAATCGCCTGGATTCAATCTCATGTACTCAGGGCACCACTGGCCCGGCTTATGGCTTTGCTCAAGCTAATGGAACTCAAGGGTATAAAGCTTCAGGATCAGATTGACCCCTGCGAGAAAAACATAGATTTTATGCAGGAATTAAACAAAGCGGCCCTTGAAATGGACAATGTGATTAAGGAAATTACTCTTAAAACCTACGAAATAAAAGAACTTGACAAAAAAATGAAATTGCTTTGATCTTTAGTGTTTTTTCACAAAACTTGATGCTTTTAAAGCTTAAACAACATTTAAATGTCATTTTATCTAAGATTTTTCGTGGCTCATTTATTGATTTTATTTTTTATGGCCCTGGGGTGCCAGCAAAACAGGTCAATTTATTATTTTGGTGAAGACACTCCGATTTTTGATACCCATGAGGTTTTTTCTGGAGAGCGTTTTCCCAATATCGTAACAGCAATGGATGGCAGCCTGGTTGCAAGTTGGGGCAATCAATGTTTTAAAGTTCGCAGAAGCACAGATGGCGGCAAGAACTGGGGACCGTTAATCGAGGTAGTTTGTCCGGGCTTTCATGGTGGAGGTATGATAGTAGATGAAAATTCAGGTGACATATTGGCTTTTGTAGAGGAGCATCACCCCATTTCCACGGTATTTATGTATAGAAGCAAGGACCATGGAGAGAGTTGGGCAAAGGAACCTTTTATAATTCAGCCCGATAAATATGGCAATGTCCCCTCAATGCATATGAATGAAAGGGGTATAACCTTAAAATATGGCAAGCATCGTGGACGATTGATCCGTGCTTCCAGGTATTATGGAGAAGGAAACGATCGAATGTATTGGGATCAGCATTATACCAATGCCATTTACAGTGATGATGGGGGTAAAACATGGTTTACGAGCGATCCTTTTCCGGTATTGGGGACAGGTGAAGCGGCTATTGAAGAGATGCGGGATGGCAGGCTCTACTACAATTCAAGAAGGCATCATTCAACAGATGGCCTGAATCCCCGCGTTCGTTACACCGCATGGAGTGATGATGGCGGGCTTACCTGGAAAGATATGGAGCTCTGCAATCCGTTGCCGGATGGAGATCAAAGCAGAGATTACGGACTTATGGCAGGCATGGTGCGTCTGCCTCTGGAGACGCATGACATATTGCTTTTCAGTAATATTGATTCTAATGAGGGAAGAAAAGGAGGTACGGTATGGGTGAGCTTTGATTGCGCTAAATCCTGGCCTCACAAGCGATTGATCGAAAGTGGTGCTTTTGCATACTCTTCAATGACTTCAGGACGAAAAGGAACTGCCAGTGAAGGTATAATTTATCTTATGTATGAAGGCACAGAAAACAATGTAAGTAAAGGTTATGTGCTTAGGTTTAACATGGCATGGCTTTTATCCGGCTCCGAATTTTTACAATAGCAATGTTTTGATAAAATTTTTTACCTATCGATAAAGCCAATATATCCGAGCAAGGCTGCAAACGATACGTAGGAATATCCGATTTTAAACTGGTTTTCAAAGATCAAAAAAACAGCAAGCAGCATGCATTGGCTAATTACAAGCAATGAGCTGGTCTGCACATGATTGAGTCGGTATTTATCCAGAAATATATGGTGGATATGTCTTCTATCGGCTTTAAAAGGAGAATTTCCCATAAGGATCCGGTAAAAACTTACCCTAAACAAATCTGCAAAAGGAATAAATATTATACCCAGTACAATCATTTCAGTGCTGATAGAAAATCCCAATACACTACCGGCTATAAAAAGCTCAAGGCTCAGCCATGCAATGAGCCCTCCAATGACAAGAGATCCGGAGTCTCCCAGAAAAATTTTATTACCCGGTCTTAAATTATAAGGTAGCAAACCTCCCAGTGATCCGGCAAATACAGCAGATAAAGCAGAGAGGAATAATTTTCCATTATTAAAAAAAACTATACTGAATACAACAGCTGCAAAAATCCCAAGGCCTGCGGCCAAACCATCTATACCATCAATAAAGTTATAAGCGTTTATTATGGCCACTATAAAGATTATCCAGAAGGTATATAATACCACAGGCGGAAAAGTAATAAAATCAGGTAAAAAAGGAATAGCAGGTATTTGATGCCTGAGGCCGTACAGTAACCATGCTGCACCTGCAAATTGTGCCAGAAGTTTTACCCAAAAAGGAAGTGGTTTGATATCATCTGCAAGACCTGCTATAAATAAGATACTTAAATAACTGATTCCGATGACATAGGTAATATGCATTTCTGAAAATGCGTACATCAGGTACAAGGCCATAATAGCAACAAACATAGAAACTCCGCCAATATTAGGGATTTTATCAGCATGTGAACTTCTGTGGTTAGGAATGGCCATAATACCTTTACGGTGTGCCATTCCATATAGACCCGGTGTTATTCCATTACTGAGAAGAAAGGAGAGAAACCCTGCAGCGATTATGATGTAAATAGTAAGCACTTTTGGTTAGTATCGTTTTGTCATTCTTAATAAGTTAACTCACTGAACGATTATCATCCAAAATTTCAAATTTTGACTGGTTACTCTTAAATTCGGGAACAACATATTTCATAATTCCCACAAGTTTTAGATCATCCTGATCAAAAGCAGCTTCAATTAAGTTATAAATATCGTTTTTTACAATGCCAAAATCAAATTCCCGGGTTTTGGATATCAGAATTTTATGATGGTAGGTAGGCATAGAGTTTTCTTTACTACTCAGTACTTCTTCGTAAAGTTTTTCTCCGCTACGCAAACCGGTATATACAATTTCGATATCTTTTCCAGGTTGGTATCCTGAAAGATTTATCATTTTACGGGCAAGATCAACAATTTTAACAGACTTACCCATGTCAAAAACAAAAATTTCACCACCTTCACCCATAGCACCGGCTTCAAGTACCAATTGACAGGCTTCAGGAATGGTCATAAAATAACGGGTAATTTCAGGATGTGTAACAGTTACCGGACCTCCTTTAAGTATTTGTTTTTTAAACAGAGGAATTACCGAGCCATTGGAGCCTAACACATTTCCAAATCGGGTAGTAATAAAGCGGGTGGCTTCCGGATTTGAGTTTTTAATAAAATTATTCAGCGATTGCACATAAATTTCAGCTATCCGCTTTGATGCACCCATAACATTGGTCGGATTTACCGCTTTATCGGTAGATATCATTACGAATTTTCTGACATCGTATTTTACAGATAAATCGGCCATAATTTTTGTCCCCTTTACATTACATAAAACTGCTTCAAAAGGGTTTCTCTCCATCAGCGGAACATGTTTATATGCAGCAGCATGAAAAACAATATCAGGTAAATACTCAGAAAAAATAGCATCCATTCTTTCATCATTGGTGACATCTCCTATTACCGGGTATATTTTAGATGTGCCTTTTCGGGAAAGGACTTCTTCATTTAATTCAAACAGAGGAGATTCTGCCTGGTCTAACATGATAACGCATTCCGGTAAATAAAAAAGTATCTGCCTTACTATTTCAGAGCCGATAGATCCTGCCGCTCCGGTAACCATAACCCGTTTTCCACGAAGTTCAGATTTTATTTTTCTATTGTCGAGTTTAATGGATTCGCGTCCAAGAAGCTCCTCAATATTTAATTCCCGTATTTGATTATAGCTTAATTCCCCTCTGATCCAGTGATCAACCGGAGGCACCACCCTAACTCTTATTTCAGCCCGTAAACAGGAGTCAACTACTGAATTCTTACGTTCTATCGACAAATTTCGATCGGCAATTACCAGTTCTTTTACATCATAGGTGGTGACTACTTTTTGAAAATCTCTGTTGAAATCAAAAATTTTGACACCATCGATTATTTTTCCGGATTTTTGACGATTATCATCAAAAAAAGCAACGACTTTATTCCCATTTCTCTGATCATTTTCCAGGATTTGCCTGGTTATTAAACCCGACCGGCCGGTGCCATAAACAACAATGCCTTTTTTCTTTCTGTCTGGCCTGAAAAAATAGGCAAACAACTGTTTAACAGCAAGGCGATAGGAAAAAAGGAAAATAACAGAAGTAAAAAAAGCAATTATCGCTACAGATACAGGGATGATAATTACATCGTTATAATAATAATTTAGTGAGCTGGCAGCCAGGGAAAGTAAGGTGGACAGAGTAACGGTCACTAATATTCGTCCGGCATCCTGCAACCCAGTATATCTTACTATGCCGGCATAACTGCGTGTAATCAGACTGGAAATAAAACTAAAGCCTACAAAAGTAAAAATTCCGTGATTAATATTGAAGTCATCCAGTTTGCTGTAGTCAAAATTGAAACGTAGGATAAATGCTAAAAGCGCTGAAAAAAAAACGAAAACCAGGTCTATCAGAACGATGATCCATCTGGGTAAGATTCGGATTTTCAGGGTGGTCTTTTCCATGAACAGTTATTTGGACAAACAAAAATATGAAATTAAATTTCTGACAGAAATTTAATTAGTGTAATTTTTTTCTTTAATTGTTATAAATCTTGGCTGTGCTTCATGAACTGATTGAAATTCTAAAAGTTGAAGGTCTTAAATATTGAAAAGTTAAAAAAATTCTTTAAATGCTGTCGAAATCGAAGTAATTTCATCCTGGCGTATATGCATCCCCCCCGGTAAACAAATACCTCTTAGATAAAGATCCTCTGAAACGCCATGATTAAGTACATTGTAATCCCTGAATACTGGCATTGTGTGTAACGGACGCATCAGTTCTCTAACTTCTATATTTTTTTTATATAAGTGCCTGATTAATTGTTTCTTTACTATTTCATCTGGCAGTAATATGGCATTCAGCCAACGATTGGAATTATGTCCCGATGGCGCTTCGTGAAAAGCGATTTCACTGTGATGACCAAGAGAAATTTTATAAGATTCAAAAAGATTTTGATAATGTTCAAGCCTTTCTGATATGTTAATAAGCTGGGCTAATCCCAACGCTGCAGCAATGTTATTCATTCGGTAATTAAAAGCTATTTCTTCAAAATTGAAATGTTGTTTTGAATCTTTACCCTGAAGCGATAGCATTTTTGCCCTTTCATAATAAATGATTTTGTTGCAAAATAAAGCGCCTCCACCTCCTGTGGTGATGATTTTGTTGCCGTTAAAAGAGAAAACCCCAAAGTCTCCGAGTGAACCTGCGGGTTTATTCATATAGCTTGAGCCAAAGGCTTCTGCAGCATCTTCAATAAGCGGAAGTTCATATTTTTTGGCAATTTCAGCAATGCGATGATATTGAGCCGGCATTCCATAAATATGTACATATAAAATGGCGCCCATCTTTCTGCCTTTTTTCGACATATTTACTATTGCCTCTTCGAGTAAATCAGGATCCATATTCCAGGTTTGGAATTCACTGTCAATAAAAAAGGGTTCTGCGCCTACATATCGAATGGGGTAGGCTGTGGCACAATAGGTAAGGGTTTGGCAAAAGACCACTTCACCTGGTTTTACTCCCGAAGCAAGTAAGGCAAGATGTATAGCTGCTGTACCTGAATTGACCGCCAATCCAAATTTAGTTTGAGTCACTTCGGCTAGTTTTTGGTCAAAATGCTCAATAAAGTCACCACTGGTAGCCAATTTGCCTGATAACAAGGCTTTATAAATGTATTCCTGCTCAACTCCTGATAAAAAAGGCAGGGTTAGTGCTATTTTATCTGGGGTGGCTATGGGTTCTGAAAAATTATCCTCCTCCGGTTTTCCTCTCATGTTTGTAATGCGATCAGATTAATTGTCTTAATCTTCAAAACAATATGATGCAACTTTTGATTACAAAGCAAAAGTAAAATTTTTCTGCTGACAAGTGTTTTTAAATTTAATGAAATTTTACAACTACTTCTTCAGCAGTAAATTCCATCAGTAATTTAGCATTAATTATGGGGGAGAAAGAAGATGTATCATGTGAGGTGTGTAAAGAAAAACCGGTAAAGGTTGAGGTCCGTCAAGGTCTGTCTGATTACTGGCTGAAACTATTGCCCTTACTAAAACAGCAAAATATACAAAGCTATTGCCAGTTATGCCTTCATGATAAAGTGAAATATGCCATTACTGAGTATGAATTTAAATATTTTGAAGGAAAAATTAAAAATCATGCCAATGATTTTGCATCCAATACTGGTCAGCTTGTAGAAGGTATTGACTATTATCAGGAAGGCAGGTTTTTTGTATTTACTTCATGGTATCATCTCAAGCGGGGATATTGTTGTGGTAGTGGCTGTCGGCATTGTCCTTATACCAAAAAGAAAAATAATACCTGATATTAAGACAAGATTCTTTTTCTGTTCGGCATTTTACCTTCTGGCTTTATTTTTGTTTATTTTGTGACAAAAATCCAATATAAGAAAACTTCTATGAGCGAGTTTCAAAAGACAGTTAATATAAAAAACCGTAAAGCCAGTTTTGAATATCAGTTTATTGACAAATTTACAGCAGGTATTGTGCTTACAGGTACCGAGGTTAAATCTGTGCGTGAATCCAAAGTAAACCTTCAACATGCCTATTGCACTTTTAAAAAGGATGAGTTGTATATTCGTGAAATGCATATATCTCCGTATAAGCTGGCGGCTCACTACAACCATGAGGCTACCCGGGAGAGAAAGCTCTTACTCAATCGTCAGGAACTAAAAAAGCTCATGGCAAAAAGCCAGGAAAAAGGTTTAACTATAATTCCGGTTAGACTCTTTATCAATGACAGAGGATTGATCAAAATAGAGATTGCATTGGCAAAGGGTAAAAAATTATATGACAAACGTGAAGACATCAAGCAAAAGGATATTAAAAGGGAAATGGCACGTATAAAAATCTAAATCCTGTTTTAAAATGTTGCATAAATTTGAATATGGAATATGCAGGCAGTCGGTAGTACCGATTAGGGCAGAGGCTAAACATGTCTCGGCACAGGTAACGCAACTTCTTTTTGGTGACCATTATAAAGTACTTGACCATACCGGAGATGGAAATTGGGTTTTGATTGAAATTGAATATGATAATTATTGCGGTTGGCTGGATGTACGTCAACATACTGAAATAAATCAGGATCATTTTCAACACCTGAATACAGTGGATTTTAAAGTTTGTATGGACCTTGTTTCCAGTATTTTATATAAAAAAAAACTGATAAATATTGTCATTGGTAGTATATTGCCAGTTTCAAGTATGGAAATGTTTGATATTTCTGAGCAATTGGCATTTAATGGCGAGTCCAGGAGCACAGCTTTGAAAGGCGATTATGAATTTTTACACGCCATTGCCCGTAAATACCATAATGCTCCCTATTTATGGGGTGGAAAAAGTCCATTTGGAATAGATTGTTCTGGTTTTACCCAACAGGTCTTTAAAATTTGTGGTTATAAATTGAAAAGAGATGCTAAGGAACAATTTCTGCAAGGAACAGCTGTTGAAAATACCGAAAGCAGTAAACAAGGAGATCTGGCTTTTTTTGGTGGCGAGGATGGTAAAATAACCCATGTTGGTATCATTACTGAAGGCGCAAAGATTATTCATGCATCAGGTAGTGTAAGGGAAGATCATTTGGATGAAAAAGGCATTTTTAATAATGAGTTACAAAAATATACGCATACATTGAGAGGCATACGGAGGTTTCTATGAGATTGAGCAGTAAAGTGCTGGTATTAAATCTGGATTATAATCCAATCACGGTTTGTTCTGTACAAAGGGCTTTTTTATTGGTGTATCTTGAAAAAGCAGAAATAATACGAGAGAACCAAAAAACCCGACTGCGCACAGTTAATCATTCATATCCCATGCCTTCGGTGATCAAGTTAAAAAGTTATGTGTCTATTCCCTACAAAGGGGTAATGCTTACCCGTGATAATATTTTTAAACGTGATCTCTATACATGTGTATACTGCGGATCAAAAAAAGATCTCACCCTTGACCATGTGGTGCCCAAAGCCCGGGGAGGTAAGACATCATGGACTAACCTGGTAACAGCCTGTAAAAGATGTAATGCGTCAAAAGGCGATTACACGCCTGAAGAAGCGGGTCTTAGCCTGCCGTATGCGCCGTTTAAACCTTCTTATATTATGTTTCTTAAGAGTTTTGCAGGATATGATTATCACGATTGGATGCCTTTTCTCAATGGGGCAGATTATACCGGACTCAGGGCAGGCTAGGGAGTTTTCTTAAGATGCCAGAAAATATAGAAAATTTCTGTAGCCATATTCTTTATCGTAGCATCAAAAGTTTGTTTTGCATTTTCCATGCCTGCATAACCTCCGGGATTAGTATAAGGAATAATTTTTGCAACTGAAGGCAAGCCTCTCTCGGCAAAAATGCTTTTCGCCTGTTCTTCTAATAAAATTGGTATAAACTGGTTTCCGGGTAAATCCCTGTAATCATGTTTTTTTGCAAAAAGCAATACCGGAGGCAGGTTGTATGAGTATTTTATTTGGTATACATTATGGTTGTCAATTTCTGACTTGTAAACGATGAAGCCGATGTTTTCCAGGGCATGAATCGTTTCTATAGGTATTTCTAAAGGTTCCACACCTGCGCTAAAAACCTGTATCTGATCAACATGGTAATACCAGGCGGCAGCTCTGGTCAGGGCTTGGGCCATTTGCGATAGTACATTTTGATTATAATCGTAAAACACCATCCTGATGGGTAAATTTCGCTCCTGCATGCTTTTTAATTGTAAAGCAAGTGCTGTTAGTTCTGCCTTGCGAGCAGGTTCGATTTCATCATATTGTGTGTATAGTTCACGTGCATAACTGTGAAGTATAGGATAAAGGTTTCGCGGAGGAGATTTGGCGGTGGATTTTACAGGGCAAATATTACCTGCACTGAGTAGTAAAAGAAAGACAACCGGGAATATAAATTTTTTCTTCATGGCTCTATAGATTGTTTTTATCGGTTGGCGGCCCTTTTTTTCCAGAGCGATAATTCTCTAGGCCGGGGTTCAACTGTATTGCTCGAGGTCTTAAACGCCTGCCATTGAGCGGCAACTGCGGCAGCAATAAGGCTTTCTTCAACAGATATAGATGTATTTGAATCAGCCTGTTGGTTCCAATACTTACCAATAAACAAAGTATCGTAGTTGCCATCAATGAATTCATGATGGTTCATTACAAAGTTGCCGAAGCTCAGCGTATTTGAAACGCCTTCTATCCGGAATTCACTGATGGCTCTTTTCATTCTGGCAATAGCTTCCTTCCTGTTTTCAGCATAAACGATCAACTTTGCGAGCAAGGGGTCATAGTACACAGGCACATCCATACCTTCTGAATAACCTTCATCAACCCTTACACCCGGGCCGGCGGGCAGTCTGAATATATGAAGCCGGCCTGTGTCGGGCAGAAAATTTTCCATTGGATTTTCAGCACATACTCTTAATTCTATTGAATGCCCCCTGGGGTGCATTTGAGCGCGGTCAAAAGATAATTTTTCTCCCATTGCGATCCGGATTTGTTCTTTTACCAGGTCGAGGCCGGTTATGAATTCAGTAACGGGATGCTCAACCTGTAGCCGGGTATTCATTTCCAAAAAGTAGAAATGGTTGTTGGCATCCATGAGAAATTCAACGGTACCTGCTCCATAATAATTGCATGCTTTACATATTTTAACAGCTGCCTGCCCGAGTTGCACACGGAGGATATCATCTATTTTTGGGGATGGTGCTTCTTCAATTACCTTTTGATGTCGCCTTTGTATGGAACAATCTCTTTCAAACAGATCTGCGACATTGCCAAATTGATCAGCAATAACCTGTACTTCAATATGCCTTGGTGATTCAATGTATTTTTCTATAAAAACGGCGCCATCCCCAAAGGCCTCTTTGGCCTCACTTGCAGCCCTTTGTATAGCTTCCTCGAGTTCATCTTCATTTTTTACGATACGCATGCCTTTGCCACCGCCACCTGCACTTGCCTTGATCAAAACCGGAAAGCCAATTTCTTTAACGATACTTTTAAGGTCTTCATCAGGCAGGATTTGTCCATCTGAACCAGGGACTACCGGAATATCATGTCGGCGGGCAAGACTTTTGGCAGCAAGTTTATCACCCATCATTGATATACTTTCTGCACTGGGGCCGATAAAAATAATGCCTTCACGGGCTATTGTTGATGCAAAAACTGCATTTTCACTCAAAAACCCATACCCCGGATGCACCATATCGATTTTATAGGTTTTGCAAATATCGACTAAACGGTCAATATCGAGATAGGATAGAGGATCACCTATACAGTAGGCTTCATCGGCAAAGAGTACATGAGGCGCCATTCTGTCAACATCACTGTAAATCGCAATAACGCAATGCCCCATATCGCGAATGGATCGCATAATGCGCAGGGCAATTTCACCCCGATTCGCAATTAAAATTCTTTTTTCTGTTTTATTCGAGCTCATCAAATTTTATAATTCGCATATTTTGGCCCCTTTACACAGCCTTTTATAGAAAATCGCCAAATAATTCATTGCAAAAGGCCTTAATTGCTTCAAATATATATAATTTGATTGAGGCATTTATTATGTTTGCATCAAATGATATTATCTTACATTTTTTGCGGTCTGCGATTTAATATGTTAAATTTGCGCGATTTAGCAATAAGAAGGCAATTTTAAAACCATTGTTAGCGTGGATATTTTTGATAAACTAGTTACGAGCAAATCACCCTTAGGGCATTTTGCTCACATCAAAGAAGAGGGGTATTTTATGTTCCCTCAGTTGGAGGGGCCTATACAGCCCAGAATGAGGTTTAAGGGACGTGAAGTACTCACATGGAGTCTTAATAATTATCTGGGACTGGCGAACCATCCTGAAGTGCGTAAAGCAGACGCAGAAAGTGCCGCTGAATTTGGTCTGGGTTATCCAATGGGTGCCCGGATAATGTCTGGAAACTCTGAATATCATATACAGCTTGAACAAGAACTGGCCACCTTTGTAGGTAAAGAGTCGGGTCTGTTGCTAAATTATGGTTACCAGGGTATTATGTCGATAATTGACACCCTGGTCGACAGAAAAGATGTGATCATTTACGATGCTGAGTCACATGCTTGTATCGTAGATGGAGTAAGAATGCATTTGGGGAAAAGATTTGTTTTTCCGCATAATGATATTGCAAATCTCGAAAAGCAGTTGCAAAGAGCTGAAAAAATTACGGCCGAAACAGGTGGGGGAATATTAGTTATCACTGAAGGGGTTTTTGGAATGTCAGGAGATCTTGGAAGGCTTGATTTAATTGCTTCGCTGAAAGAAAAATATCAGTTTCGTTTACTGGTCGATGACGCCCATGGATTTGGCACGATGGGTGAAACAGGTGCAGGGGCCGCAGAGTACTATGGTGTAACTGATGAAGTTGATCTCTATTTTTCTACCTTTGCTAAGTCGATGGCTTCTATTGGTGCATTTGTTGCCGGTGATGCCGGCATTGTAGAATACCTTAAATATAATGTGCGTTCTCAGATTTTTGCCAAATCTCTGCCCATGCCTCTGGTAATTGGTGCATTGAAAAGGCTTGAGCTTTTGCGTACACAGCCCAAATTGAGAGAGAATCTCTGGAGAATAGTTGATGCACTACAGTCCAGCCTGCGAGAAAAAGGATTTAACATAGGAGTAACCAAATCCCCTGTAACGCCTGTCTTATTGTATGGTTCAGGCTATGTAGCTGCCAATCTTATGCTTGATTTAAGAGAGAATTTCAATATTTTCTGTTCGGGCGTAATATATCCTGTCGTACCCAAAGATGTTATCATGCTTAGATTGATACCAACTGCGGTGCATACCTTGGATGATGTCAATGAAACCATTGCAGCTTTCGAAGCTGTTAGTCATAAGCTGAAGAATGGACTCTATAGTAAAGAACAATTAATAGAAACGGTTTAATTTCATTAAAAAAAGCAAACTGAGTATTGTTTTTTAAACATTTTAACTATATTGGAGCCTTTAAATCCTGAAGCTTTTTTTACCTAACCTTAACAAAATTATTATGAAAAGATTTGATGAACTAAGAGATCTAGTAATGTCTTTGGAAGGCGATTTTCAAAAATTCTATGAAAAGGACAATCAGGCAGCCGGAACGCGCGTTCGCAAGGGCATGCAGGATCTGAAAAACCTCGCTCAAGACATTAGAGTTGAAGTCCAAAACAAGAAAAATGAGGGTTAACTAAACTCTTTTAAGATGTTAGGAGGCTTTTGTATTTTAATACAAAAGCCTTTTTTTATGCCTCTTTATTATGTCCTATAAAGAGGTAGAATGGGTTTTTAATTTTTCCTTATTAATTAATGGATTCGCAGAAATTTCATAAATTAGTTTTCGTAGTTCTTCCTGGTTTCCTTCTATCAAAGCAGCTTTTTGATCAACTTCATGCTTGTATTGTCTTAAATTTTCCTCATTATAGCGGGTGAAATCAGGCATGCGTTCCATTAACAGATCATAAGCCATAAAATTGTGAGTATTTAAACGATATGCCGAAATGATTTGACGATCGATTATCTCACAAATATTTTCACATAACTCGTTTCTTTTCAGACTGTCGGGCAGGCTTTCAATTTCTTTTCTGACTGGTTTGCAAAATTGAATATGCAGTTTTCCTTTGGAGCCAAGTATGCCTTTTTTCATTGATTCATTATCCTCACCAGGTGGCTTTATATATGACAGCCCCTTTCTCTTAGCATAAACGGCTTTAATTTTTTCAAGATCACAGGGATCCTTTTCATACGATATGGCAATAGGAATGATATTTAATGATGCATAATGTTCTTTCAGGGATTTGCCTTCAGCAGACATGCCAAGCATATTGATCAAGCCTTGCTGTGTTTTATCGTTGCCATCTTTAGCCCGGCCTTCGCGTTGGGCAATCCAGACTGAATGCCTGTTCTGTTGAAGACTATATTTGATATAAGAAGACAACAGTCTTGATGCTTCTACCAGTTCCCGGCCTTGTAAATTTCGTCGAACGATAAAGCTTTTATTTAACTTTACTATGTCTTCAATCCATTTTTCAGTTAGCAGATTATCTCCTATGGCTACCTCAGCAGTTCGAAAGCCTTTTTCATGAAGTGCCAAATTGGTGAGAGCCGGATCTAGTACTATATCTCTGTGATTGCTAATAAATAAAAATGCATCATTAGCATCCACCTGATCGAGTCCTGCGTAGGTGAAGGAATCAACAGATTTTTTAAGGATCACCTGCAAAACGCTGTATATTAGCCCGGCCTGAAAATCTTCTATTGATTTATAAGTTTTCAGTTGCTCTTTTACCTTTTCTGTGGCATCCTTGCCAAAAATAAAAGATAATAAAAGGTCTAAATATGGTACCTCTAAAAGTCGGTTTATAACCTCAGGTACCTCGTGATTTCTAAAAGGCCTGAGGCTGTTATATTGAATTTCTTCTATCATATGACCGTAAATATAGGCACTTTGTCGGCCATAAATCAAATAATTTGTTAATTAACCTTCTTCACGAAGCGCCCTGGCATGGTGTGAGCATCCAAAATAACCTTTTGGATCCTTATAAGCTTCCAGGTTTCCGGTAATTCCTGCAGGTTGCGTTTTTTCAAGTAATTCATTTATTTTTTCAGAGGTGAGCGGCTTAAAATCACGAGCTACCGATAAATCTGTGAGCAATTCTTTACGGGTTTGAATTCCACATACAAGTGTACTAACCGGCAAAGACAAAACATATGCCCGACACAACTCAGCAGGGATTTTCAATTCTCTTGGTATTCTGCCGTTGTTAGAAGCCAATGATTTCATGCCAATGGGGGCGATGTTTCGCTGAATTAATACAGGCAGAATGTTTTTTTCAAAACTCTTGTAATGCGGGTCGAGAAGATTAAGTGGCATCATTACTGAATTCCAATCAAAATCCATGTTTAGCATCTCAAGATGACTGTCGATGTACATGTGTCCCGAAAATCCAACGTATCTTATTTTTCCTTGTTTTTTAAATTCCATAACGGCCTTCAATGCGCCGTTTTCAGGATCAAAAATGCGCTTTGCATCTTCATTGTATTGTATGGAATGAAACTGAAGCAAATCTACCCTGTCTGTCTGTAATCTCCTGAGGCTATCATTTAGTTGGGAAACGGCTCCCTTATAATCGCGCGCACAAACTTTTGTCATTAAAAATATCTTATCCCTTTTACTGCTTTCTGCAAAAGCTTTTCCCATGACTTCTTCTGAGCGGCCATTGTTGTATTCCCATGCATTGTCGTAAAAGGTTATGCCATTATCGAGGGCCTCATGCATAAGTTTTATACTTTCATCATCTGTTTTATTAACCACACTATCCCACCCTCCATAACCAATTATTGATATCCATTCATTTGTATTTCCAAATTGTCGCAAGGGAATGCCGCCCGGCAGATCTTTTTGGACTGATGCCATAGCAGGAGCAATTGCCAGGCTGGCCATCAGGGTATGGATAAAATCCCGGCGTGAAATTTCCTTTTTCATTTAGGTGTTTTTAATTATAACAGATAGTGAAAATTAAATTGAGCCAGGCGGTTTTGTGTTATACCTTCTCAAGTTGTATGTAAAGGTAAGCATATAATATTGCCTGAGTACAAGTTGTTGTGTGTCTTGTACATATACATCTGTAACGTCACGGGCTATGCTGTTGTTTTGATTCAATAAGTCAAAAATGGTAATTTTTAATTCGCTGTGATCTTGCATCATCTTTTTACCCAGGCCTAAATTCCAAAGCGCAATATTCGGATTTATATTATCGGCCAGTCCGGCGTAATTCAACCAGGCAAAATTGTTGTCAAAAAACATGTCTTTCCAGAACCTCCAGAAAAAATCAACGCGGTGGGTTTGTACCAGGAAGTTGTTGTTGAGATTGGGTCTGAGCATATTGCTGACCATATTGTAGTCGGCCCGGGAAGTGAAATTAAAATCCAGGTTTTCACTTATGTTACTGCTCAGTACAAAACCCTGCCCCAGGGTTGTATTATAGGTAAGGTTCTGCACCTGATTTATCATGCCCGGCATCCTCCGGAAATTCACAGTAGTGTTGAGGTTTAGATTGGTTTTCAAGGGCTTTAGATATGATCCCCAGGCCATATAGGCGCGCAGGTTATAAAATCCATCAAGGTTTACCGGATAGCGGAATTGCCCGCCTTGTACCAGCAATCTTTCTTCATTGATAAGGGTGTCCTGGCGCGCAATCAGGGAAGCATTCGATATATAGTTATCTATTACACTTCCACTTGTATATAAAGTAAATGATTTTCTTTTTTCAGGGTTCATGGTTGAAAACCGCAGTGAACTAAAGTGTTGAAATTGTTGATTGAGATTGGAATTTCCCTGATACAGACTTACTGAGCTGAAGACACTTACCACATCCTGCAATTCCCAAATTGAAGGTTCACGGGTGCTGGTACGGTAGATAAACCGCAAATTGGTTTGTTTGCTTAATTTATATTGGATTCTCGTATTAGGCAGTATGTTTTCAAATCGCCTGACCACCATTAAATCCATAGGAAATACCTGTTGATTGTCGAGCCGGTTATTTTGGTAATCTGCTCCTAAATTAATGTTCCAGCTTTTATCATTAAAACTGTAGTTTAAGCCTGCGGTTTGGGTATTAAACAGGTTATTAAAGCTGTTGCTGAGTAATGTATCGAGTATATCATATTCCTGATTCTCAAAATTATGATTAAAAGTTTCCTGCATCGACTCGCTCTTGTTATTTCCGAAAGAGTAAGTTGCCTCAATCATTGATTTTTCACCTATACCTTCAGTAAATGAAAAACGGGTATTATAGAGGAAATTATTGCCGGTGTTATATCGTATTTGCTGTACTGAGTCAGACATCATGGATTCGCCAAAGGTTCTGTCCAGTGCCCTGAGGCCTGAAACCCGGTCGTTTGCTCCGTGAGTGGTCCTGAAACGCACAGAAAAAGTTCTTCCTTTTTTCTCAAAGCGATGTCTGAGCAACATAAAATTGCCGATGTTATATCCTTCGCCGGCATAGGTTCTGATGTTTCTTGAATCACTTAACATCTCGCCATTTTCCAGTGCATTTACTGTATTTGACATTCTGTCGGATTCGTTGTTCTGGAAACTCCATCTCGGTCGGTAAATGAGCGAGGTTTTTTCGTTGAATTTATATTCAAAGCGAATATTCAACCTGTGATTGTGGTTCAATGAAGAAAATTCAGAGCGGTCATCCTGCAGCTGACTTTGTCCTGGCAGGAAGAATTCACGGGTTCTTTCTCTCCAGTTTTCATTACCGGCACGGTTAAAAAAGTAGCTGCCACTCACATCGAGTTTTTTCCAACTGTCAGAAAAATTTAATCCCAATGCATGTGTCTGCGTTATACCGGGTTGTTGTCCCACCTGAAAATCATCATCTCCTCTGCGGGGCTGGTTATCTTCACCACGGACTCCCAAAAGGTCATCGCTTGAGAAATTCTGCTGATTGATGTTATTGCTGAGTCCAATCACTGAGAAGCGGCGGTCATTATTAAAGAAATTCACATTGCCACCACCAACATAGCGTTCATCTTTTCCACCCCCTGCATACATTTTGCCAAACTGACCTTTTCTGGCATCTTCGCGGGTTACAATGTTTATGGTTTTGCGGGTTTGTCCGTCATCTATTCCGGTAAATTGAGATTGCTCACTCAATTGATCAAATACTTCTATTTTTTCGACAATTTCAGCAGGGAGATTCTTCAAGGCGGCTGCGGCGTCATCTCCAAAAAAGATTTTTCCATCTACGAGAACCTGTTGTACTACCTCACCCTGTGCTGATATTTGCCCGTTTTCCATGGTGATGCCAGGCATTTTGCGAATTAGATCTTCAGTAGCTGCATCAGGACGTGTTTTAAAAGCAGAAGCATTAAAAGCTGTTGTATCGCCATAATTTTCTCCGACAATGGCGGTGCTTTCAACGATGACTTCACTCAAAAACCGGCTGTCTTCTTTTAAAAGGAGGGTTCCCAGCTTATGAACTGATCCGGTTTCCTGGGTGATGATGGGGCGATATAACCTTTGGTATCCCATAAAACCCACTTCCAATAAGTACTTTTTACCTCTTTCAAGGGGAATGCGGAAAACCCCTTCAATATCGGCAATGGTGGCAGCAATTTGGGTGGAATCTTTAATGTTCAAAATGCGGATATGTGCCCCGATAAGGGCTTCTTTATTTTTTTCATCTACTACTTTACCTTCCAGGACCTGCGAAGCTGGCGATTGTGCAAAAAGAAAGTGGCCGGTTAAAATACCGGTTATTAAAATTAAACTTTTGATCCTTAACATGAATTCTACAATTTCCCATTACAAATTTGCAGAATTTTTTGTCAATTGGGGCAATTTTTTCAACCAATGGGCAAAATGTTTAAACCAATGCAAAGGTCGCCTGCATTGAATCCCGATAATACCCGACTGATGACCTGAAGTTACACTAAATCAAAGCGTTCAATCAGCTGCCCGGTCGAATTTCATGAATACTTCAATAAATAATAAAGTTTCACCGATGGGAACCGGAAAATTGCCAATAGTGCCTGAAATGCTTCGGTTTTCTGCTACTTCAAATCCTTCTAATTTAAGAGTGATAGGCGTATTTAAAGGAGGTGCAGAAAGATTGAGCACTAATTCTTTAAGATCATCACTATATGTCCAGGTTCCGCCACGCACTTCGCCACTTCCGTCAAGACAGCCAAAAAAGATTTCACGGGTATCTCTCAGGATAAATGAAGCTGCTTCCGGGTTGTCACAAGGGGCGCTGCCCAGCAGGGCACTTTTCAGTTGAGAAGTGACATCAGCGCCTTGCGTATAGCCGGGAACAGGAATAGTTACACCCACTGCAGTTTTTGGTGCCGACTGGAGAATGGCTTGTTCGAAGGTGTAGTTCCCGGGAATTAATTCAATAGTGGCAATTTCATCTTCATCTGTCCCGCAGGAAGAAAGTGTAAGCAAATACATTCCAGTCACTATAAACAACAATAAAAACCAATTCAGATGCTTTTTCATTTGAGTGTTACGGTTAAAGTTTACATAATTAAGACCGGTAAATTAAGCCCTTTGCAGGGAAGGATTTACGTACATCCCCTTGTGTTTAAACGCAAAGTAATCAAAAATGTGTTTGTTATACAATAAAATGATGTTATCTGCAATTTTTGAGAATAAAAATCTGAGTCCATTGTTTTTTCCTAAAATCAGGATTAATTTGGTAGAGAATTGATACAGATCATGGATGTACGCTTCGGAAAGATTCAACGCGCTTTTTTTATCCTTATTTATTGTCTCTGCCATTTACAGGCTTTTGGTCAGCAAATAAGCATACGCGGGCAGGTTAGGGATGAAATGAGCAGTCAATCTCTTCAGGGGGTAACCATTTTAATTGAAAATACTTTAGAGGGAACGGTCACTTCCGCTGATGGCACTTTTGAGCTTAAAACACAAAGACCTTTGCCTTTTCGCCTTGTATTTACCAGCATTGGCTATGTAAAAAAAATCGTTGAGGTAAAGGAACCTGGTCAGGTACTTATGATAAGCCTCAGTGAAGATGAAATTTTGCTGGGTCAGGATGTAGTAGTATCGGCTTCAAGGGTAGAGGAGAGACTGCTTACGGCCCCTATAAGCCTTGAAAAACTCAGTGCTGCAGAAATTAGAAATATGTCTGCTGCCAATTTTTACGATGGCTTATACATTCTTAAGGGAGTAGATATGAGCGCCCATGGATTGATTTTCAGGTTCCCAAATGCCCGTGGATTTAATGGAAACAATAATTTTCGTTTCAATCAGTTTATTGATGGCGTTGATAACATGCCACCGGCGCTCAATTTTGCCGCGGGCAATATTTTTGGCATCCCCGAAATAGACGTGGCCGGAGTGGAAATGCTTGTTGGTGCATCCTCTGCCTTATATGGCCCGGGTGGGATGAATGGCACCCTGTTAATTCAAAGTAAAAATCCCTTTGAATATCAGGGCTTAAGCTTGTCTCTGCAAAGCGGATTAATGCATGTAGGAGCGCCCTACCGCGACAGTCCAGGCCCTATGTATGACCTGAATATGCGATATGCCAAAAGCTTCAGGGATAAAGTAGCTTTTAAAGTTACCGCGGGCTATCTAAGGGCCACTGACTGGCATGCTTTTGACTATCGCGACAGAACCGACCTCGACAATGCAGGTTTAAACAGGAGAACTAATCCTGGATATGATGGGGTAAACACCTATGGAGATGAGGTGGTAATTCCAGTGAATCTCAGGGATTTTATACCCGAAGTGACCGCCGCTGTTGCCGCCAGTGAAGGCATTGAAGCAGGAACAGCGGAGTATGAAGAGCTATTTCAGCGGATAGATGGCTTTATGCCTGACCAAATTGTGACCCGTACTGGGTGGAGGGAGCAGGATATGACCAATTACAATACCGATAACCTCCGGCTTAATACTGCCCTGCACTACAAAGTCACACCAGAAATTGAAGCCATTGGCCAGCTTAGCTTTGGCATGGGTAAAAGCATTTATACAGCCCAAAGCCGTTTTGCCATCGAAGACTTCTATATTGGCAGCGCCCGCCTGGAATTGAAAAGCCCTGATTTTTATATTCGTGCCTACGGAATTACTGAAAATGCAGGTAATACCCACGATCTGGGCCTAACAGCCCTGTTGATTAATGAAACATGGAAGCCTTCATTGGCCTGGTATACCGATTACCTCGGCGCTTTTGCACAGTCAAGATTGCTCGGGGGAAATGAAAGGGATGCCCATGGTTTTGCCCGTCTTATTGCCGATAACCGCGATGAAAATGGCAATATATTTAATCCTTTATTACCTGCACAACCACTGGCAGGTAGTCCTGAATTTAATACTTTACGAGACGAATTGATTTCACGACCCATATCGCAGGGAGGCACCCGGGTGGTAGACCAAAGCAAATTGTGGCATGTAGAGGGCATGTACAATTTCAGTCAATTGATACCCTGGGCTGAAATATTGGTCGGCGCAAGCCACCGGGTATTTATTATCGATAGCCAGGGAACTATTTTTGCCGATACACCGGGGAATCCAATAACCATTCAACAGTCAGGAGCCTTTGCCCAAATCAGCAAAGGCCTTTGGGGCGAAAGATTAAAACTGAGCGGTTCTGCCCGTTATGATAAAAATGAATACTTCAGGGGAAAATTTACCCCCAGGTTCTCCGGCGTATTTCAATTGGATAAAAATCAGAATCATTTCCTTCGGGCTTCTTACCAGACAGCCTTTCGCTTTCCCGCCGTTTCTGACCAGTGGTTAGATATATTTACCGGAAGGTTTCAGGTGGTTGGGGGGCTTCCGCAAGTGCAGCGAAAATACAACTTCGATACAGTGCCCTTGTATCCATTATCAGGATCTAACCCCATCACAGATGTGCCGGTAACAGAAAACGGGCCATTTGAGATACCTGAATTCGGGCCTGAAAAAGTTACAGCTACAGAGATTGGCTATCGGGGTCTTTTCTTAAATAATGCCCTGATGATAGATGCCAGTATTTATCAAAATGTCTATAATGGTTTTCTGGCACTGCAAAACCTGGTCCAATTTCCCGGAGAGCCCAATGAAATGCGGTTTCAAACCACCATCAGTACCGATGATCCGCTTACGGCTTATGGCTGGAGTTTTGGGGCTGATATGCTTTTACCGGGTAAGTTCTTGCTGCGTACCAATGTCAACTACAATGCCCTCCAATCTTTGGCCGACAGGCCTCCAGGCTTTGAATCAAGGTTCAATACACCCGATTACCGTTTTAATGTTTCCCTGGGAAATCCTGGCGTATATAAAAATATTGGGTTTAACCTGAGCTACCGTTGGCAGAATGCATTTTTGTGGGAATCAAATTTTGGAGTAGCTGACATGCCTGCTTTTGGTATGCTCGACGGCCACATTATGTACCGGTATGAAAAGTGGCACTCTCATTTTAAACTTGGCGGATCTAACCTTTTTAACAATTTCTATATCACCAATTTTGGCAGCGCCTCCATAGGCGGATTGTACTATGTTTCATGGGCCTTTGACAATCCGCTTTCACGGTAAAGATCCGTAATCTGTAATCCGTGATGCCGTAATCCGTAATCCGTGATGCGTTAAATGTTTTTGTATGGACAGGCATTTTTATATGGGGGTGGTTGTCGGAGAAAACTCCTCCAACAGGGAGGGTTTTGATGGTCATTCCCACGCCTTCTTATCCCTTCATCATATTGGTGTTTTTTCATCAACTCACGTCTTCTCTTCCCTTCCTCTTTTTGGTGTTTTTCCACCAAAAAGCATAAAGACTTTTATTGATTTTATCTCCCCGCAATTTCTACTGGAAGCAGGATCCTTCTGACATATAAAACCATTGAGGGAAATATTTTTGTTTCGCCATTCATTTTTTTATGGGGATGGTGGAAGTGCCTCGATCGGAGGTCTGTATTATGTTTCCTGGGCCTTTGACAATCCGCTTTCACGGTAAAGATCCGTAATCTGTAATCCGTGATGCCGTAATCCGTAATCCGTGA
>JAFIEV010000049.1 GCA_020832305.1 Cyclobacteriaceae bacterium | reverse complement strand
AAAATTACTTATCTTTAAGCGCCCAAGAAAGACCGACGGTGATTATTTATACCAATGGCAATGTAAACTTCGAAGGGGTATTTAACCCCAACGATGTTTGCCCAAGAGAAGAACCTCTGGCTCATAATTGACCGATAGATGAAAAAAGATTTTTAACCAAAACGGTCAACGTTATTTAGGGAAGTACATACAGCTAACAGCTAACAGCTAACAGCTAACAGCTAACAGCTACCAGCTACCATAAAATCCATCAGTATGAAATGGCCACCCGCACATTGAGATAGGCTTTTTTATCAATCTCTTTTATAATAAAATCTGCTACATCTTCAAAGGTGATGTCTTTGGTCTCAGGCAATGAAAAAGTATCCCGATGACGGTAATCACCACTTCTGATGCCATGATGCATGATATGCGGGCAAATCACCGTCCAGGTGAGTCCTGAATTTTTTAAAAGGCTGAAAACGTGGTACTGTGCATCGGCCAGTTCTCGCAAATAAACGGGAAAATACCAGGCAGATTTCATAAGCCGGCCTTCGTCTACCTGTAAAATGCCAGATCCGCCAACCGCTATGACCCGTGATATATTTTGTGATTTTGCTGCTTTTACAATATTTTTTATGCCTTCATGCAAAACCTCCAATCCGCTTCCGCCACTCGCCCCAAGTGTTGAAATAATAACATCACTTCCTTGCAGGCAATTTTCAACATCTGGCAATTGCAGAACATCCCCATTGATTTTCACCAGATTTTTATGATAAAGATCGCAACTATCTTCATGCCTTGAGAATGCCATAACACTGTGGCCAGCTTCCAGCGCATATTCTGCTACTTTAGTACCCAGGTTACCACTTCCTCCTATGATGCTAATATTGGCCATTACTTATTCGTTAAATTCATACATATTCATTAAACGTAGAAATGAAATAAAAAGCTATGATTTCCCTCACCCTTTACTGGCTTTTGCTTGCTATATTAAGTAATTTACCAAATCAGTATAAAATGGAGCCTGCAATCATATTGATAGAACCGGCCGGTTTATTTCCCAACAATGAGAAACTGCCCCTGATTATTTATCCGGGTGTCATTAAATTAAACCCTGATGAACCAGCAGGGAGTGTCGAAAATATTTTTCGCACAAATGGCTGGCAGGGTACCTGGCGAAACGGCATTTACAATTTTCATCATTACCACAGTACCGCACATGAGGTAATAGGAATTTATAAAGGATGGGTAAAAGTGCAAATGGGCGGTCCTGAAGGAAAAATAATGCACCTGAAGGCAGGGGATGTGGTCATCATATCTGCCGGGGTATCTCATAAAAACCTTGAATCAAGCACCGATTTTGCTTGTGTAGGCGCCTATCCCCCTGGGCAAAATTGGGATATGAAATACGGCAAACCAGATGAAATGGAATCGGCGGTAAAAAACATAAAAAAAGTGGCATTGCCTGCCACTGATCCGGTGTTTGGTCGTGAAAACGGACTCCTGAAGTACTGGAGTCCGTAGGTCTATTGGTTGTCGGTTGTTTCGAATTTTCTGCACATCAGGTTAACTATGGTGCTGATGTTTTCCCGGTTGAATTCAAATTCATGTACCTCCTTGCCATCATCAATTCTCAGTTGTTTAAAATCATAGGTGTTGTTTCTAAGCAAACCTCCGAAGTAACGCATTACCCTGGTTTTGTAAGACAATGTGTTCAATTCAGTAAGACGAATGGTTGAGTGTCCATCATATAATTCATCATTGTTGAATACTATGGTAAATACATCACCTGAAAATTGAATGTGTGCTTTTTCTGCATCGAAATCCAGTTCGTCGATATGAATACCTGCCTGTAGGTTGAGGGTTGTTACCAGAAGAAAGAAGATGATACTTAAATTTTTCATGATTCATTGGTTTAGGTTCATCCTCTTTATGCCAATCGCTGTGCCAAAAATTTATAATTACTGATTATCAGATACTTACATTTTTTCACAGTAATTAAAGCAATTAAAAATGAACGGGAACGGACATATGTCCGCACACTGACGGACACTTTTTATATATCCATACCGTTCAACTTTCTGAAAATGATCGCAAGAACTTAGTGCCAGGATCCAAATTTACCTGACTGGTAATCGCGGTAGGCTTGCATTATTTCCTCTTCAGTATTCATAACGAAAGGGCCACGTGCCACAACAGGCTCGTTAAAAGGGGTTCCATGACCAATGATTATGATGCTGTCATCGATGGCTTCGATTTCAAATACATCACTGTCATTGGCAAATTCAACAATTTCAAATGTTTGGGCAATGGCTTCACCCAGGAGGGTTTTACCTTTCACCATATAATAGAATATGTTTTTTTCGGCAGGAATCTGAAAACTTGCTTTACTGCCTGCCAGCATATATAAGGTACACAAAGACACATCGTAAAGAGGAGATATCGCACCTTTGATTCCAAACCAATCACCCGAAATTACCTGACAGCGTATTTTTCCATCTGACACTTCAGCGGCAGGAATATCTGATTCATTTAAACCAATGTACTCCGGCTTAACCATTTTATATTTTGCCGGAAGATTTAGCCACAATTGAAGTATCTCCAGATCACCTCCCTTTTCTTTAAATTCAGAAGAGGAAACCTCTGCGTGAATGAGACCACTCCCGGCAGTCATCCATTGAATTCCCCCTTTGGCGATTATACTTTCATGACCTGCCGAATCCTTATGCATAATATCTCCCTCAATGATAAAGGTTACTGTTTCCATACCACGGTGCGGATGCGGCCCAAAAGGCAATCCATTGTTGTTTGGTGCATATTTTTGCGGACCATGGTGATTTAGGAATATAAAAGGATCTATCTGTGACATTTTCTGATTGGGCAACACCTGATAAGTTACCAAATCCCCCATCAAACCGTACTGTGCTTTGTAAACTTTTTGAACTGATCTCATGTTTTTACATTTATTGTTTATACAACCAATTTTCCGTTTTTTTGTTTAAACACTTTCCGCAAATTGCAGTCATTTTTGAATTTGTGCTTTGAGCTTTCATCCCATCGCGCTTCGGGTTAACTTACAACCAGCTACCTGATAAGCAGTACGTTGATCCCTGTATTGGCGGCGCTTTTCAGATGACAGCTATTACTTTATTAATAAAAATAGTGTCGCAGCTACGGCGCTCTACCTACTGCTTAACTGATTTTTCTACAAAGATGCCATCCCTAACAGGATTTTCATTTGCACACCTAAAGCTGGCGCTCGCGTGTATTTTTCTATCATCTTTGGGTGATTTTTTTTCAAAGAAGAATCTCTAAACCCATGTTTATACAGGAGCAAGTCTTGCAATTCTTCCCTATACGATGAAAATCAGGGCTTGTAACCCGTTTCACTACACTCACGGGAAGCTACGAGCTCAACATCTCGACAACATCAGTTAACACTTAACATTTAACTTAACACTTAACATTTAACACTTAACATTCAACCCATCACTCATCTCGTATCACGAATTACGCATCAAGTTTTCATCGATGGGGATAGTCCCAGGAGAAAACTCCAACAACAGGGGAGATAAAAAACAACTGACTTCTGCAAACTCAGAGACGAGTACAATAAAATCCTTACCAAATTTTAGAATTAACCCGATAATTTTATAATATTTGTATTCATTTAACCCGGTTAAAACATAAGTTCCGTGATTATTGAAAGACACATCAAGCCTAATATCGTAGAGCACCTTCAAAAAAAGGAGATTACCATCATCACCGGGGCCAGACAAACCGGCAAAACCACGCTGCTACTTGATATTAAAAAAGATCTTGAAAACTCTGGTCAAAAAGTGCTTTTATTAAACCTCGACATAGACTCACACCGGCAATATTTCAGGTCCCAGGAAGCCTTACTGCAAAAAACCAGACTCGAATTGGGAACCAACGGTTATGTATTCATAGATGAAATTCAGCGACTTGAAAATGCTGGTCTGTTTATCAAAGGGATATACGACCGAAATACCCCTTACAAATTTGTACTAACCGGCTCAGGCAGCATAGAACTCAAAGAAAAAATTCAGGAATCCCTGGCAGGGCGAAAGCGATTATTCGAACTTACACCGGTAACTTTTCCGGAATTTGTCGATTATAAAACAGATTATAAATATCGTGAATCCCTTTCCCTTTTTTTTGAAGTTGAAACAGAGAAAACCAATTCCCTATTGGACGAATACCTCAACTATGGTGGATACCCAAGGATTATTCTCGAAAGCACCGCAGAGGAGAAGCAAAAGCTAATGGATGAAATATTTAAAAGTTATGTTGAAAAAGACCTGGTATATTTGCTCAGGATAGACAGGCCTGAAACCTTTACCACCCTGATCAAAATATTGGCAGCCCAAAGCGGTGGGATGATAAATTACAGTCAATTGGCCACCCAGACAGGCATCTCTGTACCCACTTTAAAAAAATACCTTTGGTATGCCGAAAAAACCTTTTGCATTCACTACGTTTCACCCTTTTTCACCAATCCACTTAAAGAAATAACCAAATCTCCTATTTACTATTTTAATGACCTGGGGCTCCGAAACTATTCCATAGCCATGATGGGTAAGCTGACAATCTACCAGCAATTTGGCTTTGTTTTTCAGAATCTCGTGTACAATATATTGAGTGCTTCTTTACGATGGAGCAACAACAAGATACATTTCTGGAGAACGACCGATAAAGCAGAAGTTGATTTTGTGATACAGGGAAGTGGAAACCAGCCCATACCGGTTGAAGTAAAGTATGGACAGATAAGGCCGGCATCGATCTCCCGATCGTTTAGGAGTTTCATAGAAAAATATAATCCCGCTAATGCCTTTGTCATTTACAGAGGCATTGAAGCTGAAATAATGATTAACAACACAACCGTTACTTTTCTGCCCTGGTATAAGCTATTTGAATATTTCAACACTTAGGACTCTCTTCGACATATTCAATATATAAATGCTGTATATCAGTGTTTTATATTGCAAAAATATACAGTAGAAATTCCTAATTTTACTCTTGAGCACGACGAACTTAACAATGACTTTGATCGTTGGAAATATGTACTTTACGCTGGCGCAAGTCCCTGCCATGCCGGCAGGCTGGTGTGACTTGTGCCTCCAATTATGAAAACCAGGGTTTGAAACCCGGTTGACGAAAAGACACAAAATCGGTCTCGCTACGTTATTTAAGGTAGTACATGGGGAAGTACACAAAGCTGCGAGCTAAACATTGGGGGTCGTTGTTGGAGAAAACTCCAACAACAGGGAGGGTAAAGAATTTCCTTTTTATTCCCTACAGGCTTAACGCTCAACACCTAAACAAATCAACAATTAAACAAATCAACAATTAAACAACAACTCAACCCATCACCCATTCTTGTTTCTGCCAGACAGCATCTTAGCGCTGTAGGCGCGGCATCTTTGTAGAAACAAAAGCAATGAAGAAAGATAAGCGCCGTAGGTGCGAAACTATTTTTTAAATAAAGCATTACCTCATAAAAAAAGTGTCACCCTACGGGGCTCTAACTACTGCTTACCAGGTTTTTCTACAAAGATGCCATCCCTAACGGGATTTTCATTTGTACACCTAAAGCTGGCGCTCGCATGTATTGTTCTATCATCTTTGATTGATTTTTTCCAAAAAAAATATCTAAATCCATGTGTATA
>JAFIEV010000031.1 GCA_020832305.1 Cyclobacteriaceae bacterium | reverse complement strand
TATAGATATTGTTTTGTATCTTAAGGCATGAAATTTATACAAGGCACAGACAGACATCAGCTCACCCTCTTTCCTACCTGCCTGGAAGATTCAGTAGATACAGACGCGGAAGTCAGACTCATTGATTTGTTCGTGGATTCTCTGGATATCAATCCTATGGGTTTAAAATGGATTTTATATATACAGACAATCTACCAGAGGCAGACCTGCCTACCATCCGGGTGACTTATTAAAGCTTTTTATTTATGGTTATCTTAACAGGATCAGAAGCTCCAGAGCATTAGAGAAAGAATGCAAACGAAAAACTGGTACTGCCATAAGGGTGCAACACTTCAAAGCCAAGGCTTGCGAGCAATGTCCGGTGCTTAAACTTTGCACTAAAAACACACGCGGTAGAGGCCGGGTTATTGAACGATGTGAATATCAGGATTTTGTAGACATAAACCGTAAAAACGTCGAGGAGAAAGAAAGTTTATACCAAAGGAGACAGGCTATTATAGAGCATAACTATGGTACTATTAAACGACAATGGAACTTTCAAACATCATTACCAAAAGGGGCATAGACAGGGCCTCAGCAGATGTGGGATTTATGTTTACAGCCTATAATCTAAAGAGGATCTTCAATCTGATTGACAAAAAAGCGCTCAAGGCATACCTGAGGGCGCTCATCCCTTGTTTTTATCGCTATATGGCCCGTATGGAAGCCTTTTAAGCCCCCAGGCCGTCTCGAAAATTCTGTGTCCTGCCCATAGAAATTTTTTAAAGCTAGCAGCATAAAGGATTAAAAGGCTTTATATTTATGTCTCGCAGGATGTACTGAAAGCAGAATTGAGGTTTTTTCCCGAACTCGCTACGGGCACTGATGTAATGGAATGAGTGATGCGGAATTCGTGCTGGGTGACGGGTATGTAAGTCTCGCAGAGAGGTAACTCAAAGGTGAAGGCCTAAGTTTGCGACAAAGTCGAAGCTCGAAGCTGGTGTATTACCGGGACTTAAAGGTATTAGTGAGCGTGGTTTATCTTATTTATGTGATGTTGATCATGCCAGGATCAGCAAGTTAGAGACCAGAGATGACACAAACCTCAATTTAAAACCCTGTTTGAATTGGCAAAAGGTTTAGGTGTACATCCCAGGGATTTGGTTGATTATGATTTTGACATGTAAACCATTAAAAGATCAAGTAATTTAGAAGCCAAAGGTATTTTGGCGATATTTTTTTGCATTGTAATCATGCCTTGCCAGGCATTTTTGTTAAAGTTTCCTTATAAGAAAAGCCAGTATAAGAAGTTTATTTAGATTGTATACTGCATTGCCAGGATAAATATTTTCGAGAAAATGGTTAATGAATAAATCAATTAATCTCTGAGTAATTGAATTGTCCGATCAAAAAATTGGAACAGGATTACGTCAAGCCACTATAGTGTTTACTATCATGAAAAAAGCCTTGTGTAATGTTTGCAGGTTGTTACACTTAATCGGTGTACAATTTCAATCTACATTTGATTGCCACTCTACGATCTAAGGTTATTTTGTTCTAAATAACAGACAATGCAGGTATAAAATATTTTAAATATGAAAAGCATAACAATATTCAATTCTAGGCTTACAGGAATAGCACTGTTTATGTTATTACTGTCTCAGGTAGTATGGGGTCAAACAGCTACTGCGCCAGCAATGGGAAACGGAGACATCGCAACACCATATCAAATTGCAACTATTGCAAATCTATATTGGATTTCACAAAACTCAGCATGGTGGGACAAGCATTTTTTACAGACAGCGGATATTGATGCTTCGCCAACATCTGGCTGGAGTGGAGGAGGATGGGGGCCTATAGGTAATGGAACTATTGCTTTTACAGGTGTATATGATGGTGGTGGGCTCGCAATTACCAATTTACATATAAATCGCGCAGCCAACATTCAAGGACTATTTGGGAGAGTCGCCGGAGCATCAGCAGAAATTGTGAATACGCACATTCGAGGTGGAAATGTTTCAGCGGCTCAAGATGTTGCTCTATTAGTTGGTGATTTAAGAGATGGTGCGAAGGTATTTTATTGCTCCGCTGAAGGTACGGTATCTGCAAGCAGTACACGTTCCGGGGGTCTGGTTGGCTACAATGCTTCAGGAATTATAGAAAATTCTTATGCGAATGCAACGGTAACGGGAACAGACCGTTCAGGCGTTTTAACTGGACAAATGTGGACTGGGGCTATTACGAAAGCATCTAAGGCCATAGGAAATGTCTCTGGCACGTCTGGAGAGCTAGCAAATGGTGTAGCAGGATTTGTCGGTTTTTCGAATAGTGCATCTACCATTATTGAAAACAATTATAATTTAGCAAGTGCCACAAATTTGGTCGGCAGTCCATCTACCGTACGTAGAATTGCAGCTTTTCTTGGCTATACCAATTTATCAAGTGTTACAGTAAGAAATAATTACTCTGCCGGTAACGTAATCAATTATAGTGTGGGTACAGACAGAGGATTTTATTTCAGAAACAATTCCACGGAATTAGCAAATTTTGACAATAACTTTTGGCTTAGCCAGCAGAGTAATCAAACTTCAGCCTGGGGTGCCACAGCATTAACTGATGCTCAAGCTGCTGTACGATCTAACTTCACCAATTGGGACTTTGTCGGTGAATCCACCAATGGAACAGAAGATATCTGGGTAATTCATGCGGATGTGAATGATGGTTTCCCCTACCTGTTTTGGGAGAATCTGGATATGTCTCATTGCCGTGTAAGCATTGCCGGAGAATGTTACAGCACCTTGAGAGATGCGTTTGCATCTATTAATGCAGGTAATTTTGATGGGCAGGATGTTTTTGTACGGATTAATGAAAGCACAACGGAAACATCTGGTCAGATTGTATTAACCGCAGCTGGTGGTTACACAAGTGTTACTGTTTCTCCGGCAAAAAATGGAATTGCTGTTTCGGGAAGTTATGATGGACACTTGATAGATGTTTCACAAGCCACAATGCCTGTAATTATAGATGGCAGGGTAATGGGAGAAGGTTTAGCCCCTATTCTTCAAATCATGAATGATGATGGGTGTGCTGTTTACTCGGGTTTAAGTACATCTCCGCATGAAGTAAAGTATCTGATTTTTGGCAGTGAGGAGTCAACATTGAACAGCCTACGTATTTCGAATGACCCTACAGAAGCAAGTGGATGGTGTATGGAAAATGGCAGATTGTATTCTCGAAGAAGCATACCCACAAACGTACATATTGATATTGTCGAGGATGCAATTACACACATTGGTGATTTACTAGTCGATGCTGGCGAGGATATACTCTTCGACGCTTCTGTTTCAAGCGCATCAAATGCCAGCAGAATCCTGACATTGAGGGCAAAACAGGATATAATACTTGAAGCTAATAGTAACCTAACTACTACAAACCAACCATTGCATATTGTTTTATGGGCTGATGCTGATGCTACAGATGGTGGCTTTGTTTGGATCCGTCAAAACTCAACCATCAATACCCATGGTGGTCACCTATGGATGGGAGGAGGTTCAGGTACGGCTACCTGGAATGGTTTAACCGTGGGAGATGGATTTGCACAGGCTAAAACTGTGGTAGTTTCCGGGGATATATTACAATTATCAAGTCAAAATGACAATCACCAGGATGGTGTAATCCTTGAAAAATCAAGCATAAGTACAGAATCAGGTGACATCATTATCAAGGGGAAGGTTTCCGGGCTTTCTGCAGCAGAAAGCACTGGATACGGGCAAATTGGTGTCTATATATTAAGAGGTTCCTCACTATACACCACCAGTGGTAATATTTCTATATCAGGAATAACAGCGTCGACGAAGTCCACTCAAAGTTGGTTCTGGGGGGTTTTACTGGGTTCAGATCGTTCTGCAGAGCCGAATCGTATTGAAACATTGAGTGGATCCATTTATATTGAAGGAAATGCCAGTCAAACGGCCAGTCAAAACCATAGTGGTGGTATAGGGATTTTTGAATGGGAGGCATCGGGAAGAGGCCTTAATGAAATAAAAACCACTTCCGGAGATATAAGTTTGATTGGTCATAACAAAAATACAACAACAAATTCATATGGTGGCATTGCCGGGCTGCAAGGGGCAACAAACTCAAAGCGATTTGTTTCACAGTCTGGTAATATATTGATTAATGGAAAAAGTGATGATGCCAGTAAAAATGGCATTAATCTGACAACAGGTTTTACTGTCGGCTACGATGGAACTAATCCCTTCACTGGTGATATTACCATTCAAGCAGACAAAATTTCAGCTCTTCATTCCGGCACTTCACTTGCATCCAGTGGAAATTTGATAATAAAGGGTGAAGAGCACAGCACTACCATTGGTATGGGTGGTGCAACCGGCGCTTTACAGCTGCCTGCCAGCTATTTCAGTACTAACTTTAAGCCTGGTTTCTCTGAGATAATTATCGGAAGTGATGACCAAACAGGGAATATTAGTATAAATGAATTGACTTTGAACGATGATTTAATCCTGTTAACCAAGGGTATTCTGACTTTAGGTGGAAATGTTAGTATGGGAGATAATAATGTTACCCTTGGTGAAGAAATTGATGTCGTGAATTTAGGTTCTCCTGCCAATTATTTTAAAACCAACGGTAGCGGTAAGTTGCGGATGTTTGCCGAATTAGGAGGAGGCATTAAAAGCGGAGGAGATGTATTATTTCCCATAGGAAATTCAGCTTATAACCCGGTAATCATCAACAACCGGTCAACCGCCGACTGGTTTGAAGCCAGGGTGATTGATGTAGTAAAATCTGAAGGTCTTTTTGGATATAGCCTGGTGGACCCGAATATAGTAAACCGCACTTGGGTTATAAGCAAAGGAAATGGCACATCCGATAGTGGTGATGGGGTAGATTTTGAGTTTCAATGGAATGCTGAAGCAATTTCTGAATCTATGGAAACCCCTGCTTTGTTTCACTTTGATGGCACCCGTTGGGAAAAATTCCTTGACCTTAATGTGATGGGAAATATCGCGACTTTCAACGGTTATAAAGGCTCTTTCTCTCCATTTGCCATAGGCGATGCCAACTCTACACTTCCAGTAGAACTGATATCCTTTACGGCCCAGTGCCGTGAAAATACCATGGATATCCGCTGGGTAACGGCCACAGAAATCAACAGTGATATATTTATCCTGGAACGAAGTAAAGACGGAAAACACTGGGAAGCACTAAGCACCCTAAGCGCTGCCGGGAACAGTAAGACGCGCCAGGAATATGTATACAATGATGCAAACCCGGGTTATGAGCACAATTACTACCGTCTGAAGCAGTCCGATTTTGATGGCACTACAGAAATATTCAGTGCCATTACGGCACGATGTGAGGCCGGGATGATTGGCATGGAAGCCAGGCCCAACCCTAACAATGGACGTTTTGATTTGATTTTGCATACCGATATGAATCAGCAATATCAGATAATGGTTCAGACTGCCGGAGGTGTGGTGCTGCGCAGCTATAGCCTCGAACTGCAAAGAGGATTCAACCAGGTAAATATCGATCTTTCCGATTTGTCGAAAGGATTGTATATCATCAAAGTACAAAGTGGATCGGTCTTTCAAACAGGCAGGGTAATGTTACAATAGATGACTAGTAAATCGTTGCTCTTGCCGGAAGTTCAGAGGTCGGAGACCGAAATAGGTGATGGGTGTTTAGATGTATAGTTGTTTAGTTGTTTACTCGTCTTGGTGTAGCTCGTAGACATTTAAAGCTGGAAGGCCGAAGTTGGTATGGCAAAGGGCATATTCCAGTAAAAGTGAACTTGTCAACGATTTGATTAGACAGGCTCGAAAACAGCAAGCTCATATTGAATGGATTAGAGCAAAATTGGAAAATTCCGAAAGAAGTGGGTTTACAAGTGATGCCAAAGAGCAGATTTTAAAACAGTCAAAATCTCTTCTTAATGGCTGAATACAGATTAAGTAATGCAGCCGAAGAGGTCTTGATTTGCATTCATCATTTTGGAGTCAAAAAGTTTTGTATTACTCAAACTGACAAATACTTTGATACTTTTTTTGATTACTTTGAAATTATTGAAGAAAGGCCATTTGCATTTGAATCTGTGGATTATATAAAAGCAGGATATAGAAGATGTCATTGTGGCTCTGACACTATATATTACAAAATCAATGATAATATGGTTGAGATAATGGCAATTGTTGGAATGGAAGATTTGAAAAATATACTTTAAACCTTCAGGACTAAAATTATTCAATGATTAAATCTTTAATGCAACTATTTGAACTATAAAAGTAGTTTAACGTCTTGTGGCATGAAAATAATATCGATTCGTGAAAATCCGGAATATAAAGACCAGGCAATCGCCTATTTTCAGAGTAAATGGCCAACTGTGTTACCTGTGATATACGAAGATTGTATAAATCATAGTATTGGTTCGGTGAATCCCCTACCCCAATGGTATTTATTAGAAAAGGAAAGCTCAATAATTGGCTGCGCAGGACTTATAACAAATGATTTTATCAGCCGAATGGATTTGTATCCCTGGATTTGCGCCATATATATCGAAAAGAAACACAGAGGTAATAATTTTGGCTCTTTGTTAATCGATAAAGCAAAAAAAGACGCCAGGGAAGCGAGATTTAAATCTATATATTTAAGCACTGATCATATTGGCTATTATGAAAAATTTGGATTCATATATATAGGACAAGGCTATCATCCCTGGGGTGATGAATCCAGAATCTATCAATGCCAATTATGATGTATTGAATTATAGATCAGGAGAATAGTAAAACAGCACATAATGCATTTAGAAATATCAGCGCCTTGCTAAGCCTCGCGATACTTCGACAAGCTCAGTAACAACTTCGGCAGGCGTAGCATCCTTAATTCAAGATTGGTCGAAATGCCTATTTCATTTTTAATATACCTATCGAAGATTTTCCCTGGTGATATTTACAGAATTAGCAGTAAAACCTTTAACGAATTGATAAAAAAGCAGATTAGGTTCTTGTCTTTTTTAAAAGTTGAAACTGGTCTTTATTGAACATAAACAATGGGTAGCAAGTCATTAAAGTGGAAACCCTCACCTTCAGAACGTATTTTCAGAATGAGGCATGGCTGATTACCAATATTAAAAATCGATTTTCCACGACTCAATCAAGTCAAAGTATGCACTCCGGGTTTTATCCAAGGTCAGCGATATCAACTGAAAATTTTCCGCTGTTGGTTTGAGTTCAATGAATTTATCTATAATGTCCCTGTGGCGGTATATGATAAAGGTATTTTCAACTAAGGGATTTATTTTATATAGATTTACTTCAGTTTCTTCATCAGAGAAAGAAGGAACAAAAGTTAAAGCTGTATTTTTAATATTTAATTCTTGTCCTATCAACTCCAATTGCTCTGTTCTTTTGGATTTACTGTACGCTTTTTCATTTCCATATACAAAGTAAACTTTCAAGTATTTTTCCCGGGCTACACTTTCCATTTCTAAATACGCAAGCCATTTTCTGATATCCTCCCAATTACTTTCATTGCCTGCGAAATAGACTATACCGTGATATCTTCCATATTTACATATGGGACAGACCTTTGTGCCCTTGTCTGGCCCCCATGCATGAAAAGGCATAAATGAAGGACTTACATCACCAACGGGAAGACCAGATTCTATTTCATTATTCAAAGTTTCAGGATAATCCGGAATATTAAGTCCCAATATAATGTTGTGCTCTGCTATCTGTATAGCATCTGAAACGAGCGTTCTTAATATACCACTTCCCCCACGATTCTCGAATGGCCTTTTCCTTTTTGCCTCAATCATCAATGGGTCATCATCAAAAACAAAATCATCTATATAATACTCATTGTCAATGTTGGGTTCTTTGATAAGCACATGAATATGGGCAGGGGTGGAACGGTCAGGGTAAGGCGCCGGTCTGATTGTATAAATAGCATATTTCCCCTGCTGATCAGTTTTCACCCATCCCCGGACAGATCCGTGATTTTTTACTTTCTCATCCAGGCCTTTCTTTACCGGATAATAACCTGTAGCATCAGTTTGATAATAATAAATAATGACATTGGGTGCAGGAGTTCTTCCGTCTGTTTTAAAAACCCTACCTGTGATCAATAGCTTCTGACCATTATCGTACCATCCTGAACTGGTATCAACTGCAGAAATGTTTTCCGGCATTCCTACATACATTTCCCCGCATCCGTCACACCCACCACCTACTCTCTTTATATTTTGTATAGGGCCAGACAGTTCATTTCTTTGTTGTCCGCGGCAGCCCGTTGCAAATTGAATTAATAATAACAGCAGACTTAGCTTAAATTTGCTCATGATTTCTAAGATTTAATCTTCATTATTCCAAATATTTATCGAAGTGAATTTAAAAGTCTTATTATTTCCCTTAAACTAAAACAGCTACTCTACACCATAAATTAGATATACTGATTAATTTACCTCATCAATACCACTGGGCATGATATACCTGTCATTCATCATGATTAAGTGTCTTTTGGTCTAAACCCGTTTTTAACAATAGTTTGCTTTATTAAATTTCTGATGGTTTAAACATATGAAGCAGATAAATCCTAATATTTCTCCTCGGTTAAAAAGAATTGGCTTGCATTTTTCTTTTTGGCTTTTGTATGTATTGTACCATACCATTCTGTTTGGATATATGAGGCAGGATTTCCTTCATCCATTAAAATATGAGCTTTACGATTTACCAGTAAAAATTGCTGCCTCTTATTTTGTTGCTTATTTTCTCATACCTAAGTTTTTATTTCCCAGGAAAATCTGGTCATTTGCCGCCACACTCGCACTTACATTACTCACTGCCAGTTTTCTTCAGCGGCTTTTCCACAGTCAGGTTATTGGTCGGTTCATCGAACCCGAACAGGAGTATTTTACTTTATACCCAACCACCGGACTTGTTTTCAAAACAGTGATTAGCATTTACCCTATAGTGGTGCTGGTAGCATTGATCAAAATCTTAAAACATTGGTATGAACAAGACCGGAAGCATCAGAATATATACAAAGAAAAAGTAGAAGCAGAACTAAACTATCTTAAATCACAGATTCATCCTCACTTTTTGTTCAACACCTTAAACAGCTTATATGCGTTAACATTAAAGAAATCCAATCAGGCTAGTAAGGTGGTGCTAAAATTATCACACCTTCTGCATTACCTTCTTTATGACAGTAACAAACAAACAGTTCCGGTTGAAAAAGAATTGGAACTCATCGAAAATTATATCTCATTGGAAAAGATCAGATTCGGCAACAGGCTTGATCTATCATACAATTTCAAAGGTAGTATGGAAGGGACAGAAATAGCTCCCTTGCTACTGCTCCCCTTTGTTGAAAACAGTTTTAAGCATGGAGCTGGTAATCAATTGGAGGAGGTTTGGGTGGATATCCAAATTGTTATTGAGGATAATACCCTGAATATGAAAATCTATAATAGTAAGGAAACATCATTACAACCAAATGAAAATGCTCATGATGGAATTGGCTTGCATAATGTAAATAGAAGACTTGAACTCATCTACGGAAAAGGTAATTATAAAATGCTTCAGGAGGATAAGGGTGATAGATATTTGGTAGAATTACAATTGAAAACACAAAGCATTACTAAAGAAAATTAGTATGAAATTGACTTGTTATATCATTGATGATGAGCCCCTGGCAATAGAGGTATTAGAATCTTATATTGAAGCCTCTGACCTGGTAGATCTGAAAGGAAAATTCACAAATCCTGTAAAAGCATTTCAGGCTATACAGGAGCAACCGGTTGATTTTATTTTTCTGGACATTCAAATGCCAAGGATTACGGGCATTGAATTAATCAAATCTTTGAAAAATCCTCCGATGGTCATTTTTACAACTGCCTTTAGAGAATATGCCTCTGATGGATTTGAATTAGATGCAGTTGATTACCTTTTAAAACCAATTCCGCTAAATCGATTCTTGCAGGCTTTGGATAAAATCAACAGGATGGTTCAAAAGAACGCTCTGGTGAGTAGGTTAGAGGATAAGTCTGAATACTTATTCTTACAATTTGAAAAGGTTAATCACAAGGTAATGCTTCATGAGATTATCTATATCGAAAGCCAAAGAGATTACAGTAGAATTGTAACAGCATCAAAAGAAATGAAGGTTTTACAAAAAATAAGTGATCTTGAATTAAAGCTCAAAAATAAAGGTTTCTTAAGGATTCACCGGTCTTTTATTGTTAACCTGAGTCTGTTAGAAAGCTGGTGTTCTTACGAAGTTGGTATCCGGGGAATAAAAATACCAATTGGAAGATCCTATTATAAGGACTTCATGAAGAATGTAATGTCATGATGCCATTCGGGATTCGCGAAATGATGGGCCCTTCTGGTATAAAAAAAGAAAAAAGTCTCTCTAAATATGAAAATTCAGTCAACAGGAAGCCTTATTCAAATCAGAAAACCGTTTAAGTTACTGAAAGCTAAATTTTCTTTAAGTGATTTAGAAAAACCTTACACAAACAGATTTTTAAGTGGAAAATTTCCGGATAAATTCTGAGATGTCTGTTTAAGTAATTGAATAATCCCTGTATTAAATTAAAGTATTATAATTTTTGATTTTAATGAAACCGACCATGAAAAATTTACTCATTGCAATGTGTCTTCTATTGCTTGCTTCAAGCTTTGTTCATTCACAAAACCTTGAACGTAAAGGCTGGCTTGGCATACAATTTGAAAATGTCTCGGCAGAGGAGGCCGCCAAAAACAATCTTTCACCCCCAGCTGGAGTAAAGGTGCAACAGGTTATTACAGGCTCCACAGCAGAAGCCATTAGTCTTCAAATACAAGATATCATTGTTAAATGCAACGGCAAAGCTATAGCTCAGATTAATGACCTGCTTGAAATTGCCTCCAATTTCAGGACAGGGGAACGCCTTGAGATGGAAATTTTGAGAAATGGCAATAGAATAAATCTTCATGGGAAAGTAATTGCAAGACCTCATGAAGCAGCTAAAAATGGTGAGGTAATTTATGGTGAATTACCTTATCAGCAAGGATTTATTAGAACAATTGTTAATAAACCTGATGGCGAGGGTCCATTTCCTGCTGTGTTTTACCTGCAGGGTTATACATGTGCGAGTATTGACAACCTGGATCCGGCTTTTACCTTAAAGCAATTTATAGAAGGCCTGGTAGAAAAAGGTTATGCCGTTTTCAGGATGGAAAAACCAGGTGTTGGAGATAGCTACAATCTGCCCGATTGCAGAAGTATTGATTATGAAACAGAGATAAATGCTTTCAAAAAGGGATTTGAAAAACTACAGGAAATCAGCTTTATCGACAATAGAAACATTTTCTTATTCGGGCATTCGCTGGGGGGAATTGCCGCCCCCCTGATTTCTGCCGGAAACCCGCCCAACGGAATAATAGTCTATGGAACTGTACTAAAGCCCTGGACGGAATACATGATGGACATATACCGTTATCAGCGGCAGCTATGGGGTTTTGATTTCCTCAGAATTGAAAATGATGCACGAATTATGTTTCCTCTGTTGAGCGACTACCTGGTGCATAAAAAAACTCCTGCAGAACTTGCAAAAAGTAATCCGGATTATGCCAATGCCCTAACATCTTCATTAGGCTTCAATGAAAGAGGGCTTATACTTGATCGACACTATACCTTCTGGCAGCAGTTACAGGACAAGAATTTAACAGAAGCCTGGAAAAATGCAGGTGTCAATACACTTGCAATTTATGGTGAGGCAGATATCGCTGCAATAAACAAAGAAGGTCACGAAACCATTGCAGCAATAGTAAATGCCTACCATCCCGGCAAAGGCAAGTTTTTAATGCTTCCCAAAACGGACCACAGTATCTTATATACTGGAACAATGGAAGAAAATCTCAAACTAAGTGCAGAGGAAAGACGCCAGAAGCCATTCAATGCAAAAATTATTGATATTATTAATGACTGGATGAAGGAAAATATGGTGATATAGCTTTTATAAAACCCTGCCAAAACGCAGCAAAGACAAGTAAACTGCGCATTGTGGAACAACTTTGGCTTTGGTGGACATATAGTAACAAGTATTTTTCATAAACGCTTCTGGCTCCATGAATTTTTGATTCTGCCTGTTGTTGGTATTTTCCTGTTGTCCTGGTTGAGAAAATATATTTATAAAACTTAATTTTAAAGAAGAGGATCACCATAAAGTTCAGCCTGTAATCGTAAGTTGCTTTGTTGCAATGCTTCCAACAAAAGGGTTGGAGGCACATTGGCGAATTCTTTAAAATCCCGGATCATATGCATCTGGTCAGCATACCCGCATTGATAAGCTATGCTTGCCCATTTCATAGTGGCGTTAGATTCTCGAAGTCGCCATGCTTTGGAGAATCTGACGAGGCGAAAAAACATTTTTGGAGACATCCCAATTCGTTCGTTAAACTGCCGTTCCAACTGTCGTACACTCACGCATGCATCACTGGCCATCTTATCAACATGCAAGGCATGAGCCTGATTGACCACCGTTCGTAAGACCTGATCAAGGGGAAGTGGTTGCTTTAACTTTTTCTTTTGCAGTAAATAGTTTTCCACGATTCTGATCATTGCATCATAATGTTTTGCATCCTGAAGCTGTGCTGTGACCATTTCAATTTCATTGCCCAAAAGCAAGGTTGCATCTATGGGCGTATTGATAATTTCCTGCATGGGAACATGCAGAAGACGGTATAGGCCACCTGGATGAAAACCAACATAGATAATAAGCATATCATATCCCATGGTTAGATCAACCCTTGCCAGTTGTGGACCTACCACAATGCTCTGCGGTAGATGATTGTACGTATCGGTAGCATAATTATGTGATGATACCATGTCGAAAGGATAGAAATACAGGCATTGTTCTGGATGAGGGGGGAAAGGAGTAGCAGGAAGCGGTGTGCCAGGCTCAAAAACATACCGGGCCAGCATGATGCGACTAACGATTTCCTGCAAGGCAGGATGCGGCTGATAAAAACGTAAAAACATAAGCCTTAACCATTAATTAGCTGTATTTTCTTCATTTTTGTTCCGTGATATATTTAAACCACGGACTGTAAAGTGCGAGAGAAAAGGATCCGGATATTTAAACAGCATAACATCGGATATCCAAATTAATCATTTTTTTTCACTTCTTGCTATAACAAATATAGATAACAGTATCGTATCATTCAGTTGATAATCATTGCCTTTTGCCAGGCGGAAGGGTCAATTAGCCAAATACCCCCCAATGAACTGTTGATAGATAATACTATTTACCTCTTAGATGCTTGGCCGCGACCTTGGGTTGTAAGTTGTACAACAGACATTTTAACACCTGGTGGTATACTCATTTTTGTAACCCAACAAAATATAAATCAGAGGTCCCCAAACCTCTGGTTTGGTTGGATTAAAAAAACCAATATAAAATAACAAGATTGTAAAGCATTCTTAAAATCAAATACCAGTTGATGAGAAAAGAATGCATGCTTTGATACAGGTGGGCAGGGAGAATGCATTAACATTGCAAACACATCTATCGGGCCACGTTACTTTGGTACACGATCCTGCCTTTTATCATTGTCAGCAAACTTTTTGTACCGGTTAGTTTTTCTGCAGGTATGGTGAAAATGTCGTCGGTAAGCACAGCCAGATCAGCCAGTTTACCTACTGTGAGTGTTCCTTTTTCATTTTCCGCAAATTCAGCATATGCATTTACCAGGGTATACGCTATAACCGCCTCTTCAACGGTGAGGTTCTCCCCCGTATTGGCCATTTGTGATGTGACAATCAGAATATTTTCAAAAGGATTCATTGCATGATCTGGCGCAATGCCAACTTGAATCCTGTTTTTCAGCAAGGTTTTCAACAGGCTTCGGTGTGCATAGATGGGCGTGTGCATCATCAAAAGGTCATACATTTTAATTTGTTCCAGATAAGCTTCTGTATCATTTATGGCATTGTGCTCGATGCGCACTCTCTTTTTCCTCCATTCCTCCGGTGAGGCTATTTCTTTCATCATCGACAAAACGATAGTAAAAGTGCTGTCACCCACAATATGCAACACCATTTGATGGTCCGTTTCAATGGCTTTTCTAAGAATACTACGGATGGTATCTTCCGGGAAATTTAACCGCCCATGCCATCCTGGACTTCCCTCATAGGCTGTTCTCATTAAGGCATTTCCTTCAAGGGGAGTGCCGTCTACAAGATATTTCACCCCTGAAATGATTGTCATGGGAGCAGGACGGGTGTTCAGATATTCTGAAAAATCGTCCTGCGACCCTGAGCCATTGGTATAGGGCCATAAAAGAACGCGGGTATGCAGTGGCAAATCGGCTTCCCCAAATATACTGGCTACCTGTTGGGCATCCAGAACGCCATTGATATTCTGAACGGAGGTGATACCCAGGGATATTTGCTCTTGTGCATAATCTCTCAGTACCTGAACCAATTTCCTGGGTTCAGAAGTAACCCATGTGCTCCAAATGGGTGCTTGTGCATATTCGTTGATCAATCCATTGAGCTTCTTTGTTGATGGATTTCTGCCGTAGTATCCGGCAATAGGATCAGGGTCGTTTTCCCCTATTCCCGACAGCTCAAGCACTTTACTGTTAACTGCCATACCGTGTCCCCACCAGGACTCTAATAATACAGGATTGTTGGGTGCGATGCTATCCAGAGCTGTTCTCATATCCGGATCATTTAATATGGTCAGCCCTACCGAACCATGTATCCATTGGTTTGGTTTTGCCTTTTTAACCAGGCGTGAAACAGAATCAAGTACTGAGATTTTATCAGGACCAGGTACCCTGTGTTCATGCTCATTAAACTTTAAACCGATTGCAGCAGTCCATCCCAAATGTTCATGCGCATCATTAAACCCGGGCACAACCGTTTTGCCTTTCAGATCAATTTTCTCTGTCTGTGAAGTTGCAAGCTTTTCAATGTCAGCATTAGTGCCCGCAGCCAGGATTTTTTCTCCTTTAATGGCCAATGCCTCGACATAAAGCAACGATGTATCAGCGGTAAAGATTTTACCATTTGTAAGGATAATATCTGCTGATTGTGCCACTATTACATTTACAGGTAGCAAGGAAAGCAAGCATATTACGATGTTGCTTATCCAGATAGGGTTTTGAGTTTTCATGGTAATAATTTTTTTATTGCCAAGGTATACTCTGATATTTACCTGATATAGAACAAACACGACATTTTAAAGTAGAGGATCACCATCAGGTTCAGTCTGTATTAGAATTGAGAACGTGGGTGAAATCGTGGAACGTGTAAAAAACTATGGTGGTGAAATTTATTGCCCAGCACTTCTATTCCTTATGTGGGTTGGATTTCTAAATTTTTGGATACGGAAGAAAACCTGATTTGTGCAATGCAATAACAACAATGCAAGATGAAAAAATCTTTGTATTGATTTCAGGAATTATACATTCAACCGGTACAGTGAGTATGTATGTTACATACATATCCTGAGACGAATCTTCAATCTGATTGACAAAAATATGCACAAAGTGCATCGGATGATGCTCCAGCTAGATTTTTAATTCCAATCAGCCCACATTAAGGCATTTTTATGACATCGGGGCAATTCCAAAACTTTGTATCCTACCCACAGAAATTTTATAGAACTAGCCGCCTAAGGGAGTAAAAGGTTTTATATTTATACCTCCATGGCTGTATTGAAAGCAGACCTGAGGTTTTTTTGACAGACTGATGTTAGTCCTGATCCCGCAAATATTATGAGAATTCAAGTGCTCAACTTTTTAGCTTTGACTATAAAAAAATTAAATAGCACGAATATGAAAACTTTTTTGAACCTATTGATTTTGTTCCTATCTGTTCTTTTTACATCATGTGAAAAAAAAGAACTTGAATCGGGTTCTTCTTATAGCTATCTTGATGAAACTAAGTTTATCAAAGATGGACTTATTGCATACTATCCATTTAATGGTAATACAAATGATTATAGTGGCAATAGAAACCATGCCATTGTGTCGAATCCAACTTTTACGGCTGACAGATACAATTATACTTCTGGAGCAATTCATTTTAACGGAATCGACGATTTTTTAATAGTTCCTGAAATTTGCAGACTATTTAATGAAAGCAAAGGAACAATTATTATATGGAGTAAAATTGACACTCTTCAAATGACAAATGAACAAGTAAAACCTGTAATTCTTTCTATTGTTGATTCGATCAATACTAGTTTCCTGCTCAGCAATAGAATGGGTGTTTTGGAATATTCATTTGGAAATTATCCGAAATTAGGAGGTGGCTCAGTTCATTCAAGCATTAATATTGAAGGTTTCAAATTATTTATTTTTTCTTTTACAGACAATAGTATCACTATGTATGATTATATAAACGGGTCATATACGGAGAATAAAATAAGCAATTCAAAATATTCATTTGGATTTAAGGGAAATAGAAAAGAACAGAATTTATATTTAGGTAAAAGTATTATTGAAACTTTTGATTCAGATACATTTGACAACTTTTTCACATACTTTAAAGGTGATATTGATGACTTAGTGATATATGATCGTGTTCTAACAGAAGATGAAATAAAACTATTCTTTAGTATGGTAAAACAATAGATTTCAATTAAATAATTATTTTACAGCTTATTATTGCAGGCATTTTCCCTCTTTAATAAAAGCATGTTCCGAAAACTGAAAAAGAAAATTTCTACGCTGATATATAGGAAAATAAGCGGCTTCCATAGCCTGGCGATATTATGTCAAGCTCAGTAACCGGAATTTTTCGCTGAACGAAATGTCCATTTTGTATTCTATGAACGCACCGAAGGCTAATTGGGCAGATTTACTGAATATATGATAAAGCTGTTTTGCTTTTATATGCTATTATGGATCTCTACAGTTGCCTGATTTTCCTTTAATTCTCCTTCTTTTTGCTTATATTCAGGTTTTCCAGGCATTAGATTTCCATCAGCTTATGTTTGCGACCTTTAATAGGAAGATTTTATTGAAAATGAGTATAATGTGGCTCTGAATAAAGCTCCGGGTTGCGGATGATGGTTTTGATACGCATACTTCCTTTTTTGCAAAATGTGCTTTTTCAAATTTTTGCAGTAATTTATTGGGTTTAATAAATACAGGTATGATAATTTACTTTTTATTAGAAGTGAATCGTATATTTGAAGAAAGCTATCCTGCAGGGATTTAATTCTACATTTCCAATATGTGACCGATGACGGTCTTTATAAAAAACAACCTTTCATGAAATAAAAACTGAGAACCCATGAGCGTAAACAATGATTTAGTTAAAAAATTTAAAGACTATTTCACCCAAATGAAATTGGAAGATGATAACATATTGAAAGAGATTTATTCTGAAAATGTAATTTTCATTGATCCAATTCACAGGATAAACGGGCTCGACAGCTTAATTACTTATTTTAAAAAATTAAACCGCAATCTGATTGAAGGTTCATTTCAGTTTACCCATGAATCTGCCATTGATAATATAGCATATCTTCAATGGGAAATGAACCTACAACTGAAACGGCCCAAAAAAAATGTAAAAGCCACTGGTATTTCAGTGCTTTACTTTGATGAAAAAATAATTATGCAGAGAGATTTCTTTGATGCAGGAGAAATCTTCTATGAAAATATTCCTGTAATGGGAAGTATAATCCGCTTTATTAAAAGTAAAATATCCGGCTGATAAAATATAAAACCTATCATCTATCTAAGCAGATATCCTCTCAATACATATTTATCCAAAGGGCAGAGATGATGGAGCAATATCCCCTTTCAAAAAAATGGAAGACTGTTAATCTTTCAGTAATTGGACCCCGTGTTAAATTTGAAAAGCAGACTGAAAAACATACCACTATCACTTCTTTGATGTTTTTGGGGGTTCCTTTATTTTAAGCTCGTATGTGGCATTATCACTGCGTAGAAAAACCAGTTGCTGGTGGTCACAATGTCCCACACTACTACTTCTCCCTGCTGGAATTCGATGGCCTGGGGCTACAGGAAAATGAGCATACCGTTGTTCGTTCCTGGTTTTTTTGATGAGCCGGATTTTAGTTGGATATGCCATATCCAGTCGTTTTACTGGAAAGAAAAATCAATAAAAAGATACAAAAGAATAGGCAATTTCCATTTATTGTCTTGTAGGGAACCAGACTTAAGCGTGCCCCCTTAGGCATGCTATATTATTCTCACCCAAGTCTTCATTCGTAGCTGGCAGCCTTCCTCATATCAGGCATGTCCGCATGAATGTTGCAGCACGCATGACTATTTTCTCCAATGCTCATACTCTTCTGCCCTCAGTCTGTCGAGGAAAACGACCGTGTTGGATGAAGGCTTCTCCAGCCATACCCAGACGCTCAATACCTGTATGGGAGTAGTCGCGACTCCGTTGCTGGAAACAGCTCTGAAGGTCGTCGACTCTGACGTACCGCCCGCACCGACGTATAAGATGCGAGAAGACTGATCAATACTCCAATTGATGTTAATCACCCTGCCAGGCTGGTAATTGGCGATCCTGTTGCCTATTGTGGGGAGAGGGTAGATGTCTTCTATCCGCTCGATGCGAAACCCAGGTATCACGTGAACCTCGCCCTGAGGACTAAAAGCAGATTTGTATAGCTGGACACCACCGATGATGTCAGTGAAATTACCACCTTGCGAGACCCTGAACCCAATGGTGACGGTACCCGGACCATCCAGGCGCAAGCGAAGGCTCCCGCGAATCTGTGCAGGAGGATTAGTAGTGAAGGCCTCAGCAGTGGCAATTGTAGTGAGCCGTCGTTGATCCGGGGCGGCTAAGAACTGTGGAGAAGGGGTGATACGGAGCCACTTACCGCCGGCACGATCGGCCACTACCTCCGAAGTCGTTAGTTGCCTGACGGTCGCAGTAAGCTGATCATTTGGTGGCGTCGGCAATGGAAAATTTGGTGGCTGGCCGTAAGAATCGGCATCAAAACCAATGTCAAGTCGGGTGACTACGGTGCGGGTGCAGCCCGCAAGCAGGAACACCGCGGCGAGGAGGGCCTTGCCGAATATGCTGCTATACCGCCCGGAGACCGGACGATGCGCAAAGTCTGTCCCACCAGAGCGATACACAGTGGGGGAATCGAGAAGCGGCGAAATACATGGCCGCAGTATCGATTTTAGAATCGACATTGAATTGTTGAACTGAATTGCCATATTAACGTTCCTCCTATTGCCACCTTGTATCTGCCGAACAGTTGATCTGAGCGCGTAGAGTCGGGTGAGCGCTGCCTAATTATAAAACAGACTGTAACATTTAATCTATCTTATATTTAGTTTTTTGTTTAAGAATTGTTTTCTGAAATATTATTTAAAAAAGAGGCTTTGCAAACACTGCAAACATTCTTTCCGGGAATGTATACCACCAATCTAAGTAAAAAATGATACAAAACCAAATTTTAATAGAAATAATTCACGGCCAAATATAAATATGTCATTAAAACTAAAGAACTGAAGTATCTTACATTCTATGAATATAAATAATACACATTTTACTTTAATAAAAACATCATTCGGAGATGGGTAAATATGAGATCAACAAGATTTTATTATACCTGATAACTGCAAGTAAAATATCTGATTCAAAACAAAAACAAATACCTGACAATCTCTTTCTTTATAATTAGCAATATATTAAACATGGAAGCTGAACCTGGCAATAACATTGTCAGAAAATATAAAATGTAAAATAACTAATTAAAAGCAAACAAAAAATGAAGACAAGTACTTTGCCTCTTGCTGCTATATATATTTTTTATACTACACTTTGAAATATGCATAAGGCAGATTTAGAAAATGAAAAACCTGAAGTAATAAAAATAATCAAAGGATTTTATCGATCTTTTTAGCAGTAATGTGAAGATCTTGTATCTGAATTGATGGCACATGACCAAAGTATGCTAAGTTTTGGCACAAGCCATTCTGATCTTCACTACAGTTGGCCGGGCTGGAAACAGTCTGAAAGAAGGAGGTCAGAATTACCGGAGTGTCTGATAATAGGATGACCCTTGCAAAAAATTGCGCAAATACACACTTCAGATCCATAAATAAAGATTTCCGAAGAAAATAGATTTCCAACACCTCATTTTCAAGAAGCTTAACACAAATTCTTTAATGATGGCAAGGTGGATCGCATAGTCTTTAATTAGTATCCGAATGCCGGGTTAAAAAGGATAAGAATTACATTAAAACACTTCCGACAAAAATCATTCGATTAAAAAAAGAGAAAAATTCTTTGCGTAGCTAAATGACTACGCTTACATTTATAGTCAAGTGGTTTCATAATGAATTTAATATGAGATGTATTTCAAGCCATTGCAGGCCCGACCCGAACGACAATTCTTCTTTTGCTCGCCACACAATCCATGACAGCTGGGGTTATTACTTCTAATTTTGACACGGCAAGACCGACTGTTTCAAAGCATCTTCAAATTTTGACAGAGTGCGAGTTACTAAAGCAAGGAAGGGAAATTTACTATCATCTGAATGCTGAAAAAATGAATGGCATTTCTGACTTCCTGGAGCCATCCAGAAAATTATGGGATAAGCGATTTGACAAATTGGAACAGGTAATGAAATTGAAAATGCAGCAAAAGAAATAAACATTACAATAGTAAATCATACAAGCCAAAAAAATATCTTGGAATAGAAAAAAAATCATTGCCAAAGACGGTAAACAGGAAATTATAATCACAAGAAAGTTTGATTTGCCGGTAAATCTGCTGTTCAAGGCTTACACAGAAGCAGATTTAGTTGAGCAATGGATGGGGAACAAGGTGCTTAAAATGGCGAATCAAGCGCATGGGAGTTGCCTGTTTGAGACCAGAGATGAAAAAGGAAATGTATTATTCCGTGCAAACGGTTCTATTCAAAAGATACTAGAGAACCAAAATATCACAAGGACATTCGAAATGGAAGAAGAAGTTCAAAAAATGAACAATTTAGGCTATCCTTTTTATTTTTTGACAATTTTTGGGCCCTGCAAATTTCCGGGAGTTAAAGCAATTCTGGTTGCTAAATACCCATTGTTAAAAGAATGGGCTTATGCAGGGTTTTTCTTCATAATGTCGGAGGCAGTTTTCTCTTGCCTTGCTGCTGTTGAGGAAACTTTCGGGTATTTTGATTCTAACCTATTGCATGCAATGACTTTTACCTTCTGAAATTTCAGACCCGCTGAACCACAAACTTTCAAAAAGATAATTATGAAAATACCAAGAGTGAAAATATGTTGTATTAGTAGCATTGAAGAAGCCAACATTGCTATTGAACATGGCGCTTCGGCATTAGGCTTAGTTGGACATATGCCAAGCGGCCCAGGTGTTATAGAGGATAAACTCATCCATCAAATAGCCAGAAAGGTTCCTCCACCTATCTCAACCTTTTTGCTGACCAGTGAAACGAAACCTCAGGATATAATTACACATTACAAGAAAGTATATACCTCGACCATTCAAATTGTTGACGAATTAGAAAATCGGGATTACGAATTACTTCGGGTCGAATTGCCAAATGTAAAATTAGTTCAGGTAATTCATGTAATAGATCAAAATTCGGTACAAGAAGCTATTGAAATTTCAAAATTTGTAGATGCAATCCTATTGGACAGCGGAAATCCAAATTTATCGGTTAAAGAATTGGGTGGGACGGGAAGAACCCACAATTGGGGATTAAGTCGGGAAATAAGAAAATCCATTCCAATCCCTTTGTTTCTTGCAGGCGGAATAAACAAAGACAATGTGATGAAGGCCATCGAAATGGTTCAACCTTTTGGTCTTGACCTTTGCAGCAGTGTACGAACAGACGGCAAACTTGACCGCCAAAAACTGAAAGATTTTTTTAATGCCATAGAAATAAAAGATAAGGATTAGTACTTAGGAATGAAAGGGCCTGGTATAAAATGCCCTCTAAAAAAAGGACTGAAATGTGACTTTTACAAGGGGATGGAATTGCCAGTCTCCGAAAATTATAACAGGGAAGCGGTAAACTTTCGAGTTATGTGGAAATCAAGATAAAGGATGACTTAAAGATCAACCCAACTACAATTTTGCTAAATAAAGCCTTAAAAAGGATATTATTTACGAAAAAAAAAATGATCGTATTCTAAGAGGATGAGCTTATTAACTTCAATTTAAATTCATTCTGCATCCTGCTCTGATGAAGCGGAGTCATTCAGGCCATAGGCATCACTTTCACCTTACCTGAAATACGCGTATTACATTAAAGCCAAAATGAATATCTCCTTTCCAAAAATCTCCTGTGGTATTGGCAATAAATTCCTTTTCGATCATCGCACGTGCATTGGTAAAATGCAATTGAAATACATGGCCTCCTGTTTCAATGTCTACACCAATACCCAGGGAATTATGATTTTGAAATGGCGTTGAATTGTTAAGTTGAAGGTAATATTCAAAGGTGAAGGCTGTCCGTGATGTGATTTTTTGCCTTCCTGCAAGCCCCAGGGCAAACAGATCATTTTGTTCTTGCGGGCTTGCCACCAGGTTTCTATGAACCCACACTGGCATGAACTGCAATGAAAAACCCTCGCTGAATTTTCTGGCGATAAGCAACTCTGCCACATAAGCCAGTTTGTGTTTAAACTCCAGATCCAAGCCTGCCGGTGGTTCCTGAGTGTTGATGGCGGCACTAAGCAGACCAGTAATGGTGATGGGCGAACCGCCTCCCTGGTGCTGGTTTAAAAGCTTGAACTTTGCAAAGCCGTCGTAAGTTTTCTGAAAAGAACTACGTCCGATGCCAATGGTGAACCCATCACTTATTGCATAGTCAAGACCTAGCCTGATCCATGCTTCATCCAGGCCGAAAAAATTCTTAATCCCTGAGTTCACACGTCCAAAGCGGTGTCCGATGATAAGTTCCAGTACGCCGGAATTTCGGGTTTCTACAGAGTGTCCATTGATAATTCTGGCAGATTTAAATGTACCTGATGTTTTATAGCTTTTATTATCTTCCAGCAATTGTTCCAACATACTTTCCTGGGCCAGACATACATTGTGCATCATTGGCAAGATCAGGCATAATACCAAGGTGTGAACTTTACATTTCTTCATAATCAAATAAGACCGTTACCTCAACCACCTCAGCGATATTGCGAAAAAGCAATCTGGGTATTTTAATATTGTAATCATTAAGTTTTACAGGAAATACAGATCGAATCTGCAATATCCTTTCCTGCAAAATCAACTCTCCTTCAATACGCACATTTTTGGATACACCATGAATGGTCATTTCTCCTTCAGCCCATACTTTTTGTGGGTTGGTTTGTAAAGTATTGATATTCTTAACAAGCCCCTGAAAGGTTGCCGTAGGGTACTTGTCCGATTCCATATAATTTTCATTAAAATGCTCTTGCATCAGTGTTTTTTCAAAGCGGAATTCCTTTATGGGAATAGAGAAGGCAATTTCTCCAGTGGACAGGTTAAACAAACTGGCGCCGGCTGCATTTACCGCTTCAATATCTTCAACAGGGGCGCTGGAAAAAAAACGAATATGGCTTTCTACCGACCTATGCGTTTGCGCAAACAGATTACAATGAACTAGCGTTGAAGCTAAAAAGCATCCGGCAAACCTCACCCTTCTGACCTGAGTAACATAAATTTTCCACCGACAGACAAACATGTTCATGCAATGAATTGTATAAAGGTTTTACAAAAACTGATTTTCAATTATCCTGAGCTCCGGCATCGATCCAGCAGGCTATTTTTCTAACTTCTTCAACCGTCAAAACCAGACCTGATGAGGCGGGGGGCATAGAACCACTGCTTGTCTGGAACCTTATCATTTCCGCCTGTGCTGCTATTTTCTCATAATCAGTAAATGCAGGTAAACCTGTACCTTCAATATGGCATGGTGAAATGGCACATTTGGCAGTAAAAACAGGTTTAATATCGCTGTTGAATGCTACCTCAGCAGGATCACATTCCTCCAGACCATAGTATTCTTCAAGATTATCATGGGTGCATGAAGAACATAGGTGAATCACAAGTATTACTGGCACTGATATATGTGACATAGTGTTAATTATCGGGTGCGCCAACATCTATCCAATTTCTTATGGTTGCTATCTGATTATCTGTTAAAGTTATATTGGCTTCCTGTGGAGGCATTGCCCTGCTGGTTACCATTGATCTTATATTGTCTGCATTTGCCTTGACGGGGTTATAGCCACTCCATGAAGGTATAGAAGGATTGGTGCCATGACATGGGCTTATCTGGCAATTCGCATTTATGACAGGTAGTACGTCAGCCGCAAAGCTTACCACGGGAAACTCCATGATTTCAAAGCCTATGGTTGCTGTACAATCATTGCTGTCTTTTACCGTGAAAGTATAATTACCCGGTGCGAGGTTGGAAAATGTACCGGAAGCTACAAAATTTTGGCCGTCCATGGAATAGGTTACAGTTCCACTCCCTCCAGATGCTCCTATTTGAACCATCCCGGAGTTTTGACCGATGTATGCATGCATAAAATCCGTAACACTGGCAGTCAAACCATTATCACAGGGATCCTGTGGCCCGGGATCCTCCTCTTCCTCATTGTTACAAGATGAAAGAAACAAAGCCGACAATACCATAAGTGGTAAAATAAAAGGATATGTAAAATAGCTTTTCATGATCTACGTAATTTAAAGTGAGACATATATGAAGGAAAATGCATAGGATATTCAGGCCATCTCATACAATAATAATTATAGTGGCAGCATGTCATTTTCCTGATTATATAAAAGCACCATCCGCATCGGGTTTTTCAATTCCCGCAGAACCATTAACAGACATGTATGCTGTCTGCTTCATGAACCACACCGCCCCTATCTCAATGAAGGTAGGCCAGAAATCCTTACTGCCCCTTCCAGTGGTATCGTAGGGAAAAGTATATTCCTGTTGAATACAGGTTTACATTTCCCCAACCGATGCTGTTTAGGGGTGCATTGAGAAATGGCTCTATTTGCAGGGACATTTTTGGTGATATTTCGCGTTCAAAGCCTGCACTTACACCTATTAATCCAAACAAATGGCTACTGGTATTTTCAGATTCCCACATATCTGGATTTTGCTGATTATAATAATTGCCGGTACTATACCGGAATTGGTATTTCTCTTTGAGCATTATATAGCTGGATAGACCCGCACCTGCGTAAAATTTGTTTTTACTGATGGTGGCAAAATTATATCTTATGCTAATGGGGATGTCTAAGATGTTACATTCTGCATCAGTGCTGACTGGTCTATTGTTGCCTGGCCAATAATCTACAGGAGGATTGTATTGATTTTCACCGGCAGTATACAGATTATTGACCATGACCAATGCGGTGCGCAACACAATTCCAGGACTCAGGTGATAATCCACTGCAACTCCGATTCTTTTTCCGGGTCTTGAAAATGTACTTAACCCAACTGTACTAAAGTCAGGGGCAATAAGCAGTCCCATTGACCATTCGTGTGCTTGTCGCTTTTTGATATTCAATATTTCTTCTTGATTTTCATCGTTTATATCAAAAATTTCCGATAAGGATAATGCAATCTTCGGTTCATTTGAATTTTCAATTGTATGCTGCAAAATTTCAGCAAGATTTCCGGAGGCAGGAACAGTGTTTACAGGTTTTATTTGTAATGATTCTTCATCATACGCAAAGCCTGGGTGTTTTGCCACTATACCTGCATTAGATTGCCGGAGGGGATGATCAGATTCAACATTTTTCTCTCGGGGGAGTACCTCTTTCTTCCGGTTTGCAGATATATCGTGCATTTGATGGTTCATTGGATGTTGAATCACCTTTTCTGCTGACATTTCGCCGGAGGGGCTTTGATGTCTGAAAAAGAAAATTGAAAAGAGCAAGATGATCTTAACAAATATTATCCCTGTCAGGTAGTACTTTATACCAGTATTGTTATCAAAGGCAGCAGGATTCTTCGCAGTGTACAGGCCATCGAGTTTATGTTCCATTTCATTCCAATCTGTTTCCTGAAACTCAAAATGGCACTCTTCAGCACTTTTCCGGAAAAACTCCTCCAATGAATCTTTATTTTGATCTGACATAATCTTGCTCAAAAAAATCCTTTAACAAAATTTTTAAATGTTGTTTTGCTTTGAATAAATTGGACTTACTGGTCCCAGGTGTTATCCCAAGCAATTCACTGATTTCCTCGTGCGTATAGCCTTCAACAACATGCAGGTTAAAAACAGCACGGTATGAAGGAGGTAGTTTCTGGCTCAATTCGATGATCTCCTGATAATAGATGCCACTCGATATTTGTTCTTGTGTTTTCATTTCTTTCAATGCATCCAGGTCTTCTTCGGGTTGATACCTGCGTCTGGCTTTATAAGCATTGATGGCACAATTGATGAGTATTTTTCTAAACCAGGGTTTAAATGGTTTGGAAAATTCAAAGTTTTTAAGGTTGGTAAATATTTTCATAAACCCCTCATTTAAAATTTCTACCGCCTCATCTCTTGAGCCTCCGTAGCGCATACAAATGCTCATGCCATATGAATAAAACATTTGGTACAGCGCTTTCTGGCTTCGTCGGTCGAAGTCTTGACAGCCATTTAATATTTCTATCAGTTCGGTATTTTGTTGATCGGATGTCAATTTTTCTGATATTTATTCACAATACAAGACCAAATGCAAAATGGTTGCCTGACTTCTCTAAAACATGAGTAATGCAGGCGATTCAGGATACAATTAGTGTGACTTTACAGAACATGCCAATGCCTGTGGTGGCTTCGCGATCTCAGATGAAGGATTTTGTGGGTTTCTACTAGTAAATATAAGAATTAGATTACTTTTTGATTTGAATTACTTCATTTAAATTCAAAGACTTGATTTCCAAAATTTAATGTGGATTTTATATTCTTAACGAATCAATGGATTTCATTTAAGAAATCCTTTTTCTAATACGACTTAATGCCTGAGGTGTCACACCAATATAGGAAGCAATATATTTCAAAGGAATTTCTTTAATCAAATGAGGTTGCTCTGTAAATAAATTCTGGTATCTGGTCTCCGGCGATTCATTTAACAGCGAAATTTCTCTTTTAGACTTTTCCATATTTCTATATATTTTCTTTCCAATTTTTTCTAAATCTACACCTGCACCAGCTTCCACTTACCCCTTCGGAAGATCATCACCGCCACTACAGCATGCAGTGAATGTGAGATGGCCACGGCGGTAAATACGCCATTGGCACCAAGATTGAGATAAATAGACAGGATATACGCCAATGGGATTTGGAATATCCAGAGCACAAAGATATTGATGATCAGGGGTGTGCGTGTATCTCCGGCTCCATTGAATGACTGCGTCATGACCATACCATAGGCAAAAAACACATAGCCAAGACACATGATAACCAAGGCGTTGCCACCAATACGGATCACATCTAAGTCACTATTGAATATGCCAATAAAACTACCTCCTCCTAAAACGAAAATGATGCCGCATATGCCCAAAAAGGTTGCTGCATAGCGGGCTGTGAGCCAGACGGAACTTTCTGCTCTGCCAGGTTCATTGGCACCCAGGTTTTGCCCAACAAGGGTAGCTGCAGCGTTTGACATGCCAAATGCCGGCAACAAGGTAAATATCATTACCCGGATGGCAATGGTGTATCCTGCCAGGGCTACGCTTCCAGACATGGAAACAACCCGCATCAGGAAAATCCATGAAGCAGATTCAACTAAAAACTGCCCCATCCCTCCTGCAGAGAGCTGTAAAATCCTCGATATGGTCTTCCATCTGATAATGAGATTGATTCTGCGAATAGCAAATTTTCGCTCACCTCCTACCAGATGATAACACTGGTAAATTACACCCACCGACCTCCCTATGGTAGTAGCGATCGCTGCGCCTTCAAGGCCCATGGCTGGAACAGGTCCCAAACCAAAAATCAACAGGGGATCAAGAACGATATTGATGCCATTGGCCAGCCATAAACTGCGCATGGCAATTGCTGCATTACCTGCACCTCTGAATATTCCATTTATTAAGAACAGAAGCATGATACTGACATTTCCCGCAAAAATGATTCGGGTATATTTGAATCCCGTATCGATGACATCCGACTCCCCTCCCATCAGCCGCAGGAGGTCCCTTGCAAAAAAGAATCCTAACAATCCGATCGCGACAGAAATCAGGACACCAATTAAAATAACCTGAAAAGCGGCATCTCCTGCATTCCTGAATTTTCCTTCTCCAATACGCCTGGATACCATAGCCGTACCTGCCATGCTGAGACCAATTCCTACAGAATATAAAATAGTAAGAACAGATTCGGTGAGGCCTACAGTAGCTACAGCATGGATGCCAATTTTGCCAACGAAGAAAATATCTACCACCGCGAAGAGAGATTCCATGAGCATTTCCAATACCATGGGCACAGAAAGATAAAATATGGCTTTCCTGATGCTTCCACTGGTATATTCCCGATCAGCCTCTTGTAAGGCTTGTTTAAAGTGGTTTAAATAATTTTTTATACGCATTGCGACTAGACAAATGTGTCATTTAGTAATCAAATCATTAAATTTTTCTGGCTTAAATAAATTGATAATTTCGATCTTTTCCATTGTTTTCAGTTTCATCACAAGGTTGTCCGTACTTCCCGGATTAACCATTTCAGATTAAATCCAGTGTATTATTATTTATCTCATAGTGTAGTTCAGCCATGCCAGATCCCATATGTTGAACAGATTTCAGGTTCAATACCGGACTTAGCACGGTGCGGGGAAATAGAGGCTTGCCTTTGCCAAGGGTAACCGAACCTATCTGGATGATCAGTTCATCAAGCAATCCGGCATCGTAAAATTGACCAGCAAGATCACCCCCACCTACGATCCAAATGTTTTTACCTTGAGCAGCTTCGCGCATCTGTTCAATATAATTACGCACATCATCTTTAGCGAAATGGATATTATTGCCTTCAATTACTGGCAGCTTTCGCCTGGTGAATACCCAGGCCGGCTGGGTATAGGGCCATGGCGAACCTGTTTCCTCGGCAACTTTATCGGAGTTGCGAAAAATCCATTCATACGTTGATGATCCCATAGCCAAAGCACCTACTTGTGATATAAAATCCGGATAGCTTGAGTTATTCAAATCACCTAGAGGAAAAAGCCATTCCAGTGAATCATTTTCAGTGGCAATGAATCCATCAAGGCTTGTGGCGGTGTAATACTGAGTTTTCATGATAATTGTTTGGGTCTAATTTTTGTCGAATTGGTTGAAGTGCTCTTTTATTAAAACTTTTTAAAAACTTTCATAAATTTTCAAATGACCGATGAAAACTGGCAGGTGAGCTCATCGGTTGTTTTCAAATCAGGGTTCATGCATACATCCGCAAATCTGCCTTTGGGAATAATCTCAACGATATACGCTGCCTGTCTGTAAGCATAGGATTATCAGAACCAGTATAGTGACAATCATGCTCCATTTCACAGTCATTTATTTACGGGTATGACAAGCCTGCCAAACCCTATCTCAGTGTTTATCTATACTTAGTATTCATTTTGAAGGTCACAAGACTGACTTAATACTTAATTTTATAGAATTTTCCTGGTGGTATTCATTTTCTGAATGGCAATGATTTTTCAGCCGGCCAAGTTACATAAAATCCTTATAATTAATAGACAATTCATATAATATTGTAACATGAGTATATACGTTATCACCTTATTTGTAAATTAATGCACAGACTTCTCTGGTCATTTTACTTCAAAAACCAGTCAATTTTAATGGCAGTAAAATACGTCCACAGAATAAAAACTATTTGCAATGGGATTCTAAACCATAAATACCTTAACCCCGGACCATCATACGTTGCATTTTGATAATCTACCTGTTTGATTGCAGCAAAGATATTGGCCGGAAGAATTAAAATAAAAAATGCAATAAGAAGCCATGCGGTCAACTCCCTGTATGGCCGAATGAAGAGACCTATTGCAGCAATTATTTCAATCACTCCGGTCATATAAATGACCTGTGTTTTATAAGGAATAAAAGAAGGCAGCATCATCTCCATACCTTCAGTAAAGAAAAAATGCGCTATAGAGGTAAAAATCAGCATTACTGCTAAAGCTATTCTTCCTGAAAGCACTATATCATAAGTTTGATGCAATACCCTGGTTATCATAAGGGAAAGCGCAAAAACACTAAATAATACAATTAAAGGTTTCATATCGAATTTTTTTTGCAAAGTTGACGGTTGAACCCTTGCATTACAATGAACCTGAGTTAAGAAATACATGTAAAGAGTAAAATGAAACAAACGCAAGTACACAACCTAAAGGATGCATCTTAGCAACTCAATCCAAATCTATCATATTGTCAACTCAATGTTAACATATACCAATCCGCTTCCCTGGCTGGTACCTGCGTTATATTTTCAATCCCTTTCTCGGCTATATTTGGTCATTTACTGATTATCTGAGATTTTATTTTCAAACTCCCACAGGTCGTCAAATCTCAAAGAAGCATTTCTGCCTGTTGTAATATAACCTCTGTTTCCCAGTCCAAAACCGACAGCTGTTTCACGGGATGTGCCGGAAAATGATCGCATCTGCCGCCATTGATCTGTGCCTGAGCTATATTCCCATATATCGGATCGCAATCCACCATAGGAACCTGTAGCTACATATCCATGAGGGCCTATGGTAAAGGTCGCGCTGTATTCTCTGGCGATTTGGTAACCAGCTACATCCAGGTCCTTTTTTCTGATCCATTCATCGGCAGAGGCATCATATTCCCAAAAGTCTGTTTCAAATATTCCATTGTTTCTCCCTCCGCCCAGGTAAGCCTTACCATCAACAACAAAGGCAAAAGCATTGGTTCTCTTTGCACCCCCGAGGCTTATTTTCTGATTCCATGTTTTTGTTACCGGATCGTATTGCCATAAATCCTTGAGATCATTGCCATCAGAGCCTGATGAAACATAACCTTTATCCTGCAAACTGAAGGCTACAGCACCCATACGCGCCGATCCGGCAAAATCGGGTATCGATGTCCATTCATTAGTGGCAGGGTCATATTCCCAAAAATCTCTGAGTCTGTTTTCACCATCATAACCGGTGCCGACATAACCTTTGCCATTCGCGGCAAAAGCGACGGCAGCGTTTCTGGGCGGACCGGGCAGGTCTGCTTTTCTAAACCAGGTATTTTTGGCTTTGTCGTATTGCCAGAAATCCTTTAACCTTTTGCTCCCGTCAAATCCGGTGCCTGCATAGGCAAAATCGCCAATTGTAAAAACTACAGCACCACTGCGTTTTAATCCTTCAAAATCAGACCTGCGTTCCCAATTTCCCATATAGGTCGGCACGGTCTCTTCTTCATCGCTGGTGCAACCTATTACTAAACCCGTAAAGAAAATTAGGCAAATTCCTTTAAGGTAATACCTGTAATACATGTTAATTATGCTTCGCATTTTTTTGTTTGTTTGGTTAATAAAATTGATTGATTCGCATATGCCTCAAGTACCCAAAATTCTGCTGTAAAAAATTCTGAGTGTTATTTTGTTTCTGGCATTCTGATTGCCGTTAATACTAAGTCTGTTAAAGCTTTTACCATATGTATCAGGTGCAGAAATCAATAACAGCGGATTTCGGTTTCCTTCCTTTCTTCTGATCTCCTGATGAATATAGCTGGTAACCGGAAAAACATACCTGGTATCTCTATGAAACTCATCATCCAGTTGAAGCTTAGCTACATTGATATGGTCTGAATAATCGCTTGACAAATGACCTACCGGAACGTTATCCCGGCTTGCCACCAAAAGTCCAAGTTCAGCTGGCAAAGGAAAAATTGAAGTATATGTACCTGCTATCGGTTCTACGATCAGTTCAGCCAGGTTTATTACAAAGTGTTGCTCTACTTCCCGAAAATGATCCAAACCTGGAAATTCGATACGAATGGCCAATCCGGTGCCAGCCTGCAAAAGAGCGGTATTGCCGGTGTCTCTGGAGGTTTTGGCTCTTCCCCTGCTTATGCCATTGAAATGGCCTGATTCTGGATTCAACTCGATCTTATTGAATTGAGAATTGTCTCTGATTATTGGAAACTCATAGTTAAAATTCTTCAGAACATCATTTTCATACTTCCTGTAATGCAATACCAACGATGCGTTTTCTGCCTGAATTCCAAAGATGGATCCTTGGTAATATGGATCAGGAACAATAACCAGACCCTTGAAATAATTTAAAAAAGATTCAACCTTACTCAGTTTATCATCTCCGGCTTTTGCCAGGTCAAACCATTCCCGACCGAGGTGCTGATCAATTGGTAAAAACAGAGAGTCCTTAAATCCGGGTCGCGGATTAAATTTCCATATACCTAAAGGTAAAGGACTTTTAGCAAAGGTGCTGGTGTTGTATAGTTTATCGGGCTTATAAAAATAAGAGATCTGGTCCTCATCGTATTGATAGGGTGGTAATCTTCTGGGAACGATATCTTCAGCCAACCTATATACCGAAAAACTTGCCTGTCTTGAGGTGTCACCATAATAGTAACCATTGTATTTCAGCTTAAAACTTATTGAATCATATATGGCATCTGCCGGCAGATTCAGTGCTCCTGAGGCATTAAAAGCAATCCTGAAATATGCCTCAGATGATATCTGCCCTGAAAGTGGATCAGTTAACCTGCCTATCATCAAATCTCCATTGCCAGAGGTAGGTATAGAGTCAAGCCAGACAGTGCTTGTTTGTACGGTAAAAGTGTCTACAACCTGTATGTAAAGGTCCGGATCTTTTGGATAGAAGCCAATATAACCTGGCTCATCACAGGAAACAAAAAATCCGGAAAATATGGCTGCAATTATGGTAAGTCCGTTTTTAATTTTGCTGTGGTGATGCTGTGCTCTGTTAATTAACATGCCTTGGTTTTGTTTGATTACCCTTAATGACACAGCTTTTCTACACCGGGTTGCAATGCCTCCCTAAAAAATCAATCATTTTTTTGAGGAAGGCATGAATTCCTGCAAACACAATAAGCCATCCGTAAGGCATCTTCCTGTAAATCAATTTCAAGGATTGAAGAAAAAAATCTCAGATAATTTGCGCAACTAAATAATTGCGCTTATAATTGCAATCAAATAGTAGCAAATAAAAATGAGTAGAACCATGTTATTTGACTTTAATGTCGACAGAAAAAACCATCAAATAAAGGTAAAAAGATCATTTAATGCCCCTGTAGACCTTGTTTGGGCTGCCTGGACGGAAGCTGATATCCTGGATCAATGGTGGGCACCAAAACCATGGGTTGCAAAAACGAAATCGATGGATTTCAGGGAAGGCGGGCATTGGCTATACGCGATGCTGAGTCCTGAAAATGAAGTCCATTGGACAAGGGTAGATTATATCAAAATAAATCCTCAAAAATTCTTCTCCTCCTATGATGGCTTTTGCGATGAAGAAGGCAACCTGAATAAAAGCCTCCCAGGTAATAAGTGGGAGAATAACTTTAGAGCGTCGGGACAGGAAACTATGGTTGACATCGTGCTGAGCTTCGACACCCTGGATGACCTCGAAAAAATAATAGCCATGGGCTTTAAAGAAGGCTTTACAGCTGGTCTTGAAAATTTAGACCAGTATATTACCTCCCAGTTTTATCTGAGAAAACAAAACAGGCCCCACCATAAAGCCAGGGTTTCTACATATCTGAACTTTCCAGGCAATACTGAAGAAGCCTTTCATTTTTACAAATCCGTTTTTAAGTCTGATTTTATCAATGGTATTCAGCGCTTTGGTGATATCCCGACAGAGCCTGATCAAGCTCCCATCGCCGAAGCTGTAAAAAAGATGGTCTTGCACATAGAGTTACCTATTATTGGAGGGCATATTTTAATGGGCACTGACGCGCCTAAAGAGTTTGGTATGACCGTTAAGTATGGCAACAACATGCACATCAATCTTGAACCCGAATCAAGAGAAGAAGCAAAACGACTATTTGATGAACTTTCGACCGGAGGAAATATTGAAATGCCTATTCAGGATATGTTTTGGGGCGCATATTATGGAAGCTTTACTGATAAATACGGTATTAACTGGATGATAAATTATCAAAACTAAATGTACAAGCATGAACAACAGAATAAATATTAACGCTAACATTAATGCGCCTGTGGCCAAAGTCTGGAAACTATATACAGATCCCATACACATCACGCAATGGAACTTTGCAAATGATGATTGGAAATGTCCAGCCGCAACGGTCGACTTAAGGCCCGGTGGTAAACATACGGCAAGAATGGAGGCAAAAGATGGTAGCTTTGGATTTGACTTTAAAGCGATATATGATGAGGTAATCATCACAGAAAAAATGAGCTACACCATGGCCGACGGCCGACAGGCTGAAATTATTTTTAAGGAAAATGGTGACAGTACCCAAATCACCATAAACTTCGACGCCGAGGAAATGAACCCTCAGGAAATGCAACAACAGGGTTGGCAGGCAATTCTTAACAATTTTAAAAAATATGCCGAGGCTGTTTAGGATCAGTGAATGTAGTCGGTTTATGGTTTACATAAACTATAAAACATAAGCCTTCACGCAGAATAGTATTCTCCGGAGTAAATTATACTCAGGCTGAATAAATGAGACAGCTGTTAAATCTTCAGACAGTTTTTAATTACTAAACGGCTTGTTCACCTTTAACACGCTACCAACCATCTAATAATAAATGAAGGTATTAACATTCAGTATTCAATCATAGGATGAACATATGCTGCAGCTTATAGGTATCAGCAAGGAAAAATCAGATCAAAATGTCGCAAAACACCCTCTATTATGTCGGTTTCACCCCCTGATTTAAATTATTTGAATCCCTAATTTTGAAAAGGGTATACCCATCGTTTTGTGAGCAGATTAAACATGCTAAGAGGTTTCTATGCCATTCTAAAGGACGGATGCTTACAAAAAAACCTCGTAAATATTAAATCAAATAAATACATGAATACAAACTATAAACCTGAAGGTTACAATTCAGTTTCACCCTACTTCATAATCGAAGATGCTGACCGTTTTGTGGCCTTAATGCGCCAAATCTTTGATGCCAGAGAATTGTGCACCTACCGGATGCCGGATGGCAGCATTATGCATGCCGAACTGATGATAGATGATTCAGTAATCATGCTGGGAAATTCATCCAAACAATACCCGGCTGTTCCGATGGTGATGCACGTATATGTTTCCGATGTAGATGACATCTGGGCTAAGGCCACTGACGCAGGATGTGAGCCGGTTGAAGGTCCAGCGGAGCGGGAAGGTGACCCTGATCGCAGGGCAACATTTAAAGATTATGGTGGAAATTTGTGGTCAATCGGAACACAGAAACAATAAAAAAACCATAAATAAACAGCACTATGAGCGCATCACAGAAAATAAGTGAATATACTCACAAAAACCAGGACTGGAGGGGTAAACTCATTTAACAAATCATTGTATATTCTCAAGCCAATAGGAATGATGAGGTCTTTGCTCGAGCAGATGAAATTAATGAATTATGTGCTCTATTGCTTCCGATCCACAACTCAGGCAATGGAAGGAAAAGTCAGACCTTTTTTCTATGTATGTAAATCCCCAAATGCAAGGAGTTCATTAGGGCTTGTGGAGAACTGAGTGCTACAAAACGAATACTTAGGGTTTTTACAATGTCATCCTATGCTTAAAAAACGAATTAAAGCTCTCCGGGAAATTTTTGCATAAATTATGAAATCATATCTAAAGTACAGGCACATCTTGATTTATAGTTTTATGCTGGCAATATTGGTTGGCCTGCTTAAATGGTTTCAATGGAAATTTCTTATCGTTGATAATGCCATAGATATATACATCGGTCTAATAGCCGTATTTTTCACCCTACTGGGCATATGGATCGCCACACAGCTCACAAGACCAAGGGTAGAAAAAGTAATTGTTGAAAAGGAAATATTTGTTCCTATAACTGATGAGTTTACTATTAATAAAACAGAATTAGATAAATTAAATCTCACCAAAAGAGAATATGAGATTTTACAACTCATTACAAAAGGCCATAGCAATGCCGATATAGCCAGCCTTTTATTTCTTTCATTAAGTACTGTAAAAACCCACACATCTAATTTGTTTGTAAAAATGAATGTTAAAAGACGTACCCAGGCCATAGAAAAAGCCAAAAGGCTGCAAATAGTGGAATAGCTTTTATAGTACTTTGGAAGGAATTTTCAACTCAGGTTATAAAATCGGTACTAAGGTATGAAGAGCTTTTGTCTTCGGGCTCTTTACTTTGAGACTTCCATCAAAAATAATCACAATGAAAAAAAATGTTTTGATCTTTGGTTTAGTGCTGGGCGCTGTGTTGTGTATTCCCTGGCTTGTTATGGTGAATATGCTGTACACCAACCCTGAATTCAAGAGTAATGATTTTCTTGGATATGCCATATTGGTAGTGATATATTCCTTGATTTTTGTCGGCATACGAAATTACCGGAATAAAGAACTCAGTGGGATTATTTCCTTCGGGAAAGCCTTTAAAACCGGTGCCCTTATTACTTTGGTGGCCGCCACTCTGTATGTAATTGCATGGCTATTTTGCTATTATCTGTTCGTGCCGGATTTCATGGATGTATTTACACGACACGTTTTATACCAATGTACCAATGAAGCAGATATAGCTGCTAAAACCAAAGAAATGGAAAATTATGCAAAGATGTATGAAAAACCTCTTTTTGTGATATTACTTACCTACACTGAAGTCATACCCATTGGCCTGGTGGTGTCATTGATCAGCGCCTTGCTTTTAAAAAGTATAAAACCAAAAGTTTAGATCTCAGGCCAAAAAATGCAGTTGCCACTTTTGACTCTTTCTCAAAATTGTAATACTTGAGTGTGACCGCATTTAATAAATCAGTCACACACACCATACATTTGAATAATTAAAGTTACTTCATCAAATAATAAACTCCATTTAAAATAAATAATATCATTCAGAAATATCTGCAGAGCTACCTGTCGTATTTATCCCCCGATTATGTCGGTTTTACACCCTTAATTCCGGCACAAGCTTTTTTACATTTGCATATAAACCAAACAATGTAAAATTAATTTTAAACGAGTCATGGAAAAACTACAATTCACCATCAACATCCAGGCACCAACTGCTAAGGTATGGGATATCATGCTTGGAGATGAGACCTACCGTATATGGACGGAAGCCTTTTCAATAGGCTCACATTATGCCGGTGACTGGAATCAGGGAAGCAAAATCCAATTTCTGGGGCCTGATGAAACTGGTAAAATAAGAGGCATGGTAAGCCGGATAAAAGAAAACAGACTACATGAATTTATATCTATTGAACACCTGGGCTTTGTAGAGGATGGAATTGAAGACACTTCAAGTGAAGCAGCGAAAAACTGGGCAGGCGCATTGGAGAATTACACTTTTAAAAACCTGGGCACTTCTACCCTATTGACCGTGGAAACAGAAACAATTCCAGAATTTAAAGGCATGTTCGAAACCAGCTGGCCCAAATCCCTGGAAATAATCAAAGATATGGCAGAGCAAAATAAGTATTGAACCAAAAAAGGCATCAGAAACTATGGGAATTGTACGCGTTGAAAGCTTCTCTATATCCATTGATGGATATGGCGCCGGACCTGAACAGAGCATCAAGCATCCTCTTGGTATAGGCGGATCAGATTTGCACCAATGGGCATTTCCAACGGCCACTTTTCAGAAAGTTTTGTTCAATTCTGAAAACGGAAATTCAGGGACGGATGACGATTTTGCAGCCCGTGGTTTTAAAAATATAGGCGCCTGGATAATAGGCAGAAATATGTTTAGTCCCGACCGAGGAGCCTGGACCAATATGAAATGGAAAGGATGGTGGGGAGATAATCCCCCTTATCACGTTCCGGTTTTCATTGTAACCCACTTCAAGCGGCCACCGATATATATGGAAGGTGGCACATCTTTTCATTTTGTAAGCGGTGGCATTCATGAAGCCTTACATCTTGCACGAGAGGCTGCAAAAGAAAAGGATATCCGCATCGGCGGCGGCGCAAACACCATTCATCAATATCTGAAAGCAGGCCTTATTGATGAACTACATATTGCTATTTCACCTGTTTTACTTGGAAGTGGCGAAAGGCTGTTCAATGGCATTGATATGCGTCAACTCGGGTATGAATGTACCCAATTTGTCAATTCAGAAAAAGCCACTCATCTGATACTCAAAAAAAGCACATAATGATAAGTCATACATGGAATGATATTATTTTAATGCATCCATGAAAGAACCCAAATAAACAATCATCAAACCATAATTCGATCATGAAATCAGTTAAAACAAATTTTTATTCAATCAGACACGCTGAAGGTAGATTAACAGATGGCACTTTGGGAATTTACAATAAATGCAAAATGAACCGAAGGGAGGTATCAAGATGAGAAAACTCATATATCCGCAAATGGTTTCCTTAGACGGTTACATTGAAGGACAAGGAGGAACACTGGATTGGTCGGTGCCAGGCGATGTATTGCACAAACATTTTAATGATTTATATATCAACGGAGTAATAGATACTTCGTTATATGGCCGGAAATTATATGAAACCATGGCCGCTTACTGGCCGGAGATAAATGAAGATTCAGAAAAACCAGAAGTTGAAAAAGTGTTTGCAAGAATTTGGAAAAAGGTCCCAAAAATAGTTTATTCGAAAACACTCGAAAAAGTTGAATGGAATTCGGAACTGACCAGAAATGTGATTCCTGAGGATATTCAAGGGCTGAAACGCATGCCAGGAGGCAATATTGAGGTTGCTGGCGCTGAACTGGCTTCCACATTTCTGAAACTAGGCTTAGTCGATCAGATTTGGCTATACATTCACCCCGTAATTTTGGGAGGAGGGAAAACCATGTTTCCTGCTAAATTAAATATAAAGCTAAATCTGATAGATTCATATACCTTCCCATGTCAGGTAATACGTCTGAGGTATGAAATTAATAAAACCATTGAATCAACAACCCATGAATGAGGAAATAAAAGCTTATAACCATGCACAAACAGCAGGGTTTAAATCAATATGTGATCAACTGGCAAAAACCATTGATCAAAATTTACCGGAGGCGGAAAGTAAGATATGGCACAGGCATCCTGTATGGTTTCTGGATGGTAACCCCATCGCCGGGTACAGCATTCAAAAAGCAGGTGTACGGCTCATGTTTTGGAGTGGGGCTGATTTTGGTGAAGAAAGTCTGAACGTTGTGGGTAAAAAATTCAAAGATGCTTCTGTTTTTTACAATCATATTTCAGAAATTATCAACACAGACCTTGAGCGATGGTTGCAAAAAGCCAAAGAGATACAATGGGATTATAAAAATATTGTAAAGCGAAAAGGAGAGCTTCTGAGGTTGAAATGACATAAAAACAATCGATGTTCACTGCTTTATGAACAAAAGTAATCATGTTGTCACTTTCAAAAGATTGATGAAAAACAGGCTGGATTTCAAATTCTGGCTGATATCTCTTCAACAGCTTGTACAGAACGGCAAAACTTGGCCCGGTATTCAATGGGACTGATACCTGTAAATCTTTTAAATATTTCCCTGAAAGCTTTCATATCGCTGTAACCAACCACATAAGCAATTTCGCCAATGGTCATACCTGCTTCTTCCAGTCGGGTTTTAGCAGCTTCTACTCTAACACGCTGCAGGTACTCTAATGGACTATTGGCGGTTGCTTTTTTAAATCTCCTCTCAAAGGTTCGACGACTAAGACCCAGTTTGTCACATAAAACATCAACCGTAATTTTTTCAGTATATTGACTTTCAATAAACAGCTGTGCTTCATGGACTAAATGATCTGCGTGCTTACGCTGCCCTTTAAAAATAATATACGGAGACTGACTGTTTCGTCCCAAATCGACTTGAAATATTTTTGAGCAGTATACTGAGCACTCACGGCCTATTGATTTTTCAATCAGATATAAAATAAGATTGACCGATGAAAAAGCACCACCTCCGGTATAAATTCCATCATTAGCCGTGAGTATCTTATCAGACAACAAGTTAACCTTAGGGAAAAGTGACTGAAAAACCTCACCAAATTTCCAGTGCGTTACGCAATCCTTATTATCAATGATACCGCTACCTGCTAAAATAAATGCGCCAAGGCATAAGCTCACCACATCAGCCCCCATCTTTCGCTGCATTCGTATCCACGAAAAAAACTTTTGATTACTTTGTATGGCCCTATTCAAATCTGGTTGCACCGGAGGAATAATAACAATGTCAGTTTTCGATACTTCGCTTATAATTGTATCAGCCCTTATCAAATAGAGCCCACCATTTATTTTTATCTGTGGTTTTAGTCCAACTATCTGAACTTTAAAATAAGGGTCAAATCCTCTCTCGGTGAGAAAACGGTTGGCCTCAATCAAGCCCTGGCGAGCATTTTCCAGGCCAGCCAGATTGACATTCTCCAACAGTAAAATAGATACGTGCTTCATAAGGCAATATTATGTGGTCATTTTGTCGCAATCAACCCCTAATCATAACGTTATTATACCATCTACTTTACGAATATACTTATTTTTTTGTCTAACTTATATTAGAGAAATCCACATTGACAAAAAATTCCTGCTTAAAAGCATTTTCAAGCCGGTATCAGGGCTTCTCCAAAATTTGGTCACAACCTTAATATTTCTAAAACTGACTGCATATGCATTGAAAAGGCAGTATATTTATAAGTCCCGTGCTTGTGCGAAAGCAGAATGATGTTTTCAGGCAGACTAAGCTTAGTGGCAATTTTAGACGAAACCCAAAAAGAATGATAAAAATACAAGAAAATGAAAATAATTTTAACCTATTTGGCGCTATATATAACTTACTTGTCATTCGGTCAAACCAAATATGAAAAAGACTTTAATGAATTTTGGAATGATGTAAATACCCATCATGCCTATTTAGCACAACAGGGTATTGACTGGGAAAAAGTAAAAGAAATTTATCAACCCCTCGTAAGTCAAGTCACAAATGATATTGAATTCATACAATTTTTAGAAGCCGTCATAAACGAGCTACATAACGGACACATTTCCTTAAATACGAATCTTGAAACTTCAAACAGAATTATTCCTGGCGGTCAGGATCTATTTGTGCAAAAAATGAATGACAAATTTTTTATAACAGATATACGAAAAGGTTTTGGTGCAGAAGTTTGTGGTCTGAAAATTGGCGATGAAATTGTACTTTTTAATGGCAAAGCCATTCCGGAACAAGTTGAAGGTTTTTTACCAAAGAGTGCTGTAAATCATACCCTGGAGATGAAGCAATACGCTTTAAACATGTTATTTGCAGGTACCCACGATTCAAAAAGAACCATCACCATAAATAAAAATGGCAACCATATTCATTATTTCCCCGACAGTGCCCATACATCCGAAACTGACAACCTCATTGAAACTAAGATTCTGAATAAAACAACGGCCTATATTAAAATAAATAATTCTTTAGGCAACTTAAAAACTATTGAAGTATTTGATCGTGCCATTGATGATTTCCTGGAATACAAAAACCTTATAATTGATTTAACAGAAACGCCTGGCGGAGGTAATACAACCATTGCAAGGTGTATAATGGGGCGATTTATCGATAAGACCGCATCTTATCAACAGCATGAATTCGATGAAAAAGAATTTCAAACCCAAAGAATGTGGGTTGAATATGTAAGACCCAGAAAAACGCAATTTAAAGGTAAATTATTTGTATTGGTTGGACGCTGGACAGGCAGTATGGGAGAAGGTATTGCAATTGGTTTTGACGGAATAAACAGAGCCAGAGTGATTGGAACAGAAATGGCAGGTTTATTAGGTGCAATACAAAACTTTAGCCTGTCAGAAACAAAAATTGGTTTTCAAATTCCTACAGAAAGGCTATATCACATAAATGGTACACCAAGAGAAAAGTACAAGCCAAAAGTATTGACGAATAACATTGAAGAAACATTAAAGAAAATCAATGAAATAAAATAATACCTTTAATAAGAATGTTATGAATACTGCATTGCGATTTATTGTCGGTTTTTTCCTTGGCCTATGGTCACTCAAAATTCTTATTGAAAGAAGGAAGAAATAATTGCAAATCTTATTTTTGATGTACAGAAAGATAAAGACAAAATGGTCAAAAGCACAAAAATACGAAATGAATTAAACATAAGAAGTCTTTACCGGCCTGTTCAACCAACGGTTAAGCATGCGGCAAAATGTGTTGTTTATAAGGAAGTCTCACCTGAAGCCAGACTTTCAAACATCATATATTGCTATTGGGAACTAAAAACAAACGAAAGACTTCAAGATCCATTTACCTATAAAGTGGTTGCCGATGGATGTATTGACATCTTCTTTCGGCTTGATGATCCTTCTGAAAATTATTTAATGGGCTTTTGTAAAAAATATACTGAATTCCCACTTGACAATTATTTTCATTACATAGGCATTCGGTTTTTACCAACCAAGTTTCCTGCCCTGTTTAAAGTAAATGCAAAGGAATTAAGCGATCGCTTTGAGAGGCTTGATGTGGTTTTAAATGAAACGTCTAAATACATTACGGAACATTTTTCTGACAGAGACGATTTTGCTTTCATCAAATTCAAGTTGGACAATTACTTTACGGGCCTTATCCATAATTCACCTGCTGATTTAGATACAAGGTTTCAAAATGCCCTGAATATCATTTTGAAGAATTTCGGGGCAGTCAATATAGAAAGTGGTTTAGATACTGGTTTAAGCCAGCGACAATTGAGACGGTATTTTGAGTTTTATATTGGTGACACGGCCAAAACATTCAGCCAGATAGTTCGCTTTCAAAATGTTTTGAATGCCAGGCCTTCAAGCCAAAGCCTCGGGAAAAGCAAATTATTCTTTGACATGGGATACTATGATCAGGCACATTTTATAAAAGAGTTTAAGAACTTTTATGGCGTTACCCCAGGAAAAGCCTTTGGGGGATAAAATGTCCGTTTTTTACAAGTTTACTTATTTTTTGATTTTGAAATTTGCTTCTTCTCAACTTTAACACAGAAAAAGCATGAAACTCAACGCAGGTATTCTCACAGAAAAGCTGGCAGAAAGCAAGGCTTTCTACATCGAAAAATTAGGATTTGGAGTAACGTTTGAAAACGAATTTTATCTATTGATGCACAGCCCTGGCAGACTGGCGGAGATTAGCTTTTTGCTACCTTATCACCCAACACAGCAAACCTTTTTCCACAAACCTTTTAACGGAGAAGGCATGTATTTGACCATAGAGGTAGAGGATGTGGACAGCAAATATTCAGAGCTGAAAGAAAAAGGTGTTGAAATGAAAGTGGAAATAAGAGATGAGCCTTGGGGTGACAGACATTTTGCCATAGAGGATCCAAACGGCATAGGAATAGACATAGTTAAATATTCACCACTGGAGGCATAAAATGGGGGGAAAAACTTTGAACAACAACCTGAATGGCGCTAAAAACATTGGGCCAGGCATTCGCAGGCGACTAAATGAAATTGGTATTTACTCACTCGCAGATTTAGCCACGATAACACCCGCAAAAGCCTATTCGAAAATATGCGAACAAAATCCTGGCAAGACATTTCCCGTTTGCTACTACCTATATTCCCTGGAAGGCGCATTACTTGACTTGCATTGGGACGACTTGCCGGATTTCTTCAATTAAAAATAAAGGTGCTATAAAGCCACCCCAGGAATGTGCCAGCAAGTAAACTTTTAATTGTTGCCCGTATTTGCTTTTTAGCAGATAGATTACTTTTTTAAGATCATCCGAAAATGCATGGATGTCATGACTGCCCCCATTTCCCTGTGATGTTCCTGCATAGCGTTGGTCCCAATATGCAATGGCCAACCTTTTTTCCGGAATTTCCTTTACATAATCCGTGCGGTATATTATTGAGCTTGCACCGGGGCCTCCATGTAGTATGACAATTAACTTATCTTCTCTTAAATTACCACATACTCTAATTGGCAAACTCTGCTTGTCTACTTTTAAAAAAAAATGATCATCAAGCTGACCATTCGGTGGAAAAGTCGGATTTTGACATGAATAAATACAAGTACTTTTAAAAAACCATACATTACTACTATCAACTACACTGCATCTATTACCTGGCTTGATGGCAGGTGCTGTTTTCTTTACAGCTGCTTATTTCTTAGGGCAGCATAACCAACCTGCGGTCTTTGCTTACCATATAGAAACGTTTTTGGTCATATTGCCTGTGTTGATTGGCATTATCTACTGGCTGGGTGCGGATAGTATTTCCATGCAAAACACCTTACCCCTGAAAATGCACTTTTTCTATATCGCCCTTTCATTAGGTTGGGCAGTTTTGGTATTTGCTTTGGCAGGTCAGTTACTTTCCAATGTCTTGCTTGAAAAAGTCTTCTTCTTCCTGAATGACTGGATGACAAACATTTCATTGATCCCTGATGAGACGAAATATTCAAAAAATGTCATTAAACTAGCCTGGATCTTGACGCTTATCTCCACCTCCATTTTGGCACCCATAGCAGAAGAATATTATTTTAGGGGTTTACTACTGCCAAGATTGGGACATTTTGGATTTTGGGCGCCTGTCATTAGCACGGTTTTATTTTCCATATACCACTTTTGGTCTCCATGGCTGTTGCTTGTCAGAGTGTTGGCCATATTTCCAATGGTGTTTTTTAGCTGGAAAACCGGAAATATATACATCGCCTTATGGACACATCTTTTATTAAATCTGGTTGGTGATTCAATTCTTACAATTCCAAAAGTATGGGGCTAAAAATATATAAAGACACAAGTTTTTATCATTTATAAGCTTACAGTTTAAGCAAAGAAAACTTGTAAGGAATACTTATTGATTGCTTTACAAATAATTTACGATTGATGAAAAGGAATACTTCTTTTATCAAAACCCGATACAATATATCGTTGTTTCTTATTACAAAGTTCTGTTTCATTTTGTCAATGACACATTGTCTAATGAAAGAATTACTGCTTATAGAGATTACCAATACGTTATTGTTAATCCAGCAAAGAGTACCAATACATTTATGTACGAAGAAAATACTATTTGTCTGTGTACCATAAATTAATGATTCATGGCAGTTAAGGTTGTGGTAAAACTATGACAGCTAAAGCAATTGCCCTCTTTCTTTGATAAATTTCCATATCTAAAGCAGTGACTTCAAAAAATGTCAAAAGCTACACCAGGTATGTCAAAAAAAGCCAGTTGACCAGTCCATGCGGGAAGCTAACATATCAAGTATGGCCTGCCACTGAGCCTACTTTGACCCCCACACAATATAAGTGCGTTGAGAACTATTTACGATAAATTTGTCGTAAATATAAATTATACTTATATTTACCCTAAAATAAGCGCAAAGTCATGTTTTCCAAAGCTTGTGAACACGGTCTGAAAGCAATAATCTATATCGCTACGCAATCCATGGAAGGTAAGAGAGTGAAAATAGGCGAAATTGTGGAACACTCAGGTTCTCCCGAAGCTTTTACGGCAAAAGTTTTGGGAGCCCTTACCAAGCATAATATAGTTGATTCACATACAGGACCTGCTGGCGGTTTCCATATTGATGTTCGAAGGATGAAAGAAATAAAGGTGAGTGAAATTGTAAATGCAATTGATGGTGATTCGATTTTCAATGGATGTGGAATGGGTTTTAGCGAATGTAGTAATGTTCAGCCCTGTCCAATGCACGATAAATTTGTTAAAGTAAGAAGCGAAATAAAAAAAATGCTTACAAGCACTACCATTCATGACCTTGCACTTGGTCTTAAATCAGGAAAAACAGTATTGCTAAGATGAAAAAAAAATTTGAATCTATTTACGACAAATTAGTCGTAAAATCTCTTACATTCATTTTAATCCTTTTCCGGGTACCTTCGCCTGTTTTTGGGCAATCACAACCTAATCCAGGTACAGAAAACTGGCTTACCAGTCCGGGAGTCATCGGTACTATAATTTTAATAGTAATAGTGGTGGTAATTGCAATATTCATTTTAATAGTGAGATTGTCATCCTTTATAGAGTCCATGAATAAGAAAGGGGTGGTAAAGAAGAAAATGGAATTTTCTGAAGCGCTCATTGGGCTTGATGATTCCGAAATTGATAGAATACTCGAACAAAGAAAAGCTGCCTTAGCTTTTAAGCTATCAGGTAATGAACTAGGAAGCGATGAATCAGCCTCAGACACTAAAGGCGTGATATCAAAAGTAACACACGACCCCGAAAACCCGTTGGTGGACGAAAAAAAAAAGACAAAACTAAATCTTGAAATTTCTGATCAGCTAAAAAAAATCATTGTTTGGTATTTAGGAGCTTCGGTGTTTTGGTTAGTATTCGGAACCCTAATAGGTCAATATGTTGGGATGAAATTTGTTTGGCCTGAAATGGATTCAGTTTCCTGGTTATCTTTTGGAAGGTTAAGACCTGTTCATACCAATACTGTATTCTGGGGCTGGGCTTCGATGGCAATGATTGGTCTAGGATATTATGTTATAGCCCGTACATCCAATATAAATTTACACAGTTATAAATGGGCTTGGAGGGCTTGGGTCTTAATCAACATCTCTGTACTTACAGGTAACATATTATTGCTGGCAGGGATCAATAATGGGGGTGGTGAATACCGGGAATACATTTGGCCGGTTGCATTACTTTTTGCATTGGGTCTGATATATACTTTCCTGAATTTCTACAAAACCGTTGAAAATCGAAAAATATCTGAAATCTATATTTCCAATTGGTATATTCTGGCTGGTTTGGTTTGGACTATTGTGTTGGTTATTATTGGTTATTTACCTGGTTATCAGGATGGATTGGGGGAAACCGTAATTCAGGGATATTACATGCATCAAGGCGTGGGTATGTGGTTTATGACTTTTACGCTTGGACTTATATATTATTATCTTCCATCTACCCTCAACAAACCCATTTATTCATACTCACTCGGAGTTCTTGCCTTTTGGACACAAATGTTATTTTATACATTGATAGGTACACATCATTTTGTGTTTAGTCCATTGCCCTGGTGGTTACAAACAGTGGCTATTGTCTTCAGTGCCGGTATGTTTATACCGGTGATAGCCGGCACCACTAACTTTTTAATGACAATGCGGGGAAGCTGGGGAGATATATCCAAGAGTTATGTACTTCCATTCTTTTTGGTAGGTGTTATTTTCTATTTCGTGGGTTCGACTCAAGGCAGCCTACAAGCATTCCGCTTCACAAACTTTATGTGGCACTTTACAGACTTCAATGTAGCCCATTCTCACATGACTATGTATGGTATTATAACCTTTATTTTATGGGCATGTGTGTATGCCATACTTCCAAAAATTACGGGCACAGAACCACGGCAGTTTTATGTAGGTGTTCATTTCTGGCTGGCCTTTATAGGATTGTTTGCATATATGATTTCGTTAATGGTCGGTGGGACATTGAAAGGATTAAGCTGGATAGATGGCGAGCCGTTTATTAATTCTGTTGTATTGATGCAACCCTATTGGGTTTGGAGAGCGATTGGCGGTTCATTGATGTTCATTTCACATTTAGTATTTGCCTACAACTTTTATGTAATGGTGAAAATTGTGAAGCCCATAAACCAGGAGGCATCGATCCTATTTAAACACTCTAATGTCTAAAAAACTGAAAAATGTTTAATTTTCATAAAAACCATAGAAGTTTAGTTATTGTTTCCCTCCTTGTATTCATGGGCCTGAGTATTCTCATTGCTATTGTGCCCGCCTATCAAATGCAGGAAACTCAGCCATTGGCCTCCATGCAAGCTTTAACATCACAGGAAATAAGCGGATTGAAAATTTATACATCCGAAAATTGCATGGCATGTCATACTCAACAGGTAAGAAACATAGAAATGGACAATGTTTGGGGAGAACGGCCTTCATTGGCTTCGGATTATTACTACAGCAAAATGAGATTAGACCTTTGGCGTCAATCTCCTTCCTTACTGGGAAGTGAACGTACAGGTCCAGATTTAACGAGCATCGGAAAGCGTCAGCCAGGGCCTGAATGGCACTTCTTGCACCTTTATAATCCCAGAATAGTAGTTGTGGAATCTATTATGCCCGGCTACCCCTGGTTGTTTGAAGAAAAAAATGAAAATGAAATTCACGATAATGAAGTGACCATACCTGTTCCGAAAAAATTCCTGAAAAACAAAAACAAGAAAATTGTAGCCACTCAAAAAGCTATTGACCTCGTTATTTACTTACAGTCGTTAAAACAAGCAAGTCTTACTCAGGAAAATCCGGAACCTTTTTTTATTCCTTCCATTAAAAAGAAAGAAGCAACAAACACTTCGGCCAATAGTAGCTTGCCAGATGGCGCCAGGCTATATATGAGCACATGTGCAGCTTGTCATCAGGCAGATGGGAAAGGACTGGCGGGGGCCTTTCCACCTTTAGCCGGAAGCAAAATTGTAACTGATGAGAATCCTGAATTACTAATAAAAATCATACTGCAAGGCTATGATGCACGCTCAGAATATGGATTAATGCCTGGATTTGCAGAGCAGCTGAGCGATGAAGAAATTGCTGCTATCGTAAATCATGAACGAAGTAGTTGGGGAAACAAAGCCGAAGCTGTTAAATCTGAAGACGTAAAAGAAATAAGAGATTATATAAACACCTTAAACCAATAAAATTATGGAAAATAAAGACACCTGGCTGGAATCATTAATTACATCCACACCTCAGGATGGTAGAGAATTAGCGATAAAGATGGCAAGAAAATCCATCGCTGCCATTCAGACTGATGCCGACATTAGGAAAAAGTTGCGTGCAGATTATGCTAATGATACCGCACAGCTAATTGCTTCGGCAAATGTTATTGCCATTGAGTTTCAAACCGTGGCAGCGGCCAACAATTATTGGAAAAAAGAACAAAAACTCAAATAAGATGAAAAAGACGATTTTCGTATTTATCATACTTGCTTGTCATGTACCATTAAGGATTTTGGCTTGTGATTTATGCCAAAACAATCAACCCAAAGCACTGAAGGGCATTACCCATGGCACAGGTCCACAAGGCAACATTGATTTCATCATTATTTGGTTTGCTGTGATTATTGTAGCGATAACCTTCTTCTTCAGCCTTAAATATTTACTGAAACCAAAGGAAACTGATGCAAATCATATAAAAAACATTGTAATGAAATAATGATGCAATTATGGAAGACAAGCGAACTATTAAAATATTCCTGGATGAAGACCCAAAACCATTTGCTGATTTTTCTCCACCGGTAAAATTTGTGTTCGACACCACTAAAATTCCCGATGGAAAACATAAATTAAAAATTGTTGCTAAATCCACAGACGGCGTAGAAGGCATCAGAACTATTCCATTTGAAGTAAGGAACGGCCCTTCAATTGATGTGGTGGGCTTGAAAGAAAACGAAGTGGTAAATGAGCAAATCCCCATAACAATCAATGCGTATGGAAGTGAACGAAAGGATGCTTTTATTGTAACCGGCTCGGAAACGCCCAAAGCGATTCCGGCATGGGTTTGGGCTTTACTGATCTCTTTTATTGGTTTTGCATTGTTTTACTTCATTATGTACTGGAAACCAGATTTATACAAATCATTCTTCTGATGAAAAAAAAGAAAGACATAACAAACCTAGCCGACATTAAGCTTTTAGTGAATAGCTTTTACGGCAAAGTTCGCGAAGACGAAAAGCTCAAAGACATTTTCAATAGTAAAATTCAGGATCGCTGGCCTGAACACCTCGAAAAAATGTATCGCTTTTGGCAAACGGTATTAATGGAAGAGCACACCTATTTCGGGAGCCCGTTTTCACCTCACGCCAAATTACCCGTAGAAAAAGAGCATTTCAACCAATGGCTTGAATTGTTCTTTTCAACCGTTGATGAGCATTTTTCCGGGGAAAAAGCAGAGAGGGCAAAATGGCAGGGTCAGCGAATGGCAGAGATGTTTCACACCAAAATCGAACATTATAAAAATAATCCGGCATCACCTTTGTTATGATAACAGTTAAAATGCCAATAGCACTTATTGCAACATTCCTATGGATAGGGTTTGTATGTGCCATCAGTTTTATGGAAGCCTGGCTCAAATTCAGCGCACCAGGAATAACCGTAGCCTTAGGTCTTGGTATTGGCAGGGTGGTCTTCAATGCGCTCAACAAGGTTGAATGGGCAATGGCGACTGCAATAATATTAAATATGATACTATCAAAAAGGATATTTTCAACAATTAATAATGTGTTTTTTTTGTTATCTCTGTTACTACTTTTTGGTCAATCAGTCTGGATTTTACCGACCTTAGATATCAGAGCAGAAATGCATATTCAAGGGCAAATTGTACCCCCTTCAAAACTTCATTTTTACTATGTAGGTATGGAAATCCTTAAGGTGGTTTGTCTATTCATTTATGGAATAACACTTTTCAAAAAACAAGATTAATAAAATTGGGAAAGCAAAATTTAAATCCTCATTTTATAAAAATTCAAGACAACAACTTCTTCAGAACTCATTTCTAAACTACGCACAAATAATATGCAAATAGTAGATAAACACATCTCGCAATTTCAAAAACCGGAAGAAGATAGAAAAAATAAAAAGTGGCGTGCCAAGGAAATATTTTATGATTTTTCAAAAAGCCTGGCTTACAACAGCGCCTAATCATGCCTTGTCACAGTGTAACGCGTAGCGGAGGTACACTTGTTTATCATACTAAGGCGGTTCAATTTATGCCTGATTAACAGTCCCACAATTAATGTGACAAATGCCCTGTCGTGATAATTGCGGTTCTCTGAAATCGCCACTAAGCATGGAAATATTGTACAAGATTATGGGTGATAAGGTGCGTATAATAGAGATGAATTTAAAGAATATGATGTAGTAAAGCTGAAAATCATAAAATGTTAACGTATTTTAGGATCTTATGAACACTGCATTATTATTTGCCGGAGGTTTTTTCCAGGGCCTGTGGTTACTCAAAATTCTGATTGAAAGAAGAAATAATGATAAAATCATATTATGTCAAAAGAAATAGTTTTTAATATTTTAGGCGAAGGCGGAGGTATTTACATCAGCCGCAAAAAAACAAAAACGGGGATAGTGTTTCTATATCATCATAATGAATTAGATTTCACGGATGAAGGGCTTGAGGTAAATGAAAAAAGGGAATATTCAGATTTTGAAAAGCCATTTCAGCTGATTAATGATAAATACCCCTGGTATATGTTGTATATCAATATCATACATGAGGATTTCAGGCAATATGTTATAGATAAACTCATTGAAAACATTAACAAAAATTCAATAGAACCGGATTATTTGGACTATTCGAAAAGCCAATTGGAAGACAGCCTGCGAATCAGCTTATCCTTCATAAAAGATCAGGGTAAAACGATTTGGAGTTATACAGAAAGGCATGGACCATAAGCAGAAACCATGGTTTCTGCAGGTAACAAAGTTTGAATGTCTGACTAAGACCAATTTTCTCCTGGCAAAAAATACTTTGACAACTTGATTTTTCACGACCTTATTAAAGAATTATACAAATTAAACTTCCTTTTTTTTCCACTGAGAAAGGTCGTAAATGACATAATCACCTTGACAAATGTAGAAATGGCAGACCATTTGATGGAAGAAAAGAAAAACGGCATAATCATGATAATTGGATTCTGTAAAAAATAACACCCGGATTTAACCCAGAGAATTCCGCAATGGATAATTAGTACCTGGCCTGGCATTACAGCTGAAAACTTCAGCAGCGTAAGTAGAGGAATAGGCAATCAAAAATTGAAGCAAGATCAATTTATTACCATACATCAATGTACAAAGATTTTGACCTCCATACTTTTGCATTATGAAGCTGAAAAAAAAATTACCTTAATTCAATCACCATGAAAATAACAGCATTTGCCGGGAGTAACAGTACAAAATCGATCAACAGGCAACTGGTAGCCTATACTTTAGAGCGTTTCAGTGAATTTGAAATAGCGTTTCTAGATTTAAATGAGTTTGAAATGCCTTTATTCTCTATTGACAAGGAAAGAGTAAATGGAATTCCTGAAAAAGCACTTCAGTTCAGGGCAGTAATGGCTGAGGCTGAGGCTATAATTTGCTCACTCGCTGAGCATAACAGAAGTTACACTGTAGCATTTAAGAATATTTTTGACTGGTGTAGCCGGGTAGATTTGAACATATTTGCCAGTAAACCTATGTTTCTTATGAGCACCTCACCCGGAGGATTTGGTGGCGGAAATGTAATGAATGCCGCTAAATCATTCTTTCCGAAATGTGGTGCCAATATCATTGAAACATTTTCATTGCTTCCAGGTTTTCCGCTCCAATTGTCAATACACTAATTCTTTGCTCCATAACTGAATTTATCTTCTACTTTTGGTAATCAATTATACTTATCGTGCAGTCCTACACCATTAAAAATTTGCGCTTTGTATTTTTCAATTCTTCCTGTTCTTGTCTGTACTTGTTTGGGTTGTGAGAAATGAATTATGTACCCGCGTTGTCGTCCGGGTGTCAAGGCGTAAAATGCACTTTCAAATGCAGGATCATCTTCAAAGGCCTGTAGCAATTCATCCGGAACTGGCTCAGGATTTTTAACGGTTTCCACCTTATTTCCACTTTTTTCGATATCTATCGCCTCCAAAACATAGGATTTCAACACATCTTTCAACTTTCTGATTTCATCTGCCCTGGTGAACTTAATGATTCTGGCAGATTGAATATTGCCTTGTTGCGTAAGAATCTGATGCTTGTCTGTCATAATTGCGCCTTTGTAAAAGCCTATGTTTGCAGACTCCTTAAGCGCATTTATGGTTACGATGTTTCGGCCGTTTTGTGTATAAACCGGAACGCCCCATTTGATTTCTTCCGTCAATCCGGTTTCAAGCACTAATTGCCGCAGCGTTTCCAATTCTTCTGTCCAATTGAGTACTTTGCATTGTGGCGTTCCACCATATTTGCAGCGCATGCATCCATCAATCAGATACTTATCTACCTGTGGATTTAGTTCAATTTTCATATTTGGGTACTTGAAAATTTACGATTGGCTGGTCTAAAATACCAGGAAAGGATGGTTAGAACAAGCAATAAGCCAGGACCAAAATATTCCATGGCTACATCACCTACAGCATAGTGTGTGAAAATTGCACCCGTCATCAAAAAGAAAAACCCTGCATATGCCCATTCTTTGAGTATAGGATACTTAGGAATAAGTACTGCGATTATTCCAAGCAATTTCCAAATACCAATTATTGTCAGAAAATACATAGGATAACCCAGGTCACTCATTTTATCGGCCTCAGCCTCAAGGGGAATTAATTGAACAATGCCGGTTGAAAGCATACCTAATGATAGCCAAAGGGTTGCTATCCAATAGATTATTTTGTCTCTTTTTTTCAATTAAAATGTTGATTTAATTATTAATTAATTAGTCCCTTATTGTTTTCATTTGGTTCTATCAGATCCCATAGATTTCCGTATAAGTCTTCAAATACAGCAACAATACCGTATTCAAATTCTGCTGGTGGTCTCACAAAATTTATTTCTCTTTTAACCATTTTATTAAAATCTCTCCAGAAATCATCTGTAAAGAGAAAAAAGCCAACTCTCCCTCCTGTCTGATTTCCAATGCTTTTAAATTGTCTTTCATCAGATGCTTTTGCCAGTATTAAACAACATTCCCTGGCTCCCGGAGGTGCAACCATTACCCACCTTTTCTTTTCGTCGATTTTTGTATCTTCGAGAAGTATAAAATCCAATTTTTTAGTGTAAAATTCGATTGCTTCATCATAATCTTCAACCAACAAAGCAATATGTGCTATTCTCTGCTTCATCATTTTTATTTTTGCTTAAACCTAATAACCCAGTAGATTCATTATCAGAACTTCTTTATCCAGTTAAATGCCTGGAATGGCTTCTATTGAAAGCATTTCGAAACTAAGCCCAGGGTCTGATATTCAATAGATTATTTTGCGATTCGGTTCGGAAGAAAGCGGACTAAGTTTTCATTTTAAATCTATTAATGCTTACCCATAAATTCCTGTAATCTGTTATGCGCCATATTGATTCCCCGGGCAAATGGAAGTTTGAGCATATTGTCCCTGTCAGCCACTGATTTGAAAATGATTTTCATTACCAGCCTGCTGGTTTCCTCGTCAATCGATTGGAAATCCAAAAATTCGAGCTGCACGGGAAAGTCTGTGTTTTCCATTTCAAAAGTTCTCGTAATATTTAGGTTTTCAACGACTTTGTGAATGGATCCATTTGCGCGAAACAAAACATTGCCTTGCCCGTCGGTCGTCTCAAATTGGTAGCTGCCATGATTCCTGTTTTCCATTTTCAAAACTTTATTACCCATCCACTGCTCCACAAGTTCTGGTTCTGTGTAGGCCTTAAAAAGTAATTCAACTGGTAAGTCAAATGTCCGTTGTATCAAGATTTCCTGCTTGCCATCCTCTGCTGTTACTAATGTTTTATGTTGCACGCTATACTATTTTTTCGGGTTGTAATTCTTCATAATGTTTTCCAGTTTATTAAACCTCTCGTCCCACATTTTACGGAACGGTTCAATGAAGTCAGCCACAACTTTCATCTTTTCTGCATTGAGGTGGTAATAAATCTCCCGCCCTTGATGCTCTTGTTGCAGTAATTCACATTCTGTTAGTATTTGCAGGTGTCTGGAAACTGTAGGCCTCGCTGTGTCAAAGTTTGCGGCTATAGCTCCTGCTGTCATGGTCTGTGCGGCGACCAATAATAAGATTGCCCTTCGTGTCGGGTCTGCTATGGCTTGAAAAACATCTCGTCTTAAATTCATACGTACAGGTTTTAAAATTCGAAGATCCTATGGATCAAATTTTACTTTATGTAGCTATTTGACTACAAATATAAGCGTAGCCATTTAACTACAAAACAAAAAGCCAATGTTTTTGTGAAGATTTCTATTTATACATTAAATGAGAGGCATATTCCAAAAAACCCTACCATCGTCTGAAAAAAGAAAGCAAACAGCTACCAAATATCATAAAAATGCTTGCATACCGGGCTGATACATCCTTGTTCTACCTAGTAAGACCAAAGTACGTCACTATCGATGCTGATGGAAGAACACTGATCAAGGAAGTCTGTACTCAACCAGCTGATATCAATCCAGACAATGAAAACAGAAAAGTCTCTGTAGTAATGTATTGCTCTGACATTTGAATTATTTACAGCCATTCATAAGACAATGGATTGTGAGTTAACTGACTGTTGTTTAATTATTTCAAAAACAACAATAAAAACATATATTCCTGTGGTGATAAACAGGGTTGATGTAAGCTATCCTGGGTGCGGCACTTGGTTGTAACCTGACCGGAGCCTTTTCTAATAAAGAACCGAGTGATGGAGTTTCACACAAAACCATTTAACGGTTAGCCTTATGAAAAACATGAAATTAGCCATGGTATTAATTCTTTTTTTTGGTGGAGGTGAATTTAAATATAGTTAGTGCCTCTTAGAAAACACCCTGCCTGAAAATTCGAATATAACTATACCAATAAATAGTTATACAATAAGAATGCAGCGTAAAGCGCATTTCAGTGCATTTTCATTTTGTCATATTGCTTTTGTATCAATATAGTGCAAAAACCTGGAATTTTTTCTGGACAGGAGGCACCTATCCCATAGAGCTTTTGTTTTTGTTACCTTGCTTGTGATCAGGCCG
>JAFIEV010000017.1 GCA_020832305.1 Cyclobacteriaceae bacterium | reverse complement strand
CATATGACAGGCTGAAAATGTTGCTGAATTACACAAATTACCTTATTAAAAATCTTGTAAATAGAACAAACCAGCCGTATGCTACATATGGCTGGTTTTAAAATTAAATTTAATAGAGAGTTTTTAAGCAGGCCCTAATTAGCCCGGCTATTAGAAGAGTAAAAATTTGCCAATGTTTTGCTGAAAGTAGTTTTTCCACTTTTACGTGCTCTTTTACTATGGTGTTTTTTTATTAAGCTGAACGCTAACGGTCGAGTGTGTGTACCGTAAGGGGTTGCGGAGCAGTTTCCTGGACACCGCTACAAAAGCCCACGCGTAGCAGTCCCGCACGTGCGGGATAAAACTACCACCAAACCCTGTCCCGCAAGTTTGTGGGATTAGCTATACCATGTTGGGCACTGGGCTATTTCTGTCCGATTGGTTTGGTTCCGGTTTTTTTAATTCTCTGCTCAATATATTTCATTAATTCTTCATGGGTCATATTCTCGGTCTCAGAGCTTATTTTTTTCCGGATTTCACGCTGAATTTTCACAGCGTCCAATGTTTTTTCCTTAGTCGTTTTCATATCTCAAAAGGTCTTTAGGGCTTCGTATCTCAAGCATTTGATATCCATTCCGTAAATTCACAGAGTTATATCCCTTAATTCTCTCTAAATTCACGATGTGTTTAAAATTCCAGCTGGCAAGCACGTCAACTTTATTAATAGTTGCAAGAGCAATATGTCTGCAATCTTCAAGACTTGTTTTTCCGACAACTTTTTCTGTTACATAGGTGTTTGCTAATTCAATGGCTTCTTCTGTCAGGTTAATCCGCTCAAAATTCTCCGGCGAATATCTATGTAATAATTGTTTCACTTTTTCAGGTGCAAAAGTCAGCTCCAAATCAAGCAAGTCCGAAACAACAAAGATTACTTCCTGTTTCTCCAGTCGGTCAAACAGTTGTCTGGTAGGTTCTTCAAACTCTTCGTCGAAATATCCGCCAACCACTGAGGTGTCAATGTAAATTCTCTGTTTCATATTCCAAATATACGAAGAATTGTCCTTTAAAAATCCCTGAAATACCTTGTGTGAAGGGGCTTAGCCTTGTGCCCAACGTCAGTTCCCGAAGCTAGTTCGCGACAGGCTGTCTAAAAACCTCAGGCCTGCTTTCAATACAGCCTGCGAGACATAAATATAAAACCTTATAAGGCCTTATGCGGGCAACTTTAAAAAATTTCTATGGGCAGGACACAAAATTTTCGAGATGTCATGGCGGCTTAAAAAGGCCTCCATACGGGTCATATAGCGATAAAAACAGAGGATGAGCGTCCTAATATACGCTCTGAGTGCTTTTTTATCAATCAGATTGAAGATCCTCCTTAGGTTATAGGCGGTAAACATAAATTCCACATCTGCTGAGGCCCTGTCTATGCCCCTTTCGGTAATGGATCATAAACAAACTCTGAAAAATTATATGCAGGATGACCAGCACTACTTACCGCAGAAATGGCGACTATAGGCTGGCAGGATGGTTACAGTAATTCAATTTATTCCCAGAAACAATTACAATCATTTCATTTACCTTTAAATTTTCAGGCATGTCATTACAAGGTACGAGTATATTATCTGACCCAATGATATAACCCGAGCTAGATAGACTTAGTGAATCTATAGTTAAAACATACATGCCTGAGAAATTGAAATCAATTACCTTAGCAGTAACGTTATTCAAAACTTCAACAATTTTTGTATTATCATATGTAGTTTCACAATTCAGTTGTGTATCATCATCCCCACAGCCCATGCTCATCAGCATGAGTACTCCTACCAAGGCAAAGGGGAGTAGTCGTTTGGTGTTTTTTGTTGGTTTTTGCATGATATGTAATTGATTATTTTAAACGAATTATACTTTCCCGGCATTTTTTCGTAATTTTCAACAACGAACTACACCTAACTGCGATCCATTAGTATTAACATCTCACCATCAAGACACCCATTCTTTCCAAAAGGTTGGAATGGGAAATAAAAAAACTTTATTGTTTTTAACAGACCTGTGATGGTATGAATTATAGATGCATTTTATTTTTGGGTAAAAGTTACTGCCTCATGCCGGCGAAGCAGGGGTTTGTATAAGGTGGGGTATGGCGTTCTAAGAAAAGCCGAAGCGATCCAGGAAATCCCTGGTTCGATCAGCTAAAAAAAGCGGGATATTAATTAAGCCATTCTGGTAATCCAGGTTTTTTAATGAATATCTGATTTTTAGTTTTGGTGTAAACTCCTTGCCATAATAGGCTAAACTCTTACTCCTGATATTCTTGTCTGATTTAACTTCTACCGGAAAAATATCATTTTTGTATTGAACCAGATAATCAACCTCCGCCTTTCCCTCGGAAGTCCAGTACCTTGGCATCACTTCAAATTGCATAATCAATGATTGTAAAATATAGTTTTCGGTAAAAGCCCCTTTAAACTCTGTGAAAAGACGGTTTCCTTCCTTAAAGGCCATTGGATCTAATTCTGATTTCCTTCTCAGTAATCCCACATCAAGCATATACATTTTAAAGGCAGATAAATCGTCATAAGCCGATAAAGGCAGATTTGGTTTATTACTTCTACTTATCTTATATAACAGGCCAGATTGAACCAACCATAATAAAGCATCCTCATACTCCCTTGCCCTGGCTCCGGGTCTTACCACCTGGTAGAGAAATTTCTTGTTCTCCCTGGATAATTGTGAAGGGATCGAATCCCATATATATCCAATTTTGGGAATGTCTTTTACTTCTGTATGTTTTGAAAAATCAAGTTCATATGCTTGCAGGATATCCTTCAAAATTTGCTGAGTACGATCAATATCCAATTCTTCCAATAAAACCCTGGCTGGCTCTGGCATACCTCCCGAAATGAAATACATTTTAAACTTTTCCATAAGGGCATTGAAAAACATATCGGGAACTGTTTGCTCAGGGTCCAAAGAGTTTACAAAATCATAAAGATTTTGATCAGCTTTCTTCAAAAATTCTAAAAATGTCAATGGATATGCTTCAACAAATTCAACTTTACCCACAGGAAAAGAAGTTTGATTGCCTAAGGTTATACCCAATAAAGAGCCGGCACAAATGATTGGATATTCAGGTGCATTTTCATTGAAATATTTCAGAGCATTTAATGCGGCTTTACATTCCTGAATCTCGTCAAATACGATCAAGGTATTTGACGGTTTAATGGCCCTGCCATGGATCAATGACAAGTTTTGCATTAATCTATGTGGATCCTTGGTAATTTCAAAAAATTGCTTGATATCTGGTTGCTCGTCAAAATTAAAATAGGCCAAATCAGAAAAAACCTTTTTACCAAAACTTTTGATCAAAGATGTTTTGCCGACCTGTCTGGCCCCTTTGATAATTAAAGGTTTTCTTGTTTTTCTGAAATTCCATTCCTGCAGCTTAGCCTCTAAATTCCTTTCAAAAAACATAATCACATATTTTATTGCTAATATGTGCAATTTATCACATTTATCGAATTAATTATGTGATTTACAAGAATGTTTCCAAAGTTTTAGATTTTCTTAGGTTCAGAAATGTAAACCAGCTTCCTCCGCAGCACCACATATGATAACCATTACAGCCATACTGGCAGTAGACTTTGAACGAGTTGTTCTTTTAATTTTTTATCTCACCATCAAGACACCTATTCTTTCCAAATGGTTGGAATGGAAAATAAAAAAATCTTTATTGTATTATTACCTGTCAACAACAAACCTTCTTCGGGTTTCTCCTTCTTTGTGGAGTAAATGAAGGTAATAAGTGCCCTGCTTCCAGTGCCGTACATTTATTGTTTGTTGCGATTGGCTCACATCAGCTTCACGGTAAACCATTCTTCCTTCATCATTGTAAATTGCAGCTGTCCTATGCCACCAACAGTATTGCTGGCAGCCATGATTGCAGCAGAGGCTCCGGTTCCATTTTGAGTTGTACTGTGAAACCAATGGCCAGGGCTTACCTGCCAGGTAATATGTAGGCCCTGGGGTGCGTTCTGTATGGTATAGGTACTGCCGGAGGTGCAGACATGACTGGGGCCGGCGAGGATGGGTATAGGTAAAGTATTGGTAGTCATCGCATTGGTATTGTTAGGGTCTAGCCATGGGGCAAGGCTATTTGTAGCATCTCTACCTGGGAGAAATTTCCATTGGCATCCCTACCCCAGGACACATCAAAGCGGCCCGAATGCCCAGTAGTAGGAGCACAACCCACTATTCCACCATGAATTTGACCCACTATATTCCTATTTTGGTCGAATAGTGGACCCCCAGATATGCCACCTTGTAAAGCGCCATTATCAATCATGGTCGTCCAATGTGTGTTTATAGGTGAAAAGTTCTGACGTAGTGGAAATTGGCACAAAGTCCAAGCGATTTGTTCATTATTATTTTGAGCTGGGTCATCAAATGTCACTATTTTCATGACATCTCCTCGGGGATGTCCAATTATTGCACCTGATGTAGGTGGATTATTAATCCGAGACCAACCTAGATAATGAATTCCTGTAGGTTGAGAATTTTGGACGGGGTTTTGAGTCATTTCTACTAAAGCAAAATCCGTATCAAACCATCCTGCCCTAAAAGTAGCTTGCTGAAATGTAAAAAAATTCATTGGTTCTGAACCGGAATTACAGATAGGTCGCTTATATTGAAATCGAAAAATCCAATCCTCAGCATTAGCAATTTCTTGAGCTGATAAAATACCATTACCTAATTCATTATCATTACATGGATCAATGTTGTTTATATCATTACCAATATCGATACAATGAAACGCGGTAAGAATATTAGGATTAAAACCGTCACATGCATTGTTTAATAAAGAACCAGAGCAAAGTCTTTCCATATTAGCTAAAATAACCATCGCAACACCATTAGATTGGATATCCCAATCAGATTCACAACTAACATCATCATTACATTCAAAGGAATCACCAAAAGCGTTTGGTTGAAAAATATTTCGAAATCCATAAACAACCTTAGATATCTGTACCATACTTGTTCCATGAAATTCCTTTGGTTCAAATAATTCTAAAATTAATTCATCACCTTTAATAATGTCAGATTTAAAACCGCCTGTCATTGGAATTTCAGTTGAAGTAATCGGGCCTGATAACATGCTGCCCTCTGAATTATAAATATATAATTGGGCCCCATTCGCAAGTTTTAACTTACTAAAAATTACACTTAAGGAAAATGCCCCTTTGGAACTGATTTTAAGTTTCCACACACGACCACCCACAGTATCGATCCAAGTCCCAGAATTTTCCGAATCATGATGAAAATCAACAGATTTTCCAAATTTATAGGGTAATCTATTCCCAATAAGATTCTCCTCTTCCTCAGCCTCTTTTATAGCATCCCCTTTATTGATTTCAATAAAAATTGATTGCTCAGGTTCAAGAGAATGAAATATTCCATTTTGGCTTACCACTTTATCTACATCAGAATAAATTGACCGAATTTGACCATGAGTATAATTTGATAAAAATATCAATACAGTAAAAATCTTGAAGCTTTTCATATCCTAAACTTAATATACAATAAAATCGGCCCTTAAATCCCAGGATTCGCTTTTTTCATTAATCGGAAGAACAATAGTGAACTCCGTAAAATAAGTGCCGGGTAATAAATAAGCATTTTCCGGATTATTACTCCAGGGTACTCCTATTAAAATAACACTCTCACCAGGGGCTATTACCTTAGACGGCAAGTTTATGGTTGGGCAATTTATAGTTGGTTTGTAGGGTAAACCTACAGGGTTTACAATTATATTGTCATCCTCGGTTATAATTTTCATTTTAATGAGGAGGAAATTTTCTTGATTCAACACCATGCAAGAATAGTCATTATGCCACTCAAAGTCACTTCCTGAATTATTGTAAATTTTCAGTGCAAAAACTATATCTGTACCTGATTCGAAAATTACCTTTTCAATATCATTATGCATGGTAAGGATTTCAAAATCAATTTTACTTATGTTAAAACTATCTTCCTCCCCACACCCAAATCCCATCATCACCAATCCAATAATAAGCGAAATCATCATGGTCCTGTTTTTAAATTTTTCCATCTTTTTAACCGTACTATATTGTTTGAAGAAATAAAGTTATGCAGTTTATTGCTTGATGATTCGCTAAAAGAACTCTACCAAGTAGAAATGTAACAGTTAAACCAATATGAGGCCTCCCAACCTTTATGATGCGCTCATTCGGATTTTCAATACTGGCTGGAACTATTCGATAGACATTAAAGAAGTCATAAAAGTCACCACCTTAATACCAAGTGATATCCTCATCACTTAAATTTTGCATGCGATAATCGAAAATGATGTCCTCACCGGCTTTGAAGGTAGTAGTCTTTTCTCCAGCCTCATTCAAAAGGTCAAAATGAATCGCTACAGGTGCTTGAAGCGCATCATCCTCCCCGCACCCCATGCCCATTAGCATAAGTGCCCCTGCCAAGGCAAAGGGGAATAGTCGTTTGGCGTTTTTTGCTGGTTTTTTCATGATATGTAATTGATTATTTTAAACGAATTATACTTTCCCGGCTTTTTTCGTAATTTTCAACAATGAACTAACCCAACTGCGATCCATTAGTATTAACATCTCACCATCAAGACACCTATTCTTTCCAAATGGTTGGAATGGAAAATAAAAAAATCTTTATTTTTTAACAGACCTGTGATGGACAGAATTATTTCTGCTTTTTATTTTTAGGTAAAAGTCACAGGATCCTTTCGACGAAGCTGGTACTTGAATTAAGATAAACTGTGTGTGTAGGGTGCTGCCTAGGATTTTAGCGATATGTAATAAGCTTTACATAATCTCAAATTACGTACAAATAAAATAATTCAATACGTCATTTGCAGGATTTTTGTCCTAGTGGCTTGTTGTCGACTGCTTTATATGGATTAAGGTTGAGATTATCAGATTGAATTTTCTCTTTATTTAACAATGGAGAGATAGGCCTGGATTTGGTTGAAATTATAAAACCTACCATCTGGTTTAAAATGATACTTGCACAAATTGGGCACAAAGCGAAAAGGTTACTTGTAGCCCAATGTGGCAAACTAATCTGAAAACTGCAGATAAATACTGATTACATGCGGACTCATGGTGCGAATACCGGTGCTGTATCCATACCTGTCTTCACGTATTACATTGGTAAGACCCCGGCTGTACCTGATTTCGGGCGAAAATTTAAATAGGGGATAATAAATATCGATACCCGCACCCACCTCAAGGGCAAGATTTATATTGTCGGCAGTGAGACGGTTTTCACTGCGCTCCCTTCGTCGACGGCCCGATGCTTCTATACCCGGTGCCACACCACTCACCATATACATACGTACATTGCGATAGCGCTCCGATTTATATTTCAACAATACCGGCATCTCAACAAACGTAGATTCAATCAACTGACGGTCGATGCGGTTACTGGTAAAATTAAAGTCAACCGGAAATTCATAAAATGACACCTTGGGCAAAACCCTTAAATTAAATTGATCTGCCAGCCTGAAATCGGTAATAAAACCCAAAGAAAAACCAATAGACCTGGCAGGCATAATGGAATGAAGACTGTCCATTCCCGGGGTTACAAAAGCATCGGAATAGGTGATCCGGTAACCTGAATTGTGAATGCCAATGCTAAAGCCATAATGCAACCATCTGTCATCAGAGCCCGGCAGGTTCTTTTGAAAGCCGTCCTGTGCAACAAGCTTATTTCCAAAAAAAACAATACAAAAAAAGGTCAAAAAAACTACTTGACCCCTGTATAGATCGAGCTTATGCCAAAAGTTAGTGGAATGCATTTGTTTTCATTAAATCCGGCGTTTTGTAAAACCTTTAAAAAATCATTACCATCGGGAAATGCCTGCACCGACTCCGGTAGATAGGTATAGGCTGATTGATCCTTAGAGATTACTTTTCCAATTTTCGGCAAAACATATTTAAAATAAAAATTATAAATCTGTTTAAAAGGAAAAGAACGAGGTTTGGAAAATTCAAGAACTACCACCCTTCCACCGGGTTTTAAGACCTTGTACATATTTTGCAAACCTGCCAGTAAATTTTCAAAGTTTCTTACGCCAAAAGAAACGATCACTGCATCAAAAGTATTGTCGTCAAACGATAAATTTTCACTGTCGCCGGTTTGAAGGTCGATGATCTTATCATATCCTTTTTTAGCCATTTTTACCCTGCCATGTGCGAGCATTCCTTCAGAAATATCCACACCAATAACTTTTTTGGGCTTTAAGCTCAGGGCCTCGATGGCAAAATCTCCGGTACCTGTGGCGATATCAAGTATATATTCTGGCTTGTGAGGTTTTAAAAGTTTAATCGCCCTTTTTCTCCAGTAAATATCAATGCCCAGGCTGAGCAGGTGATTGAGCAAATCATACCTGGGGCTGATGTTGTCAAACATTTCAGCCACTTGCACTTTTTTGTTGGATTCTTTTTCTTTATAGGGTACTACTACTTTTTCCATGAATATATGAATCGGTTTGCGTCATTGCTGGTGAAACACACTGTAAGCCGGTATTGTTGCAAAAGTTAAATGAATTTGCTACAATCACCTTCAATTTTCTTGTCTCTTTTGATTTCCGCTAAGCTTTTTATCCTTTACCTTCAAATCGAGAAAGGCATTGATCTGATCGATGGGTATGGTAGTGTGAATCTCACCGAAAGAATCAATATGAACATCAATTTCATTCATTTTCACTGTTTTCTTTTTACCATCGGAATTTTCAGGCTTTTTTTTCATAAGTCAATTGATTTATGGCTTTTCTAAGACGATGAATGACTTCTTCCCTGCCGATTACATCCATAATACCGAAGAGATCTGGCCCTGCCCCACTGCCGGTGAGCGCCAGACGAAGGGCCTGTAATATCCGGCCCATACCCAGGTTGTTCTCTTCCAATACCTTGTTTAACGTAATATGGGCTGCTTCAGATGTAAAAACACCTTCTAAGGTTTCCAGTGCAAGTGCATAATGACTGAGAATACTTACCGCCTCTTCATTCCACTTTTTGGCTACGATTTTTTCATCGTATTCATCAGGAGCTGCAAAAAAGTAAGTTCCTTTTGTATACAATTCAGCCGGAAAAGTTATCCTTTCCCTCAGCAATTCTGAAATGGCCGCTGCTTTTTCGGGGCTGCATTCTATATGTTGCGATGCGAGCTCAGTATGTAAAAAAGCAGAAAGTTCAGCTGCCGGCTTTAGCTTGATGTATTGTTGATTAAACCATTTGGCTTTTTCAATATCAAATTTAGCCCCTGACTTGCCAATGCGCTCAATACTAAACGCTTCAATCAATTCTTCGAGGCTAAACATTTCCTGTTCTGTGCCAGGGTTCCAGCCCAGCAATGCCAGGAAATTGATAAGCGCCTCGGGCAGATAACCAGCTTCCTGGAAGCCTTCTGAGAATTCACCCGTTTCAGGGTCCTTCCAGCTCAGGGGAAATATGGGGAAACCATGTTTCAAGGCATCTCTTTTACTGAGTTTTCCATTGCCCGTAGGCTTTAAAAGCAGTGGAAGGTGCGCAAACCGGGGCATGGTATTCTCCCAGCCCAGAAAACGGTATAACAATACATGCAGGGGTGCCGATGGGAGCCACTCTTCACCGCGTATTACATGGGTTATACCCATGAGGTGGTCATCGACCACATTGGCCAGGTGGTAGGTGGGCATTCCGTCTGATTTAATCAGTATTTTATCATCGATGTTGGCTGTATTTACCACTACCCAGTCACGCACCAGGTCCTGAAGCCGCACATCTTCTCTTTTAGGTACTTTTAGCCTGATTACCCAGGGATCGCCACGATCTAATCTTTGCTGAACCTCTTCCTGACTGAGGGTAATGGAGTTTTTCATCGACATGCGGGTAACATTGTCGTACACCGGATTTACCACCTTGGCGGCTTTGAGGCGCTCGCGCATTTCATCAAGCTCTTCGGGGGTATCAAAAGCATAGTAGGCCTTGTCTTCTTCGACCAGGCGCAGGGCCTCCTTCATATAAATATCTTTTCGCTCTGACTGCCGGTAAGGCGCGCAGGGCCCTCCCTGGGCTATACCTTCATCGGTGTTGAGCCCCAGCCATGCCAGTGACCCGAGAATGTAATCTTCTGCCCCGGGCACAAAACGGGTCTGATCGGTATCTTCTATGCGCAGGATAAAATCACCGCCATGTTTTTTGGCAAACAGATAATTATACAAAGCCGTGCGAATACCACCTATATGCAATGCACCGGTCGGGCTTGGGGCAAAACGCACTCTTACTTTATTTGTCATAACAATTTCTACAGTAAACTTTGGTAAATCAGAGTGCAAATCTACTAAGGTTAATTTGAATATAAAGATTTTTTTGGGAAGCTTGTTGATCAGGGTCTCTGGGGTTGTCTTAAATGATAATCATGCGGCATACTGAATTCTTGAATATAGTGATTTATTTTACTCACATCCCTTTCTAGTCTCTGGGTTAAAACACGTCTTTATCTTAAATTAGCTCTGTATTTTACCCTATCACGCTTACTACTTTCCTTAATTAAGGAACACAGAAAATCGTATATCATATTGATGTATGGTGTCTTAATATGCTGGATATACATTATAGAAACGTGCTTTCTCAGCCCTCTTTCTATATAGTAACTGCACATTTTAGCGCTTTCTTTAGCTTAAAAATCCACATTTGCGCATACAAACAATTGCCAGCCAGTTAGCTCCAGGGCCACCAGATGCCCCATTCCTTTTTCGGGATACACACAACCCGCGTCGATGCCATAGGCATAGCGGCTGCGATCCTGCAACAGTGCTTCTACATCCTCGAGCTTTTTGGGTATGTGACCGTGAATGATGATGCGATTGCCAATCAAAGAAGGCACAGGATCCATCTCTCTCAGATACAACATCGCTTCGGTATCATCCATAGGGTTTTCAATGCTAAAATTCAATCCGGCATGTATCATCAGATAGGGCTCACAGATATAATAAAAAATGGTATTGCGCAAAAAATCAATATACCTATCAGGTATCTTGGAAGGATGGTCGACATTAAAATTATTCAGGGTAGCCACCAGCGATTTTTCGAAATACTCAGGACCGGTAAACCCGGTCGCCATACTATCGAGCAGTAATTGATCGTGATTACCCCTTAGGAAAAAAAGGTTGTTGTGAATGTCTTGTAAGCTGATCAGGAAATCAATTACACCCCTGGGATCTGGCCCCTTATTGACATAATCGCCTAAAAAAACCAATATATCGGAAGCATCGGGTTTCAGCAAATCGCCATATAACTTTGCAAGCGTTTTGCTGCAACCATGTACATCCGGTATTACGTAACAACGACTCAAATCTTTTTATATGAGGTTAATATTCCTTTAATCAATGAAGAACTGAAGCCTCGGTGCTCCATTTCATTGAGGCCGGCAATGGTACAACCCTGTGGAGTGGTCACCTTATCAATTTCGCGCTCAGGGTGCTGGCCTCCTTTGATGAGCAAACCGGCAGCGCCACGCACGGTTTGGGCCGATATGATTTGGGCTGTTTGCGCATCAAAGCCAATTTCTATACCTCCCTGGGAGGCTGCCCTGATAAATCGAAGCGCATAAGCAATGCCACAGGCTGCCAGTACGGTAGCGGCATCCATAAGTTCTTCGTTGATAATAATGGATTTGCCCAGGTGGTCAAAAAGATTCATTACCTCCTGAATATGCTTCTCACCACCATTTTTGGTAGAAATACAAGTCATTGATTCCTGTATGGCAATGGCGGTATTGGGCATGGCCCGAAACAGTGTTACCGGCTGCCGGATAACGGCTTCCATTTCACTTATAGAAATACCACTGGCAACGGATATTACGATGTGTTTCTCCTCCAGACTACTCGAAATCTGAAGCAAAATATTTTCAACATTATAAGGCTTAACAGCCAAAATGACAATTTCAGCATTCTTGACGGCTTCTACATTATCGCTGTGTACCATAACTCCACGAGCGGCCAGGCTGGCCAGCATATCAGTTCTTCTTCTGGTAACGGTAATCTGACCCGGTTCAAAACGACCACTGTTCAATAAGCCTTCTGCAATGGAAGCGCCCAGGTTGCCTCCGCCTATTATCGCTATTTTTTTCATATCGCAGATTTACATAAATATTACGTTACCGAAAACCAATTCAGTACTTATTTAATTATTGGCATAAAATTAATACATCAAACAAATGTGCTTCAATGCTGAAACGATTATTTTTGAGTTTGAATGACTTTTTATCCATATTTTGAAAAAACTGAACAAATTTTGAGAAAAATCTGGTATGTATGCATTGGCTTGGTGGCCATTTTAACTTATTATGGTGTCACACAATCGCCTGCTGCCTATTGGCCTGCAGGATTTGCGGGTTTTATCATTCCTGTTTTATTAATAGTGCTTAGTGTTTTCTTTATCCGTGCTGCTTTGTTTAAACGATGGTCTGCTATTTTTTATCTGCTATTGCTGGCCATTGGATATAATCATATACAGTCTTCCTTCGCTGTCGCCGGAATTTTTAACAATAGCAAAGGCGATTTCGATGTGCTGAGCTTTAATGTAAGAGTATTCAATACCTACCAATACCTTCGAAACGATGACCTCATCAGCTCAAAACAAATGATACGATGGACTGTCGACCATCCTGCTGCCATTAAATGCATTCAGGAATATTATAACCAGGATGACTCAGATATTTACAATGTAGAGCAAAAGATGCGTAAAGCAGGCTTTATTCATCATCATAACCGAATCGTATTCCGGGACAAAAACAATGGTGAGTTTGGTATGGCGATTTTCAGTAAATATCCTTTTGCCAACACCGGCATTATTATTTCTGAGGATAAAAAATTTCAAAATGCCATGTTTGCCGATGTCGTTTTGCCCGCTGATACCATCAGGATATACAACATTCATTTCGAATCAATGAGCATCGATGAAGAAAACATCTTCAATACAGAAAGACTGAAAAACAGTTATATGGATACAGCTTATAAATTGAGGAAAGGACTCTCCACCAGGGCGGTACAGGTAGATTATCTGATTCAACATATAGTAGAAAGCCCCTATCCGGTAGTATTATGTGGAGATTTTAATGAAATACCTTACAGTTATGTGTACCGCCGACTTGGCCAGATAATGAATAATGCCTTTGAAACAGCAGGGTTTGGTTTTGGCTTTTCTTTCAATGGCCGTCTTTTCTTTTTACGTATCGACAATCAGTTTTTCACCCGTAATCTCAAAGCGCAGCGCTTTAAGACCCGCAGGGATATGACCCATTCTGACCATTTCCCACTTGAAGCCAGCTATTCCATTTTGCGCTGACAGATAATTGCTTATGTATTAATTAGGGTCTAATAATTCTATCCCTCCCAAAACAGATGTAAGCAGGCATTCGTTATCTTTGCATCATGAATGCTGATACCATACAAAAAGATGATATAAGAAGTTTGTCTCTTGAAGATCTTGGAGATTTTTTTGAACAACAAGGTGATAAAAAATTCAGAGCCCGGCAGGTGATGGAATGGCTTTGGAAAAAGTCATGCACTGATTTTGATGAAATGACCAATTTATCAAAGTCTGTAAGGGAGCTCTTAAAGTCTAAATTCGAAATTCGTAACGTAGTCCCTTACCAAAGTCAGAAAAGTAATGACGGTACCATTAAGTCTGTTTTTAAGCTCTACGACGGCAATATAATAGAGGGCGTGCTGATTCCCGCAGACGACCGCATGACAGCCTGTATATCCTCTCAGGTGGGTTGTTCCCTGTCCTGTAAATTCTGTGCAACAGGGTACATGGGCCGGAAAAGAAACCTTGAAGCAGCAGAAATATACGATCAGGTGGTCATCATTAACCAGCTTGCGCAGCAGAACTATGACCTTCCCCTGAGCAATATTGTTTTTATGGGGATGGGCGAGCCTTTACTTAATTACAACAACGTATTGGCGGCCATTGATAAAATAACCAACGAACAGGGCCTGGGCATGTCGGCAAAGAGAATTACACTATCCACCGCAGGCATTGCCAAAATGATTAAAAAACTAGCCGATGACGCTGTGAAATTTAACCTTGCATTATCCTTGCACGCGGCCAATGACCAGAAAAGAAATCAGATCATGGCCATTAACGAATCCAATAAGCTCAATGTACTTCAGGAAGCCTTGCAATATTTTTACAAAAACACCCGCAATCGCATAACTTTTGAATACATTGTATTCGATGGTTTTAACGATGGTATAGAAGACGCAAAGGAATTGTGGAGTTTTGCCAAAAAAGTACCCTCCAAAATCAACATAATCGAATATAACCCGATTGCTGAAGCAAGCTTTGTAAATACGACCGAAGATAAGTTAGAAAGGTTCTGCACCTTTTTAGAAGATAAGGGGTTAATTGTAAATGTAAGAAGAAGCCGGGGTAAAGACATAGATGCAGCCTGTGGTCAGCTTGCCAATAAGAGCAAGTAGTAAAAACATGCCTTTTCCCGGCTTGCCCAACGAGATTAATGTCTTCTTACTTTGCCAATACCGGTAGCATCAACCCGTACATCCTGAGGATTACCCGCGTACTCTACCGTTCCGATGCCACTGGCATTGCCAATAAATTTTTCTCCTGCGTGCACTTTTACCGTACCTATACCATCAGAATCTACAGAGGTAAATTTACTTTCAAGCTCGATGGCATCGTACTTACCTACACCGGAAAAATTCACTTTATGATAGTCGGTTTTACCAGCCAAATAAAAGGATCCAACACCATTAATCTCTGAAATAATTTTCCTTGCATCGAGGTTGAGATTTGTCGTGCCAACCCCATCGAAAGCAATTTTGAGATTGTCGACAAACAAAGCACCATCGGTTTTAATGGAAACCGCGCCCTGGATATGCAGTAATTCCAGATCAGACACGGTAACCCTTACCTTAATGGTCTCTTTTCTCCAACGGGTACTGCCGTCATGCAAAATATTGAGTCTGCCTTTTGCGCTGTATATATTTACCTTGTCGCGTGAAGGGCCATCATATTGCAATTGCACCTTGCAGGATGGGCCTTGAGCGAGGATAAGCTCCACCGGGCCTTCCATATATATTTCGTAAAAATCACTGGTAGATATTATCTCCCAGTCCTGGGACTGAGCCGGGGTAACATTAACAAAGGCAGAAAAAATGACAAAAGCCAATACGAAACAAGCGGTATGATTTTTCATAATAGTATAAGTGTTTTACTGAAGTGCTCTCAAAAAATATACCATATAAATTAAACCCCTAATTATCAATCCAATATCACAAAATACAACTCCGTAAATCTCTCAGGTATGTCCGTTTTCGCTCAGTTTTCATGTGTTGTTTGTTACAGAGGCGGACATTCTGAAAGTTCAAATAAGATATTTGTAAGGGATATTCATTGTCAATTTGTATTTTTGTACCTTAAAGTGAAGAGTTATGTTTGAAAATCTGAGTTTTAAGCTTGAACAGGCATTTAAAACGCTGAAGGGCGAAGGCAGAATTACCGAAGTTAATGTTGCCAAAACGGTTAAAGAAATCAGAAAAGCCCTGATTGATGCGGATGTTAATTATAAAGTTGCAAAGGAAGTTACCGACACAATTAAGGAAAAAGCCTTAGGCCGTGATGTATTGATTTCAGTATCACCTGGTCAGTTGCTTGTTAAGATTACTGCTGAGGAATTGGCATTTATGATGGGTGGAACCCGTAAAGACATTCAATTGCAGGGTGATCCGGCCGTAATACTTATCGCAGGTTTACAGGGTTCAGGTAAAACTACCTTTAGCGGGAAATTGGCCGCTCATCTCAAAAAGCAGGGACGCCAGGTTATGTTGGCTGCATGTGATATTTATCGTCCGGCGGCGATCGATCAATTGAAAGTACTCGGTGAGCAAATTGGCGTAGAAGTATATGCAGAACCTGAAAACAAAGATGCGGTAGCTATCGCCAAAAATGCCATATCCCACGCCAAAAAAACTGCCAAAAAGGTATTAATCGTCGATACAGCAGGTCGATTGGCCATAGATGATGAAATGATGAAGGAGATATCATCTCTCAAATCATCGCTTAAGCCTTCAGAAACTTTGTTTGTGGTAGATTCCATGACGGGCCAGGATGCAGTCAATACCGCTAAAGAGTTCAATGAAAAGCTCAATTTCGACGGTGTGGTTTTAACCAAACTCGATGGTGATGCCAGAGGTGGTGCCGCGCTTTCAATCCGGAGTGTTGTGGAGAAGCCTATTAAATTCATCAGTACCGGTGAAAAAATGGAAGCCCTTGATGTCTTTCATCCCGACAGGATGGCCCAAAGGATTCTGGGTATGGGTGATGTGATATCATTGGTAGAAAAGGCACAGCAGAATTTTGACGAAGATGAGGCGCGAAGGCTGAATCAAAAAATCAGAAAGAATCAGTTTAACTTTGAAGACTTTCTGTCTCAGCTCGAACAAATCAAAAAAATGGGGAATATAAAGGATCTTGTCGGCATGTTACCCGGAATGAACAAGGTTATGAAAGATGTGGATATTGATGATGATTCCTTTAAGCCTATAGAAGCTATTATCAAATCTATGACAGTTCAAGAGCGACATAATCCTGATATAATTAATGGCAGTCGCAAAAAACGGATTGCCGATGGTAGCGGGACTTCTATTCAGGAGGTTAACAATCTCATGAAGCAGTTCAGCGATATGAGAAAAATGATGAAAACCATGAATAAACTAGGTGGAGGCAAAAGGGCCTTATCAGGATTGAAATCTGCATTCGGAAAATAAAGCGATACCAGGCATGCCCAAAACAATATCCTTCAGGGTTGGGCAAGACGAGGGAATTATAATTTGCCTGAAGATCAAGTATAAAACACTGGAATTTCAGGAAGATTCCTGAAGTTTGAAAGAAAAGTATCTGTAAATGAATAAAAAAACCTCTGAACTTTTCTTTATCAAAGCTTTAAATAAAAAAGGCTTCCCGTACATGGAAGCCTTTTTTTATTTCTTGTTTAATATTGCTCAAAACTTAGCGAACATAGGCAACTGACTTTACAGCTTCAATGGTTCTCTTTACATTGGGCAGCACAACATCAATTAGTGTGGGTGCATAAGGTAAAGGTAAATCCATACTGTTTACACGAATAACAGGTGCATCCAGATAGTCAAATGCATTTCTTTGCACATGGTAGGCTATTTCAGAAGAGATGGCTGCCAGAGGCCAGGCTTCTTCTACCACTACCATACGGTTGGTTTTCTTAACTGATTCAACCAATAAAGCATAATCAATAGGCCTTACAGTCCTCAAGTCGATTACTTCGGCACTTATATTATCCTTTTCGAGTTCTTTGGCTGCCTCCATCGCTACTTTCATGATTTTACCAAAGCTAACGATGGTAACATCATTTCCTTCTTTAACTACCTTGCCTTTTCCAATGGGAATCAGATACTCTTCTTCAGGAATCATGGCCTTATCGCCATACATCAATTCTGACTCCATGAAAATAACCGGATCGTCATCGCGAATAGACGTTTTTAACAAGCCTTTAGCATCGTAGGGATTAGAAGGAACCACAACTTTAAGCCCGGGTGTATTGGCATACCAGTTTTCAAAATTCTGTGAATGTTGAGCTCCTAACTGGCCTGCATTGCCTGTTGGCCCCCTGAAAACAATAGGCACCGAATATTGACCACCAGACATGGAATACATCTTAGCGGCGGCATTTATTACCTGGTCTATGGCGACCAGCGAGAAATTAAAAGTCATAAACTCAATGATCGGACGTAATCCGTTCATTGCTGCTCCCACACCCAGGCCCGCGAAACCAAGCTCTGAAATTGGTGTATCGAGAACACGCTGTGGGCCAAATTCCTCCAACATTCCCTGGCTGGCCTTATAAGCTCCATTGTATTCTGCCACTTCTTCTCCCATAAGAAATACGCCTTCGTCTCTGCGCATTTCTTCTGTCATAGCATCTTTTATAACCTCTCGGAATTGTTTTTCAACCATCTCTTTGTACAATTAGGTTGTGCAAAAATATAACTTCCTTGCATTAACTAAAACCAAATGGAAAATGATTTGAAAAAAAAAGCTCTGTCAACCTGTGACAGAGCTTTTTGTGAAATAAGATTTTATGAATTAAACTATCTTAATGCATTTCTGAAAGCATCATTATCTGCTAGTGCTCTGAATTCGAGGTCAGCCAAAGCTTTTTGTTTCAGAGAAGAATCTTTAGCTACTGCTTTACCAATTTGCTCAACCGCTTTTGCAGAGTTGCCCATTCTGGCAGCAGATATAGCAGCAAGGTAATAACCTTTTGCATTATCGCTGTCTTTGTCGGCAAGTTCATCTAAAGTGATCATAGCGTTTTGGTAATCTTTGTTGAGAATCTGAGCCAATCCTTTATTGTACAGGTTTACAGCATTGTCGCTTGAATTTGAAAGCGACTTAACTGCATCACCATACATTCCTCTATGAATTTCAATAGCTCCTTTTACACCATTAAATCCATATACTACATTAGAAGGAAGGTTCATGCCGATAGCAGCCTGGATTTCTTCATGTCCTTTTGTAGCATTGCCTTGCAGATATTCTGCAACACCAAGGTTTCCTTTGGCATAGGCATTGGATTTTTTGCGATTAGAAGTTTCGAATTGAGTAATAGCTTTTTCAAGGTTGGATTTCATGTTGCCTTCACCTTGTACGATCATATCCATGTAAGATGCACCCAGGTTGTTATGAGCTGCCCAGTTGTCATAAGTTTTAACAGTAACTTCATAAATGGCAACTTTTTCTTTAGCAGATGGAGTCAGATACGCAGCATAAGCAAGCTCTCCATAAGAAAGTGTGTCAGCCGGTAATTTACCTTCAACAATTTGCTTGGCAAGTACCGATATTTCGGCAGCACTTCTCTTTGGAATTACAGTAAGAATTTCCGTTCTGGCAGCACGCAGATCAGGATAAACATCATTGAACATTTTTCTGTAGAAGGGCAGACGCGAAATTTGTCTTTCTTTATCTTCAAAGCTTCCTGATCCATTTACAATGCTGAGCACCTGAGATTTTTCAGAGCTGGAAATACCATTGTATTTGTCGAGCATTTGCTTGAACTCAGTCCAGTCTTCGATTACAGGCTTAAGAACAAATTTGATCTGATCAGCTTCACCTTTATAGTCGTAGCGCTTCATCATATCTCTGTAATACTTCTCAATAACCTCAGCACGGTTTTGAGATAGATTAGAGTTGATTCTTTCAGGACCTTCAGGTGAGTGAGTACCAGTAATGGTAACGGTGCGGGTTACGTTTTTCTCAGCAATAAAAGCCTGGAAATACTTACCACGATCAGAATTTTTCTCTGATGTTCTGAGCACATGTCGCCCCTGCTCAAAGAAGAAAGCTATGTTGGTAGGCTCGAGCTCTTCATCGGGAGTCCAACCGCCAACGGTTTCATCTTTGTAGTCATAGCTTACATAAGCTCCATAGGTTGCTGTTTCAACCAATTTTGAAGTGGTAATTATACCTCTTACAATTGGCATCTTGTCAGTTGGGCCTCTTCTGGCACCAGATTTAGATTTAATGGCATAGCCCTGCGCGGTAACTACACCACTTTCCATGCCATCTTCAAATTTAAAAGCCCTGGTTACGGTTTTAGAGGTAGCTTTATCATCTCCTGAGATGTCTAGATTTTCGAGTTTTAACTCTTTTCCTCCATACTCATACTGAGATTCGATAGAATAAACGAAGCCTGGCTTCATCATTTTATCCGGAAGTTTCGCAGACACGTCAAATTTTACCATGTCTCCATGTACTTCCAGCGGATCGGGGCTGGCGGTAAGTTGCTGGTCTTTCGCCATCTTAAGCATTTTATTCAGCGTACAGCCTGAAAAAGTAACTGTTCCGAGAATCAATAAGGCATAACTAAGTTTTCTCATTGGATTCGTGTTTTGTATTAAAAGTTGGTTTTGGGCAAAATTATTGTTATATTTTAATTATTCCAACATTCAAAAAGAAAAAGATGATTATATTGTAGCGTTTTTTCTTAATAGGCCGATAAAACCATAATTAGCTTGAAAATGAAAAAAATACAAAAATTTTTAGAGCAGCAAACCTTTGGGGTTTGTACACGGCTTGGTGAGAAACTTGATATACCTGGCTCCAGTATTAGGATTTTTTTTATATACGCTTCATTTATCACCTTTGGTTCGCCGATAATTTTGTATTTAGGTTTGGCCTGGATTATGAACTTTCGTCAACACCTCAGGCGTCGAAATAATCGATTTTGGTACTCCTAATGCCTTAAATCACTGTATTTAAGTTTTTTATATACAAAATAGTCTAAAACAATCAGGCGCCGATAAAGTCCTGGAACCTGTATTGTATGGCTTTTAACTTCGTGGCGATACTTAAACCATTTGCCAATGTTTTGTATAATATCAATATGTGCCTTTAATATTGCCCCTGCATTTAAGGCCTGACCCATAGCCAAAAACCGAAATAAAGCCAGCCAATCCAGCGCCCATCGTAAGGGTAACTTCCAAAAAAGCTGAGCAAAAGGGAAGTGTTTTATTAATAATAGCATGCCATTACGGAAATTTAAAAATATTTTTTTCGGATTGGTTGTTGCCAAAGTTCCTGCCCCAAGATGCCAGACAAGGGAATTCGGGCAATACCGCACCGACATACCCATACTTTTTAAGGTCCAGCATAGGTCTATCTCTTCCATATGGGCAAAAAAGTATTCATCAAAACCTCCGGCTTTAAAAAAAGCTGATGCCCTTATCATCATACATGCACCAGAAGACCAGAAAATCTCTGCCTCTTCATTGTATTGACCTTCATCTGCTTCAAGTGTGTCAAAAATTCTTCCCCTGCAAAATGGATAGGCAAGCAGATCAAGGCAACCTCCTGCGGCACCCGCATATTCAAAATGATTTTTGTTTTTCCAACTTAATATTTTGGGTTGCACTGCAGCTGTGTTGGCATCTCTCTCAATAAGGTTCAACAATGGTGTTACCCACCCCTCAGCAACCTCAACATCGGTGTTCAGCAGTATATAGTATTCACTTTCTATAGTTTTCAAGGCCCGATTGTACCCTCCACAAAAACCAAAATTCTCAGATAAGGCTATAATATTGATCGCTGGAAAATTTTTTTTTACATAATCCAGTGAAAGGTCGTCTGAACCATTATCGGCCAGATAGATTTTATAGGGAACGCTCCACTGCACAACGGAAGGCAAAAATTTTGGTAAAATCTCAGCTCCATTATAATTGAGCAGTACAATAGCGACTTTCTCCATTGTTAAACCATATTGCCAAAATCCATCCCCGGTATATTAGGGATCATACCCGATGTGGTCTTTTTGATTTCTTCAGCTGCCATCGACTCAGCCTCTGCCATTGCCTTGTTAACCGCAGCTACTACCAGGTCCTCAAGCATTTGCTTGTCTTCCGGCTGAATAATGTCTCTGTCGATTTCAAGCTTTAAGAGTTTCTTCTTTCCATTAACCGTTGCCCTGACCATACCTGCCCCCGATTCGGCGGTAGTGGTAAGGTTTTCGAGATTATCCTGGGTTTCTTTGAGTTTCGCCTGAACTTCCTTCATTTTACCCAGCATTTTTGCCATGTCCATCATTTTCTCTATTTCATTAATTAATTCTATATTTAAACTACGATTACCCTTAGGGGTTTCAATTTACCTGATTAAGGTGATTTCTCCTCTTCTGAAAAATTTTCTACCAGCCTCGTCAACCCATTCTGCTGAAAAGATATAAGTTCCTGAAGGTGCGGGGCGCCCCTGAATATTCCCATCCCAGCCTTCACCAGGTAAATCTGTTTGAAACAGCAATTCCCCCCAACGACTAAATACCCTGAAGTCTATTTCAGCAATAAATTTACTTTCATAAATAAAAATATCGTTAAGACCGTCTCCATTGGGTGTAAATGCATTGGGAAACTGAATCTGTGGTTCAAACCGCAAACGTACAAAATTTGAAAAAACGGTTGGCAGTGCATTATCAACCGGAACAACAGCTATTCTTATCAATAATTCCTGGTTGGTGAAATCTTCCTGCAAGGCCTGCCAGTTTAAATTTTGTCCAACTTCAATGCTTTCCAGGTAATTGCCTTGTACATCGTAAATTTCAACCTCATACAATAAAAGACCCTGTGACCACCCTTCATATGACGACCATTCAAGACGACCATCCTGAAAGGCCCTTAGTAATACCGGTGACGCAATAATGCCGACTCCCGAAGCATTGCCACACAAGTCGGTATAGGATATTCTGTAAAAATATCTGAGTGTACCGGGATTCTGACCGGCATCTTCAAAAATTAAGTTTTCACTCTGCCCGTAGGGTGAAAAGCCAGATTGTGCAGTTCTCCTGAAAATACTAAATACAAGATCAGCAGATGGAATCGGGGAAGGCCAGTTTAATACAATGGTGTTGCCAGCAACAGAGGCTGATATATTCTCCACCGGGGGAGGCGCCGCACCCGAGGTAGTGCGCAGACAAAATGTATTGGAAAAACTTGAAACACCTTGTGTACCTACGGCCACTATCTGGTAACAATAATTAATCCCGCAAACCACATCATTGTCTGTGAAAGTCGTAGTACCCGGGCCACGGGTGCCCGCCAGAATGCCATCGCGATAAATCTCATAAGATTGCACTCCGGGCATGGCAGTATTCCAGTTCAGAATATTTTCTTCATTGTCACTTTGCCCTTCCAATTGAACACTACACACCGTGTTAAAAGCCTGTAAGGTATTATTACAGGGATCGGCCACGCTTATTCGAAAACAATAAAAATTATCAAGGGTATTTAGATTCTCCATCCGGTACATACCATTGACTTCATTGTTTAACAAAGTATCTACGATGGTAAAATTACCCGTGCCATTTTGCGCCACTTCAATAATGAAAAGGGCATCGGGACTTTTAGTGTAGGCTACTTCAATAATGCCCTCAGCGTCGTCACTTTGTATAACACGTACGTCTCCCAGACTGGCATTGGCGGGCTGATCTGTAAGGGTTATATTGCGATTTACCACCAGACAGTGTTCATTGGCATCACTCATTGGGCCGGCTGCGGGATCGGCCAGCCCTTTTATCGAGAGGTTATATGTGCCCGAAGCTCCATAACTGTAGGTGGCAAATGCGTTGGATGCAAACTGATCTGACTGCCCCGCCTGTCCCCATTCTACAAATAAACCATTGTACTGCGATGCCATCGGAAACACACTCACCGATTGCGGGTTGCAAATGGCTATTAAAAAATCAGGAGCTTGTGGGTCGAGAACGGTAATAGTTAATGTATCTGTTCTGGGAATAGCATTAGCAACTGTTTGGATAATTTTGTACTGACCAGGGTTTACATAGGTAAAAACTGTATCGTTGGTATCGCTTCCCCTGTTATTTTCATCTATATAGGTAAAATTATAGGTTCTTACCTCGTCAAAAGGGGCGTTGGACTGATCAATAATGGTAACCGTAAAAGGTGCACAACCTGTCGTAGACACGGCGGTAAAGCCCGGAGACCAGGGTTGGGCAACAAGGGAGTGCATCAGTGCCGGTATTGCGGAAATGATCATCCATGATAGAATATGTCGGATGTTTAATTTCAAGCTTAGCTTTTAATAATACACAAGCAAACCATTATCATACAATTGCGTTGAAAATCATAAATTAACGACAAAAAATCCAATTCATTGCATCTTAAGTCGGTTGATCAGTTCTTCCTTGTTGAGGTTATCCTGACTGCCTGCTCTCATATTTTTCAAACCAAAAACATTTTGAGCAAATTCTCCTGGCCCAGCCATAATGACGAAAGGTATTTGCTTCTTGTCGGCATAACTCAATTGTTTTTTCATTTTTGCGGCTTCAGGATACATTTCGGTAGAAATGCCTGCATGACGCAAATCGTGCAACAAAGCAAAAGCATCTGTGAAGCTGTCTTCAAAATAGGCAATCATGGCTTTAGGCCCCTCCAGTGCGCTCTCCGGAAAAATTCCCAGGTCCTCCATAACATCATAAATACGATCTACACCAAACGAAAAGCCCACTCCGGAAACACCATCAAGGCCAAATACTCCCGTGAGATTATCATATCTACCTCCTCCGCTTATGCTGCTGCTAATACTTCCCTCCAGTGCCTTCACTTCAAAAATAGCGCCTGTGTAATAACCCAGCCCCCTGGCAAGTGTAAGATCAATGTCTATATGCTTCATGGCTTCAGGTCTAACGCTGGCAAGAGAAAGTATAGTTTTCAATTCATCTACTCCCTTTTTACCCTGTTGAGATGATCCCAGAAACTCGCTAATCTGACTTAGTTTTTCATCATTATTTCCCTGAACCTGAAATAATGGCCTGAGCTTTTCGATAGATTTGTCACTAAATCCTGATACGGCCAGTTCTTCATATACTTTTTCCTCACCAATTTTATCGAGTTTATCAATAGCTATACATAGTGCATTTTCCTTACCAGGGGCATCGGCCACTTCTGAGATGCCCGACAGAATTTTGCGGTGATTCAAACGTATGCTGAATTTTTTTATTCCGAGTTTTTTAAAGACATCGCAGATCATAAAGATATTTTCAGCTTCGCAAAGCAATGAATCTGTACCCACCACATCTGCATCGCATTGATAAAACTCGCGATATCGGCCTTTTTGCGGCCGATCTGCACGCCAGACAGGCTGAATCTGATAACGCTTAAATGGAAAAACCAGGTCATTGCGATTCATTACCACAAACCGGGCAAAAGGAACGGTAAGATCATACCTCAGGCCTTTTTCAGAAATGTCGGGAAGGAGACTTTTATAGTCTTTTCTATTTTCTTCTGTCGATTTAGCGAGAAAATCGCCTGAGTTTAAAACTTTAAACAGCAACTGATCCCCTTCATTTCCATATTTGCCGGTGAGTACCGAGAGATTTTCCATTGCGGGAGTTTCCAGGGGCATAAAGCCATATTTTTGAAAAGTTTCCTTTATAGTATCAAAAATAAAGTTTCTTCTGGCCATTTTTTCAGGACCGAAGTCTCTTGTGCCTTTAGGAATTGATGGTTTTTCCATGGTATTCTATTAAATAATAAAATGTTTTTGGGTCGGTGTATATAAAATCCACATAGACCAGGTAAATAATTTGCTGCAAGTTTTTAAAAAATAAATTGATTTTCTACATTTGCACTCCATTTTTGAAAACAAGTTTATAAAATGATTGTAGTCAACGTAAAAGAAAACGAATCAATTGACAAGGCACTGAAGCGTTTTAAAAAGAAGTTTGAAAAAACCGGTGTACTTAAGGAAGTTCGCAGAAGAAGTTATTTTGAAAAGCCTTCTATTACGCGGCGTAGCGAACGCATTCGTGCTGCTTATCGTCAGAGAATGATTTCTGAAGCAAATCTGTAATTTGCTTTTACTGAAAATATTATTTATGTTGGTATTCCCGGTATTAAAATACCGGGGAATGCCGATATGAAAGAAACCTTCTATAAGTATCTCCGGTTCGAGAAGCGGTTCAGCCCGCACACCCTAACTTCTTATCAAACTGATCTGGAGCAGTTTTATTCCTTTTTATCAGGGAATCATCCTGATATCAATGAACAGGAAATTGGCCATTCCATCATACGGCAATGGATTGTTTCACTCGTTGATACAGGTTTAAAGACCCGATCTGTAAATCGTAAAATCACGACTTTAAAATCTTTCTTTAATTTTTTAACGAAGCGTGGCTTTATCGGGAAAAATCCTTCTTTGCAGATTCATGTTTTAAAGACTTCAAAAACCATCCCCGATTTTATACGTCCTGAAGAAACCCATAAAATGTTGGAGCCTGAATTATTTGATTCAGGGTTTGAAGGTATGCGTGATCATTTGATTTTCGAACTGTTGTATGGCACCGGAATCCGTCTTAGTGAACTCATAGGATTAAAGACTTCTGATGTCGATTTTAATAAGGGCCACATAAGGGTATTGGGCAAGAGAAATAAGGAAAGGCTTGTGCCGGTAACAGATTATCTCTCTTCTTTGATAAAATCTTACCTCGATAAGAAATTTACTCAATTTGGTAGCAACGCATCTGATGCACTTATCGTTAATAATAGTGGTAGAAAAGCCTATCCGATGATGATTTACCGTATTGTTCATAAACACTTGCAGAATTACACACATGCTGATAAGAAAAGCCCACACGTATTACGACATACTTACGCAACACATTTGCTGGATCGCGGAGCCGATCTGTCATCTGTAAAAGAACTCCTGGGTCATCAGAGTCTTGCGGCTACCCAGGTTTATACACATAATTCGCTCGACAAACTCAAAAAAGTGTTTGACAGAGCACACCCTAAAGCTTAGTTTTAATCTTTTAAATTTGTTGATTATGAAGCTACAAATGCATTCAATCCGATTCGATGCAGATCAAAAATTGCTTGATTTTATTCAAAAAAAAGCAGACAAGTTGGAGACTTTTTATGACAGGATCATTGATGGTGAGGTCTTTTTGCGAGTCGAAAAGGATAATTCGCAGGAAAACAAGATTGTAGAAATCAAAATAAACCTTCCGGGAAACCAGCTTTTTGCCAAAGAGAGGTCACGCACATTTGAAGCTGCCGTTGATCTGGCTATTGAAGCCTTGAGAAGGCAAATTAAAAAACACAAAGAAAAACTGGTGGCTTGATGAAACCACTATTAAAAAAGGGGCTTGAGTGCCCCTTTTTTAATACATGTTGCTTTACTTTATTCCCTAAAAAATTTTTACGGCCTGAGAAACTTGCAGACTCTTTTTTATTGTGCTGAAGTTTTTGGAAGGTAATTTAATCAGAGGCCGAAAGCATCCTTTACTTTATCCACAAAGTCGAGTTTCTCCCAAGTAAACGTTTCGACTGTTTTTTCTATCATTTCGCCATTGACCTTAAATTGAACGGATTTTATTTCCGGTTCGCGGCCCATATGTCCGTAGGCTGCACTGTCTGAATAAATTGGCTCAAGCAATTTGAGGCGTTTGATCAGAGCTGCGGGTCTCATATCAAAAATATCACCGACTTTTTTAGCGATTTCACCATCGGTCATCTTTACATTGGAGGTGCCGTAAGTATTTACATAAATTCCCATTGGTCTGGCAACGCCAATGGCATAAGATACCTGCACAAGAATTTCATCTGCAACACCTGCAGCGACAAGATTTTTTGCTATGTGGCGAGTGGCATAGGCTGCAGAGCGGTCTACTTTAGAAGGATCTTTTCCTGAAAAAGCTCCACCACCATGTGCACCCTTTCCTCCGTATGTATCTACTATAATTTTTCTTCCAGTGAGACCGGTGTCACCATGAGGCCCTCCAATTACAAATTTACCTGTTGGATTAACATGATATGTGATCTGCCCATTGAAGAGTTTTTGCAAATCGGGTTTAAGAGACTGTTTGACGCGGGGAATTAAAATTTCGATTACATCTTTTTTAATTCTTTCAAGCATTTTTACTTCGCTGTCAAAATCATCGTGTTGTGTTGAAACAACAATGGTATCTATTCGCACAGGTTGATGATTGTCATCGTACTCAATGGTTACCTGTGATTTGGCATCAGGTCTCAGGTAATTCATTTCTTTGCTTTCCCTGCGTAATAGAGCAAGCTCCTGCAATATTTTATGCGCCAAATCCAATGCAAGTGGCATGTAATTTTCGGTTTCCCTGGTGGCATAGCCAAACATCATGCCCTGATCACCCGCACCTTGTTCCATTTCCTCACTGCGCTCAACCCCCTGGTTAATATCCGGTGACTGCTCATGTATGGTACTTATTACTCCACAGGAATTCGAATCAAAATAATACTCCCCTTTTGTATAACCAATGCGGGCTATAACGTCCCTGGCAACTTTTTGTACATCGACATATGCATTGGTTTTTACTTCTCCGCTGATTATCGCCAGCCCTGTTGTTACAAGGGTCTCTATGGCAACTTTGGCATTTTTGTCGACACAAATAAAATGATCGAGCAAGGCATCTGAAATCTGATCGGCCACCTTATCAGGATGCCCCTCAGATACAGATTCTGATGTGAATAAATATGGCATTTGTATTAAAAATTTAAGACGGGCAAAGATAAACCATTAATTTTTAAAAAATAAAATATGCCTTGATTATCCTATTCATGTTGCATGTATGAATTCTTTGGCTTTTATACCGCCACGCTGTGCCTCAACATTGGTGAATAGAATGGCATATCTTATATTTGCTGCAAATATAAACTGATCTATATGGGCTTGATCAAGAATTTATTTCAAAAGATCGATGATGGTATCCTGGTCATAAGCATCGACCGACCTGACAAACTCAATGCACTCAATCAGGCTACGCTTGCAGAACTAAGGGAGGTAATACAGGAAAATTACGATAATGACGAAGTATCAGGCATTATCATCACCGGATCTGGTGACAAGGCTTTTGCCGCCGGGGCCGACATCAAGGAATTTACTGAACTATCTGAGGTAAATGGAAGAAAATTTGCGGAAAACGGACAGGAAGTAATGACTTTGATCGAGGATTGTCCTAAACCGGTTATTGCAGTAGTAAACGGATATGCCTTAGGAGGAGGCTGTGAGCTTGCACTAGCTTGCCACATGCGGATTGCTACTCAATCGGCCAGATTTGGAATGCCTGAAGTAACACTTGGCCTCATTCCCGCCTATGGGGGAACGCAAAGGTTGTCGAGATTGATTGGTAAAGGTCTGGCTTATGAAATGATGATGACGGGAGAGATGATAAGCGCTGAGAAAGCCATGGATTATGGATTAATTAATTATTTGGTAGAGGACAAAAATAAGGGCCTTGAAAAAGCAACTGCCCTATTGCAGAGAATAGCTCAAAATGCACCTTTGGCCATCAGTATGCTCATCAATTGCGTTAACACTGCCTTTGTTCATGACGAAGATGGCTATCTCATGGAAGCAAACAGCTTTGCCAATTGTTGTAAATCGAAGGACTTCAAAGAAGGCACACATGCATTTCTGGAAAAGAGAAAACCAAAATTCACTGGCGACTAATACAGTTTCCTGATATAAAAATGGGTAAACTGACAAAACTTGCCGGCGAAACTGCAATCTATGGTTTAAGCAGTATAGTGGGCAGGGCTGTAAATTTTTTACTTGTCCCTTTTTACACTTCGGCAAGTATTTTATCAGTGGCAGAAAACGGAATTCAGATTGAATTTTATGCCTATGCCGCCTTTTTAAACATCATTTACCTGTTGGGCATGGAAACTGCTTTTTTCAGGTTTGTTTCAAAAAATCCGTCAAATTCAGATCAGGTTTACAATACAGCACTCAGTTTTATTATTTTTACCAGCTTAGGCCTTTCTGTATTGCTTAGTTTATTGGCAGAACCCATTTCTATCTGGCTTGATTACCCACACCGGCCCGAATTTATTTATTGGTTTTCAATTATACTGGCAGTTGATGCCATTGTTTCCATTCCTTTTGCCAGGCTGAGATACGAACACAAAGCGGTAAATTTTGCAGTCCTCAAAATTACCAATATAGGATTGAATATATCCTTAAACATTTTCTTTTTATACTTCTGTAAAAATGTTTACCAGGGTAATTTCCTTGTAGAATTTGAGCCATTGGTACGCCTCGTCTACAGGCCGGAATACAATGTTGAGTACGTTTTTATCTCTAACCTGATTGCCAACCTGATGTATCTGCCTTTGATGGCATCGAGTTTCAGAAATTGGCGTATCAGAATAGATACCGGTATGCTCAAACAGATGTTTTGGTATTCATTGCCGCTTATGATCATGGGTCTGGCAGGGGTTACCAATGAAATGCTGTCAAGGTCTTTGCTTCGACAACTCCTTCCCGACAATTTTTACCCGGGTCAAACTGCAAGGGAAGCCCTGGGAATTTTTGGGAATTGCTATAAATTGTCCCTGTTTATGTCGCTTGCCATACAGGCTTTCCGGTATGCGGCTGAGCCTTTTTTCTTTGCGCAAACCCTTGAAAAAAACACAGAAGACACCTATGCGCGTGTGTTTTATTATTTCGTGATTTTTGGCGCTTTTGCCATACTTGCCATTTCCATGAATTTAGATATTATAAAAGTTATATTCCTGAGAAACCCCAAATTCTGGGAGGGATTACATGTGGTGCCGGTTCTTTTAGTTGCCAATTTCTTTCTTGGCTTGTATTACAATTTCTCTATCTGGTATAAAATAACAGACAAAACTTACTTTGGCATGCTGATTTCCATAGTTGCTGCCCTGGCAACTCTCGTATTGAATGTATGGTTAATCCCCATTGGTGGTTATGAAGCCAGCAGTTTTATCACCTTGACAGTTTATGCCGGCATGGCCATTTCAGCTTTTATGATTGGAAAAAAATATTATCCGGTACCTTACAACCTTAAAAAAGCCGGTTTATATTTTGCAATCGCCATTATATTGCTTTTTGCAGGTCTTTCTATTGAAAATTCATCGGCAGTTATCCGGCAGTTGCTCAGACAAATACCACTATTATTATATGTTTTACTCGTTTATTTCATCGAAAAACCAATGATAAAAAATTTCATAAAATAATCGTAACTTTGCATTTTAGAACAGTACAGGCTAAGAATTGGTTTAATATTTGTGAAATCATACATGATGTTTGATTGATGAATTTAAATAATGCATACAATAGAACAGATATCGCACGTTTTAAGAAATGAATTTCTTGCCAGTCTGGCATAAAGATCTTCTTGCCATTGAACAATACTTTAGGGAATCTCTTAGATCATGACATACATTGCAATCATCAGAAAATTTAAAACCCTTGCCTTTTTAATGGGCGTAGTGCCAATGCTATTCTTCACAAATAATGCAGAGGCACAACGGAAAAAAAGCAGCAACCCTGTACAGGAGACAAAAACCAACTCGCGAAAAAGCGGAGGAAATGAAGATCCAAGACTCTCGGAGTATTACCTCATCGAGGCCGAAAAATACTTTATGCTGGATGATTTTGCGAAGGCTTTTGTATTGTATCAAAAGGCTTTGGAATATGATGCGGCAAATGCCACTGCATATTTTAAAATGGCCAGGATTTTTCAAAAAAGTGAGGATTATGACAAAGCCTTGGAAAATGCACAAAAGGCGCTGCAAATTGATTCGAAAAACAAGTTTTTCTATCTGCTGGTCGCCGAAGTATATACACAGCAATCTAAGTTTGCCGAAGCTTCAGCCGTATATGAAGAGTTGATTTCAAAAATTGACAATTCTGAGGAATACCTTTTTGATCTGGCGGCCTTATATACTTACCAGGAAAAACTGGATAAAGCTATTGAAGTTTACGACCGGGTTGAAGAACGGTTTGGACTCAATGATCAGGTGATTGCCCAAAAGCAAAAACTTTACCTTTCCATGAGTAAGCTCAATGAAGCAGTTAAAGAAGGTGAAAAGCTCATTAAAGCTTTTCCTGGTGAAGTGAGGTATGTTATAGCGCTTTCTGAAATTTTTATTTCCAACGGAATGTATGAAAAGGCAGTACCTTACCTTGAAGAACTGCTAGAAATCGAACCCAACGATGCTATGGCAGCTATGATGCTGGCCGATATTTATAAGCGTCAAGGCAAAAATGATCTTTCCAGCCAACTGATACAAAGAGCCTTTTCGAATCCAAAACTCGATATGACCATCAAGTTGCAATTAATGGTTAAACAAATTGAAAAATTGCCAAACGAAGATGTTTTCGAATTGTTACTCGATCTGGGGCAAACACTTGTAGAAGCGCATCCTGATGCAGCTGATGCCTATGCCATCAACGGTGATTTACTCATGAGAAACAGTGAAAATACTGATGCACTCAATATGTATCTCAAAGCCATTGAATTAGGTGCTACAAATTACAGTTTGTGGCAAAATACGCTGCAATTATTAAGTCAGGCAGAAAAATTTGAAGAAGTAAATCAATATGCTCAAAAAGCATTGGAACTGTATCCCAATCAACCACTTCTTTATTACTTTTCAGGAACAGCCTATATGATCAGAAAAAAGTATGATCGTGCCATAGATGAACTGGAACAGGGCAAAAAGCTTTCTGGCAGGAATGAAGAATTGAAGTCATATTTTAATGCACAGCTTGGCGATGCCTACCATCAAGTAGATGAGCATAAAAAATCTGATGCTTCTTATGAAGCAGCATTATTACACAATCCTAATAATGACCATGTACTCAATAATTACAGTTATTTTCTTTCCCTGCGTAAAGAAAGGCTCGATCAGGCTAAAAAAATGTCTTCAAAACTTGTAAAGGCACATCCTGACAATCCGACCTATCTCGACACCTACGCCTGGGTGCTCTATCAGCTGGGAGAATATAAAGAAGCGCGAATATACATCGAAAAAGCCCTCGAGCATGATAAATTGAGCGGCACCATCATAGAACATTATGGCGACATACTTTTTAAACTGGGGGAAGTCGATTCAGCTGTACATCAGTGGCAACGCGCCAAAGGAATGGATGATACTTCTGATTTGATAGATAAAAAAATTGCCGACAGGAAACTTTATGAATAAATATTTTTCAATCGGGGTGGTACTAATGCTTGCCCTGGGTTTTGTATCTTGTAAAAAGGAATTATCAACTGCTGGCAGAAAGAACCTGGAGGGACTCGCTGTAGAACAAATCGATTTTGATTATTTTTCATCCCGTTCCAGAATAAGCTACGACCAGGGAGACAAAAGCATCAGGGGTATCGCAAATATACGCATGAAGAAAGACAGTATCATTTGGCTTTCCCTCTCTCCTTCCGTAGGGGTGGAAGTTTCAAGAGCGGTAATTACTGAAGACTCTATCGTGGTTATCAATCGGCTTGATAAAAATTACTCAGTTATTGATTACGGCCAAATGAGTAAAGACCTTGGTTTTAAGGTTGATTTTCAACTTATGCAATCAGTGATCCTAGGCAACCTGCCAATCCCTTTCTCTCATCATGACAGGCTGCAAAAAGAACAAGAACAATTGAAAATTGAACATAAAGATGGATTTTTGGTAATAGAAAGCTATATTAACAACCAAAATAAAAAACTGGAAACAATGTTAATGCGCATCCTGGATTCAAAAAATTCGCTTAGCCTGCAATATGCCGACTTTGGTAGATTAGACCAATACCAGTTTGCACATTCATGTAATGTAAAAATGGTCTACGATGCCGATTATGGCCTTGTGGATACCAGTATTGAAATTGAGCACCAAAAACCAGAATTAAGCCTTAAACCTTTGAAGTTTCCTTTTAATGTGCCAGCGAGGTATGAACGCAAGCAGTAAAATCGTCATATTGGTATCGTTGCAAATGCTGTGGATTTTACCTGGGCTCCTGGCGCAAAACAGAACGCAGCTCGAAAATGAAAAAAGGGAAATATTAAAAAAGATACAGGAGACCGAAAAAATACTAAGCCAGACAGAAAAACAAACCCAGGCGGGCATGGGTCAATTAACCGCCCTGCAGCAACAATTGATGTCCCGCAAAAGTCTGGTAGGATCAATCAATAAAGAAATTCAATTTTTAAATGCTCAAATCGGACAAAATGGTGTAGTTATAGAATCCCTGGAAAGCGACCTTGAAAGTCTGAAAAAAGAATACGCATCTATGATATATACAGCCTACAGGTCGGGGAATGCCCTCAACCGGCTTACTTTCATTTTCTCTTCAGGCACATTTAACCAGTTAATCCTGCGAATTAAATACATGGAACAATACAGCCTGGCCAGAAAAAACCAGGTGGAACTTATCAACCAGGTGAGGAACCAGTTGATGGAAGAGCGGAGCAACCTTCAATCTCAAAGAAATGAAAAACAGAAGTTGCTGGATGACCAATTGGCCGAAAGCCAGAAAATACAAAGTCTGCAGCAACAACAAAATGATCTAATAGCAAAATTACGCAGCAGAGAAAAAGAACTAAAGCAAGAAATTGATGCCAGAAAAAAGGATGTAGGCAGATTGGAAAACCTTATTTCACAATTTTTGGCCGCAGAAATGAAAAAAGACGGCAAGGAATTCAAAGACCTGAGTGTCGATGTTAAAAACCTTTCAGCCAATTTTGCCAAAAATAAAAATCGCTTGCCGTGGCCTGTTAGTCAAGGTTTTATCTCAGAACATTTTGGGATTAACGCTCATCCGGTTTACAAAACCGTAAGTCGTAAAAACGATGGCGTCAATATACAGACCACTGCCAATGCTGAAGTTAAATCGGTTTTTGCCGGCGAAGTAAAAATGGTAGCTGTAATTCCCGGCGATATGAAAAATGTTGTGATAATTCAGCATGGTGAATATTTTACCGTATATGCCCGACTAAAAGAAGTTGCTGTAAAAAAAGGCCAGCAGGTAAACGCAGATCAGGTTATCGGTAAAGTTAATACTGATAATCAAGGTGTTTCTGAAGTGCAATTTCAGGTATGGAAAAATGCGCAAAAGCTCAATCCGGAAGATTGGCTGGCAAAAAAATAACTTTAACCGTTGAGAATCAAGTTCCCTTTAACAGCCTCTTTCATTAAAGTCATCACCCTAAGATTTGATTTATCCTGAAAGTTGGCCTTTATATTTATTTCTAATTGATACAATAAAATAAATAAACTTACCTCTCATTTGAGTGATGACTAAGTATAACTATATTTACGGATTAAATTAATAACCTTTTAAACATAACAGGAATTATGGGTAATGTATTTGCATTCATTGGTGGATTAGGTCCGTGGGAGATCACCCTGATTGTACTGGTGCTATTGATTTTCTTTGGCGCTAAAAAAATACCTGAACTCGCCAGAGGATTGGGTAAGGGCATCCGGGAATTTAAAGATGCCACAAAAGAAATCAAAGACGAAATTGAAGACAATATTAAGGAAACCGATAAAAAGTAAATTTCATTGGAGTCAATTCGATCTTTTTCAGATATCAGGCAACTTATTGAAGGTAAAAATGCCTCATGCGAAGATATAGTGCTTTTCTATCTGAAAAAAATAGAAGAAAACCGTCACCTCAATGCTTTTCTTGAAGTTTTTAGTGAAGAATCACTTCAGAGGGCCCGTATAATCGATCAAAAGATTCAACAGGGAAAAGCTGGCAGGTTAGCAGGGATGGTTGTAGGAATAAAAGATGTTTTTTGCCTGAAGGATCACAAAATTCAGGCTGCAAGTAAAATTCTGGAAGGGTTTGTATCTCAATTTACTGCTACTGCCCTTCAGCGTCTCCTCGACGAAGATGCCATTATTATTGGCAGACTTAATTGCGATGAGTTTGCAATGGGTTCTTCGAATGAAAATTCTGCATATGGTCCGGTACTCAATGCCGCTGATAATTCTCGTGTACCAGGAGGTTCTTCCGGAGGCTCCGCTGTTGCAGTACAGGCAGGACTTTGTACAGTCGCACTGGGTTCTGATACTGGCGGGTCAATCAGGCAACCAGCTGCATTCTGCGATGTAGTCGGCATTAAACCCACCTACTCCAGGGTTTCTCGCTATGGCTTGCTTGCCTATGCATCGTCTTTTGATTGTGTCGGCGTTTTTTCTTCAAATATAGAGGATAATGCCCTGGTTCTTGAAATTATGGCGGGTGCAGACGAATACGATAGTACGGTGTCAAGAAGCGAAGTGCCGGCATATTCTAAAAATCTATTGTGGAATGGCCCGGCCAAAGTGGCATATGTAAAAGAATTACTCGATGGTGACGGGGTACAGGAAGATATAAAGCAGAACTTGTCCTCATCTCTTCAAATGCTTAAAGAGGCAGGTCATGAAGTAATTCCCGTAAGTTTTCCCTTACTAAAATATGCATTGCCTACCTATTATATTCTAATCACAGCTGAATCCAGTTCAAATTTATCGCGATATGATGGTGTAAAGTACGGATACAGAACCCGGGATGCCAAAGGCATCCTTGATATGTATAAGAAAACCCGCACACAAGCATTCGGGGAGGAAGTCAGACGCAGAATTATGTTGGGTACTTTTGTATTGAGCGCCAGTTATTATGATGCTTTTTACACCAAAGCACAAAAAGTCAGAAACTTAATACGTGCAGAAGCAATAAAAATTCTCACAGAACACGACTTTTTACTCATGCCCGTTACACCTACCACCGCCTTTAAACTGGGTGAACACAACAAAAATCCCCTGGAAATGTATTTGGCAGACCTGTTTACCGTACAGGCTTCGGTAGCCGGAATTCCGGCTATTTCAGTGCCCAATGGGTATGACGCAAATAATTTGCCCATCGGACTTCAGATAATTGCCAATTATTTTGAAGAAGAACAACTCTATCAATTTGCTAATACCTATTTTTCAAGAAGTTGAGTTATGATCAGAAGATCTCTGTACATGCGGATGTTGATTTCCTTTTTATGTTGTCTTGTATCAATGGCAGTGGTGGTAGCCCAAGGCTACGAGGACAACAATTTTGAGGAAGAAGATGCCATTGATGATGGACTAATAATTTTTTCTGTCAGCGAATATGAATATGTTCCCGACGTAAGCTACGAAGAAATGGAAAGGAGAATCACCTCCATTGAATCTTCCATTCCGCTGCATTTCAACAGTCGTGTAAAAACCTTTGTCGACTACTTTACAATTAAAAACAGGGCTTATACAAAAACTATGATCGCCCGAAAAAATGTATACTTTCCCATTTTTGAATCAGTTTTTGCCAATTACGATGTGCCTGAAGAAATAAAATACCTCTCCATCATAGAATCTGGGTTTAAAGTTAATGCAAGGTCAAGGATGGGAGCTGTTGGCTTGTGGCAGTTTATGCCGGCAACCGGCAGGCTCTATGGCCTACAGCAGGACTGGTACGTTGATGAGCGCATGGATCCTTACAAATCTACAGAGGCTGCTTGCCGGTATCTTAAATTTTTGTATGGTATGTTTCACGATTGGGAACTGGCTTTGGCTGCTTACAACTGCGGGCCCGGCAATGTAAAAAAAGCCATGAAGCGCTCAGGGAAAAAAACATTTTGGGAAATCTACAACTATCTTCCAAGAGAAACCCGCTCCTATCTGCCTCAGTTTGTAGCCATCACCTATGTAATGAACTTTGCTGAAGAGCATAATTTATATGTTGACCCGCAAGATTTTATGTTTGATATTGCCTCGGATACCCTTCACGTCAAACAATTTATTAATTTCTCAGGGCTTGCTGAGCAGCTCAATATTTGTAAAGAAGATCTTGAAATACTCAATCCGCAAATAAAAAATGGTGCTGTACCCGGCAATAAGAGAACCCATATTATTCGGGTACCTACTGACGTTGCAGAATTACTGGCTGAAAACCGGCAAATAATACTTGATTCTGCCGGAAAACAAGGTCATCAGAAATATGAACAATTGGCCAGTCAGTCCGCTGGCAGTATTCAAGGAAGAGAAAGAATTGTACACACTGTAAAAAGTGGTGATGTACTGGGTTCAATAGCACAAAATTACAGCGTAAATATTGCCGATTTAAGAGAATGGAATAACCTAAATGGCAACATAATAAGGGTAGGTCAAAAGCTAAATGTGTGGGTGACCGAAAACCAGGCCTCGCGATTGAAACCTCAACCACAGGTAGCTCCACTTATCGTTGAAGGTAAAAAAATTCATATAGTACAACCTGGAGATACACTATGGAATATCTCAAGACAATATGACAACCTTTCCATAGAAAAAATTAAAGAACTCAATAAACTGGACAATAATAATATAAAGCCTGGCCAAAAATTAATTATAGGATAGTTTGCATGCTATTGCAGGTTTTCGATTCGTTTTTGTACTTTATCTCAATTTAAAATACCATTAACAATGAAAAGTTTTGCATCAGGATTGGTTGGACTAATATTCTTAACAACATTCTTAGGTGCCTGTAACGGCATTATACAGAAGGATAAAAGTGATAATCTCCCTTCTGCCAAAGGTGCCGCAGGAGAAATTCTGCTGGTTATGGATTCTGCGCTATATGCAGGTGCCCTTGGTTTCGAGCTCCGTCAAACTTTCAAATCAGAAATGCCTGGTTTGCCCAGAGAAGAGGCCCGGTTTAAACTACTCTATATTAATCCTTTGAGATTTAACACTGTACTTCAAAGTGCTAAAAATATCATTTTTGTTACGGTACTGGATGACAATAGTCTTGCAAACCGGCGTCTCAAAGGTTATTTCACTAAAGAATCTATAGAATCCATAGAAAAAGATCCTAAGCTGTACATGCTTGCCAAGCAGGATGACTTTGCAAGGGGACAGGAAATTTTGCACCTTTTTGGTAAAACAGAGGATGTACTTATTGAAAACATCATAAAAAACAGATCTAAGCTCCAAAGTCATTTTGATGAAATAGAAAACAGGCGAATGTTTCAAAGCCTATACAGTGTAAGACAGCGCAGTGGTATTACCTCTGTAATTGAACAGGAATTCAATGCTTCTTTACTCGTACCCAATGCTTATGAAATTGCCATTCAAGAAACAGATTTTATCTGGCTCAGACACTTTACAAGAGAAGTAGACCGCAATATTTATATTCATTACACAGATTATACGTCGTCTGATCAGTTCTCACGTGAAAATATCATCAAAATGAGAAATGATATTGCGAAAAGATTTATATATGGCGATCCTGATAACCTCAATTCCTTTATGATCACCGAGGTTAAAAATTTTGAGGTTGCCAGTCGTGAAATCAATTTTAACGGAAAATTTGCAATAGAAACCAGAGCATTGTGGAGAACCAATAATCTCTCGATGGGTGGACCATTTCTTAGCTATACCCTGGTTGATGAAGCAGCAAGAAGATTATACTATATAGAGGGCTTTTTATACAGCCCCGGAAAAGATCAACGTGAATATATGAGAGAATTAGAGGTTATTTTAAAAACCTTTAAAACAAGTTCGGAAATACAAAGCTGATAAATTCTTTACATGATCGCTTACATTGAAGGAAGAATTGTCTATGCAGAACCGACATTTGCGGTACTGGATATAAATGGACTGGGGTATGAAATCCGTATTTCCCTCAATACCTATGCCGATATTAAAGAGCTGGAAAAATGCAAGTTACACACATGGTTACATGTTAAAGAGGATGCCCACACATTATACGGCTTTTCAAAACCTGCTGAAAAATCTCTTTTTCTGCAATTAATTTCAGTTTCGGGCGTTGGGCCAGGTACCGGCCTGATGGTTACTTCTTCTCTTACTGCTGATGAAATCAAAACGGCCATAGTATCAGAAGATGTTAATACCATACAATCTGTAAAAGGTATAGGTGCTAAAACCGCACAAAGAATAATCCTTGAACTTAAAGACAAATTGAAGAAAGAAGGTATGTTCGGGGCGGTAGATACGGAAAAAGGTGGTAACATGAGAACATTGCGAAATGAAGCATTAACTGCGCTTACCACTTTGGGGATCAATAAAGCACAAGCTGAAAAAAGCCTGGACTTGATTTTAAAAAGTGCGGCCAATCATATTACTTTGGAAGAATTGATTAAACTGGCTTTAAAGCGGGCATAAAAGCTTAATTGTGTTTTGGTTGAATCTAAAATATTAAAGATATCGGGTTTTTTAACAGGTGTTGCAAGTATCGCCCTGGCCTTATCAGCGTTTTCCGGGCTGGAAAACCAAAGATATTTTTTTTCCGTCGACGACCTGCAGATTCCGCAAAACAGTAGTTTATTTGGACCAGACTCTATTCCCGATACTCCATACACCCCAACCCGCAGACCTACATACGAACAGGAAGACCGATATGGAGACCCATTCATATACAGACCAAGTTCCTCACCGCTTTTTTTGAAAGACGAAAACAATTTCAAACTTGACGTTGAAATCGATACTGCCACCAATTATAATATATACGAGCGCATTGGCAGCTTGAATTATCGCCCCCCGGCACGCATGAGTTTTTCAGAATTCGATGAAATCTATGATGCGCGCATGCGAAAAGATTATTGGAGAGAACGGTCAGCCGGTCTCGACGGTGAAAGCGCAGTAAGTGGAAAGCGCCTGATCCCTCCTATCTATATGAGTCCTACTTTCGATAGAATATTCGGAGGGAGTTTCGTCGATATCAGACCTAATGGTTTTGTTACCCTCGATTTCGGTGGTCGCTGGCAAAGAATTCAAAACCCATCTATACCTATCAGACAACAGCGGAACGGAGGTTTTGAATTTGACCAGCAAATCAGTATGAATGTAGTTGGTAAAATCGGAGAAAAACTTGCCATAACTTCAAATTTTGACAATAATAACTCCTTTGACTTTCAAAATAATCTCAAAGTAGAATACACGGGTTTTGAAGAAGAAATTATTCAAAAAATTGAAATTGGTAATGTAAGTCTGCCCATCAACAACAGCCTGATGTCCGGCGCGCAGAATCTCTTTGGTGTAAAAACCCAGTTGCGTTTTGGTAAACTTTGGGTTACTGCTGTTGCATCCACTCAAAGAGGTACCAACGATTTTGTTGAAGTTAATACAGGCCTAGATGGTGGCCAGGGAAGACCATTTGAGTTAAGAGGATCAAATTACGATGAAAACAGGCACTTTTTTCTTGCGCATTTTTTCAGAGATAATTACGAGAGCTGGCTGAGAAATATCCCACAGATATTATCAGGCGTTAACGTCACCAGGGTAGAAGTTTATGTAATCAATCGTCAGAACAACACGCAAACCCTTCGAAATTTTGCCGCTTTTATGGATCTGGGTGAAGGCAGAAGAATTTATCGACGTGGTAATCCCAGGGTAGGTGAAGGAGATCCCTCCAGCCCGGCTGCTAACAATGCCAATGATCTGTTTAGAGAATTAAATGCAAATCCGGGTTTGCGCAATCTCGATCTCGTCAATGATATTCTGAGCCAGAGCTTTAACTTTGAAAAGGCAACTGATTATGAAGTAATCACCTCTGCCAGGAAACTTGATGAAAGAGAGTATATAGTCAACCGACAATTGGGTGTTGTATCTCTCGTAAGAAGGCTGCAGAATGATGAAGCCTTGGCAGTCGCTTTTGAATACAGCTATCAGGGTAGAAATTTTAAAGTTGGCGAGTTACAAACCGATTACCAGGGCAGAAGAGAAAGTGATGTTATCTTCCTTAAAATGTTAAGACCCACCAAGATAGACACCCGCGTTCCTTCCTGGGATCTTATGATGAAAAACATTTACAACCTCAATGCCAGCCAGGTATCCCGCGAAGGCTTTCAACTCCGAATCATTTACCGCGACGACAGAACAGGTATCGACAATCCCAGCTTACATGAAGGCAGGCGCATAAGAGATGTTCCTCTGGTGGAAGTTATGGGGCTTGATCGCCTTAATATAAATGGTGACCCCCAGAAAGATGGAAATTTTGACTTCGTGGAAGGTGTTACCATTTTACCAGAAACCGGTACAGTGATTTTTCCTGTCCTTGAGCCTTTTGGCAGCCATCTGAGAAGGCAATTTGACCCTGAAACCGAGGCACAATTTATCAATAAATACGTATACGACACCCTATACCGCACCACTAAGGCTGATGCTGAACTTGAGATGACGCGGAATAAATTTTTTATAGAGGGTAGAATGCAGGGAGGTTCCTCCTCAGAAATCGCCTTACCAGGCATAAATATATCTCCGGGCTCGGTGGTCGTTACCGCTGGCAACCAGCCCTTGGTAGAAGGCGTTGACTACAGGGTTGATTATACCATGGGCCGGGTAACCATATTGAATGAATCAGTACTTAACTCCGGCAGGCCCATCAGGGTTCAATACGAAAAAGCAGATTTGTTTAATTTCCAGACCCGAAGCTTACTGGGTACAAGGCTAGATTATCGCATTTCTGAAAATTTCAATATCGGAGGCACCTTTTTATATCACAATGAAAGACCATTAATCTCGAGAATCAGCATAGGCGATGAACCTACCCGGAATATGAAGTATGGTTTTGACATCAGTTATCAAAGCGAATCGAGGTTGCTGACCAGAATGGTAGATGCTATACCCCTAATCCAAACCAAAGAACCCTCAGCCGTAAGTTTTAATGCTGAGTTTGCACAGCTTTTGCCGGGTACATCAAACCGGGTACAAGGTGAAGGCGCCAGCTATATCGATGATTTTGAAGCTTCAGCCATTCCTTTTAACCTGGGTAATAACTGGAACAACTGGAGACTCGCCTCCACCCCGGTAACAGCCGACCAGCGTTTTACAGGAGGTGCTAATGTGAGCAATAACCTGGAATTTGGATATAAACGCGCAAAACTAGCCTGGTATATTGTTGATCCGATATTTTATCGAACAATCGGGCAAAATATACCTGCTAATATCGATGATGATGACCGCTTTAATTATCACTATGGCAGAGGTATTGCACCACGGGAAATACTCAAAAACCGGGACGAACAAGTAGTAGAAACTTATATGCGTATTTTCGACCTGGCATATTTTCCATCTGAAAGAGGCTCATTTAACTACAACCCAGACCTTATTGATCGTGACGGAGTACCTCTGCTTAAAGAACCGCGAAACAATTGGGGAGGTGTTACACGTGCTATTACCTCTGATGTTGACTTCGATCGAAACAACATTGAATACATCGAATTCTGGATGATGGACCCCTTTATCAATTCAGAATTTGGAAGGATATTCGACGGCCTTGAAAACACGGTTAACTCTACCGGAGGTAAATTATATTTCAACCTTGGTAGTGTTTCTGAAGATGTAATTAAAGATAACCGACATTTTTTTGAAAACGGATTGCCTCCTGATGGAGATACCAGCAGGGCCGTTACAACTGCCTGGGGAAGAGCCCCGAGAAACCAGTACCTGGCCAATGGCTTTAGTGATTCCCCTCAGGCTCGGGCTTTTCAGGATATCGGGCTCGACGGCGTTAGAAACGATGAAGAAGCTTCTTTTTACAGCGATTTCGTAGATCAACTTAACATCTCTCCCAATGCCAGAGAAGTGATTCTAAATGATGTCTCTGCCGATAATTTTCGTTTTTACCTGGGAAATGAACTGGATCAGCAAAACATGAAAATTGTTGAGCGATATAAGGATTTTAATAATACAGAAGGCAATACACCGGTTATAAGCGGGCAGAGTATTGCCCAGGCCGGTTCAAACTATCCAGATAACGAAGACCTCAACCGGGATAATACCATAAGCGACCTTGAAGAGTATTACGAATACGAACTTGATCTAAGACCAGGAAACCTGCAGATTGGTCGTAATAACATTGTTGACAGGGTAACCAATACCGTGGCAGGTGATGAAGTTAACTGGTATCTTTTCAGGATTCCTATACGACGACCTACCCGTACCCAGGGAAATATTTCAGGTTTTAAATCCATTCGCTTTGTGCGTATGTACCTTACTGACTTTGCCCAGCCGGTTGTTTTACGAATGGCCAACTTTCAAATGGTGGGCTCACAATGGCGTAAATTTGAAGGCAACCTGTATCAAAGAGGTTTGTTTGAACAACCAGAACCCTACGAACCCAATTTTGTAGTAGATGTTGTAAATATTGAAGAAAATGGCTCTCCTTCAGATGGAAAAATTCCCTATATCGAACCTCCAGGCATTATCCGGGATCTCGATAATACCTCACCGGTAAGAAGACGGCTCAATGAACAATCATTGCGGCTTACCATTGATAACCTGCGTGACAAAGATGCCAGGGCGGTTTTTAAAAATTTCAATCTCGACCTTATCAATTATGGTCGGATTAAAATGTTTTTACACGCACAGGAAAATGGCATGCCACTTCAGGACGGAGATGTTTCGGCTTTTATAAGATTTGGGACCGACTTCCTCGAAAACTACTACGAAGTTGAAGTCCCCTTGAAAATTACCCGCCACGGTGCAATCAGCGCAGAAGAAATCTGGCCGCAGGAAAATGAAATAGATATAAAGCTCGAAGATCTTTATACCTTAAAAACAAGGCGAAACATTCAGGGAATCAGCATTGACCTCCCCTACTCAGACACCCTGGCAAATGGTCATATAATAACTGTAGAAGGAAGACCCGAAGTAAGTGCCGTTCAAACCATCATGATTGGTATCCGCAATCCCAACAGCCCCGATGAACAACCCAAATCGGTAACTGTCTGGGCCAACGAGTTACGCGTAACTGACTTTGACCGCGAGGCAGGATGGGCCGCCAATGCTTTTCTAAATGCAAAACTGGCCGATTTTGCTGTGATCAGTGCCTCAACACGATACACCACCTTTGGTTTTGGTGGTATTCAATCGAGAATTTCAGAAAGAACCCGGGAAGAAATACTGGAATACGATGTTTCTGCCAATATAAACCTCGATAAGTTTATACCGGAAAGAGCAGGAATAAAAATTCCCCTATTTGTAGGCTATGAAAACCGAATAGTAACTCCCCGATTTGATCCCCTTGACCCCGATATACGGCTTGAGGCTTCGCTGCTTGCTTTCGATACAGAAGAACAGAGAAACGATTACCGCAGAAAAGTGCAGGACCGTATGATGCGACGAAGTTTCAATTTTACAAATGTGAGAAAGGTAAAGACCAATCCGGAAGCTAGAAATAACCTGTGGGATATAGAAAATTTTTCTTTTACCTATGCCTTTAGCGAGGTACGTCAAAGCAATATAAACACAGACTCTTACTTGCTGAATACCTACCGTGGCTCGGTGGCATACAACTACAACATCGAAGATAAAAACATTGCCCCTTTAAAAAACTCGGAAGGGTTGAACGGTAAATACCTTCAGCTGATCAAGGATTTCAATTTTTCTCCCTTGCCAAGCAATCTGAGTTTTCGCACAGATCTCGACAGACGTTTTGCCAGGACACAACTCAGGAATGCCGATCTCACCACCATAGGTATCGCACCCATGTGGGAGAAGTACTTTACCTTTAATCGAATGTACGGGTTGAGGTGGAACCTTACAAAAAATATTGGCCTGGATTATAATGCCCGTACGCTCGCCATAATAGATGAGCCCGATGGAGACATTACCACCGAACAACAAAGACAGGAAATCTGGGAAAGGGTTAAAGGCCTTGGGCGTATGAGAAACTTCAATCAAAACCTGGGCATAAATTATCGTTTACCACTTGATAAGATTCCATTAACCGACTTTTTAGGCGCAGATGTGCGATATGCAGTAGGTTATACCTGGAATGCAGGTGCCTTTTCTCCCATAGATTCCCTGAACCAGCAAAAAATTCTTGGAAATATTGCTCAAAACAATCGTGATATAGGACTCACAGGTAAAATTGATTTTGTGAAATTGTACAACAAAAGCAAGTATCTGCAAAAAATCAACACCCCGCCCAGACGTAGACCAGGTGCACCGGTTTCCACCTCAAGACCACAACCAACTGCAAGACCCCAGGCCCAGCAGCAAGCGGCTGAAGACACCATAAAGCAAAAAGAAAATAAAGCACTAAAGGGCATTATCAGGGCCTTGATGGGTATACGAAATGTGAATGCAAACTTTACTGTGCGTGATGGAACCATGCTACCAGGCTTTACACCTCAGCCTTTTCTTTTTGGCATGAATGACGAATGGTCCTCCCCTAGTTGGCGTTTTCTGATGGGAAGCCAGGACCCAGGAATACGGCAAATGGCCGCTGCCAATAGTTGGTTGGTTTATGATACGCTGCTTACCACACCCTTTACACAAATGCGGCAATATGACCTCACGTTGAGGGCATCTATTGAACCATTTAACGATCTGAAAATTCAATTAGACGCAAGAAAAAGCGCTATGGGCAATTATGAAGAACTTTTCAGGGTAGACCGATTGCCCGAAGGGGCTCAATATGTAGGCCTGAGCCCCTCCAGAACGGGCACCTATAACATTACATTTAGTATGATACGCACTTCATTGCGAAGAAACAGTGAAGATAATTCTTCAACTTTTAATCAGTTTGAACAAAACCTTACCATCATCAAAAACCGGCTTGATGCCGAAAATGGATTCGGGGAGTATTCTGAAAGGTCACAGGATGTACTGGTACCGGCATTTATCAATGCATATGCAGGAAGAGATGCCCAAACTGCCAATATTTCTCCTTTTCCCAGGATACCCATACCCGGCTGGCGGGCCGATTATGCAGGACTCAACAAACTTCCGGGTTTTCAGGATATTTTTGCGCAATTTAACCTTACACATGGGTATAGGTCATCATTCCAAATTACCAATTTCAATAATTCGCTGGAATATAATCAGGGACTGGAACTCAATAATAATTTGATAAATTTCCCACAGTCTTCAATTTTAAATGAACAAGGTGAACTTATACCAATTTTTCTGTTTGGGCAGGTGGTGTTACAAGAAGAATTTAATCCCCTGATTGGCATCAATTTCCGAACCAAAAAAGCACTTACTACCAGGGCTGAATACAAAGTCCGAAGAGAAATGGCGCTTAATATTTCCAATGCTCAGGTTACTGAGCTTACAAGTAATGATGTATCTGTAGATATTGGATATACCAAAGCAAAAATGCGTCTTCCATTTCGGACGCAGGGTCGCGTTATCACCCTCGAAAATGATATTACCTTTAAGTTTAACTTTATGATTCGCGATACCAAAACCGTTCAAAGAAAAATAGATGACGATGCTACCGTAACCAATGGCAATATCAATTTTCAACTCAGACCCCAGATAAGTTATGTGGTAAGTCAGCGATTAAACGTAAACATTTACTTCGACCGCAATGTGAATACCCCATTTATTACCAGCTCATTCCCGAGAGCCACTACAGCTTTTGGCGCTCAGTTGCGCTTTAGCCTCGCAGATTAATATGCCATTGCACAAAATGTGTAATTTTTTAATTCTTTATTTTTGATTAACCAAAAGCAATGTATTTTTGAAAAAAGGATTAGATATGACTTTACCAGATAATTTAAAGTACACCAAAGACCATGAATGGATAAGGGTTGAAGGAAATGTAGCAACAATTGGTATTACAGATTTTGCACAGGGAGAATTGGGCGATATAGTATTTGTGGAAATAGAAACCCTGGGTGAAACCCTGGGTGCAGGGGATGTTTTTGGAACCGTTGAAGCCGTAAAAACCGTTTCAGATTTATTTATGCCCTTAAGTGGGGAAATTATAGAAGTTAATGAAGAACTTGAAGGCCAACCTGAAATTATCAATTCAGACCCATATGAAAAAGGGTGGATGATCAAGGTAAATATTGATAATGTCAAAGAAATTGAAAACTTGCTTTCTGTTGAAGCCTATAAGGAAGTGACAGGACAATAAAATGTTCTGGCGACATAACGTATTAACCTTTATATGGTTGCTATTTATTCTGTTGGCCACCCTCCTGCCAGGAAGCGAACTCCCGGAAGCTGGGGGCGTGGCGAGTATCGATAAAACAATACATACGGGTATTTTTGCAGTTCTTACATTTGTAATGATCATCGGATTTAGCAAACAAAATGCCTTTATGTCTTTAAAACGACACTCCACACGCTATGCACTGATTATTGCCATATTTTTAGGTATAGCCATAGAAATATTGCAATTTTTAAGTAAAGATCGGAGTTTTGAGTGGGCTGATATAGCTTTTGATGCCCTTGGAGCTTTTATAGGATTTTTTGTTTTTTTTATTATATACAAATAATTAATTTATTTTCGTTTAGAATAATACATGATTATTTTGTTTCTTTGTGAGAGTGCGCATAAATTATTCTTGAATCAAATCAAAATTGGGAGATAGATTATGGAAGTAAAAAAGTATCCAAAAGCAGACCTGACAAAAAAATCAGGATTGTTTTTAAACATTGGAATGGTACTAAGTCTGCTGATTATCATCACTGCCTTTGAATGGAAGTTTTATAATGATTCCAGTACAGTCGACTTAGGTATGGTTAACGACAATTTTGAAGACCTGATGGACATCCCGCAAACTGAGCAACCGCCTCCACCACCGCCAAAGGTGCAGCAACCAGAGATTATCGAAGTACCTGATGATCAGGACATCGAAGATGAAATTGAAGTTAATCTCGACGTGGAAATGACTCAACAGACGGTGATAGAAGATGTGGTTTTTGATACAGCCCCTGAAGAAGAAGTGGCTGATGAAATCTTTACCATTGTTGAAGACCAGCCCGAGCCGGAAGGAGGAATGGCTGCCTTCTATCAATATGTAAACAAAAATATTAAGTATCCTGCACAGGCAAGAAGGATGGGTATTGAAGGCAAAGTATTCGTTCAGTTTGTTGTGGAAAGAGATGGTACACTCACAGAAGTGCAAGCTATCAAGGGAATCGGTGCCGGTTGCGATGAAGAAGCCGTACGTGTGATTGAAGGCGCTCCAAAATGGAAACCAGGTAAGCAGAGAGGGCGACCCGTTAAAGTAAGAATGATTCTTCCGATCACATTCAAACTTGGATAAAAAAATAAAATAAAAAAACCTGCGATCGCAGGTTTTTTTTTACACAAAAATATTAAACAGATTAAATAGGGTTAAACTCTCCGGCCCCCTACTGACATTAAAAAACTTCTAATCTGGTTAATTTAGCCACATTTTTTAAACTGCTTGTAAAAACAAGATTTTTAGCCTGTCAAAAAAACATCTTTCTCAACTTTTATCTTACAATTCGACATAATTTGATTTTCAACCAACCCTTTGAAAAATCGTAATATATAATAAAGAACACTGGTATTCTTTATTGATATTTCAATAGAGAATTAATGATTTGAAAAAATCGTTTTGTGCATAAGATTTTTTACGGCTCACGGCAGCAGCCGGATTGTTTAAATATAAATCCTGCAAGAAATGAAAACCATAGATAAAAAAAGCAGGATAGCGCAAGACAAAGAAAGAAAACTCCTTAAAAAGGGAGGTTCACATCTCCTTGCTGAAAATCCTGAGAAGGCGCACATTTTACACCGGGAAAGAATGATACTCACATCAGGAATGGTTTCCGGTTTCATTAAAGCTAAAGCAGATCGTTTAAAGGCTTATCAAACCTGGCATTTGTTATTTGTCAGTCTCGGTTTTGTATTGAGCATGCTTATTATCATTGCAGTATTTGAATTAAAAATGCGAGACAATATATCTACAGTGGATATTTCAACTGGTCATGTAACATCTGAGTTGTTGTTTGAAGTTCCGATTACTGAGCAACCACCACCCCCACCGCCGATGATTACCGCCGACCAGATTCGGGAAGTATCTGATGAGGAAATCATTGAAACAATTGAAGTGACTTTGGATATTGAAATGACCCAGAACACACGTGTTGAGCAGGTAATTTTTTCTGACTTTACCGGTCAGGCGCCTGTTGAGGAAGTAGCCGAAGAGATTTTCACCATAGTTGAGCAGCAACCAGTGCCGGTGGGCGGTATGTCAACCTTTTATAAGTACATTGGTGAACACCTTAGATATCCAACCAGAGCTGCCCGACAGGGCATCGAAGGCAGGGTATTTGTACAGTTCGTTGTTGAAAGAGATGGTTCGCTCACTGATGTTCAAGTTGTAAGAGGTATAGGCGGCGGATGTGATGAAGAAGCCGTGCGCGTAGTGCAGGGTGCTCCTAAATGGGAGCCGGGTCGTCAGAGGGGAAGACCGGTAAGGGTGCGAATGGTGCTGCCGATTTTATTTCAACTCAACTGATGTGATAAAACTTCGGTACATTGCGGGAGGCCGCCTCAAATGAGGCGGCTTTCTTTATAATTCTGTTTATGCAAACTTGTACTGTTTATTTTTCATTTTTCAATTTAAATTGCCAGCTATAATTGCCTAATACCATGATTCATATTAATTCCTTCGATTATGCGCTAAAGTGCGACCAGGAAGACCCTTTGAAAGATTGTAAAAACCTCTTTATCAAACCTAATAACATTTATTTTTGTGGTAATTCCCTCGGTCTTCAACCCAAAAAAACAAAGTCAGAAATTGAAAAAATACTTAATACCTGGGGTTATATGGGGGTAGATGGTCATTTTCATAGTTCATCAGATTGGGTCAATCTCTTTAAAAAAGCTGTACCTGCCCTTTCCCGTCTCTGCGGTGCAAAACCATTGGAAGTATACCCGATGAATAGCCTTACAGTAAATATTCATCTATTACTTCTGGCTTTTTACAAACCACAACCTGGGCGCTACAAAATTATCATTGAAAAAGGAGCCTTCTCCTCTGATATATATGCCCTTGATAGTCAAATCGCATTTCATGGACTTAATACAGAAGATGCATTGATCGAATTAGCGCCCAGAGAAGGAGAATTTACACTTAGAACCGAAGATATCATCCAAAGTATCGAAGAAAACAGGCAAAACCTGGCTTTGGTGTTTTTGAGTGGCGTTCAGTACTATACCGGTCAATATTTCAATTTAAGGAGCATAAGTAAATCCTGTCATCGTGCAGGAGCTCTATTTGGATTAGATCTCGCACATGCAATTGGAAATGTTCCTTTACAATTACACGATTGGAACATCGACTTTGCCACCTGGTGTACTTATAAATATCTAAATGCCGGCCCAGGGGCCATTTCAGGTATATATGTACACGAAAAACATTTTGACAATTCATCACTAAGAAGACTGAACGGCTGGTGGGGACATGATGAGCAGCGCCGGTTTCTGATGGAACGGAAATTTATTTCAGAGCCTGGAGCCCCAGGTTGGCAAATGAGCAATCCTGATATCCTTTCCCTGACTGCCCATATCAGCGCACTGGAAATATTTCACGACCTGAAACTCGATCAAATATTTGAGAAAAGTAAAAAACTGACAAGCTTCCTCGAATTTTTACTTTACGATCTGCCCAATGTTACTATAATAACCCCCCCAAATCCAGCAGAGAGAGGAGCTCAACTTTCTCTTTTCTTTGAAAAAAATGGAAAAAAAATATTTGATGCAATTTCTGAAGAAGGTGTCATATGTGACTGGCGTGAACCTAATGTAATCAGAGTAGCGCCTGTACCACTTTACAATACCTTTGAGGAAGTATTTCGTTTTTATACCATCTTGAAAAAAATCATGGAATCCATGGTAGATTCGACTGTTTAAAACGTATTACCATCGTATATAGTAAATCATATTAAGGCAGTTTCATGGATGCCCTGCCACAAAATCTCAATTTATGAAGCGAATTATTGTATTTGTTTTTCTTTTTAGTCTTTTACTCCACCAATCTTCAAGGGCCCAGTCTGAAAATCAATACCTCGAAGCCCCAAATGTTATTTTCAATCACAGTCAAATCGATAAATACAAAAAAGAAAAAAGACAATTTTCTGGCATATCAAGTATTGCTGTAAGTAAATCAGGCACTATATGGGCTGTATGGTACACGGGCCAGACGCCTGACGAAGATCAAAATAATTATGTGGTATTGTCAAAAAGTAAAGATCAGGGACAAAACTGGGAAGAAGTATTGGCCATTGACCCCAGGCATGAAATTGTAAGGGCTTACGACCCTGAAATTTGGATTGACCCCAAAGGAAGATTATGGGTCTTCTGGGCACAGGCCAGATTTGAAGGAAGAACCTGGAATTCTATTGAAAAGGGAACAAGAGCTGGTGTATGGAGTATTATGACCGAAGCCCCTGATGCAGAAATCCCGATATGGCAAGACCCTCGCCGCCTTTGCGACGGAGTAATGATGTGCAAACCTATGGTATTGTCAACAGGCGAATGGGTACTGCCTTCATCACTTTGGCAATACACTGAAAAAAATGCTCAAATGTTGGTCTCAGAAGATGAAGGGAAAAGCTGGAATGTACGCGGAGGAGCAACGGTACCTCGTGAAGTACGCGGATATGATGAACATATGATTGTTGAAAAAAAAGACCGCTCACTATGGATGCTTATTCGAACCAATTACGGAATAGGCCAAAGCTTTTCCTTTGACAGAGGTAAAACATGGTCAATGGTTACGCCATCATCGATTCAACATACATCTGCCAGGTTTTTTATTTACAGACTTCATTCGGGAAATCTGCTGCTCATCAAACACGGTCCTGTAGAAATGAAAACCGGTCGCAGCCATTTGTTTGCTTTTATCTCTGATGATGATGGCCACAACTGGACCGAAGGTTTACTGCTGGATGAAAGGCCCGGCATTTCCTACCCTGATGCCCAACAAACTACCGATGGCGTCATATACATTACCTATGACTTCGACAGAAAAGGCAGGCAACAAATATTTATGACGACCCTTAAAGAAGATGATATCCGGTCGGGATCCAATGTGCGGATGCTGGAAGTCTTTCAGCGCAGAAAAACCATTAGCGTAGCGGAAAAGCCTTAATGAAAATGAATGAACGTTGGGCAATGGCGCTTAGAGGAGAATACTTTCAGGATGTCAATGGGATTGTAATTGATCGTAATTCCCCTTCAGGATTTAAAACATGTGGTATTTCCTTTAACCTTGATAGAAAAATCAATAATAATGTTTTGTTTCGCATTGAAGCGAGGCACCTGCAAAATGGCACTCCTCTATATGCAAGAAATTCGGAATTGGTCAGAGGAAATACATTTCTTATTACTTCACTGGCCCTTACGTTTCCCTGAGATATAGTAGCACTGTAAAAGCCACTATTCAGAAAAAATTTTGCTTAAATTCAAAGAAAATCGGGGTAGCACATCGGTATTTACCACATCACCTACCGTTTTAATCCGCAATCCCTCAAATTTATCTTCCCGGTTGCGTATATATTGCAATAAGCTTTTATTTTCTGGCGACACAATCCAATACTCCCTTATACCGGCAGATTCGTACAATTCGTATTTGTCTTTTAGTTCTTTTCGGTTGTTTCCGGCTGAAAGTATTTCCACTACAATATCAGGAGCTCCGAGACAGCCCTTCTCATCGAGTTTAGATAGGTCACATATAACACATAAATCAGGTTGAACTACTGTAACAATATCTTCATCCAATGGTCCTTTGTCTGGAAGTCGCACATCAAAGGGTGCGGTATACACTTCACAGGTTTTGCCAAGCAAAAAGTTCAAAAAATAATGATTTATAGATTGAGAAATCTTTTGGTGCATGCGTGAAGGTGCTAGACTCATAGAAAAAACCTTACCCTTAATGAGCTCTACCCTTTCTTCAAACTTCCACTTTAAATATTGGGCATAGGTATAATGAGCAGATAAATCCAGATCAGAAAAGTGATCAACGACAAATTCCGGTAAAGCATACTTTTTCATGGTAAGTGTATAAGATTCCGGTTGAATATCAAATATATAAAAAAAGGCTGTCATGTTAAAAAAACAGCCTTTTTGAATATTATTACAAATTACTATTCATTACTCGATTACATCAGGATCCCAAATCGTTGCAGCTATATATCTTTCCGATCCGGTTTTTTCATCCCAGTAATAGTAAATGGTCACTACTTTTCCATCCTGACGCTGTACGGAAACAGGGTAACCTATATCATGATTACCACCATCGGTTCTGAGAATGATAGGGTAGCTCCAGGTACGGCCGTTGTCATTGCTTATACGAGCCCGCATACCAAATGGGGCTTCTCTGCGGGCATAGGTGACAGCCAGTCGCCCATCCTTCAGTTTCACAAGACTGGGTGGATTACCTACACCAACGTCAGTAGCCACATTGCTCAGCACCTCCCAGCTTTCTCCCTGATCTTTTGAGAGCCATGCTTTAATCCACCTGCGCGGGCCTTCACGACGGCGAACGGTGGTGAGAATCTCGCCATTAGAAAGTTTTACACTGGATGGCATGATTCTGAATCCTTCATCAGATGGTTCATCCCCAATCCACGAAACAAATTCCCAGGTCAGACCGCCATCTTCGGTTTTTACAATAAGCGTCCTGCCTTCTTCACCATTTGATTTGCCAGCAGTAAGAATTACCAATAGTTTATTTTCACTTTCTACGATATAATCGGTCCGGGCGGCAATACCAGGTGTATCAAACAATGGTAATGCATAGGGCCCTTTCCAGTTATGACCCCTGTCATAGGAATAATAAAACCTGGAGGAACCTGTCCCTCGATGATCTTCCATTCTAAAGGTCAGTGCAAGGTCTGGGTGGGTAAAATTAATAGGTTCCTGTAATTCGGTAATCGGGGGGTATTCCACGTCTGGTAGTGTGGTTCCAAAAAGCATTGCTCCTCTGGGTAAGAGCGCTTTTTGTTTTTCAGGAAATTCAAGTGCCCAGGTGTCACCACCATCCATGCTTCGTGCCAGTAAATGTTGCTCTGGCTTAGATGGATCTACGGCATGAAAACCACCCTGGTCCATAAAATGTGCTGCGCAAAAGCCCACCAATATTTCATTGTCCCATGACCAAATGCCGTGGTTGGCAGGCCATCCTCCAAAGCGCCCCTTTTCATAATAGACCTTCAGGTGTTTCACCCTGTCCTCGGGAATTTCAATTCCTGTTACAAGTTTGGGGTCTAGTTGTTCTGGATTTAAGGCCACATACTTGATTTTCTCTCTGTTCCAGGTATAGGTTATGTGTACTGTGCCATCTTCTCCCTGAATAACAGCGGGATACGAAAACTCACCCGGTTCTTCTTCAAGATGCAGTATGGTCTCCCAGACCCTTCCGTCAAGAGAAAGCGCCACACTCAGTGGTGTGCGTTTACCTCCCCATCGATCGGCTCTTTTGTAGGAATGATTATATACGATGAGTTGCAGGCCGTTTTGCAGGGTAACCGCATCTGTACCTGAATTGGGATTAGGCAGGAAGGTAGGTTCTGGAGGACTCCATGTTTCCCCTTTATCTTTTGACCAACTGCTGATCACATAATTTTCCCTGCTCCTTGCCAGCATTTGCAATCTGCCATCGTTATACTTTAATATACTAGGTTGAATAATGCCAAATTTCTGATCATCATCAATCGGGCCAACCAACCTCCATGTTTTTCCGAAGTCTTCAGATATTTCAAAATGAACCCTCCATCCATCATGTTCTGTACTGCTCGGGCTTATAAGTTTTTTGCCATCTATTAGCTCAGGTTTATTTTTTATGGGCCCAAGAATGCCGTCTGGTAGTTGCTGTGCATCAGACCAGGTAACTCCATGATCTTTTGAAGTTTTAACCATACCCCACCATGTACTTGGAGTTGGGCCAACTTTGTAAAACAGCATCAGATCACCTCCGGGAACCTGATATAAAACCGGGTTCCAGCATGGATATCTTTTTTCTGCGCTTTCCACCCCATCAGCTACCGAGACTGGAGCTGTCCAGCTGCCCGACACCTTGCGACTCACCCAAATTTCAACATCATCATGTTTTTCATGTGTACCACCAAACCATGCGGCGACCAATCCTTTTGGCGTCTCTTCTATGGTTGAGGCATGACAGCTGGGAAATGGTGCTTCTTCATAAATAAATTCAGCAGCCAGTATCAGCTCCTGAGGCTTTTTCTTTTCTTCCACATTTGTACACGAAAAAGGTAATGTTACAATTAGAAAAAACAAAGCAGGCCATGGTATTGTACGGCTTTGTTGAGGTTCAGATAAAATCATGTCTCTGTAATAAAAAAGGTTTATGATAATGCTCAGGATAGTGACCCGGTCCCTCCGGCAATTTCCTGTTATAGTATAATACGCAAAAACAAGCTTAATTTACTATGATTATAGCCCTTCAATTTAAGTTTTAAGTATTACATTTAAAAATACGGGAAAGCAACAGCCTATGTGAGCTCCCTTTAATTAATCTTAGTCCTTATTCTTACTCTATAAAAATGAACGTAAATTTTATAAAACTTAGTGGTGTTGTTTGCATGTTCTTTTTGCTGTCCTGTTCAAAACAAGTCGAAAAAGAAGTTTCCGGGGAACTAAAAGGGCCTTTTTTGCAGAAAGAATTTATTTTTCCTGTACAGGATGAACATGCACATGGTTCCACCCTGGCAGAGTTACCTAATGGAGATGTGCTCGTCGCATGGTTTCAGGGCAGTGGGGAAAGATGGGCTGATGATGTGCGGGTGTTAGGAGCGCGAAAGAAAAAAGGATCCAATAACTGGTCAGAACCATTCTTAATGGCAGATGTCAAGGAATTTCCAGACTGTAATCCCGTTCTCTTTCTCGATGGTAAAAACCGTCTCTGGTTAATGTGGATCACCATCATTGCCAATCAATGGGAAACTTCACTTATAAAATATCTAATAAGTGATGATTATGAGAATACAGAAGGAGCGCCTACCTGGACCTGGCAGGATGTTTTGCTCGTTAAGCCGGGTGGAAAAACTGAAAGGGGGATTCAGGCCGATGATCCTTTTGTTGCCTCTGTGCATGAACAGCTTGATCAATATACCGATTATGTAAAAAACCTCCCCGGATCAGGTGAATACCTGGAAAGATGGGAAAAGCACGCACAACACATCAGGGATAAAGCCGAAGGTAAAGATATGATGCGTGCAGGTCGGGTTCAGGCACTGGATGGATCTGCCGATGCCTCTGAAATGGGATATCCATACTTTAGACGGATGGGTTGGCAAACGCGCAATAAACCATATATCAGTGAAGAAGGCAGAATGATTATCCCACTGTATTCAGATGGGTTTAGCATATCTCTAATGGCGATTACCGATGATTGGGGTAATAACTGGTCTTTTAGTACTCCCCTGATCGGTGGGGGCAATATTCAGCCCGCTATTGCAAGACACCGTGACGGCTCTCTGGTAGCTTATATGCGAGACAATGGCTTTCCGCCAAAAAGATTACATATGAGCAGGTCTGAGGATGAGGGTAAAACCTGGTCATTAGTTCAGGATTCGGAGCTTCATAACTCCGGTACCTCCTGCGATATTGTTACCCTCGAAAATGGAAATTGGGTGCTGATCAATAACGATACCGAATCAGGACGAAACCGTCTTACCCTTTCACTCTCAGAAGATGACGGAAAAACCTGGCCATGGAATAGAAGTATAGCTGATGATCCTAATAACCGCTCACATTATCCGGCTATAGTTGTCGGTAAAAATGGAGTATTGCATGTATCGTACAGCTATTTTCAGGAGGATAACCGCAAATGCATTGTTTATGCGGCCTTAAATGAAGCATGGATTAAGGAAGGCCAATAGCCTGTAATTGCTTACATAGATCTGAGGTGGAAGAGGTGGATTGGAGCTAAGCGCTAAATAGTTTGCTGAAAAAATTTGCCCCAGTAATGTATTTTCAGGATATTAATATAAAATAAAACTACAGGACAGGCGATTTTCAGCGCACTCTAATTAAGGCTTTACATGTGTCTTAAAAATAATTTCTGTCTTGATCTCGCACAATACCAGCTGATTTTTGTTAATTAAACAAATACCTGGTCTGGGATTAAAGACAGGTGAGATTTTTATGTAAGCATGACAACAAAAGCAGGAATTATAGGATCGGGTGTGGCAGGGCTTGCTACTTCGATCAGGCTCGCATCCAGGGGTTTACAAGTAGAAGTTTTTGAAGCCAATTCTTACCCCGGCGGTAAACTTAGTCAGTTTGAAATCGATGGTTTTCGTTTTGACGCCGGGCCCTCATTGTTTACCTTACCTGGTCTGGTTGACGATTTATTCAGAGTTGCCGGGAAAAAACCTGAAGAGCATTTTCAATATGAAAAACTCGAAGTAAACTGTAATTATTTCTACGAAGATGGACTGCGTTTAAGTGCATGGTCAGACACGAACCGGTTTGCAGCCGAAGTTGAAGAAAAAACCGGAGAGAATGCCCAAACAGTTTTGAAATCGCTCAAAAAAAGTGCCTTTCTATACGATACACTGGCAGACTTATTCATGTACCGATCCATTCATAAAGCGGGTACCTTTTTTAATAACACTGCTTTTAAAGCTTACGCCCGAATGCCAAGGCTCGACTTTTTCCGCACCCTCGATCAGGCAAACAAAGCGCAATTCAAAGATCCAAGACTGGTACAAATGTTTAACCGATATGCCACATACAATGGTTCCGACCCTTACAAAACACCGGCTACCATGAGTATTATTCCACACCTGGAATTTAATATAGGCGCATTTATTCCAAAGGGGGGTATGCATACCATTACTCAATCGATGTATGATCTGGCATGCTCCCTGGGAGTTAAGTTTCATTTTTCGAGTCCGGTTGAAAGTATTATTCATGAAAAGGGCGAGGCCCGGGGTTTTGTAGCCGGAGGAAAAAATCATTATTTCGATATTACTGTGAGCAATATGGATGTAGTGAATACCTACCGAAAACTGCTCAAAGATCAAAAACCTCCGGAAAAATTATTAAATCAACCTAAATCAAGCTCGGCATTAATTTTTTACTGGGGCATTAAAAACCAGTTTCCCGAATTGGATTTGCACAACATATTTTTCTCAGCCAGTTATCCCGAAGAATTCAGGTACATTTTCGATGAAAAAAGCTTATATCACGATCCGACGGTATATATTAACATCACCTCAAAGTATGTTCAGGAAGATGCGCCTGAAGGCTGTGAAAACTGGTTTACCATGATAAATACGCCCAATAATACCGGGCAGGATTGGGACAGGCTGATAGCAGAGGCACGGGCAAATATCATTAAAAAAATAAGCAGAATGCTAGGAAAAAATATTGAGCCTATGATTGTCTGTGAAGAAATACTGGAACCCCGTACAATTGAATCCAGGACGTCCTCAGCCCAAGGTGCTTTATATGGTAACAGCTCCAATAATAAATACGCTGCTTTTCTAAGGCATTCAAATTATTCAAAAAAAATTAAAGGACTTTATTTTTGCGGAGGAAGTGTACACCCGGGTGGTGGCATTCCTTTATGTTTATCTTCAGCGAAAATTGCAGATGAAATAATTGCAGATGATTTCTCTTTGTAGATGGTCGATTAATATTCCAGGAGTCTGCCATGACGTTGTTTAAAACCATCAAGACCTTGCAAGCCACCGCTGTGTATGCTTAAAACCCGGCTACCTTTTTTAAAATAGCCCGAGAGGATCATTTGATAAACACCGTAAAACATTTTTCCCGTATATACAGGGTCAGTCGGAATGGATGTCTGTCTGTAGAAATCGTTCATAAACCTGATAAGTTCAGGTCTGTACCTGGCATAACCACCGAAATGGTAATCTGAAATCAATTGCCAGTTTTCAGGCACATTTTTCTGATAATTCCCAAGCAGGTCAAAAATTATACCTTTTAAAAAATCCCCTCCTTTTAATACCGGAAAGCCCAATATTTTTGCCCGACCATTTAATCCGCTAATAAGTCCGGAGAGGGTTCCTCCGGTGCCACAACAACAGGTAATATAATCGACATTTTCATCAATGCATTGAGCCAGTTCTGATGTACCTTGTAATGCAGCCAAATTTGTACCTCCATCTGGAATCATATAAAATGGGCCAAACTTCTCCGCCCACTCATCAATTAATATGGCAGAATTACGATTATTATAATCCTTTCTCGTGAGGGATAATAAGTGCATACCCGATTCCTTAGCAAAATGTAAAGTGGGGTTGAGGGGATCGAGGATTTCTCCTCTGATAATTCCAACCGATTTAAACCCAAAGTGTCTGGCGGCTGCAGCCACTGCATAAATATGGTTAGAGTACGCTCCTCCAAAAGTGAGTAATGTGTCAAAATTTTTGCCGGCAGCCTCAAGCAGGTTGTATTTCAATTTGCGTCTTTTATTACCAGACATCAAAATGTCGTTAAGATCGTCTCGTAGCACAAGCCAGCTTACCCCCTTCTCTTTGATCTCCGGAATATTTATTACTTGTACTTCCGGCTTGCTATGAGTACTGAAATAAAAATTTAAATAGTTCAGATCTACTGCCATTTCGTCACTAAAAGATTAAAGATGCAGAATGATTTTTATCTTTGCAAAATGCAAGAGGATCTGGAAAATAAAAATGAAGACTTTGAAGGTGATGAACTATTTGAGCATTACCGTATTAAAGTGGATGGTGGGCAGCAAGCGTTGCGGATTGATAAATTTTTAATGGCCAGGCTTTCCAGTGTTTCAAGGAACAAGGTACAGGAAGCCATAAAAAATGGATTTGTAAAAGTTAATGAAACCCTTGTAAAGGCCAACTACAAAATAAAACCCGGTGATGATATCCTTATTGCATTACCCGAGCCACCCAGGGTTACAGAAGTAGTTCCTGAAAATATTCCGCTCAACATTGTGTATGAAGATGAACATTTGCTTGTTGTAAATAAACCAGCGGGAATGGTAGTTCATCCGGCTTATAACAACTGGAGTGGTACACTTGTAAACGCATTGGTTTACCATTTCAATACTCTGCCCGAAATGAAGGGCAATGAAGGCAGACCCGGTTTGGTACACAGAATTGATAAAGATACCTCCGGATTACTGGTTATTGCCAAGACAGATAAAGCAATGTCTGGCCTGGCCAAACAATTCTTTGACCATAGCATAGACCGCACCTATTTTGCGCTTGTTTGGGGAATACCCGAACCTCCAGATGGAACCATTGATGTACACCTGGGTCGAAGCCTGAAGGATCGTAAAGTAACAGCTGCCTTTCCTGATGGCAGTTTTGGAAAACATGCCATTACGCATTACCGGACCCTGAAAGAACTCAGATATGTCTCCTGGATTCAATGTAAACTTGAGACAGGAAGAACACACCAGATCAGAGCCCATATGAAATATATAGGTCACCCATTGTTTAATGATGCGACCTATGGTGGCGATAAAATATTAAAAGGCACTTCTTTCAGCAAATACAAATCATTCGTCGATAATTGCTTTAAAATCGCTCCCAGACAAGCCCTACATGCAGGTTCTCTGGGTTTTATACATCCTGTTTCTAAAATGAAAATGTATTTTGAAGCACCTTTACCAGAAGACCTCGAGCAATTATTGCTCAAATGGGAGCATTATGTTCAATATACCTGAATTAATAGTTATTCTGTTATCAGAATATAAACAAAAGGTTAAAACATTTAAGATTCTGCTGCCAGGGCCTTTTCAAGATCTTCAATGAGTTTTTTAGGCACCAACCTGGGCTTCTCACTTTTAATTTGCAGGAGAATTTCCAGTGCTTTTGAACCAATCTCAAATAAACCTGAGGGATTATGGTCAAATCTGTAGCTTCCGATAACCCATTCAAGCTTTGATTCAATATCCTTTAAATCAGGATTGTCAAATTTTTTGATTTTTTCCAGAGCATCTACACATGCTTTTTCAATTTTTTCACTAGAATTTGCGCTCATACAAGAGATAGTTTAAAAGGTTTATAAATAAAGTGCATTGATGTCTTTAATTTTCTACCAAATTAAATCAATTTTTAAAATAATATCAAAACTGACTTTATGTTTACTCATGACATTTTCATTAAAAAATCATAATAATGTATAAACTTTACTTTGATCAAATTAAAGTTTAGCACTTTTTTTATCTAACAACAAAATATTTTCATAATCAATATTAATTAAATTCACTTCCTTGACAAAATATTATTTGATTGAATTTTAGGCAAATACACACATTGCTTTAGCCCTTTTTCCAAAGATTTTCGCTCGACATTTTTTACAATGCATACCAGTCGCGTGGCTTTGTTTTCGCTGCTATGCCACTTTTCTCCAATATCAATTTTGGTGGAGTTTCTAACCGATTGAAAGATTACTTTTCTCTCTTCACCTTCCAGCCACAAAATGCCTTTGATCCTGTAAATCTGAGCATTGTACAAATGCAATACAACGCTGGCCCAATGTTCAAATTTATGGGGATCGAGTGCCTGATCCAGCACGAAACTATGTGCCTCGATGTCAGATTCCTTTAACATAAAGTGCGAAGGCTTTTGTCTGTAATTTATTGCAGAACCCAAGGTAAATCCCACTCGATCAGGATCATAGGCGCCAATGTCAAGAATGTCGATGCTTCCAAAATCTGCGAAGGCAACATTAGCAGTTCTGGCTCCATGATTGTACTTACGCAATTCAGAAAGCAGATATTTTTCTTCATTCTGATCGGCTGCATCTGTCTTATTTATCAAAATGAGATCTGCAAAAGAAACTTGCTTTCTGGCTGTTTGATTTTCATTTAATGTTTTGAGTGCATGCACTGCATCAATCAGACAAACAGTACCATCGAGAAAGTATTTCGATCGCCCTTCAAGGTTCAAAAAAACAGAAGCTATACCATCAGGTTCGGCAATGCCAGTAGTTTCTATCAGTATATGATTAAAATTATATTTAGGGTCTTCCAGGCGATGTAACAATTCGATAAGATCCTGATTGAGTGTACAGCATATACACCCGTTGGAAAGTTCAAAAATACCCTCCGCTGCATCAATTACAAGCTCCTGGTCTATATTTATTTCCCCAAATTCATTTTCAATGATGGCAAATCGCTTATCAGGATATTTTTTAATCAGTTGATTGATAAAAGTGGTTTTTCCGGCTCCCAAAAAGCCGGTAATTACGGTGACAGGTATTTTTGCATCAAGTAAATTCATCAATTTCGCTATTATGGTTTCTCACAGCAATTTTCATTGGTCTTATTCGGCAGGTGTGGTACAGGATCATAACCGCTGCTTCCCCATGGATGACATTTGCTCAGTCTTTTCAAACCCATCCAAAAACCATGAAACGGACCATATATTCTTATGGCTTCTATCATAAATTGCGAACATGTCGGCGTAAACCGGCATGAAGCAGGAAACAAGGGAGAAATACTCAACTGATAAAAGCGAACCAGGGCGATTAGCGTTCCGCGAATTAAGTGTATTACAATTTTTCTCAATATTTGTATACTTTTGTATATGTCTTTTAAAATGCTAAAAAATAATTGATTTGATTTTTACAATATAAACGAAAATCGAAACAAGTTGTCTGAAATAAAGTATCTTTATATATAGGTAATACGTTTGGCCTTACTTGAAATGTAATTAATTTTATTCCCAAAGGTGGTATAAACATGCAAAACCTGCAAAAAGAAATTAGACTGGATCCTGAGAAATTTGAAATGATCAAGAGGTTGTTTACAGACTATCTCGAAAAAAAACAATTGAGAAAGACTCCTGAAAGATTTGCCATTCTGGAAGAGATTTACAGCAATACAGGACATTTTGATGTGGAATCCCTGTATATCAATATGAAAAACAAAAACTACAGAGTAAGCAGGGCAACTGTTTACAATACATTGGATTTATTGCTGGAATGTGAACTTGTAAAAAAACATCAGTTTGGTAAAAATTTATCGTTGTACGAAAAATCTCATGGGTATCGGCAACATGACCATGTAATTTGTACTAATACAGATCAGATTTTTGAGTTTTGTGATCCCAGAATTCAGCAGATACAAGAGTTAGTAGAAGAAACTTTTAATTTTACCGTTACAAGCCACACTTTATATTTTTTCGGGCATGTAAATGATTCGGATTCAAAATAAGCCGCATCATGTACATTCATCACAGGTTCCCTGTATGAGCAAATTAAGCTCTTTCGCTTCAAAATTAGCCGGAAGGCTTATTTCAGGTATTTTAAGGCTATCTATGCAGATGGTCTTACCACATTTTTCACATTTAAAATGCACATGATTGTGATGATGATCATGTTCTGTGCAAGCATCATTACATAAAGCATATTTGATGCCCCCCTCATCATCGAGCACCTTATGTATTACTCCTTTATCAAGAAAGGCCTTAAGGTTTCTGTATATGGTAACCCGGTCGTATTTCGAATCGATATGGCTTTCTATGTAGTTATGCGATAATGCAAAATCATGATAGATAAATTGCTCCAGAATCTGACTCCTGCATCCGGTATGACGCATTCCGTAAGCTGAAAGAATTTGAGTTGGATTTTTTGTGTGTCTCATTATGGATAAATTCCCGATTGAAATACAGAATACAAATATAATAACCCCATGGCAATCTATCAATTAAACGACACTGTACAGGTAAAGTTGGAAAGTCTTAGAATAATTCAAACAAGATTTTGTCTCCTTCCCTGATGGCATATTTATCTGTATAGCCGGCTATTACCTCTACGACATAAATAGCAGGCTTTTCAGAAGGTACCGGGGTTTCAGAAAATGGGCGGGTGCCTTTAACGATAGAAACTATTTCACGATTTCTGTTTACAAACATGATGTCAAGTGAAATTTTAGTGTTTTTCATCCAGAAAGATTGTGGTTCTTCTTCATCAAATACAAACAACATTCCTTGTTCTTCAGGCATAGAAGACCTGTACATAAGCCCCTGCATTCTTCTGCGATTTTCAGCAGCCACTTCAATTTTAATGGCTGCAAGCGTATCTCCTGTCACATTTACAAAAGCCAGGTTCCCCTCATGCTGAAAAACAGGTTCCTCAGCAGGTGCCTTCGGGACATATAAATCATCATTTTCCCGGGAAAAAGGCCGGATCAGATAAATGCCCGCAATGGCAATCATCAATAAAATAATAATCAGTCTGATATTTGTTGTTTTTTTTCGACTTGACCTCATTGCATTTATAAAGTTCTGAAATCCTGGTAAATGTTCTCTTATGTAAAAATTGTAAAACGGCTTGTTTATTTTTCCGGCAAATCTAATGATCTTTTATTGTCCAGACTTACACCTTTCTGAAATTTGCTCAATTAAAGCACATTGCACTCGATATCTTTCTTTTCAAATATTACAATTTGCGAAAGGTAATAACTGAAATACCAGCCCCTCCTCTGTCGGCATGTTCATCATCAATACCTTCAATATCCTTATAAGACCTTAACTCATTTCTCACCATTTGTCTCAATATACCATCTCCTTTACCATGAATAATACGTACGTTTGGCATACTAAATAAAAGCGCATCATCAATAAAGCGGGTAATCAAACCCAGGGCTTCTTCGGCACGCCTTCCTCTTATATCGAGATCTGAACTAAATTCTGCCTTTTTGAGATTGATGTTGGTTCCGATAAACCTGGTTCCTTGTTGTCTTCCAAATTTTCTTGCCTGGGTTTGAGAAACCCTTTCAAGTCTGTCGATTTTCAAATTGGTTTTTATGCCACCAAAAGCCACTTCTGCCTGATTTTTGCTAAGTCGCAATACTTCTCCGACGCTTTCCTGACCTTTAATTCTAACAAAACAGCCTTTTTCTATGGCACCTTCTTCCAACTCAGGCAAATCTTCTACCTGAAGTTCTTCTTCTTCAACAGGTTGAAGTTCTTTTTCCATTCTTTTAAGATTTTCTCTGAGCTGTCGGGTTCGCACTTTTTCTGCCTGGGCTTCTTTGATTTCCCGAATGGTATTTTCAACCTTTTTATTGGTTTGCGATAGTATTTCACTGGCCTGTCGCTTTGCCTCTGTAATTATGGTCTTTTTTTCCTGGTGAAGGATAGATTTCAATTTTTTGTATTCCGCAAGCTGTGCATTTAAGGCCTGGCTGGTTTTTTCAATCTCTGCATTTTGCCTGTCAAATTTTTGTTTCTCTTTTTCCAGTTCATTCAGTAATTTATCCAGTTGAATTTGATCAACCCCGACTTTTTTACGGGCATTTTGCAAGACCTCTCTGGGAAATCCTATTTTACTTGCAATTTCCAGGGCAAAAGAGCTTCCCGGTTTACCCATTTCCAATTCATATAAAGGCTCTAACATAGCCACATCAAATCGCATTCGGCCGTTTGAAATTCCGGGCGTCTGGTCGGCAAATTTTTTCAAATTACTGTAATGCGTCGTGACAAGTCCATAAGCTTTGTTTTCATGAAGTTTTTCAAGCAATGCTTCGGCAATGGCACCACCAAATTGTGGATCGGTACCTGTGCCAAATTCATCTATGAGAAAAAGTGAATTTTTACCTGAATGCAAAACAAATTGCCGCATATTCATAAGGTGGGAACTGTAGGTACTGAGATCACTTTCGATACTTTGTTCGTCTCCAATATCTACAAAAATGTCAGTAAATATACCACTCCAGGAGCCTTCCATTACTGGTATTGGCATTCCACATTGCAGCATATACTGCAACAAACCTACGGTTTTCAGGCAGACCGATTTTCCCCCTGCATTAGGGCCTGAAATAATGAGAATTTTTTGCTTATGGTTAAGTTTTATATCGAGAGGCACTATGTCTTTACCCTGCTTGCGCAAAGATTGTTCGAGGAGTGGGTGTCTGGCTTTTTTCCAATCTAATCCTTTATCATTTCGAATTTCGGGAGTAATGGCATCTATTTGAATGGTTATTTTTGCTTTGGCCCTGATAAAATCCAACTTTCCAAATAATTGATATGCCCCTGAAATTTCTTCTATATATGGCCGGAGAAGAGATGTGAGCATGGTAAGAATGCGAATGATTTCACGTCTTTGCTCATATTCGAGCTCACGAATCTCATTATTGGTATCGAGTACTTCAGCCGGTTCAATGTATACCAGGTTTCCAGATGCTGACTCATCGTGTACAAACCCTTTAACTACTCTTTTGTATTCAGCTTTCAGTGGTATTACCAGGCGGCCACCTCGAATGGTGATGCCGGCATCGTCGGGCACATAACCATTTTTGCGCGATTGGCCCAGTATACTGTTTAGTTGTTTTCTGGCTTTCTGCTCACAGGCATAAATGTCGCGGCGTATCTTAGCCAACTGTGGTGATGCATTGTCCTTTAGCAAGCCTGAGTCATCGATACATATATCTATATTCCTTACGATCTGTGTATCAATATTAATTTTTTGAACCAGGGCAAAAAGCAGCGGATAGGTCTCATCATGCTCAGATAAAAATGATACGGCCCCTGCAATCATTTTTAATACCAGACGAATTTCATGGAGCTCTTCACTTTGTAAAAACAATCCCTCCACCCTGATTCTCCCAAAATACTCATCGATAGACCTATAGGGCTGAACGGAGAAGGCACTGCCACTTTTGAGCATATAAACATATTCATCAGTTTGTCTGCAAAAGCGCTCTACCTGTGCCAATTTTGGAGAGAATTGCATTTGCTCCACGCAAGCTTCTCCCGATGGGCCACAACAGGCCTGTCTAATGGCATTGCGTATTTCGTTAAATCCTAATTTTTCTTCAAGGTGTCTGGGATATAACATAGCAGCTTACAATCTGTCTTTGTCGGCCGGTTTGCTCAGGAGCCTCTCTTCTATCCCAAGGCTGTCGGCAATCAAAGAATATATATCTGCCATATGCTTGGGCTTTTGGATGTAGTACCTAAAGCTTTTTCTATAAACCGAGTCGTCAATCTGATGTTTAATCTTTAATTTATCTTCATATTCATAAAAAATAATGCGGGCCGAATCAAATGGGATTGACATAAGTTCTATTTTTGCCTCCATAAGATAGATGTCTTTGAGGTAAGAAGCCATTTTGTCTTTTGGATAAACCCCTTTAGGTGGTTTATCTTTGGCCCCGCAGCTGAATATGAGCCAAATACAAAGAATAGGTAAAAAAAGCTTTTTCACGGCTGAAAATTACTCATTATTGTTCTAATTTTAAAGCTAAAAATCATGCCGATGCGAGAACTCATCAAAAAGTTACGCAATTACGAAATACAGATACGCAAGGCCATAAAGTCTCAGATGCAGGGTGATTTTCACTCAGTGTTTAGGGGATCGGGTATCGAGTTTGACGATGTACGACAGTATCAGTACGGTGATGATGTAAGATCTATTCACTGGAGCGTTTCAGCCAAAGGACATGGAACTTTTGTGAAAACCTATAAAGAAGAAAAAGAACAAACTGTTTTTTTTGTACTCGATGTAAGTGCTTCGCAGGAAATTGGTACGGAGGGTAAGCAAAAAATCGATGTGGCCAGAGAAATCTGTGGCGTATTGTGCTTATCAGCAGTAAAAGAAGGCAGTCAGACAGGGTTGATTTGTTTTTCTGACCAAAAAGAAAAATACATCAAACCCGGTAAAGGAGATAAACATGCCTATAATTTCATATCTGAGCTCATCCGTTTAAAATCCCAATCTTTAAAAACTGATATAAGCCGAGCTATATTGTATACCCTAAATCTGGTTAAGCGCAGAAGCATAATTATTTTTATTTCAGATTTTATAGATACTGGTTACGAAGCCAACCTGAGGGCGCTCGCCCGCAAACATGATCTGGTAGTTATTCACATCAGCGATCAACGTGAAACAAATCTGCCCGGATTGGGTATTATCCCCTTGTTTGACAAAGAAAGCCGTAAAACATTGTGGGTTAATACATCATCGAGTATCTTCAGAAGTCGGTTAAAAAGCAATTTCTCAGGTAAACAAGTCGAATTAGAAAACTTTTGCCGGAAAAACCAGGCCAGTTACCTGAATATTTCAACCGATGATGATTATGTGCCCAAACTCATCAAATTGTTTAAAGTAAGAAATAAATCGAGAAAAATTGTATAAAATTTATTCAAATATAATATCCTTGTTTTCTTTGGTAATGTTGTGCCTGCAGACAGCAGGATTACTACAGGCACAGGAACTTAGCGTAAAAGGTTCTTTTAACAAAGACAGTACGAAAATCGGGGAAGAAGTAGTGTTTTCGCTAAGTGTAAGTTACCCAAGAGCTGTCGATCTGGTTTTTCCAGACAGCACTTTCAATTTTTATCCTTTTGAATTTTTGAAAGGGAGATACTTTACAACACGGTCTGATTCACTGATGAGTTTCGACAGCGCTGTATATTACCTGGCTACATATGAAATTGAACCAGTACAAAAACTTCGTCTGCCTGTCTATATATTGAAAGGTAAAGACAGTCTCCCTGTCTTTACTAAAGCCGATTCGGTTTTCTTGATTGAAATGATCGATGAACTTCCGGAAGAACCGGTTTTTTTAAGCGACAATACATTTTTTAAAATCCCGGCACAATTTAATCATCCATATTTCTTTATTGGTTTGGGGATATTTGCTTTCATTACCTTGCTTGTGATCCTGTTTTTTGGCAAAAAAATTCGCGTTGCTTACAAAAGATGGAAAATAAGGAAAGGTTTTGAGAAATTCATCCTTATGTTTGAGCATCACAAAAAGGAATTGCTTGAAAATAAAAACAGTGCTTCCGCAGAAAAATTACTCAGCATCTGGAAGGGCTATCTCGAAAAGCTCGATGATAAACCCTATACCAAAATGACTACTCGTGAAATTTGTAATCTCTATCCCGGAGATGATTTAAAAAATTCTTTAAGGGAACTGGACAAAAGCATTTACAGCGGGCACTATAATGGAGATACAATGGAGAATATCATAAATACATTAATTGGCTTTACAAGAGAAAGATATACAAGCTTACTCAGTTCTTTAGATCATGACAGATAATCTTCCTGCATATAAACAATGGTACAGCGTCAGGTGGTTTTATCCTGAAACTTTTAAGTCATTTACATGGGCCTATGACAGCATTTTATTTCTGATCATTGCAATCCCCCTGCTCTTTTTTATACGCTGGCTTATCCACTACAGAACAAGCCAAAAACTCATTATAGCATTACCGGAAAAGGATGTTAAAAGTCATTGGACCAGCATTTTTCGGTTTATACCCGATATATTGTTTTTCTTTTTTTTGGCGCTGTTGATCGTGGCATTGGCACGCCCGCAAAGTACCACCGAAAAAGTTGAGCAATGGACTGAAGGCATTGACATAGTTATTACCATTGACATATCTGAATCTATGCAGTTAATGGATTTTGAGCCAAATCGTCTGGTCGCAGCTAAGGAAGTAGCCAAAGAGTTTATAGAAGGCAGGTTTCAGGATAGAATTGGTTTGGTAATTTTTTCAGGTGAAGCATATTCTTTGGCACCGCTCACGACCGACTATAAATTGCTTTTTTCGATGATTGACGAGATTGATTTTGGCAAAATACAGGCCAGGGGTACTGCCATAGGTAGTGCTTTGGCGGTTTCAATCAATCGTATGCGGGATAGCGGCTCCAAGTCTAAAGTTATTATATTATTGAGTGATGGAGATAACAACGCCGGAAATATTGATCCTGTTACCGCAGCCAAACTAGCCGATGCCTTTGGCATTACCGTATATACAATCGGTATCGGAAAAGATGGTAAGGTTCCCATAGGCAGAGGTCCGTTCGGCCAGGTAAGATATATCGATAATAATCTTGATGAATCAACTTTACGGGAAATAGCAGGTCTTGCTCGGGGAAAATACTACAGGGCTACAGATAGAGAAGGGCTGGATTCCATCTTTGATGAAATAGATTTGCTGGAAAAATCTGAAATCAAAGAAAACCGTTTTAGCGACACTGTTGACTATTATGTGATTTATCTGTATTGGGCATTGCTTATATTTTTACTATGGCTATTGCTGAAAAATACTTTTATAAGTAATATCCTCACTGATTAATCTTCTGAATATCGATAACTGGCGTACCGGGCATAATATCGAGACGATTGATCCATAGTGTATTTTGCTCAACTGATTCTACAGTACATGTAAGAACTTCAAGGTTATTGGGGCGGGGATAAATTTTTTCAGAGAATATTCCTTTTGCCTCCTCTGTTGCAAGTTTATTATTATAAGCCCAAAGATCAAAGCGACTTTGATGATGATGGTAAAAAATCACGTAAACCTCATCGCCACCCTGAAGACCCCTTAAGGAATCTTCATTCAGATCATCAATTAAACGTATACACGAATATGTCTTAGATTTGGTGGCACTACTCGAAATTAAGTGACCAATAGTTGTAATGGAAATCATATTTTCAATTTAATGCTTAACACATTTAAAAATATAGCCAATAAACAAATTCAACCCACATAAACAGCCTTGATCAATTGCGGATTAAAGTTTGTTTATTTCAAAAAAAATTAAATTTTGTTAAAGCAGCAAAAAAAAGAAGTAAAAAGCGCTATAATGTCGTTTCCTGTATATGTTATTTTCCAATCTTTTCATAAAAATATCTGATTATCAGAGGCTTGATAAATTCCAATAATATCACCACTGGTTTCTCTGCATTTTTTATAGGCCTTCCTTTCCTTAATTTTCCAAAAAGGGCCATTCTTAAAAGTAAGGGCTGTTTTAACCCCCAGATTATGCAGGTTTCTTTCAAATTCATTTTTGTTGGCCGCTTGTCCCTTTGGTACAGCCATGTACAAAAAGCCCATGCTCAGGGTTTCATTTTCAAAGCAACGGTTGCCATGCAATGTCCCCTTGGTGTCGTTTTTTATGATATATCGAATTTTTTTCCCTTTTGGGCCCTGGCGCTTTGGGTTGGGAGTTACTTTTTTTTTCGTATTCGTAGTTTGCAGGGGAGGACGTTGATTTTGTGCAAAGGAATTATGAGCAATACAAAAAAAGCCCAAAAATACTAACCCGATAAAATACCAGCGCTGCATAATTAAGGCTTATTTAAATATTAGAGTATCATAATCACTCTTCCACATAGTATGTAATGGGCGAAGAACGTTCAAAATCATATAGTGTGAGTCTTCGAAGGGTATAATATGCATTCCAGAAATTGCGTAGAGATAAAATATATGCCCTTTTTGCTTCATCCTTTTCCTGCATTGCTATGTTGAGATCCGTTATACCTATTTTACCATTCTGGAATCGGTTTTTTGAAATATCGTATCTCCTTTGTGCTATATCATCAGCTTTTTCAGTAATCAGGATTTGCTCTTTGAGCATTTTAAACTGCTTTACCTGGGTAAAAACTTCCTGATCAAAATTAATTTCATCTTGTTGCAAGGTGTAATTGATCAATTGTTGGTTGGCTTCAGCCGTTTTCACCCTTGATTTCTGGCGTCCCCAGTCAATAATAGGTATTTCAAAACCTATGGAAACAATTTGCTGGTCTTCAGGTCTTCGGTACAAGCCGGGAAAGTCTGTTGACCGATTGGCCAAACCAAACCTGGCAAAGAGATCAGCCACCAATCCGGTTTCGCCTTTGGCCTGCGCCACCTCTCTTTCTCCTTCAAGCCGTCTTCGCTCAAAAGCTGTAACCTCCTGTCTGTTTCTTCTTGCTTCAGAGAGCGCCACGGTTTCATCTACCGGAAAATCAGGTATTTCGCCGGGCAATTTTAGTTCTATACTACCAGGTGTTGTAATACCCACAAAGGTCTTAAGTCGTAAATTAGAAGTCTCCAGATCAAGGCTAGCCTGCGCAAGTTGCTGTCTTGAGTTCATTACAGTCAATTCCAATTGAAGCAATTCATTTTCAGCAATCGTACCCAGATTATACCGGCCCTCAGCAATTTTGTATATGGTATCGTTATTCAAAAGATTTTTCTCACTAATCTCAACACTGATTTGTGCCAGTAACAGGTCGAAAAATAATTCTGATGTGGTTACGGATATACGTTCAAGATCTTCGGTATAGGCCTTAACAGATTCCTGATAACGAAGGGGTTCTATTTTTGTATCCCATTTCAAGCGGTTAAACTGAAATAGTGGTTGTAATATTCCCAATTCCATTGGATTGCCACTGTACAATACCTGATCGGTAGCAAAGTTATCGAATCTTCTGACCGAAGAGTTAATAAATAACCTTGTATTTGTGGCGGCTACAGCCTGGGATAGTCTTAGGTTAACGATTGAGTTGTTTATGGATACCGGCACAAAATCGAAAGAACCATCGTTTTGCTGGACATTATCGACGGTTCTGTTAAAGTTGGGCAATGTACCATCGAGTGATAATTGGGGCTGGTACACCGATCTGAAAGTGCGGTACTGCCAATAGCGGTTTTCCTTGGTGGTTTCAGCCCTCTTAGACGAAATAGATTGTTCCCGGGCTATTCTGATAATTTCCTTTAAAGTGTACTGGCCGGTACTTTGAGCCAATAGATTACTTTGAAAAAAGAGTAAAAAAAGACATGCATAGAGCAAAACTAAATTTTTATTCATAACGCAAGGATGTTATAGGATCCTGGCTGGCAGCTCGTTTGGCTGGTGTAATACCAAAAATCAATCCAACCGTGGCTGCCACCCCAAATGATAAAACAATAGATGAAAACGATATAATGGTTGGAATTTCCGCAAACCTGGCTACTCCAATAGCTAATAATATACCCAGGATTACCCCTATTATGCCACCGCTGACACTTATCATCACCGCTTCACTTAAAAACTGCATAATGATATCCTGCTTTTTTGCTCCGATGGATAATCTCAGGCCTATTTCTTTGATTCTTTCCATAACAGAGGCCAGCATGATGTTCATTATACCAATCCCTCCAACCAAAAGCGATATACCCGCGATGGCTCCCAGCACAAAGTTAAAAATACTTTTGGTTCGCTGCTGCTGTTTTAACAATAATTCAGGAATGGTAATTTCATAGTCGATCATTCCATAATGCCTTCGCTCCAGCAGGCGGGAAACAATTTCGGCCACCGGGCTGAGCAAATCTGTTTCAGCTACCTGAATAACAAGTCGATCGATCTGGTGATAATTTTCAATTACCTTTTTGGAAGATTCGTCATCAGATGGGCCAATAACCACAAATCCCCTGCTGGGACGATTTCTCGACTCCAGCTGCGTTTTTGTAATCCTCGCTCTATTTTCATATCGCATTAAAACGGTATTGACCGGCGTGTATACGTCCATGTTAAAATCTCTGATACCCAGTTTTGAAATGCTGCTTTCTGAAATGACGCGTTCTTCCAAAACTCCGATAATTAACAACCAGTGAGGTCCGCATTTCACATGTTTTCCTATGGGGTTTTCGGAAGGAAAAAACCGGGTACTAATGCTTTTTCCAATTATGCAAACAGGTTCTCCTTTTATCAGCTGATGCTCTGAAAACATATTACCTGAAGCCAATTGAAAATTGGTAAGCTCAAAATAATTGGGCTCCACCCCTACCAATTTGGCTGAACGTCTAATGCCACCCTTCATTATATAGGTATCAAGGACTATCTCAGGGCTTATCCTTTCGATGCCTGGAACTACTTTTCTAATGGATTCGGCATCCAGGAGAGTGAGGCCGGGTGAAAATTTCTTTTTTTCCTGACCTGTTGATGACTCATCAAGGTTTTCCTCTGTCTGTTCTACAATGGGTTCAATAACTATATTATTGACACCTACCAATCTGATCTGTTCTAAAATTTCCTGTTGGGCGCCATTTCCTATGGCAAGCATGGCAATTACCGCAGCAACACCAAAAATGATCCCCAATGCTGTAAGCATAGAGCGCAATTTATTGGCCAGTACAGCTTCAAAGGCGATGTAGAAATTTGCTAAAAATTTTTCAGGTATCATGTTGCGAAATCATCAATGGTAAAGAAGCCGGTTAATTTCTCGGGGGCCTTTCTCTGCCACCCCGCCTTTCACCGGAAGCTGAGGGCCCTTGTGTGTCTTTTCTTTCAACTTCTTCTTCACGTTGCTTATTCCGGTCTCTTTTACCATCTAATTCAGGTAACATTGCAATCTCTTTATTCTCCATCCCCCTGGGCACCGACAAATACACCCTGTCACCTTCACTTAAACCGGCCAGAATAATGGCTTCATTGGAGTTAACTGCACCCAATTGAACCTCTTGTTTAACTGCGTTTATCCCGGCCCGCCTATATACAAAAGTGATTGTATCGTCTTTATTATGAAGGCATTCCAGCGGAACAAATAAAACGTTATCAATTTCATCAATTATTATTCTATTGCTGGTAGTCATAGCCGGTCTGAGCAAGGGATCTGTACCTTCAATTTCCACGGTCGCTTCAAAAACTTTTGAATCTGAATTGGGCCTTTGCTCCCCTACATTGGCGACACGGATAACGCTACCTGCTAGTCTTTTTTCAGGAAATGCATCCAGACCAACCTCTACACGTTGACCCTCTTTTATTTTACGCACATCAACTTCATTGATGTATGTTTTTGATAACATGGTAGTGAGGTCGGGTAGAGTAGCCACAACGGGATTCCAGGTACTGATCTGTGAACCTGCCTTAATTGGCTTCCCGTCCCATCCTTTTGTATAAATCACCATACCTGGTTCCGGGGCTTGTATGGTAAATGCCGATAAAAGCTCCTGCATACTATTATACTCCCTTTGAGTTTTTCGTAGTTCTGCCGCCACCTCCTGCATTTTTGCCTTACTCTGGTCGGTTTTTATGAAGTAGTTTTCCCGGGCCTGCTGATATGCCCGTTTGGACTTATCGAGGTCAATTTCAGCCTGTTTTATGGTGGCCGGAGGTTCAAACCGCGATTGCTCCAGTTTAATTTCCATCTCCTCAACTGCAAATTTTAAATTGATGAGCTCATCCCTGGCCTGTCTTAGTGTTAGTGTGGTATCCAGCTGGGTTTGTATAAATTGAGACTGCCGTTTTTCGAGGTTGAGCTCCTCATCCTGTAGCTTACTTTTAAACTCAGACATATCCAGTGAGGCTATCCATTGTCCTTTCCTGACTTCGGTGCCTTCATCTACGATATTTTGAATAGATAAATTATAAATCCTGAAATCCCTTAACCGGGCAGGGCCCATAATTTCAATGGAATTTTTTGCCTGTAAATCACCTGTTGTTACGATATCGATGATAAATCTTCCCTTGCTAACGGGGAGTATGATATCACTGGAATCTGCCTCACGGTCAATCTTAAAAATGACAAATCCTGCAATGGCAATGGCAAGTACCACCAGGGGGACAATAATTCTCTTTTTCATTTGAAAATAATTTCATACTGTTTACTGCCTAACTTACTCTAATTGCTGAAGGCTGATTGGTGGCAATTTCTGTAATGGAAAATATTTTGAAATATTAAGCGCCACTGCCTTGCAACAATACAAATCTCCCCTAGTCCCCTGATCTCCGAGTGCCTTACATATAACTGGTTATAAAAGTAACGAATTAATTGATTAAAAACATATTTAATATCTTCCACTTTTTAATAGAAAACTATGAACGGTTTTTTTGGGATTCAGACGGTTTATAAACCTTCGATTTTTTGCCGTCAGACCTTCCGGTACTACCATAGAGTTTCCTTCTCTTCTCCCAAATTTTTTTATAATTAATTTTTTGATGGTTTTTGGTGATCTGAGCAGATTCCTGAGGGGTTGTCCATTCCAGATTATCCGAAGAATTATTTGTCAGATCTCCATCTATATGGCTTACCACCGTTCTTATTTCAGGCATGACATTTATATTCCAATGCCGGGCCACCTCTTTGTGCGGATACACCGTAAAGCGTTTGTTTTTATATTTGAGGTCACAAAAAAGAAAGCCACTCGGATGTAATCTGGGCTTAATCACTTTGCCTTTAAATGGTTCTACAGCGCGACGTATTATACCATGACGATTTATTTCATAATTGGGCAGATAATCAAGGGTTTTAAAATAATCATCATCATATTCTACTTTTTTAAAACGCGCTTCATCCTCCTGGTCTTTTCGAAATTCGTCCTCAGCCGGGGGCTCTATCATTACCTGAGGCACATCTTTATGGTGGTAGCGTCCCAGGGCAATATGACTCCTGCCGTCACTTTCATTCATAACAAGCAAATTATCTAACGAATTATTAAGACGATTATAATCTTTCCATACCACGTAGCAACCTTTAAAATATTCTTTCGAAAGAAAATGCTTTGCTACCAGATGACTGGCCTTTTGATGTAATATCAAACGCTGACCATCATTGTGCTTCTCAGCGAAAGTAAACTTAAATATTACCTGCCCGTTTTGAATAATTGGCTTCTTTATATTAAATGAACCGTCTTCCAGGATATTCCTTATTCTGCCATAATTGCTGATTTGATAATTTACTGTTGTCTTGAATCCTTCGGGAAATTTAATTTTTTTCCACTTCTCTGGCTGAAGTTTTTTCTTCATTTATTTAATGATTATATGGTTGATATAACTATTCATGAAAGCAATACAATGCAAGTTGGGTCCTGGCAAAATGAATTGAAAGATCATAAAATAGTACGGTTACAAAGTGGCTAATGTTGGGAAATGATTTAGTTATTTCAGGTTTTCAAAGTTTTTGTCTGCTATAACTGCAAATTTACATTTATAAAATCCGGGCTTAAGCTAAAAAATATTTTCCAAAATAATCAACATTTGCGCAAATAATTATTATGGTAATGTTAAAAAATAAAATTGAAAAGGCAATAATTAGAATATAAATTGGCCAGGGTTTCGTAATTTCGAATTCAGCAAATTGATAATACTATGATAAATTTTTTGAAACCACATAAATTAATATGTGTCATATACCTTGGGATATTTTTAATCGGGTGCAGTCGTCCTGCACAATTTCGCTCGGTCAATCTTAAGACAGAATATATGGTAAATCCCCTGGGTATAGATGTGCCAAATCCTGCTTTATCATGGGAAATTGAGGGTGATGACAGGAACATTTTTCAATCAGCTTATCAATTAATAGTATATAATGACAATCCTGAATTGGATGAAAAAGAAGTTTGGAACAGTGGTAAAATTAGCTCTAATGAGCAATTAAATATTAAAATTCCATTCGAGACCGATCCATTTACCCGTTATTTCTGGAAAGTAAAAATCTGGAATCAGAACGGAAAAGAAAGCCTTTGGAGTGAAATTGCCTGGTTTGAAACCGCTTTTACCGGGCAAGCGTCATGGCAGGCAAAATGGATAAGTGATGGCTCTGAAGCGCCGCAAGAAAGTGAGGAATTTTACGAAGTAATCCCTGCCCCGCTGTTTCGCAAAAACTTTGAAATTGAAAAAAACATTAAAAAAGCACGGCTTTACATTTCAGGTTTGGGATATTATTCAGCAAGAATAAATGGAAAACTTGTTTCAGATGATGTGCTTCACCCGGCATGGACACAATATGCCAACAGAGTAATGTATAGTACCTATGATGTAAGTACTCTTTTACAAAACGGTGATAATGTAATGGGCATTCAGCTTGGTAATGGATGGTACAATCCCCTGCCTATGGCATTATTCAGGAAGTTTAATTTAAGGGAGTTTCTTACCATTGGACAACCAGTATGCATCGCAGAACTTCACCTTGAATACAGCGATGGAAGCAGAAACATTATTGTTACGGATGAAAGCTGGAAAACACATATCGGCCCTCTGCTCAAAAATAACATTTATCTGGGAGAAGTATATGACGCAAGAAAAGAACAACCCGGTTGGGAAATTCCCGGATTTTCAGACGAACATTGGCAGAATGCCAGTCTGGCTTCCGGCCCAAAGGGCAAATTACTGGCACAAATGATACCCCCAAACCGCATCACAAAAACCTTAAAACCCAAAACTATACAGATGCTGGAAAATGGCGTATATATTGTGGATTTTGGGCAAAATTTTGCTGGTTGGTTACAACTTCAACTCCGTGCATCTGAAGGGGACACCCTTACTTTTAAATTTGGAGAATTGCTTCATGAAAATGGCAGAGTCAACGGATATACAACGGCGGCAGGTCAAATTAAAGAAAAATGGGGTTCAAGTGGGGGACCAGGGGCACCCCCAACCGCTTACCAGGAAGGCATGTATATATGTAAAGAAGGTGATCAGACTTTTCAGCATCAATTTGCATTTCACGGTTTTCAATTTGTTGAAATCAGTGGCTACCCGGGTGAGTTGAAGTCTGAAGACATTACAGGAATCAGAATAAACGCCGACCTCCAAAGTGCAGGATACTTCGAAAGCTCAGATACACTTCTCAACCGCATACAGGAGGCAACACTCTGGACTTTTCTGAGTAATGTTTTCAGTGTTCAGTCTGACTGCCCGGCCAGGGAAAAGTTTGGCTATGGCGGAGATATCGTTACAGCTGGTGAGGCCTTTATTTACAATTTTGACATGGTCAATTTCTACAAGAAAACTGTTATTGATTTTGAAGATGATGCCCGGGAAAGTGGAGGCCTTACTGAAACCGCCCCTTACGTTGGTATCCAATCAAAAGGGTTCGGAGATGGAACCGGGCCTGTTGGCTGGCAGTTGGCCCATCCATTTATTCTAAAACAAATTTATTTGTTTTATGGAGACAAAGATTTTGTAAATCAACAGTACCCTGTGGTTAAAAGCATGGTTGAGTTCCTGAAAAGTAAAGCTGTCGATAATTTAATATTGCATTGTATAGGCGACCATGAATGTCTTGACACTAAACCTGAAGCCCTGAACGCAGCAGCTTTTTATTACCAGGCAGTTTCATTGCTTTCGGAGTTTGCCACGATAACCGGGAAAAATGATGATGCCGAAACCTATTCAAAGCTTGCTTCTGATATCAAAAAAGCATTTATCAACAAATTCTATCGGGGAAACGGCCATTTCGATCAAAAATCTACCCAAATCACCCAGTCTTTTGCCCTTTATCACGGTTTATTCCCCCAAGAAGACGAAGAGGCAGTGCTCAGTGTATTTTTAAATGCGATTGAAGATAAAAACCGGCATTTTTCTACCGGTATATTCAGCACCAAATACCTCTTTGATGTGTTGCGTCATTACGATAAAAACAACATCGCTTATGAAATGGTAACTCAAAATGATTTCCCCGGCTTTAAATATATGTTTGACAATGGCGCAACTACTTTGTGGGAACGCTGGGCTTATCACGAGGAAACTTCTTGGAACCACCCTATGTTTGGCTCAGTAAGTGAATGGTTTTTCAGAGGTCTCGGGGGTATAAATCCATCACCCGACGCACGGGGATTTGATAAAGTTCATATACGCCCATTACCGGTTGCTAATCTGGATTACGTGAAAACCTTTCATGAATCTGTAAGAGGAAAAATTGTAAGTGAATGGAGCAGAATCGATGAACAGGCAGTTAGTTACCACATTGAAGTGCCTGGAAACATGAATGCCGAAATTTATATCCCTATCCCTGCAAACCCCCGGATAGAAATTTTTGAATCTGGTAACCGTATCTACAGAAATGGCAAAGTGGGCGGGAGTTCAGAGGGCGTCAAATTTCTGCGTAATGAAAAACAATTTGCCATTTTTCAAACCGGCTCAGGAAAATACCAGTTTCAAATGAAGCCCTTCTGACTTAGTTTAAGCAGTAAGCTGGATATTAAATGTCTTTATCCAGCTTTCTGCTTCAATGACATCTTCAAAGCATTTTAAAATAAAAGTCCCCCTTGGCGTCACTACGCTTCTGTAGTCTGAACACATGAAATACCTGCTTATGGTTGCCCGGCAACCTACTGCTGCCAGACGTAACATACCGATCTCTACTGCCTTCGGAATTAAATCATTGAGTATCCATTCCTGAAAGCGGCCGTAGTTTTGCAATTCATAATGAACCTCACAGATATAATTATTTGCACGATATATTTGAAACGCCTGCAAAATTTCACTGAATGCAATATGTATCTCCTCATCACAAGCTGATTTCTTCCAAATTGCAATAAGCGCATCAAGCTCATGATCATATTGTAACTCCAAAAAATCAAGCTCAATTATTTGTTCCTTCATAGTATACTCCCCTGTAACTAATTTAGTATTATTCTCCTTCACCCAAATGCAATTTTTAAACAGCTGGTGAATAATCAAATTGTTACCCCGCTATTAACATCTTCGTAAAGATATACAGAGAACAACAGAATAATGGTCAAAAATAGCTAAGCCTTGTACAATGCAAGAAAAACGAACGAAATCAAAGTTTTTTTAATGGTTTAAAAGCCAAATACCCTGGGTAGCCACATGGAAATCCATGGCACATAAGTTACTATTAACAACACAGCGATCATGGCTATATACATTGGTATTAAAGGTTTAATAACCTTTTCTATACCTATCTTACCAACACTGCAACCAATAAACAAAATACTGCCTACGGGAGGTGTACATAAACCTATACTCAAGTTCATCACCATCATAATGCCAAAATGCACCGGATCGAGACCCAGCGTCATCACTACAGGAAGAAAAATGGGAGTAAAAATCAAAACGGCTGGTGTCATATCCATAAAGATCCCTACAAACAGAAGAATGGCATTGATTATAAGTAACACCGTGACTTTGCTTTCCCCAAAACTCATAAGCGTATCACTTACAGTTTGCGGAATGTTTTCATAAGACATTACCCAGGACATTCCTATAGAAGTTGCGATGAGCAGCATTACTATGGCTGTAGTATTAATGGTACTTAAAAATATCCCTCTGAGATCTTTAAACTTTACCTCTTTGTAAATAAAAACACTTAGAATAAATGTGTACAAAACAGCTACGGCACTGGCTTCTGTTGCGGTAAATATACCAACTACAATTCCGCCTATCACAATAAATAATAACAATAGACTTGGGAAAGCGTCCAGCAGTTTAACAACAGCAGTTCTAAAAGGAACCGGCTCGGCCGTTGGATATTTTCTTCTGACGGCAATCGTACCTGTAACGGCCATTAAGCCCAGACCAAGTAAAATTCCCGGCAGATAACCTGCCAGAAAAAGTGCCCCTATGGAAACCCCAACCCCACCTGCCGCAAGTGCATAAACGATGAGTACATTACTGGGAGGGATTATCAGCCCTGTAGTTGAAGATGTTATATTCACAGCGGCCGCATAACTCGCATCATATCCTTCTTTAACCATGCGCGAATGCATAAAGCCCCCAATGGCAGATGCCGAAGCCGCCGCCGATCCACTAATAGCCCCAAAAAGCATATTGGCCACAATATTGACAAATGCCAGTCCTCCGGGGATAGGGCCCACCAGAACTTTGGCAAATTCAATTAGTCTATGCGCAATACCACCACTGTTCATCAGCTGGCCTGCCAATATAAAAAAAGGAATGGCCAGCAAGGCAAAACTGTCTAAACCTGTTGCCATTCTTTGTGATATGGTTGTAAAAGCCGGCATTGGCATAATGCTTACCAGCATTGTGATAACCGTTGATAACCCTATACTATAGGCTATGGGTACACCAATGGCCAACAAGGCTACAAAGCTCACAACCAGTACTATTACTTCAAGGTAGTCCATCTTATTTCTTTTTTCTAGTATTTGTTATAGGGATTTTGTCTCATGTTCAGAATGCTGAAATAGATTATCAGCAAACCACTTAAAGGTATTACCATGTAAATAATCCCTTTAGGTATTTCCATTACCGGTGAGTATTGTTTCAAAGAGAGGGTGATATATACAAGATTTAGCCCACCGACGACCATTGTAAAAAACGCGAAGATAATCACAATAATATTTACTATGACATTAACCTTCTTTTGCTTCTTTTCATCTAATTTCCGGGGGAGCAAATCAATGGCAAGGTGTAATTTTTGTCCTGTTGCATAGGCTGCTCCCAAAACACCAACCCATACCAAAAGATAACCTGCCAACTCTTCAGTAAAAGGAACTGCAATGCCCAGAAAACGGGCCGCTACCTGTAATAATACATTCAATACCATGGCAGCCATCAGAAACACCAAAAAATTGGCCAGGTATTTATTAATTTTCTCTTCCATCATTTTGACAATTTTTTGTGTTTTTATTGAAGTGCTTGAATTTTCTGAATTAATGGATAAACAACCGGGTCGTTTTTAAACGCATCGTACATACCTTCTACTCTTTTGGCAAATGGCTCTTTCTCGGGGTAGCTGATTTCAACACCTGCCTTTTCAAGCTCCCTCAATGAGTCACTCTCTGACTCTTCCCATAGTTCTCTTTGTACGGGCACTGACTCTTCTGCCGCCTCGGTAAGCCACTTTTTCTCCTGGTCACTCAGGGTATTCCATATGCGTGTGCTAATGAGCAGTACATCGGGGATCATGGTATGTTCGTTGATGGAGTAATATTTACAAACTTCATAATGTTTGGAAAGGTAAAAACTCGGCGGGTTATTTTCAGCGCCATCAACAACCCCCTGTTGAAGTGCTGTATATAGTTCTCCCCATGATATTGGCATAGGCGCTCCACCAAGTGAAGTAATCATACGATTAGAAATAATACTTTTCATTACCCGTATCTTTTGACCACGCAGGTCATCAGGGTGATTGATCGGACGGTTTTTTGTATAAAAACTACGGCTTCCTGCGTCGTAAAAACATAGCCCCCGTAGCCATGCCTTTTCTCCATCCTCTAAAATTTGTCTCCCTACCTCACCATCCAGCACTTCATGTGAGTGCTCTTTGCTCATAAAAACATAGGGCAGTCCGAGTACCTTGTAACTGGGGGCAAAGCCCTCCATTACGGCGGCCGAAACTTTGGTAATTCCCAGGCTGCCAATCTGCAAAAGTTCCAGGCATTCGCTTTCTGAACCCAACTGACCACTGTGGTAAACATCAATTACCATTTCGCCTCTGGATTTTTCATATACGCGCTCGGCCATAAAAACCATTGCTTTGTGCACCGAATGATCGGGACTCAAAGTATGTGCTAACTTAACACGGGTTGGCTGATGCAACTTTTCACAAGATGAAAAAACCACAAAAACACTGGCAACAAGCAGGTGAATCTTCCATTTGGTTACCCTTCTGAATAGTGACATATGTATTTATTTTAAAGATCTGGAATTTTGTAACCGGCCAATGATTTCGAGTGCTTCACGTGTTTTTATCTCGATAGCAGCAAGATCGAAAGAACCATCGCTTTTTTTGATCATCAACTGCGAGCCCATACCAACGCAATGAACACCTGCATCAAACCACTCCTTTAAATTGGAGGCCTCAGGCGTGACGCCTCCGGTAGGCATGATACTCGACCATGGAGAGGGACCCAATACTGCAGCTACAAATTTTGGACCTCCAACCTGAGACCCGGGAAAGATTTTCACCACCTCAGCTCCCAGCTCTTCGGCTTTTGATATTTCTGAAAGGGAACCACAGCCCGGCGACCAGGATATTTTTCTCCGGTTGCAAACTCTTGCCATATCTTCGTGTAAAACAGGTGAAACGATAAAATTTGCACCCAGTTGAATATACAAAGCTGTAGTTGGAGCATCTACTATGGATCCTACACCTAAGATCATATCCGGGATTTCTGATTCTGCCCAGGTGATGAGCTGATCAAATACCATGTGCGCCCTGTCTCCTCTGTTGGTAAACTCAAATACCCTGGCACCGCCATTATAACAGGCCCTCACAACTTCTTTGCATACCTGAACATCTTTATGATAAAATACAGGAACCATTCCCGTTTCCTTCATTTTCAATGCAACCTGAATTCTTGAAAATCTTGCCATATTCATTGGTTTTATTATCTGGAAACCCTTCCTGAGGCATCTCCTGCCATTAATTTTTCAACTTCCTCTATATTAACCTGATTGTAATCACCGTGGAGGGTATGCTTCAGGCATGAAGCTGCCACAGCAAAATTAAGTGCTTTCTGATCATCTCCGGGATATTGTAATAAGCCGTAAATGAGTCCCCCCATAAAGGAATCCCCCCCGCCTACCCGGTCAACGATATGTGTAATTTGATAAGTGGGCGCCTCAAAAAGCTTTTGACCATCCCAAAGCACACCCGACCATGAATTATGGCTGGCAGAGACAGATCCTCTGAGTGTGGTGATTACTTTTTTACATTGCGGAAACTGTTTCATGATTTGTTCTGAAACTGATATATAAGCTTCGGCCTCAACATGGCCACTGGTTACGTCAACCCCTTCCGGATGAATGCCAAGTACCATGGCTGCATCTTCTTCATTTCCCAGTATAATGTCGCAACCGGCCACCAATTCGGGCATTACCTCTGAAGCTTTCTTTCCGTATTTCCATAGGTTTTTTCTAAAATTGAGGTCGCAGGAAACGGTTATATCAAGTTGTCTGGCTGTTTCGATGGCTTCAAGACAAACAGTGGCTGCATTTTCTGAAATGGCAGGAGTAATACCTGTCCAGTGAAACCAGGTAGCATTTTCTAGTACATCCTTCCAGTTGATCATTCCTTTTTCAATCTCAGATATGGATGAGTGAGCCCGATCGTAAATTACCTTACTTGCCCGGCTAACGGCACCACTTTCCAGAAAGTAGATACCAAGTCTTTTACCTCCGTAAATGATGTGAGATGTGTCAACTCCGTATTTTTTAAGGTCCATCTCAGCCGATTTGCCAAGGTCATTATTTGGTAACCGGCTTACAAAAGCGGTATTTAATCCAAAGTTAGCCAAAGAGACAGCCACATTGGCTTCACCGCCGCCAAAGGTCATTTCAAGGTGAGGAGACTGATGAAACCTGTAATAGCCAGGCGTAGCCAGCCGCATCATTATTTCACCAAATGTTACAATTTTCTGTGCCATAGACTGCTCTTTAAAATTCAAAGAAGTTTTTAGCGTTGTTATAGCTTATATTTTCAACCATCTCACCCAACCACTCTTTTTCCCAGGGCAATTCTCCTTTTTCCACATCCTGTGCTATAAGATTGCAAAGTATGCGTCGAAAATAATCATGACGCGGAAATGACAAAAAGCTTCTTGAATCGGTGAGCATACCTACAAAACGACTAAGCAAACCCAGGTTTGACAAGGCATTTAATTGCCAGGTCATTCCTTCTTTCTGATCTAAAAACCACCAGCCTGAGCCAAATTGTACCTTTCCAGGTACTGAGCCATCATTAAAATTGCCAATCATAGTAGCAATAAGGTAATTGTCAGACGGATTGAGGTTATAGAGAATAGTTTTAGCTAATTGGTTTTCACGATCGAGCGAATCTAAAAATCTCGACAGCGCCCTTGCCTGGTCGAAATCTCCAATGGAATCAAAGCCTGTATCAGGCCCGAGATTTTTTATCATCCGGCTGTTGTTGTTTCTGAGTGCTCCCAGGTGAAATTGCTGGGTCCACCCTTTCTCATGATCCATTATCCCTCCATACACAAGCATGGCCGATTTAAATTTCCTTTGCTCCTCTAAACTGAGAGTATGACCGCTGCGAACTTTGAGAAAAATACCTTTTATCTCGTGATCATAAAAATCCTCAGCATAAATCTGCTCTAATCCATGGTCGGAGAGCCTGCAGCCCATGCTATGAAAATAATCATGTCGTTTTTGCAGTGCATTTATAAGATCGTTGAAACTGCTTATTTCTACATCTGAAACCTTGGCTAACTTATCGAGATATGCATTGTAATTAACCGGATGTTCAACGGCCATGGCTTTATCAGGACGGAAAGTTGGAAGTACTTTTACCTCAAATTTTGATTTGGCAAGTGCCTTGTGATGTAACAGTTCATCTGCCGGATCATCGGTAGTACATACAACCTTTACGTTAAACTGATTAAGTAATCCCCGACTGCTGAAAGATTTATCCTGAAGTTTGTCAGATGCTTCCCGGTAAATCTCTGAAGATGTGTTTTTATTGAGAATTTTTTCTATGCCAAAGGGCTTCTTAAGCTCCATATGAGTCCAGTGGTACAGCGGATTACGCATGGTAAAAGGAACCGTTTCCGCCCATTTTTCAAATTTATCAAAATCAGAGGCATCGCCGGTAATATATTTTTCATCTACACCATTGGCCCGCATGGCCCTCCATTTATAATGGTCTCCATAAAGCCATATCTGAGTGAGATTTTCATACGATTTATCGTCGGCTATTTCATCGGGAGGAAGATGGCAGTGATAATCAATGATTGGCATTTTTGCCGCATGCTCATGATACAGGTATTCGGCAGTGTCGCTTTCCAGTAAAAAGTTATCATCGAGAAATTTTTTCATAATCCATAAATTTGAGGGTAATGGCAAATTTTGAATGCTTTTAACAGGCTGTTATTTCAGAAATCAATCTATAAAAAGGGGCTTTAAATGACGTTCGTACAAATTATAGGTTACATTTCTGCCAACCACTTCACTGTATTTTAACAATGCATTGGTATATTCAGAGCCCATTTCGCCTGCAAGTTTGTATGCACAATGCATCAATTGCCTGAAACCCGAGTTAAAGTCAGGGTGATGCTGGTCATGCCTGATGGTATTGGCAATTTTTATACCTCCCCAGGTTTTAACTTCAGCCGGATGTGGTAAAAGCTCGCGGTGAATATCAATAACCGTTCTGTAAGGGTTGGTAAGTTCCTCAAACCTTTCCAGTGCCTGCTCGTAAATCCTAACTACTATTTCAACCCCTTCTCCACCAGCCTCTGCCAAACCTATGGCCTCTTCGAGCCAGGTGGTACCGGCGGTTTTCAAGTGTACACCGGCATTGTGCTTGCGGGTTATTTCCCGAATGGGTCTGTAAATTGAGAATTTATCACTACCAGAATGTACACTCAGCTTGAGGTTTTCCGGCAGATTAAATTCTTTGATTGCTTTGTTTATAACCAGGATGTCTTCTTCAAATTCTCTGGCAAATTGTTCTGTATTGCCAACATAGTCTACCCCTTTGTTGAACCGGCCCGTAAACTTAGGCGCTATGGTTTGCACAGGAACGCCGGCTTCTGACAGTGCTGCCAGTATAAAAAAGAGCTCGTTGGGTGTCTGAGGTTCATCGACTTCATCCATTGAAACTTCAGGAATAAAATTACCAGCTCCTTTTGAGGCTGCAATATGTTGATAAATACGAGCTGCCTCCTGGGCGGCAAAAAGGTACTTCTCTGCAACATTTCTGAGGAATTCGGTGGTTACCATGTATTGAGATGATATTCCCTCAATTTCAAGCTTTCCCAAATAAGATTTTTGCTTCTCCACAAAACTTTGCAAGTCTTTTTCCGAAGCTTTTTGTCCGATGTAATCAGCAACATCGATGGTAAAAAAATCTGATGGCCCTATAAAAGCATCAACATTATTCATGTTGATGTGATCTGCATCTACCAGGTATTGCCCTTTATAACCAAGCGCCTTTACGGCTTCATCGGCTTCTCTTCTCACATCTGCCGGTGAGGACTTAACCGTAAGGTGCTCACGGTTTGATTTATTCCAGACATGGGTAATTTCCAACCCCGATTCCATTGCTTTTAGGGTGGCCTTTAACTGTGCTATACCTTGGTGTGCAAAGCGATCGCCTGTACCAAATGAAAATCTGTTTATTTGCATGATGAAAAATTTTTGTTTGCCAAAGCTACATGGATTACCTGCATCTGTTGTTGAATCCTTTGCTTTTCATTTCTTCGCTTAAATTATAAAAATTATCCGGTAATATGCAGAAGTCTCTATCTTACAATATTCCGTTTCTTAATCTTAAAAACAAAGCCCAACAATGAAAACATCATTGACATTTTGATTGTTGAAAACGTTTGCAATACAAATATAAGCACTTTTTTATAAATACGATTCCTTTTTTTAAATATGTTTTCAGCACCTGATTTTTATCTGTTTTGCATAAAAAACCATCTGGTACTTCGAAAAATTTAATTCGTGCAATTCTATATTATCGATTAAGAAACGTAGTCCTCGAGGTAGCGGTATTTCTCCGTGAGCTTACCCTTTTCTGCAATGGTAGCTTTATTCAGAGTGGCCTGATCAATTTTACCCAACAATGCAGGCAGTACATGTGCTATCAATTGATCGCCAAATGACTCAGAAGCGTCTCTGGGAAGTTCACTAGGTAAATTGTCAATGGACATTACAGTAATGTTTGCCGGATCGCTAAATGGTCTCCGTTCTTCAAGAAAGACTGGGCTAAAATCAAATACCGGCTCCTGTATTGTCGTAGCCCGTAATGTTGTTGGCACAGAACCATTAATATCACAGGTTATGTCTGCAATAACTTTTATTTTAAATTCGTCGTTCATAGTTTCCTCCAATTCAAACAGTCTGGGAGCCTGTGGGTCCCAATATGCCGCTGAAATCAAAACATCAGAATTTCGCGCATAGGGCTCAAAAGAAGAAACGTATTCATGAGGATGCTTTTCAAAGTGTTTGAAATCAAAAGAAAGTCCCTCCCTATGCATCACATACCGGTCTACATCAATATTGGCAAATACACATTCTTGATATACTTCGCCGGTATAATTTTCAGGGGAGACTTCCCTTATTCCTGCCCATTGCAGCAGATCACGGGCACCTCCGGCAACCCGACCTCCTCCTGTTAGCACGAATTTAAGGGGCGGGAGCTCGATTTTTTTTAATTCATTCTTCAGGTCATCAAGATCAAAGCACTGATATGCACGGCGGCATTGAATTCCTGTATTGTATCTTCTCACGCAGGTCCAAAGTGCGTTGTAAGCGCCTACCACCCCGGCCCAATATCCAAATGCCACCACACGAGTGCCATTGGCATCTGTAAGGCATTCATAATCTATCAAACGGATATTCTTCTGAAGAATGGCTTGCAATAATTTCTTATTATAAGGTTGTTTTTTAATGGTATGCGAAAACATAAAATACGTTTTCCCTTCCATGAGATTATTTACAGGCACTTCTTTAACGCCAAAAATTATATCACATTTTTCCAGGTTTTCCACAACCGGAACAGATTTATGTTTATACTCTTCATCGGAAAAACAACGAACACTACTGGTCTCACAGAATACATCGATAGAAAAATCGCGGACTATCGATGCTGCCTGTTCAGGACTAAAAGGACTTCTGCTATCTTGTGGTTTTTTTTCTTCCCTGACAATGCCCAGTGAAAGTTTGGGTAATTGCATAATTGTATATTTAGACAGTTGTCGCTAAGATAGAACAAACAGCCTTAACCCTCAAACCTCACGTGGGATAAAATAATCACATATATGTAGAAAATTTTACACAAAGAAATAAAGCTTCCAGGCTCCTAGATTGGTGCATTGTCACTTTTTACCGTTTGGAATCATTTTGGTACATACACTAATAAATATTTTAAATCCTATGGAAACAATTCAAAAAAGTTCAATTTTTATTACCATCATTTTTTGTTTGATGGTGTCGGCAGTAATAACCGTTCAGGCGCAAAGCCCCAGAGCTGGTATTAAAGGAGGTTTAAACCTTAGCAATTTTTATATCGACGATATCGATGACCAAAACATGCGCTTTGGCTTTCATGCAGGTATTTACGGACAATTACCCATAACTTCCTTTTTGGCCATACAGCCTGAAATCAACTATTCGACCCGGGGTGCAAAACTGAGTTACAGTGGAGTAGCTGAACAAACCGCCAGATTTAATCTGAATTATATCGATATCCCTGTTTTGGCAGTGATAAAGCTGGGTGAGTTTGCCGAGTTGCACGGAGGGGTGTATGCCGGTTACTTGCTGAAAGCAAATATTAAAACGGAAGGAGATTTTGGCTCTGGCGTTCAAAACCTCGATACAGATAATTTCAACACCTTTGATTATGGCCTGAGTGGCGGACTTGGATTTAATTTTGGAAACATGCAAACCGGATTCAGGTATAATTATGGCCTGCGAAGGATTGCCTCATCAACGGCGGCCAACCTGCTGCTGGGAGATGCGAAAAACAGTCTGGCACAAATTTATGTGTCATTTAGCTTTCAATAAAATAATCAGACGGGCAAGTCGGTCTATCAACTGAATTGCCTGTTTTTTTGAGGTTTCTGTATTGCTCCGGGTGTAAATGAAGAATATGCGAGTTGTTTTCTCAGCTATCATAGTCTTGATATTTTTAATTTATACTCCCGTTTAATGCGCAGAGACAGTGATAGTCCGTTCATAAGATTGGGCGCTAGCAAAATCCAGAAAATCATGACAAGTTTGCCACTGGTCTTTTTCTCCCGCTGATAAGATTATATATACCCTGCAATTTTATAAGCCATTATCCCGATAAATTCTTTGATCAAAAAATTCCAGTTGTTAAGGACTTCTGCAGAGGGAATGAGCTTGTCAACGGAAAACCTGTCTGCCGGTAAAGAAGTGTAAAAGTCGCAGGAAAAGGGTGTCGCCTCGATGCCCACTTTTTGAAAACAACCAAGTGATCTTCTCATGTGAAAACCTGATGTAACCAGAATAACCCGCGAAGGGATGCTTTTACCTTCGATTAAATTTTTAACGTACAATGCATTTTCTCTGGTATTTCTGGATTCATTTTCCATAATAATAGCATCTCTTGGAACGCCACACATCATAAAAAATTCGACAATCTGCTCATTTTCCCGGTAGGAATCTTCAAAGAGCCTTGCCCTGCCACCTGTAAAAATGATTTTACTTACCTTGCCTTCATTGTACAGAAGAGCACCGTGTAGCATACGCTCTCCTGCTTTATTTATAAATAACCGATCAAATGGTTCCCGATCGGTATCTTCACCTCCTCCCAGAACTATGGCAACAGCCTCTCCCGATGGCAGCTCAGTTAATGGAACAGCAGGCCATTCCCATAATCTCAATACTTCATTCTGAAACAGGCCATTGCTGAAAATAAGGGCAACCAATAAAGCCCCGGCCCAGCATCTTCTACGCCAATTTACATTTCTAACAAACCATCCACTTATGAGAAGCACTACAATGTAGGTAAAGGGCTTAATAAATAAAGACAGCAGCTTTGACAATAAGAAAAACATAGTTTCAGCAATATTTAGTGGCAATTTAATACAAAGCCATATACTTTAGGTTATTCGCAAAGGGAGAATCATATGATAAACAAAAAATTTTTATGACATAAGTCCTGTTAAACAGTTTGTCTTATACATACTTAATCAGTTATTTTGATGATATTTAATATACATCAACATTTAACCGGAAATAACAAGTTTGCAGTGAAGTGCCTCGTGTTTATTGGTTTTACCTTGTTTTCAATGGGTCTGAACATTGTACATGCCAGCGATGGGTACAGGTTTATTCCCAATCAAGGGCAATGGCATCCAGATGCTTTATTCAGGGCGCAAATCCCTGCCGGACAATTATACCTGTGTAAAGATGCACTTAAATTTGTGCTGTATGATAAAGCGCGTCTCTCGCATAAACACAGCGAAGAATACAAACAATTTATGGGTGTGGCAAAAATGAGCAATAACGACATGTTGGATTTGCATGCCGTATTCATGCGTTTCGTTGGAGCTAATGAACATCCTGCTGTGCAAAGCGCTGGTTCATTTCCTGAAGAATATAATTTTTTTCTCGGATCTGCTCAGGATAAATGGGTATCTGGTCTAAAGGCCTCGGCAGAAGTACAATTGTCACAAATTTATCCGGGAATAGACTTTAAGATGTATGGATCAGGCCCTGACCTGAAATACGATTTTCTGGTCCATCCAGGTGAGGATGCCAGCAGCATTCTCATTGAATACGAAGGCGCCGATAATGTCAGGATTATAGACGGTCAGCTCCAAATTGAAACCAGCCTTGGCCATTTAGTTGAAGGGGAGCCCTTTGCCTATCAACTAATTGGTGGAAAACAGGTAGAAGTAAAGTGTCATTTTGTTACAAATAAGAATCAGGTACGTTTTGAATTTCCCGAAGGTTATAATAAAGATTACACCCTGGTCATTGATCCTTTATTAATATTTTCATCCTTTTCCGGATCCTCAGCCGACAACTGGGGCTTCACAGCTACACCTGCCGATAATGGAGATTTGTATTCCGGAGGCATAGTTTCAGATATTGGATTTCCGGTGACTTCTGGTGCTTACCAAAGAAATTTTGGAGGATTGTGGGATGTAGGTATTTTAAAGTTCGATTCAGCGGGAAGTCGTCTTCTTTTTGCCAGTTATCTGGGGGGACTTGAAAGTGAAGTGCCTCAAAGTCTGGTCGAAGATCAGGAGGGGAACCTCATCATTTTGGGCAGTACAAGTTCAGATAATTTTCCTGTAACCGATGGTGTATTACAAGCCGGGTTTGCCGGTGGTACCCCGATGCCGGGAAATGCATCTCCTGTAGAAGGTGTACCCTATAATAATGGCTCTGATCTTTTTATAGCAAAGCTAAGCTCTAATGGAAGACAATTACTGGCCTCTACTTATCTTGGAGGCAGTGACAATGACGGGATTTTACCCGCAGGCCGGCCTCTGACAAAAAATTATGGTGATCAGTTTCGAAGTGATGTTACCTTTGACAAGGACAACAACATCCTGATTGCCAGCCACTCAGCCTCTGCAGACTTCCCTGTTTCAAATGGATTTCAGATGAGCTTTGGTGGAGGAACCCATGATGGTATAGTTTGTAAAATCAGCAGTGATCTTAAACAAATCGAATGGGCTTCCTATGTGGGTGGGGCCGGTATGGATGCCCTGTTCAGTATTAAGACCGATGATGAGGGCACGGTATATGCCGCCGGTGGCACCAACAGTACTAACCTTCCTGTTTCTGTAAAAGCCATTAAAAACCAAAAACCTTTACCTTCTGATATCGATGGCATGATCGTGAAAATTTCACGGGATGGAAGCGCGCTTTTATCTGCCACCTATCTGGGTACAGAAGCATATGATCAGATTTATTTTCTGGACCTCGATGATAAAAACCAGGTGTATGTGCTTGGACAGACCAATGGAGATTACCCGATAAGTGAAGGGGTTTATTCAGTAAATAGGGGCGGGCAGTTTATTCATTGCCTTAATAATGAACTCAGTGCCAGTATATTCAGTACGGTATTCGGCAAAAATACCGGAGGACCAGACATTTCTCCAACAGCATTTATGGTAAATGAATGTGGTAACCTTTTTGTAAGCGGATGGGGCGGAATCATAAACCAGCGGTTACCCAGTTATATTGGAGGAAATACCAGTGGTTTGCCCGTAACCGAAGATGCCTTTCAGAAAACAAGCGACGGCAATGATTTTTATCTGATGGTTTTGCTGGAAGGCGCTCGTCAGTTATTGTATGCAACCTATTTTGGCGGAAATCAGTCGAGGGAGCACGTAGATGGTGGCACCAGCCGCTTCGACAAAAGGGGGATTGTCTATCAGGCCGTTTGCGGAGGCTGTGGCGGATTCAGCGATTTTCCTACCACACCTGGCGCCTGGTCTAACCGCAACAACAGCAACAATTGCAACAATGCTGTTTTTAAATTTGATATGGCTTCACTTAAGGCCGCTTTTACGACCGATAATGCACAGTTTACCCGACCTGGCCTTGAACAAGGCTGCTTTCCACTCGAAGTAATGTTTTTAAATCGCAGCCAGGGAGGAAGAGAATTTTTCTGGGATTTTGGTGAAGGTACCACCTCACAGAAAAGAGACAGTATTCTGATAACTTACCATAATCCCGGGGTCTATGACGTAAGTCTGAAAGCAGTAGATTTGAATACCTGTATAAGAGAGGATATCGCTACCGGAAAGATAACAGTACTGGAAGGTTTTTTTAATGTGACTGATGATAAAGCCATTTGCTATGGAGATGACGTTCAACTTGAGGCTTCCGGTGGTAATTTTTACCAATGGAACCCCGACAGTACCCTGAATTCAACAAGTATTCCCAATCCCCTTGCCTCGCCTAAGGTAAGTCAATCTTATACAGTTTATATCCGAGACGTAAATGAATGTGAGTATTTTGATACAGTATATGTAAAAGTAGTACCACCTATATTTGTAAGTCTGGATTTTGATGCGGAACCAAATTGTTTGGCCCCCCCCAGGTTCTACTTCAAAAGTACACAGCAGGGGGCAGAATCAATTCTTTGGGAGTTTAGTGATGGAAGGCAATCTGAAGAAGATTCTTTATACCATGTTTTTGATGCGGATGGGATGTTTGAAGTGACACTCAAAGGCTTTAGTGATTTTTGCGTTGTGGAAGAAAAGACCAATGTTCTGTCGATAAATACTTTTATACCCAATGTAATTACACCCAATGATGATGGGAAAAATGATACTTTTGTGATTACATCATTGAAAAAACCAGAACTATCAGTTTTTAATCGTTGGGGTAAACTCGTGTATTTTTCAGAAACCTACGATAATAACTGGTCAGCACAGGGTTTAACAGGCGGTGTATATTATTATGAAGCCCGTCTTGATGATGAAAACACATGCAAAGGTTGGCTACATGTCATTCACGAATGATACCTGTGTAATTTACCGGAAATAAATGATGTATTTCTATCGTTTTTAGCATTAAATTGCATATAAATTTGTCAGAGAAGTTAATAGATTCACATCTAAACGAAATGTTTTTTAAAAATATCCACATCCTGCTACTATTTGTGCTTTTGAGCAGTAAAGCGCTGTATGCCCTTGATGCACCTTTCACCATTATTGAATATGCCAATAAACAGGGATTAAGCGACAAAAAAGGCAATATTATCATTCCGGCTGAGCATGAAAAACTGGGTTGGTCAACCGGAGAAATCAAGGTTGTAAATGGCGTAATCGGTTACCGTAAAAATGGTTCATGGGGTTTGGTGAATTTAAAAAATCAAAGGGTTGCTGATCCTGTATATCATTACCTTGAACCCATTAATGATCAACTCGTGATCGCGGCGCGTAACATCCCGGTAATAAATCGCATAAAATATGGCCTTATCGACACAAAAGGCAAAACCATAATTGCATTTGAGTTTTTTAAACTGCAAAACAATGCAGACCGCCTGATTGCTGCTATTGACGAGCAAAACAGTATCAAATACGGCATTATAGCATTAAACGGAGAATTGAAGTTACCTGTGGTCTTCAACAATATTGTTGCTGTATCAGACAATGTATATGCGGCTACCAACTCTAATGGCAAAACCGGTTTATATGATAAAAAAGGACGCATACTCATGCCCCATGTACTGGATAGTATTACCGTATTTAATAATCATCTGTCTTTTGCATGGAAAGAAGGTAAACGCGGTTTGGTAGATCATAAAGGCAAAGTTCTTGTAGAACCTGGTTATCACTATATACGGCTGACGGGTGGAAAAACTTCAGAAACTTTAAAATACCCTGAGTGGTGCGTTTTTACTCAGGAAAATGAATTGGAAAAGACGCTCGAATACGATGAAGTAACACCGGCAGGTAAAAACCTTTATAAGGTACGTATCGGTGCAAATGAAGCCTTGATTAACGAAAATAATGAATTATTAACAGAATTTAAGCCTTTTTCCATAGGTCAGATAGAAAACGGACGAGCCGTCTTTAAATTCAAAGGTAAGTATGGTGTCTTTAACCAGACCGGTACAACATTGCTGAGCCCTGAATATGATTCCATCATTCTAAAGTCCCATGGCTTTCAGGTATTGATGCATCATATGGGTAAAACCGGCTGGCATCTTCTTGACGTTCAGGGTAAACTTCTCACCCACCAGTCCTATGATATTATATCTGAAAGTGGCCATAGTGAAATCTATAGAGTAAAAAAAGATTTGTACTGGGGCTTGCTTAGCCATACCGGCAAAGAAATTGTATTCTGCAAATACGACAGCATTGAATGGATGTTTAATGGTCGTATGAAAGTTCACTTCTTCGGAGAACAAGGTATTCTCAACGAAAAAGGTGAATGGGATTTATTACCTCAGAAGTCCGAAATCGATATGCTTAACAATGACAGGTACGTTCAAAGGTCAAAGTACGGCAGTTTTCTTTCCACTTTTTCAAATCAAAAAATCTTTAGTACAGATGCCTGGCTGTATCCACATGGTGAAATGTTTCTGGAGAAAACCAGAGATGGCAAATACGGACTTTTTGACAAACACGGTAAAAGAGTACTACCCAGTGTTTATGAAGAAATTTCACCATTATACGAAGACAGTATTTATTATGTTAAAAGCAACTACAAATATTCCTTTGTAAGTAAGAATGGCAAGGTACTCAATACCCTTGACACCAGGTTCAGAGAAATTTTTCCTATGACAGAGCATTTTATAGGGGTGAGAATAGATGATAAGTACGGCTTTGTAGATGTCAACGGCAAACTCAGAATAGCTAATCGTTACGAGGGTATTGGAAAGTTTGAAAACGGATATGCCCCCGTAAAAATACTTGGAAAATGGGGTTATGTTGATAAAAGGGAGGTATTGCAGGTGCAACCTAAATATGATACAGTATTTGGATTTAATGAAAAATTATGTGTTGTGGTACAAAATGGCAAATATGGCATTATTGATAAAAAGGGCGATTTAATTGTCAGACCAGAATTTGATGAAATCCGAAGTTTACCTCAGGGAGGCTACCTGAGTGTAAAAGACGATAAAAAAGGTTTGATTGATGCAGATGGCCGGCATGTGCTGATGCCTCGTTTTGACGAACTCAGCGATCTTAACAATGGTTTTATTTTTGTAGGTAGAAAAGGGAAATACGGATTAAATGCCACTAATGGCCTGAGCATTATTCCTATGATGTATGACAAAATTGTTTATGACGATTTTAACAATCGTTATTTGACCATGAAAATGCCTGAGTGGCAACTTATGCAACTTGAAAAGTAAAAATCCTGAAGCTTCATATCTTTTTTAACACAAATTTCTTTTGCGGCATTATTTATGTGCCGCAAATGCGTATAATTGATTATGTTTCTCAATTGATATGCGGCTATTTGTTTTAACAATTATTTTATTCTTTTTTATCACTGGGGTTTTTGCGCAAAACGATTCTGAAAAAAAAGACCTGAAAATAGGTTTGGTACTTAGTGGTGGCGGAGCGAAAGGTCTCGCGCATATTGGTGTTATTAAAGTACTTGAGGAGTATGGCATTGTGCCTCAATACATTACAGGTACGAGCATGGGCAGTATTGTTGGTGGTTTATATGCCATAGGATATAATGCTGCAGAAATAGATTCCATAGCAAGAAATATTGACTGGTTCGATGTATTGTCAAATAAAATCTCCCTTGATCAGGTAGCAATAGAAGAAAAAGCAAACTATGGAAGGTTTATCGCAGAAATACCCCTCACTGAGAAAGGATTTACTTTGCCAAGGGGTTTAATTGAAGGACATAAGCTGAATGCTACCTTAAACAATTTGACCAGGATTGCCCACCACGAAAGTGATTTCAGCCGCTTTCCCATTCCATTTGCCTGCGTAGGAGCCGATATCGAAAAAGGTCAGCCTTATGTCATGCGCTCTGGTTTTTTGCCAGAAGCCATTAGGGCCAGTATGGCAATACCCACCATTTTTACCCCGGTAATTGTCGATGATCGCTTTTTGGTAGATGGGGGCTTAATGCGGAACTTCCCCGTTCAGGAATGTCTGGAGATGGGAGCCGATATTATCATTGGTGTAGATGTATCCAGTGATTTTGAAAGGCGTGAAAATTTAAATTCACTGGTAAACGTGCTTACTTCCTCAGCTTTTGTAATGAGTGTAATAGATACCAGGGAACAAAGAAAATTGTGTGATTTATTAATTCAACCTGACCTTCAAAACTACACAGCCGGAGACTTCTGGCGCACTGCAGAAATCATTGATATTGGGGGAAAAGCTGCCAGAAAGCATTCAGAATCCCTATCTGCCTTAAGAGATTCTCTTTTTCCCGGAGAAAGAGAAACTGCCCTTGAAAGCCTTCGCCCACCCGAAAAATATATCTTTGGTAATATCACCGTATCAGGAAATGTAAATGTAAATTCTGATTTAATTCTGGGTAAACTCATGCTCAGAGAAGACGAGCCGGTATCAATGTCTGAAGTGGAAAGAAATATCAACCGTCTGTTTGGAACCCGCTTTTTTGAAAGAATCAACTATCGGATCATCGACCGTGACTCTCTGGCTGACCTTCAAATTGAAGTTTATGAATCGAACAGAGGTCTGATTGGTTCTGGCCTTTATTACAATACAGACGGTTTTTTTGGTTTAAATCTTTTTGGCTCCTACCGCAATTTTTGGCTTTCAAATTCTAAAATGGACGGAGAAATTGTTTTTTCTGAGCAATATAAAGCTCGTGGCTCTTATCTTAAATACCTGGGGCCATTCCAGGATAAAGCCATACAGCTCAACATGATGATCTCTGAAGACCGTATACCTATATACAATGAATTAAGAAACCGTATAGCCCAATTTGGCGCTTTCTGGTGGGAAGCCAATATTGACTTTAAAAATTTAACACAACGCAATTTACAATACGGCTTTCGGACCCGGTATTTGTACAGTATTTTAAGTCCGAATATAGCCGGTGGTGAATTCAGGGAAATCATTAATGCCAGCTACCGCCAGTTTATCCCTCAGCTGTATGTTGAAAGAAACACCCTCGACAAATGGTATTATCCATCGAAAGGCATGTTCTGGAATGTACAAATGGAGTATGCCGCAGACATTAGGTCTCGAATGAAAATGTCATTAATTGACAATGGTGATAGTATATCATTGGGACTGAATTCAGCCAGAGAACAGGAGATAGTAAATTTAAATATTGGAAATCAGCTGATTTTTTCAGGAGAGTTCTACCAATTATTTCCGATTGGTAAAAGCGTTGCACTTGAAATGCAATCACATCTTAATATCACCACTTTAAAAGAAGAAGCACTCATCCCAAATGCATGGCTTGTCGGCGGCATTAACCCCCAGGGGTTTAATGCATTACCTTTCTATGGCGCTAAAGCTAAAGAATACTACCTGCCAAATTTATTCTACATCAGAGGTGCATTTAGGTTTGAAGTTCTGAGAAAATTATATGCTTCGACCCATGTTAATTATATCAATTCCCGATATCCTGCAGATTTTCTAATGAAAAATGTCGTTTCTGGAGATTTAGATGGCAAGAGTTTTCAATGGGGTGGGGCGCTGAGCCTGGGATATGATTCTTTTATCGGGCCTTTGCAATTATCTGTTTCCACCTCGTTTAGAAATGCGCGATTTTTGCCCGCATTGCAGCTGGGATATGCTTATCGCTTTCCTCACACACGTCCATGGATGTATTAAATCAATTGATGCCTCTTACCTCTGGCAGCGTAATGGTAAAGGTACTCCCTTTACCTGCAATAGATTCTACTCTTATATCTGCTTTAATTTTTAACAGCATTTCACGGGTTATATACAGGCCTAACCCAGATCCTGCCGTACTATTAGATCCCCTGAAATACATATTAAAAATTTTATCAAGTGTTTCCCGCGACATGCCGATACCATTATCTGTTACAGAAATTTCAACCTTTCCATTATCCCGATTCGCACTTAATCGGATGTACTGTAAGTCTTTGCGGTCATCATGATATTTTATTGAATTGGAAACGAGGTTTGACAGAACAATTTTCAGCCTTTTTGCATCGCTATTCACTTCAAAACCAGGACTTATCTGGTTAACTAACATTATTTTAGTGTTTTGATGTTCCAGACTTTCAATTACCTCCTTAGCCAAAGACCATAAATCAACTTTGGCAATCTGAAGCCCTAACTTGTGATCTACAGAAAAATCCAATAGATTGTTAATGAGTTCTTCCAGTTTTCCTATGCTTTTATTTACAAGTTCAATGTATTGATCTCTTCCTTTTATATCAGTTTGATATAAAAACAAAAGACCCTTTATTGACTTAAGTGGTGAAATCAATTCATGTGAGGCACTGTATACAAACCTTTCGAGCTCACGGTTTACTTTCTGTAGTTCTTTGGTTCTTAATTCTACCTTGCTTTCAAGATCCCTATTGAGCATTATTAACAGGCGATTGGTCTCATCGAGCTTTTTTTGTGTACCCAGTAAAATATTTTGTTGTTTTTCGAGCTCATTCCTCTGAAAGATTATTTCGTTGTTTTGCTTAGAAAGAATATCATTTTTTGATTGTATTTCCCTGCTTTTACTCAGGATGTCTTGTTTGGTTTTAAGGAGGTCATCATTTATATTGATCAATTCAGCGGTTCGTTCTTCTACCATTTTTTCCAAAAGTCGGTTTCTTTTTTGAATCCCCAGAAAGCGAATTTTTTGTACCCCTATTATAAGACCTATCAAAGAAGCCAATGCCAGAAATTTAAACCAAAATGTATGTGTAAAAGGTGGTTTTATATAAATTGAAATAGTTTCAGCGGCAATTATTTCTCGTTGATCTTTACTTGCTTTTACGCTGAAAGTATATTGACCCGGTGGCAGTTTTTCAAAAATCACTTTTTTATTTTTCCCCGCATTAACCCATTGAGTATGGATCGGTTCAAGTTTATATGAATACAAAAACTCAGGAGCTTCAGTAAAATTTTGAACTGTAAAACCTATTCTGAAGGATGATGCATTGTAAGGTAATGTAGCATGGTGATTTCTGTCATTTCTATATCGCAAAGAAATGTTTTCTGCAACTGCCTGATGTTCAAAATATGTTATAAAAGTTTGGGTTGGTGGCAACATGTTTTTTACTTCTGCCGGATCGAAAACTACCATTCCATTCATGGTGCCCAAATATATTTTGCCATTTCGGGTTTTTATTCCTGCCCTGGGATTAAAGCTCCTCTCATGAAGCCCTTTGTAAAAAGACTCGAAGACTTGTGAATTTTTTAAATATCTGAACAACCCATTTTCACTTCCTATCCATAAGTTTTTCTCATCGTCTTCTACCAAAACGTTGATTAGAGGGTTTAAAAGTCCATTCTTTTCATTAAATATTGTAAAATCATCGGTATCGCGATTGTACTTATACAATCCAGCGTTGGTCCCAATCCAGATTTCATTTTCTGAATCCACCAATACATCATTGATTTGATTTATTTTAAGCCAGTTACTTTTTTTGCCATCTGCTTCGAATATCCTCGAAAGTTCTAAACTGTCTGGTTTTATTAGTTTAAGCCCCTTTTGACCAGCTATCCATAGATAACCATCTTTGTCTTGAGCAATCTTTAATGCACCTGTGCCTGGCCAGGGGTCAATAAATTGTATGCGATTGGCCTTTTTATCAAATACATGTAATCCTGCATCCTGTGTTCCAATAAACCATGTTTCCGAAATTCCTCTGTGAATACTCCTGATGGCATTATCCATCAATCTCCCTTGTTCACCAGGTTTTGAAAGGTATTGAGCAATAAATTTTCCATGATCTTTATTGTAGATCATACCTTGCAAATAGGTTCCGGCGATCGTAATATTGGCTAAAGTACTAATGGCATATACACTATGCGGATATGGTCCTTCATTAGTCCTGAGCTGATAATAGCCCTTAAGCCTCCCATCATGATCAAATATGTGTATATATCCTTCACTTGTTCCAACAAGTAATTCACCTGTCTCAGCTTCGTGAAATGAAACCACCGAATTGCTCAAAAGCCTGAACCCTGAATCTGTCGATTGCCTGTCTGCAATTTGAAATGGATTTACAAATGGATCCAATAATTGTATGCCTTCTTTAAAAGTTCCAATCCATATATAGTCATTTTTACTAACAAATAGACTAGAGGGTGATTTATTAATAAAGTCACTTTTTAAACCATAGAACTCAAAACCAATCATTGATTTTTTAGAAACATCATAAATTTTTATACCACTACTCGTGCTGAGCCACAATACATTCTGGCTGTCGACATCCATTGAATAAATGCTTTCATTGTCAGGTAAAAATTTTGCCTGAGCAGGCCTTGTTTCAGATGGGCTTAAATGAAAGATCCCTGCTCCTCTTGTACCTATCCAAACGCCTCCGTCTACTCCCTCCAATAAACAAGTTATGTAATCGGCATTTTTACCCGAATTGATGTTGTTCATTTCGATTTTTTCAATTTTATTTGAGGCGATATCTATCAAGTAGATTCCAGATGAGGTTCCGGCTAATAATTTATCTTTTTTATACCTCACCAAATGCCCGGCATTAGAGATTTCGGTAAATTCTAAAAGATCAAACTGAAAGGATTTGCCAACAATTGCTTTGAGTAATAAAAGGCTTTGCGACGTACTAATCCAGATATTGCCCAGACCATCTGAATAAACTTTCAGAAAAGGATTCTTTACATCGGGCACCAATCTGTAATCGTCATGAATTTCGTGTAATCTATCGAAACTGCCTGATTTTGGGTCGTATATACATATACCATTTTCTATAGTATTAATCCATATTCTATCATTTGTATCAATGCAAAAGCCGCCAATTTGGTTACCGGAGATACTGTTTTTGTCTGTGTGATTGTGTATAAATGATTGGAACTCTGAGCCATCAAAAGTATTGAGTCCGTAGCGTGTCCCAATCCAGATTGTACCATTTTTATCCTGGTCAATTTGGGTTATTCTGTTGTTTGAAAGACCGTGATCAGTTTTGTATTGTGTTAAGAAGAAATTTCTATTGTTACTATATGAGGTAATAAAACATAAATTAAAAACCCCCATTAGCAAAAGTATACGCATATTCATTCTCATATATCCAATTAAAACCAATTTAGTAAGCATCGGAAAATATTATTGCCAAAGAAACTTATTTTTTCACCAGATTATTTCCAACTAATTATTCAGTTAAATTCAGGTTGGTCAAGACGCTAATACCTGCTCTCGTAATTTAAGAGTTTGAAACAATAATTTTCAACATTTCATTTAACTTTGCATAAACAAAAAGTTAAGCCTTTTTCAATCTAATTACAATCCTATATATGCAAATCGACATCCATTCCAAAAAGAAATTTGCGGATCGCCATATCGGCCCCAGGGGGGAGGGTTACGAGGCTATTTTGTCTACTGTTGGCGTAAGTACGATAGATGAACTTATCGATCAGACGATACCAGAAAGCATTAGAATCACCCGCAATATGGAATTACCCGAAGCCCTTACCGAGGAGGAATTTCTTCAAAGCTTCAAAAAAATTGCAGGTAAAAACAAGGTTTTCCGGAATTTTATTGGAATGGGATATTACGGCACCGTTCTGCCTGCTGTAATTCAGCGTAACATATTGGAAAATCCGGGGTGGTACACAGCCTATACGCCCTATCAGGCAGAAATTGCGCAAGGCAGACTTGAAGCTTTGATTAATTTTCAAACTATGGTATCAGATCTCACCGCAATGGATCTCGCCAATGCATCACTTCTCGACGAAGGTACTGCTGCCGCAGAAGCTATGACCATGTTGTATTCCACGCGGAAAAGCTCCAAAAAAAATGCCTCGGTTTTTTATGTGGATAGTGAAATTTTTCCTCAAACCCTCGATGTATTAAAAACCAGGGCAGAGCCGCTGGGCATTGAAATTATTACAGGTAAACCAGAACTATGGACAGATTTTGAAAAGGATTGTTTCGGTATTATTATTCAATACCCCAATGGAAGTGGCCTGGTAAAAGATTATAGTTTAATAGTTGATCAGGCACATAGCCGGGAAATAAGTGTGGCCTTTTGTGCAGATCTGCTGAGCCTTACCCTTCTTAAACCTCCGGGGGAAATGGGTGCTGATGTCGTGGTTGGCAGTACCCAGCGGATTGGTATTCCACTGGGTTACGGTGGCCCGCATGCAGCCTATTTTGCAACAAAAGAATCATTTAAAAGGCAAATTCCAGGAAGAATTATAGGGGTGTCTATAGATAAATTTGGAAAGCCTGCCTACAGAATGGCACTTCAGACAAGAGAGCAACATATAAGAAGAGAAAAAGCCACATCCAACATTTGTACCGCCCAGGTTCTTTTGGCCGTAATGGCAGGAATGTACAGTGTATATCATGGACCCAGGGGCTTGAAAAATATCGCCTTAAAAATTCATGGACTTGCCTGTCTCCTTTTTGATCAACTCATTGATATTGGCTTAAGCCCGGTGCATGAAGTGTTTTTTGACACCATTCGCGTCAAGTCCAATATTGCATTACAACAATCTTTCAGGCTGAAAGCTGAAAGCGAAGAAATTAATGTGCGATATTTTGAAAATGGTGATATAGGAATCTCTTTCGACGAAACACACGGACCTGAAGATGTGGCAAAGTTAATTGGCATTTTCAATCAGACATTGGAAAACGATAATGAATCAATAGCATACACCGAAATGGTGGAAGCGAAAATCCCAGATGAATTGCAAAGAAGAAGTGAATACCTCAATCATAAAGTATTCAACTCGCATCATGCAGAGCATGAATTATTGCGATACATGAAAAAGCTCGAAAATAAAGATTTGTCCCTCACGCATAGCATGATTTCTCTGGGATCATGTACCATGAAACTCAATGCCACTACTGAAATGATACCAGTAACATGGGAGAGTATAGGAAATATTCATCCTTTTGCCCCTCTCAATCAAACCCTTGGTTATCAGGAAATTTTTACGAATCTCGAACAATGGTTGTCTGAAATTACCGGTTTTGCAGCAACCTCTCTGCAGCCTAATTCAGGTGCTCAGGGTGAATATGCGGGATTAATGGTGATAAGGGCATATCATAAAGACCGTGGAGAAGGGCACCGTAGTATTGCTTTAATTCCTTCTTCCGCTCATGGCACCAACCCGGCCAGTGCGGTTATGGCGGGCATGCAGGTTGTAATTGTTGGTTGTGACAGTGCCGGCAACATCGACGTTGATGATCTTAAAAGCAAGGCCGAAAAGTATAGTGCTGATCTTGCGGCTTTAATGGTGACCTATCCTTCAACTCATGGCGTTTTTGAAAAAAGAATTCAGGAAATTTGTGATATAATTCATCAGCATGGTGGACAAGTTTATATGGATGGCGCCAATATGAATGCCCAGGTTGGTCTTACCAGCCCCGGTGTTATTGGTGCAGACGTTTGTCATCTCAATTTGCATAAGACCTTCTGTATACCACATGGCGGAGGTGGACCCGGCGTCGGACCCATTTGTGTAGCATCACACCTTTCTCCTTATTTGCCTGGCAACCCTGTAACCCAAACAGGTGGCGAAAAAGCCATTACCTCTATTTCCTCAGCTCCATGGGGCAGTGCCAGTATTCTGGCCATATCATATGCTTATATTGCCATGATGGGTGCTCAAGGACTTACCAATGCCAGCAAATTTGCCATACTCAACGCCAACTATATCAAAAGCAGATTGGCCGGGCATTATGATGTACTGTACACTGGCAGTAATGGCAGGTGTGCTCATGAAATGATCATTGATTGCAGGCCATTCAAAAAATCAGGTATCGAAGTTGAAGACATTGCAAAGCGCCTCATGGATTATGGCTTTCATGCTCCTACTGTATCTTTTCCGGTACCAGGTACCATCATGATTGAGCCCACTGAAAGTGAAACACGCGCAGAACTTGATCGCTTTTGCGATGCCATGATTTCCATTCGTCAGGAAATACAGGAGGTAGAGGATGGTAAAGCTGATAAAGATATAAATGTATTAAAGAATGCGCCACATACGGTTGAAGTTCTCACAGCTGAAGAATGGAATCTTCCATACAGTAGAGAAAAAGCTGCATTTCCTCTGGCATTTGTGCGGGGTTCAAAATTCTGGCCATCTGTTGCGCGAATTGACAGTGCCTATGGAGACAGAAACCTGGTATGCAGCTGTTTGCCTGTTGAAGAATACGCTGAGCCGGAAAGCGCTGATGTAATCTAGATTTCTGCAAGCTCCATAAACAAAAAGTTTTATCTCATTTATTTCATAATTAGCCTGGAAGACTCCTTCGTCTTTCAGGTTTTTTTATTCACTCAACCTTCCCTTTTTGGTAAAATCTCAATTTTTTTTCAGATTTTGAGATCCCTTTAAAATTCCGGAAACTTACCGCCCTCAAAATGAAAAAAAATTTTTTGCTGGTCTGTTTATTTTCTTCCCTCTTCACCTGCTCTGTGAAAGATGAAATTCCTGATTTCCGACCGTTAACCTATGTAAATACTCAAATCGGCGCTATCGGGCATATGCTGGAACCCACCGCAGAACTGGTGCATATGCCACATGCTATGCTTAGGGTATACCCTCTACGAAGCCCTGGTGTGGTTGACGCTTATACTTCCTCAAGGTTTTATGGTTTTCCCCTCAATGTACCTGCCCATCGTGAAGGCAGTATTGGCAGGGTCATGCCCTATATACTCCATGATAAGACAGAGATAAATCACTTATTTTCTGAATATGATCATGATTTTACCACCAGCACCCCCTATTACTACGGCCTTCAGCTTGAAGATTTTGACATTCATGCAGGTATAGCTACCAGTGAACGTTCCGCGATCATGCAATTTCGTTTTCCTGAACTATCTGAGCCTTATATTTTGATACAAACTCCTGGAGATGGCTATTTAGAACTGATGGAAAATGGCGCCATACAGGGTTATGAAATGCGGTTTGGCATGAAGCATTACTTCTATATTTTGCCAGACCAGTCCTTCACTATTGAGGAGGCCAGTCCTCAAAATGGCAAAAATGCCTCAATGCGACTTAAGTTTAGTGAGACCCCAAATCCCATTCATTTGAGATATGGCATTTCCTTTATCGACGAAAAACAAGCCAGGATCAATCTTGACAAGGAAGTAGTTAACAATGATTTTGAAGATGTTAAACGAAATGCCGAAAAAGCATGGAATACACATCTGGCAGGAATTGAAGTAGAAGGGGCCGATGATGATACCAAAACAGTTTTTTACACAGCTTTGTACCGTACTTCTGAACGAATGATTAATATTTCAGAAGATGGACGATATTTCAGCGCCTATGATGGTAAGGTGCACAATGACCAGGGAATCCCTTTTTATGTTGACGACTGGCTTTGGGACACCTATCGCACCTCTCATCCATTATGTGCTTTATGGATGCCGGGGCAAATGGAGCACAGGGTGCATTCCTTCATAAGAATGTATGAACAAAGCGGCTGGATACCCACATTTCCCATGGTGTATGGTGACAGAGGTGCCATGATAGGGCACCATCAGGCAGCTTTAATCTCAGATGCCTGGTTTAAAGGAATCAGAAATTTTGATGTGGAAAAAGCCTATGAGGCCTTGAAGAAAAATGCGATGGAAGGCACAATGATTCCATGGCAAACCGGACCTGCTACAGAAATCGATGAATTCTACCGTGAATATGGATATTTTCCTGCCATTGGGCCTGATGAGAAAGAATTTATACCACAGGTAAATGCTTTTGAACAAAGGCAGGCTGTGGCTGTAACCCTTGAACATGCCTATGATGATTGGTGCCTGGCAAACCTGGCAGATGCTTTGGGGAAAAAAGAAGATGCCGATTACTTCTATCAAAGAGCTCATAATTACAGAAATGTATTCAACCCCGAAACGGGTTTTATGGCACCTAAACGGGCCGATGGCACATGGGTAGAACCTTTCGATCCCAGATTTGGTCACGGAATAGGCTCCAGGGCCTATTTTGCTGAAGTAAACGGTTGGAATTATCTGTGGCATGTACAACATGATCCTGCAGGACTGATACAACTTTTGGGTGGTGAAAAATATGCGTCGAAAAAACTTGATCAAATGTTTAATGAACCCCTGGGTATGGGCAAATGGATGTTTAAAGGTCGTTTCCCCGATGCAACAGGTATCACAGGACAGTTTGTCATGGGCGATGAACCCGGATTTCATGTACCTTACCTGTATGTATATAACGGTGAGCCATGGAAAACCCAAAAAAGGATCAGAATGCTAATGGACACCTGGTTTACAAATTCTCTCCTGGGCATCTGTGGCGATGAAGATGGTGGCGCCATGTCGGCGTGGTACGTTTTTAGCGCCATGGGATTTTATCCATTTTGCCCCGGAAGTCCTTATTATCTGATAGGCAGCCCTCAGTTTGAAAAAGTAATTATTCACCTAGACAAAAGCAAAAAATTTACCATCGAAGCAAAAAATGTCTCCCGACAAAATAAATACGTGCAATCGGCAAGACTCAATGGCCATTCATTGGAAAGAGCGTGGTTTCTTCATAGTGAAATAGCGGAAGGCGGAAACCTGATACTTGATATGGGGCCCAAACCCAATAAAAACTGGGCAAGTGATCCAATGCAAAAACCGCCGTCTTTTAAATTGCCTTAATCCTACATAGGCATTACAGGCGACAGGAATGATTAAAAAAAAGGTTTGATCATAAGTTGTAAAACAAATCTGTGACAATTCTTTAAGGATTTTACGGTTTTTTAATTTTACAACCATTGACAATTAATAAAAAATAAGTAGCTTTAAACACTTCAAACGGTTGGTAAGCATGCAAAATACCCTGAATAGGAGAGAAAAAGAGGTGTTATTGAAAAATTATACCGACCTGCCAGACAATAAGCATGGCAGGAAACCGGATAATACTTCCTATACATCTGAAAACGAATTGCACCTATGGAACGACTTCCGGAAGGGGGATGAAAATGCATTTATTAAGATATACAAAAGTTATTTTTACGAACTTATATCCTTTGGCCATCAGTTCAGCCATGATAAAGGAGAGGTAGAAGATCTGGTACAAGATCTTTTTATTGACCTCAGAAATAAACACCATAAACTTCCTGCTATACAGTCTTCTCTCAGAGCGTATTTATTTCAGTCATTAAAAAGAAGAATTTTCGATAAGCATAAAAAAGCTAAGGACCTTTACCTTGAAGATATTGAAAATAAATGGTTTGAAATTGTTCTGCCCGTAGAACATAAAATCATCCTTGAAACTTATGAGGAAGAAAGACTAAAGGAGCTAAAACGTGCCATCGATCAGCTAAGCCTTAGACAAAGGGAAATCCTTTATTATTTGTATTATAAAAATATGAGCTATGCCGATATACAAACCATCATGGGTTTGGAAAGTATAAAGTCTGTCCGCAATCTTGCCTATAAGGCAATAACTTCCCTTAAGTCAAACCTCAACCTGTTTATCGCGCTGATTTACCTTCTAAAATAATTGCATTATTTTTAATAATGCTTATTTTAGTTATCAATATTTACAAATCAAACCCATCATCATTTAATAAATTGTATTTTTAAAAATATTTATATTTTTCAACGGTGTCATTTGATTCAATTGGTCGTCTAAGAGTCAAATGCAAGCATCGTGAAGAATAAGAATTACCGTTTAGAAGACTTTTTATTAAACATTGAATTTATCCGCTGGGTCAAATCACCCGACTCAGTAAATAATTTATATTGGAGCAGTTGGCTAAATGCACATCCGGAGAATAAGGAGATTGTTGAAGAAGCACGCAGACTATTATTGAGCATACAATATCATGATCCGGAACAGGACTCATTACAATTGGAGAGGGTGTTGGAGCAGGTGCTTAAATATTCACATCCGCTTAAAAAGAAATCGGATACCTGGCTTTGGAGATTTGTTCCACCTCATCGTATTTATGACCTTGGAAGGGTAGCAGCGGTAATACTCTTTTTTTTAGTATTTACTTTTCTTATTAAGAACCATCAGGTAACCGTTCCTGCTGAAACCACTTCAGAAGTTAATTTTATAACCAAGACCAATCCGAAAGGAAAAAGATCAAGTTTATTCCTTCCAGACAGTACCAGGGTCTTTCTCAATGCTGAGAGCTCAGTTAGGGTCCCTTCTGATTACATGAAAAACCGAACCATCGAAATTAGCGGTGAAGCTTTTTTTGATGTAAGACCATCTTCGTCGGGCCATTTTAAAGTAAAAAGCCAAAACGTTACCATTACTGCACTGGGCACGGCTTTTAGTGTAAAAGCCTATGCAGAAGATGCCAATAAAAGTGTAATGCTTAAAAAAGGGAAAGTGCTCGTTGAGACTACTTTTAAGAGCAAAACAACTTCAACTGAACTGATCCCCGGAGAAAAACTAACCTGCAATGAAGAAAATGGCAATATAAAAAAATCAGAATACGACATAAACAAGGAGTTTGCCTGGACAGAAGGCATTTTGATTTTTTATAAAACTGATCTTTCAGACTTTGTAAAAACACTGGAACGATGGTACAATGTAAAAGTAGTGGTTGAGGGAAGGCCTTCTGAAAGTTGGAGAATAAATGGCCGCTTCGAAAATGAACTTCTGGAAAATGTGTTGGAAAGCTTGCGTTTTGCAAGGGAAATAGATTATGAACTCTCTGATGATGAAGTAACTATAAAATTCATGCCTATGTAAAAATTAAAAAAATTAAAAAAGCCGGAAGTTTAAGAAACTTACCGGCTCCAATCCTGATCTTGAAAGGTGGAATTTTTTTGAACAGGATTGCCGTTTTAACTCAATATTCATTAAAACATTTAAAAGTATGAAAAAATCAATACTTCAGCTAATTATTATGCTGTCAAAAACAGGACTATATGGAGGATTGCTGCAATGCCTTTTTATCAGTGTGTTGTTTGCATTCGATGGAAGCGCACAAGGTCGCACCAGCGTTCGTGATTTTAAAATGGATTTAACCGTCACTGAACGGCCATTAAACGAAGTATTTTCGGTTATTGAATCAAAATCGGGTTTTAGCTTTTTCTATGATGAGAGGGTAGTGAACCACCGTCAGAAAGTAAGTATTTCGGCAGAAGAATCAAGCCTTGCAGATATTCTTGTTGAAATTTCGAGGCAAACAAACCTGAAATTCAGGCAGATTAACAACTCGATTAACGTCAACAATATGCCCCGAAGAAAATTGGAAGAGGCAGAAAGAATTGAAGTAACCGAACAGAGCGTCACCATTACAGGCCGTGTAACAGACCGGGATAACAACGATGCCCTGCCGGGCGCGAGTGTGATGGTAAAAGGTACTGCCACAGGAACGGTTACTGATATTGACGGAAGATACAGCATTAATGTAAGTGGCCCTGAATCTATTCTGGTCTTTAGCTCAGTAGGATATCAGTCGCAGGAATTTACAGTAGGTAATAATTCTCAGATCAATATTACGCTGAGGGTTGATGTTACCGCATTAGATGAAATTGTTGTTGTAGGTTATGGAACTCAACGTAAATCAGATGTTACTGGCTCGGTAGGTGTGGTAACTGCCGAAGATCTTCTGAGAGCCCCCGTGAATAATGCACTTCAAGGCCTGGAGGGCCGTGTGGCAGGTGTTAATGTATTTTTAAACTCGGGATCGCCCACCAGCAGCCCAAGAATATTAATCCGTGGATTAGGAACCATTAATGCCAATTCTTCCCCGCTTTTTGTTGTAGATGGTGTTGTAATGGAGGATATACAATTCCTTAATCCAAATGATATCGAAAGAATGGAGGTTTTGAAAGATGCTTCCTCCACCGCAATTTATGGCGCCAGGGGCGCTAATGGTGTTATTCTGATTACAACCAGAAGAGGCGCCAAGACAGATGGCATGGTGGTTAGCTATGAAGGATTCCTCAGCTTCGGAGAACTTCGCAAGAAAATGGACTTACTCAATGCTGATGAGTGGCTTGAAGTAGTTGAAAGAGGAATGGCCAACACACCCAAATACCGTCCTGGTGTCAATCCGGTATTTACCAAGAATGACCCAAGGCTTTTTGATGCCAACGGCAGGCCCTTATACGATACAGACTGGCAGGATGAAGCCACGCGTACAGCAGTTTCTCACAACCATCAGTTTGCCATTCAGCAAAGAGCAGAAAAATCAAATTATGGTGTTTTCCTGAATTATTCGCGTATGGAAGGCATCATGCTGGAAAACTGGATGAACAGACTCAATGCCAAGGTCGCTTATGAGGCCACTCCAAAAAAATGGCTTACCGTTGGCTTTAATATGCTGGCCAACTATACTAAAGAAAACGAATTTGAAGAAGGTGGCGGACATCAGATGCCGAGAAGAACCATGATAGAAATGCCTCCAATATTCCCTGTTCGCTTTCCCGATGGCACCTGGGCAAACAGCAGTATGATCACAGATGCATATAATGTCGAGCCCATGGCCAATCCTGTGCATGTTTTGAAAACACAGGACAGGTTTCGCACCAGAACACAACTTTTTGGCAATGCTTACTTAGTATTCCACCTTGCAGAAGGTTTGGATTTCAGAACGCAATTTGGTTTTGATAAGCATGACAGGTTATTCCAGACCTATAGCCCAACCGATTTGCTCAATATTTCGCAACCATTGGGAAGCGCCAATCTCAGCAATAACAATGTGCTCTTCTGGCAGCAGGAAAACTTTCTCTCTTACAATAAGGAAGTCGGCGACCACAGGTTTAATGGTGTACTTGGTTTAAGCTGGCAGGCAAGAACATTTGAAAGCTTTGGAATAAACACAAGGGGATTTGCAGATGACTTCTTTAGGTTTTACAGCGTACAGGTAGCCAGTTTGCCCGATGCTCCCACATCTACCTTCGACCACTGGGCACTGAATTCTTATTTTCTAAGAGGTGGTTATACCTACAAAGACAAATATATGGTTACAGTCACTAGTCGTATAGATGGTTCTTCACGCTTTGGGGCTGATAATAAATATGGTTTCTTCCCATCTGCCGGACTGGGTTGGATGCTCTCCAATGAATCCTTTATGGAAAATGTAACAACAGTAAATCAACTTAAGCTGAGATCAAGTTATGGCGTTACCGGCAATACAGAGATTCCAACTTACCAGTCTCTGGCAACGGTTTCTTCGGGCACCGTATTACTCAATGGAACACGTGCCACGCATAGTTGGGTTAATCGCCTGGCAAACCCAGGACTTTCCTGGGAAAGAACCCAACAATTTGATATTGGTATGGACCTTTCCCTGTTTAATTACAAGTTAAATATTGAACTTGATTACTATCACAGACTCACAACAGATCTTTTACTGGGAAGGCCTGTACCACAAACCACTGGATTTGGTTCAGTAGTTGACAACATCGGCTCTGTATCTAATCAGGGAATTGAAATGATGGTTTCCGGTACTGTTGTGCAAAACAATAGATTTTCATGGGAATCCACCCTAAACTTTAACTACAACGTAAACAGAGTAGAAAAACTCGGTGAAAATGATGAAGACATTTTCCCTGGTCCTTGGTGGGTTTCGGGTAGCCAAACCATTCTACGTGTAGGTGAGCCGCTAAGCTCTTTCTGGGGCTTTGAAAGACTCGGAATCTGGGGAACCGATGAAGCTGCTCAGGCTGCTGAAGTAGGACGTGTACCGGGTGAAGCCAAAAGATCGGCTCAACCAACCATAATTGGCAATGGCCTTCCTAAGCTTACAGGAAGTTTTGTTAATACATTCAGATACAAAAACTTTGATTTTACAGTTGACTTGCAATTTGTAGGAGGCGTTGATATTCTGCAACAATTCTATCACTCGACTGAAGACAGATCAGGTATTGCCAATGGTTTGCGTACAATACTTACTCAAGGCTGGACACCACAGAACCAAAATACCATGGTGCAGGAAATCAGAAACCAGGCTTATGCCGGACAAAATAGTGAAATTGATACCCGTTGGGTAGTAGATGGATCTTACATTCGTGGCAACCTGCTCCAGTTGGGTTATACGTTTGACAGAGATTTTCTCAGCAGGCTCAACCTTAAAGGTTTGAGGGCTTATGCCAGTGTACAGAATGCCTTCGTGATACATGACAGAGAGTTCCAGGGTCTGGATCCGGAGGCTACCTCATGGGGCGGTAATCAGTGGGGACAAAACATCTTTTTCTTCCAGTATCCCCGTCCAAGAACCTATACTTTGGGAGTCAGTGTTCAATTTTAAAAAGCAGAAATCATGAAAAATATACATAAAATTTTCTTGCTATCGGGTTTGCTACTTTTTTCATGCAGTGATTTTCTGGAAGAAAATCCCCGAAACCAAATCAGCTTGAATCAGTTTTTCAGCCAGCCCAATCATGCTCAAAATGCAGTAAATTCATTGTACCGTACGGGTGTACCCAATATGCTTATTGGAGGAGGTGCTTATTCAGGTACACGTATTATGCTGGGTCAATATATGTCGGGCTTTTTCGATAACGAATACAAAGGACAGGAACCCCATATACAAAATGTGCAACAACTTACCATAGATGGTCAAAATACGGATGACTATCTCAATGGTATGTGGTCTAATCTGTACCTGGGTATTTCAAGGGCAAATAATGCTATTAAATACATCCCTGATACACCCGGATTACCTGATCAGGATAAAAACAGGCTCGTGGCAGAAGCGAAATTCTTCAGAGCATATGCATATTACCTTTTGGTACAATGGTTTGGTGAAGTACCGCTGGTTGAAGAACCTTATGAATCACTTGAAAATCTTTTTATTGCCAGGTCAAGCATTAAAAGTATCTATGACCTGATTACAAGTGATCTTGAGTTTTCTGTTAACCAGGGTGGTCTGGCAGATGTTGCAATGGTGAACAATGGTTACAGAATTACCAAAGGGGCCGCTGCTACTTTACTGGCCGAAGTTTACCTTACCATGAGTGGATTTCCTCTCAGGGAGAACCGCTATGCTGATGCCGCAAGAGTTGCCCGGTCTGTGATAAATAGCGGCGTTTACAGTCTTACTACACATGACAAAAACAGTGAGGGCAAAGTAATTCCAGAAAACAGCGCATATAACAAGATCAGAAAAGAACAGGCACTGGCCAATGAGTACATTTACCAACTGGAATTCCTTGTAGGTATTGCCGAAAATAACTATCCGCAGTGGAGCTATCCGGTAGCCCTTGCTTCGGAAGTAAGATATGCCATAACCAATGGCGCATACCAGCCAGTGCCCAGATTTTTATGGGGATATAATAAAGATGAGGATTTGAGGGTACAGGAAAAGCAGTTTTTTCACACGACCTTTACCCGGCAAAACGGTCAACTGCTTACTTTTGAACCCACCCCGTACAGATGGCACGATGATGTCGCTCTTTTTCAAACTTCTACTTCTGGTAAAGACCTGCTAGCTTATAGCTATGCCGACGTTTTGTTAATTGCTGCTGAGGCCATTGCCCAAAGTGAAGGGGTTACACCTGAAGCCATAGGATATCTGGCCGACATTAAAGAAAGGGCCTACTGGAAACAGTCAAGGGCAGATATTATTGCCGGATTGAATGGCATGTCGGCAACTGCATTTACTGAAGAAGTCTGGCGGGAAAGATACCGTGAACTTGTATTTGAATTTAAACTATGGTTCGATATGGTTCGCACAAGAAAATTTCCGCAAACTACCGAAAGCGGAAATGGAAATATTCAATTTGTGGAACTGGTCGGCGCAACATCAGCATGGGGCAGACAATTCCAGGAAAGACACCTGCGCTTACCGCTTCCGGTAAGAGAACTTCAAAGAAATCCTTCTCTAACACAGAATGATGGATATAATTAGGGTTTGCTGAAAAAGTATGCAGCTATAATGGAAATTCAGTATAATAAAATAAATCAAAAAGCCAGGCGATTTTCAGCGCGTCCTGATTAATATATGTAGTGTATGTTTGTAAGAAAAAAGGGCTGCAATTATGCAGCCCTTTTACTTTTAGCTCTTTTCAAAGAATTTATGTTTCATCCAGTTTCTTAACCGCTCTCTGTTGACCAAAGCCCTGTTAGTTCCCCTGGTCACCAAGATTTCCTCACTGCAGCTGCCATCTCCATAATTGATAATCAATGGCTCCTGTCCTTCAAGTCTGAATACTTTTTCGCCTTTAACCGGGGTAAAAACCCTTCCCCCCTCGCAAAATCTTCTATACATTATGGTTTGAGGAATGCTTACAGCATATCTGATTTCATTTCTGTTTACGCCGTTGGCCCAACCATCTACATAGATTAAATCGCGGCCAGGATGCTCTCCCCTGATTCTTTTCCGGGTCATTTTCGACTCACGTGTATGGATGGTTCTGTCGGGCCAGATAAGTTTGCCTCCTCTCAATGTGATTTCAACTACAAAGCCTTCTCCCTCGCTTTGTGATATATTTTTACGGGTGCGGGTACCCTCTACCTTTACACCATTTACAAAATAGTTATTAAAAGTAACGGTTACCGTAGCACCTGGAACAAATAACCACTCTGAGTATTGAATGATAATTTTTCCTTTTCTCACCTTTCCTGATGGATCTTCGCAGCCGTCGCCAAAGTCAATAACCACCGCCTTTCTCTCCCGGTATACTGTTCGGGTTGCACATCTCAGGGGACTTTCTTGATCAAGCTCCTCATCGCTTGTGCGCTCACTTGTTCCAGACAGTTCCATGCCTTCAAAAACAATTTCATCGATATCATCAAAAATGGCAGATACAATGGTCTCGTATTCGGCTTCAATTATGTCAGGGGTTTTAACCTCATCCAATGTATTTTCACTTTGCTCGCAGGAAGCAAAAAACAATAGCGATATAAGCGCTAAGGTCAATTTTTGTTTGGTAATCATAATCAGGATATTTTTAAGTTGAAATGTTTTTTAACCCTTGGATGCATTTCATTTATAAGGGTTTAACCAAAGCACAAGATTTTTTATAAAAATATTCATTTTTTTTATCCTTCTATTAAACCATCGGGTAATTGATTGGGATCATCTGTATTTTTGTTGAATCCGTTCTCAATCAAAAGGATCCGGCATGAATGTATTGCCTCACATATACCTTCAGTAATCTGGTCAGACTTGATTCTGACAATCAGAGCATTTACAATATTCTGCCAAACGTTTGGTTCAACAACTTTGGAAATACCTTCATCGGCCAAAATTACTACTTCGTGTTCCAATTCCGATACAAACAATAAAATGCCGCTCCGTTGCAGGGTGTTGAAGATTCCACATTCCAGATAAGCCTCTATAGCCCTATGCATTACCCTTCGATCTACCTTTTGCTGACCAGGGAGATATGCCTTCAATACCGGAAAAAGAGAAGGCAGAAAATAACCGATCAGCATAAGTACTACAGGAAAGGCAAACATCTCCATCACAGAAATACCATAAGGCAAATTCCAGAATAAGGAGAGGCTAAATACTAATAACAAACCAAAAGCACCAAAAACTGAGGATAAAAACCATGATACTTCAACATATTCATCACTTTTTTGAACGAAATAGGGCACAAGCTCTCCGGATGTATCCTCTTCAAGCCTGGCAACAGCTTCAGCAATTTTAGTCTTATCTGTTTCTGAAAATTTAAATCCTTTTCTCATTTTAATTTTTTTCATTATCTGAATCCCTTTACCATCGGCCAGAAGCGCCTCCACCCCCGAAGCCTCCTCCCATTCCACTGAATCCTCCTCCAAATCCGCCACCTCTGCCCATACCACCTCTGCCGAATCCTCCTCCATAATAACCACCACCTCCGAAAGAGCTGCCACCGCCAGGCCGACCTCCTGATGAGGGCATATTGGCAAAAATGGTTACAAATACAGCCATAATAAGACCGATAGCAAGATTAAAAAACAAACCGCCTAAAACAAATGAAACTATAAAGGTTACGGTCTTTCCTAATACACCACCAGACTTTCCCTTGAACATTATTCCGAGAAATGAGCTAAATACGAGTAACATTGCACCCATTAAAACCAGCCCTAAACCCAGGCCCGGCTGCTGGTGCCCGATTGATTCTTTTGCTAAAGCAGGAGGCAGTTCCTCCCCTTCAACCAGAGCTATTATGGCATCAACACCTTTAATTATGCCGTATCCGTATTGGTTTTGCTTAAACTCCGGTATGATAATTTGTTCAATAATACGTCGGCTCAGAGCATCCGTAACCACACCTTCAAGTCCATAGCCCACTTCTATTCGCAGTCTTCGGTCGTTTTTAGCAACAATTAAAATCAGGCCATCGTCTACTCCTTGCCTACCCAGCTTCCAGGCATCAGCCAGCCGGATACCATACTGTTCTATACTTTCGGGCATAGTTGTATTCAAAATCAAAACAGCAATCTGACTACCCTTTGAAGACTCAAATGTTGCCAGCTTATTTTCGAGCGCAACCAATTCATCATTACTCAAGGTAGAGGTAAGATCAGTTACCCGGGTTTTAATTGGCGGAATTTCAACCAGACCCTGAGCAGGAACAAGCTCATTCAGAAAAAAGATTAAACCAAAAATTAAAAATACGCGTAATGAATATTTGCAAATTTTAACCATGCTTTTTTGTTTCGTATTTATATATACCTTTAGATTGCGTACGAAAAAATGGGAATTGAAGTGACATTTTAAAAAATATTTAACCAAAAAAAATTCATCTTATTAAAAGCCAAAGTTATGAAAAAAATTTTCATCGTATTGATTGCGCTGGGTGCACTGCTTGCGTTTGGTGCGCTTATTGTCTTTTTCATTTTTAAAGGCACATACAATACCCTGGTAGACTATGACGAAAAAACTTCGGCAGCATGGGCAAATGTGCAAACACAATATCAGCGGAGGGCAGACCTTATTCCAAATCTTGTAAATACTGTAAAGGGTTTTGCCGCGCAGGAACAGGAAGTGCTGATAGGAGTAACGGAAGCCCGTGCCAAAGCCAGTTCAATGCAGATAAATCCTGAAAACTTATCTGAAGCCAATATGCAGCAATTTCAGGAAGCTCAGTCACAGCTTTCCTCGGCATTATCCAGGTTGATGGTCGTTGTCGAACGCTATCCCGAACTTAAGTCGAATCAAAATTTTCTCGAATTGCAGTCCCAGTTAGAGGGTACTGAAAACCGGATTTCAGTAGCACGAGACAGGTACAATGAACAAGTTAGGATATTCAATACTTATAAGCGGCAGTTTCCAAACAATATGATTTCCGGCTTTTTCGATTTCTCTAATAAAGTGCCTTTTGAAGCTGATGCTACTGCTCAGACAGCACCATCTGTAGTTTTCTGACAGAAAAATATTACCTCATCTACCGGAAGTGCATATCTTTTTTGCATTTCCGGTGACAGGGTTTTTACGTAATCATCTTCCTGTACTAAAAAACCGGCAGATCTCAATCTCTGGGCATAATCGTTGCCATACTTTCGTTGGTGATCACTTTGGCCATATAACTGTTCCCTCTTACGCGGCGTATTTGCATCCCTTACTTCCAGTGTAGGACCGATCTCCGGATAAACCGGAGATTGAAGTATCGCCCAGCCCCCAGGCTTTAAAACCCTGTGAATTTCTTTCATTGCCTGAATATCGTCATCTACGTGTTCGAGCACATGATTGCAAAATACAATGTCATATGTAGCGTCTTTAAAAGGCATATTTTGTACGTCGAGCCTGATATCCGCAAGGGGTGATTCCAGATCGGCTGTGTGATATTCCAGATTTTTCATGCGCCTGAATTCAGGAATAAAACACAATTCCGGAGCAATGTGCAGCAACTTATGCTCACCTGTGAAAAAATCTGTCTTATCTTTTAAAAACAGCCACATTAAACGATGCCTTTCCAATGAAAGACTATCGGGACAAAGTGCATTTTCTCTGGATTCTATTCTGCCATACGGCAAAAATTTTCTATATGTACGGCCATTGATTGGACATTCCACATTATTACCACGGTAAAAAACAGCAATCAACCTCAAAAACAGATGACTAAAATACTGAAGGTATTTTCTGGGAATATAGCGCAAGGCCCAGCTTATAATTTTTTTCATAAAAAAGGTTTTTAATCTGGTTGGCAGTTTGGGTAAAATAAGAAGTAATCAATCAATACCCGCAGTCCACTATACTATTCCTTTTTTAAGGCCAGAAGATACAATATAGCCATACGAATAGCCACACCATTTTCAACTTGTTCTAAAATAATAGAGTGCTCTGAGTCTGCCGCATCACTACTTAGCTCAACGCCCCGGTTAATAGGGCCCGGATGCATTATGGTTATTGGCTTGTTGAGTTTATCAAGCATGGCCTTAGTAATGCCATAATAAAGGGAGTATTCCCTTAAAGATGGAAAATATTTAATCTGCTGCCGTTCGAGTTGAATCCTCAAAACATTGGCTACGTCGCACCATTCGAGCGCTTTTTGTACATCAAGTCCCACTTTCACCCCAAGGGATCCTATATACTTGGGAAGCAAAGTGTTAGGACCACAAACCATAACCTCGGCACCAAGCTTTTTGAGGGCAAAAATATTAGATAAAGCAACCCTGGAGTGCAAGATATCACCAATTATGGCCACCTTCAGGCCCCTAAAGCTTTTATATTTTTCTCTGATGGAAAAGGCGTCGAGCAAAGCCTGGGTCGGGTGCTCATGGGTACCATCACCTGCATTGACAATGTTGGCAGAGATGTGATTGGCCAGAAAGTGCGGCGCACCTGGACTCGAGTGACGCATAACAATCATGTCTACCTTCATTGCCAGGATGTTATTAACAGTATCCAGCAGAGTTTCCCCCTTTTTCACCGAACTGCTGCTTGAAGAAAAATTTACAACATCGGCAGATAATCTCTTTTCTGCCAACTCAAATGAAAGTCTTGTACGGGTTGAATTTTCAAAAAATACGTTGGCTATGGTAATATCCCGCAATGATGGAACTTTTTTAATGGGACGGTTTATGACTTCTTTAAAATTATCTGCAGTTTCAAAAATCAACTCAATATCATCAAGAGTTAGGTTTTGTATCCCTAAAAGGTGTTGTACGCTAAGCCTTGCCATTAGTTTTCTTCATCTTTATTAATCAACCAGATACTGTCTTTTTTGTAGCCCTGCTCTTTCCATTGTACTTCCACATTTTGGGATGGTAGAGTTATTACATGTCTTCCTACATAATTAGGTTCAATAGGTAAATCCCGAACGTATTTTCTATCCACCAAAACCAGTAGTTCAACTGTTTTGGGTCGGCCAAAAGCACTCATGGCATCCAATGCAGCTCTTACGCTTCTTCCAGTAAATAAAACGTCATCTACCAAAATCACATTTTTCTCTTCAATAATAAAAGGAACATCCGTTGTATTGGCCTTTAGAGGATTATTTCTTCTTCTGAAATCATCCCTGTAGAAAGTTATATCAAGAGCTCCGGCTGGTACCGGCCTGCCGGTTAGCTCTTCCATTTTTCCCGCAATTCTTTTTGAAAAAATGACGCCCCTGGGTTGCAGACCCAGAATCACACTACTGCCAAAGGTATTGTGATTTTCAATAAGTTGCTTGCACAACCGGCTGATGGTTATTTCGAGAAGATCCTGATTAAAAATAAGTTTTCTGGCCATATTTGCAAATTGGAACAAATATAAAAAAAGCCCTACACAAATGTAAATATAGAACCCTGTATATCTCTATCATGAAGGATATGAGCTCACAAATTATTTTATGTTTAATGTTTTTACTAATTTGTTAAACAAAATATTGGGCTATGGTGTTATATGACAGAATAAACGAATAAAAGAATGTTTGAAAATATAAATTTGAATACATCATTATGTTTGTTTAAAAATATTAAAACCATGCTGGTTTGGGCTTGTGGCTTACTTACCGCTATTATATCCCTGAGTATGGCTTATGCAAATGAAATCACCCAAATAGTCAAAATATATTAAATACAGGGGAACGTGTTATTATATGCAGGAAATGAACGTGGGAAGAAAAGATAACACGATCCCCCCTGTTTAAGATATGTAAATTGAAATCTTTGCTTTAGATAAGTTGTTTGAGTTTAAGAGGTTGCCTGATAAGCAACCTCTTTTAATTTACAAGTGCCTGCTGAAAAAGTATGCATACATCTTATAATTTCCAGGTATTAAAATAAAATAAATCAACAAGCCAGATGATTTTCAGCCCGCCCTATTTACAGGGTAACTATCTCTTAATAAATTTTAGAGCGGGATGTTTCCATGTTTTCTTGGTGGGCGTTTTACCGCTTTGTTTTTTAACATTTCAAATGCTTTTATAAGCTTATCCCTTGTTTCATGAGGCATAATTACCTCATCGATAAAGCCTCTTGCGGCCGCAATGTAAGGATTGGCAAATTTATCATTGTATTCATTTTCTTTTTCTATAAGTTTTTGCTCCGGATCGGCAGATTCAGAAATTTCCTTTTTAAATATAATTTCTGCTGCCCCTCTTGCACCCATAACAGCAATTTCAGCACCAGGCCATGCCAGGTTTATATCTGCCCCTATATGCTTTGAATTCATCACATCGTAAGCTCCACCATATGCCTTGCGTGTAATAACTGTAACACGGGGTACAGTAGCTTCACTAAATGCATACAACAGCTTTGCGCCATTGGTTATAATGGCATTCCATTCCTGATCGGTTCCCGGCAAAAATCCCGGAACGTCTTCCAGCACAAGAATAGGTATATTAAAACAATCACAAAATCTGACAAATCTGGCTGCTTTTTTACTGGCTTTTATGTCGAGTACACCTGCCAGTTCACAAGGTTGATTGGCTACAATACCTATGCTTCTGCCTCCAAGTCGTGCAAACCCTGTGATTATGTTCGAGGCAAATCGGGCCTGAATTTCAAAAAAAGTACCAGGATCTGTAATTTCTGTAATTACATCCAGCATATCATATGCTGCGTCAGAGGAAGATGGAATGATGTGATCAAGGGCAGGTCTGGTTTCCTGAGCAGGTTGAAATGGCAATTCAGGTGGGTTTTCTTCACAGTTTTGAGGGATATAACTGAGCAATCGCTTTATTTGTTGAATACACTCCATCTCATTTTGAGAAGAAAAATGGGCAACACCACTTTTGACATTATGGGCAGTGGCACCACCCAGTTGCTCAGCATTCACCGATTCGTGTGTAACAGTCTGTACAACCTTAGGTCCGGTAACGAACATATACGAAGTTTTTTCTACCATAAATATGAAGTCGGTAAGCGCCGGAGAATATACCGCTCCGCCGGCACAAGGCCCCATAATTGCAGAAATTTGAGGTACTACACCTGATGCAAGGGTATTTCTGAAAAATATATCGGCATATCCTGCCAATGATAAAACTCCTTCCTGAATCCTTGCACCACCTGAGTCATTTAAGCCAATAATTGGAGCGCCATTCTCCATTGCCAAATCCATTATTTTAACAACTTTTTCTGCGTGGGCTTCAGATAGTGATCCTCCAAAAACGGTAAAATCCTGTGAATAAACATATACAAGTCTACCCCCTACTGTACCATAGCCTGTGACAACGCCGTCACCAGGAAAATGAATTTTATTTAAGCCAAAATCATGACTACGGTGCTGAACCAATCGGCCTATTTCCTGAAAGCTCCCTTCATCCAACAACAAATCAATTCTTTCGCGGGCGGTTAACTTCCCTTTTTTATGTTGCTGATCAACTTTTATTTCCCCCCCTCCCAACAGTGCTTCAGCATTTCGTCTCTTAAGTTCCTCTTGCTTTTTAATGTTCGAATGTCCCTCTTTTGCGTCCATTTTCAATTATTTATGGTTTAAGGCATTTTTTTAGGCTCTATTTTATAAATATATCAACAAAATATATGATTTTATGATACAGATCATGTAGCATTCTAATTTAAATTGCTTAGCTTTGCGCCAACTTTCTACAAAGTAATGAAAAAGGAGAAAATAGCGATACTTGACCTTGGAACAAATACATTTAATTTGTTACTGGCAGAGGTATCTCCTATAGGACAAAGGATATTTTTCAGCACCAAGATTCCGGTAAAAATAGGAATGGGTGGCATCAATGAGGGACTGATAACACAAGAGGCCCGGGAAAGGGCTTTAAAGGCAGTACATCAGTACCATAATATCATAGAAGAATATGGAATAAGTAAAGTTTTTGCTTACGGAACCAGTGCATTCAGAAATGCCACCAACGGCAGGGCACTCGGAGATGAAATTCAGAGACGTTTTAATATACCGGTTGAAATAATCGATGGGGAACAGGAAGCTTTATATATCTATCATGGAGTACACGAAGCACTGAATCTTGGTAAAGAAGTTTCTCTCATAATGGACATTGGGGGAGGAAGTGTAGAGATGATAATCGGCAATAATGAAAATATTTTTTGGAAGAAGAGTTTTGAAATTGGCGCCCAAAGACTGTTGGATAATTTTCAAAAACACGACCCCATTTTACCCTCAGAGTTAAGTAAACTCAATAAATATCTTACTGACGCCCTTACACCATTGGATGTTGCAGTAAATAAATTTAAACCTGTAACCCTGATAGGCTCTTCCGGTACTTTCGACACATTGAGTAATATATACTGCGAAAAATACAATCTGAATTACAAACAGATTTATCCTGAATTTCCTTTGAATCTGGAGTTCTTTCTCGATCTTCATGGCAAGATGAAATGGATGAACCGCGCTGAACGCGTTAACATACCTGGTATGCTTGAAATGCGTGCTGATATGATGGTAGTTGCATGTAGTCTGATAGAATATGTTATTCTGAAATACAATCTTAAACACATTCGGGTTTCTGCATATTCTTTAAAAGAGGGTATGGTTAGCCTTTATCAGAAACAAACTTTTGGCACATTGAGAATTACAGCCTGAGTTACAGTCCAGGCACAAACTCATCCTTTGGATATCTAACCTCAAAGTCGAAAGCAAGCTTGGTTCTTTCTTCAGGTTTTAACAGCAAATTCCACTGCAACAAGCCCGTTGAAGTATTTAACCGGGCGCCACCTGTGTTTTTTACATCAACTGAAATACTGCGGTTTCTGCTTACAGGCACCCGATCTTCTATTTTAATTTCGACTTCTTTCCCCGTGCTATTTCTTATATCAATTTCATAAGCCCTGGTTACCCTGATATTTGATCCTATAGATCGTTTGGAGCTCATTTGCTGGATCATTTTTCTTTCTATAATAATGCGCTTATCCCTGCCTAAAGAAAAGGTAAGCGTATCTTCTGTGCTACCGGGGTCGATAAAAGAGCGCCCCGAATATATCCCGTTTAGGTAGATACCCGCTTCACCAGGCAAAAGGTTAAGCTCTTTCCAATTGGTAATGGAAGCCATTAGAAATGCGTCCCGGTCAATTAAGGGAACAGCTTCATACCGGTAAACTGCTTCCATGGATTCGGTGCGAATATCAACCATTACTTCTCTGCCATTGCCCGGCAAATCGTATGGCAGGTTTATGCTGTATTCTGTCTGCATATCTGTTTCAATACTTACCGGAGGAGGCTGGCTGGTAACAGGTACATCTAAAAATACTTCTACATCCATTTGAATTTCAGCGTCATCTGCCACTTCTGCCGGCATAGCACGAGACATAGCACGGTTGTCTCTTTTGAGCTCCTGGAATTTTGCACCAAAATCTATATACCATGGATGTAGATCTGGTTTTTGTCCGCCCTGCGCCGGGTTGCCAGAAGAGAGAGTGAGCTTTACACCAGACCAGTCTTCTCCGGTATATTGTCTAACTCCAGCCTTGTATTGTAATTGTAGTTCGCTACCAGGACCTGCACTGCGAATATCATAAACCGGTTGCCACCCTGCATTATTTACAATATAAGATAGTCTGAGTTCTGCAATTTGCGGCTGTGCTGAAGAAACAGAAATAATAACCTGACCTCTGGTTTTTGGCCCGGTCTTCTCTTCATCGATTTGCTTTTGAAGATTTTCGATTTTTTCCTGCAATTCACGGCCTTCACGGTTCTTTTGCAGTCGGCTAAACTGTATATCCTTCATTTTTTGATTGAAAAAATCAGCCATTTGCCTGAGCTGAACTACTGTAAGGTTAACTTCTCCACCACTAATCTTTTGATTGGCTGTATAAAAAGTTTCTTCAAGCTGTAGAATTCTTAGTTCAGCCTGATTTTCATCACGCTTTTCAATTAGGAATTTGAGAGAGTCCTGTAACTGTTTTTGCCTGAGGCCGGGTTTTTGGCCTGAAAGGTAGTCAAGATTGAATTTCACCCCCATTAACACTGCATGCCCTGTCAATTCAGCCTGAATGCTATGGGCTTGCACACCGTCAGACAATTGGCTAACCACAATTTCCTGTTGCCCTTTTTCAAGCTTTACTTTTGCCACACGGCTAACCTGTGCCTGATTCATGAAAATCCTGACTTCACGCGCTTCTGTTTCTACATTATGAATAATCTGAGCCTGGCTTTGTATGGACGCAAGGACTAAAAACAGTATTACATAGATACGATTCATTTCTCAGTGCTGATTATATGGTGTAAATTAATCAAAATAATGCATGATTTAGCATTGGTATGCTTAATTTTGCGCAAATTTTAAGTTAGTCATGTACAGTTACGAATTTTTAAAACGCTTTTCAGAGGAGATTTTTTTGAGAATAGGTTGTCCGGCTGATGATGCTGCTTTGGCTACAAAAGTGTTATTGTCTGCTGATCTTCGGGGGGTTGACTCTCATGGTGTGGCGCGCTTGTCTGGATATGTAAGGTTGTGGGAAGCGAACCGACTCAATGGCAAACCTGTTGTATCAATTGTACATGAGAGCCCCAGTACGGCTCTTGTAGATGGTGACAGTGGACTTGGACTGGTCGTTGGCCCAAAGGCGATGGAAATAGCCATTGAAAAAGCCAGCATTGCTGGTACGGGTTGGGTGGCCGTTAAGAATTCCAATCATTATGGCATAGCCGGATACCATGCTATGATGGCCCTTGAAAAAGACATGATTGGCATTTCATTAACCAATGCCAGCCCACTGGTTGCACCGACTTTTTCTGCAGAGCGCATGCTGGGTACAAACCCTATTGCGGTAGCTATCCCTGCATTGACTGAACCACCTTTTGTGGCAGATTTTGCCACAACCACCGTAGCCAATGGCAAACTTGAAATTCTGCAAAGAAAAAATGAATCGGCGCTTGTGGGGTGGATCCAAAATAAAGAAGGACTTCCTTCAACTAACCCGGGTGAGCTTAAAGAGGGAGGAGCATTATTGCCACTGGGAGGTGACCGTGATCATGGCAGCCACAAAGGATATTGCCTGGGTGCAATTGTTGATATTTTTTCTGCAGTGCTTTCAGGCGCCAATTATGGGCCCTGGGTGCCACCTTTTGTTAGCTTTTTACCAGTGGCAGATAATCTTCCCGGAGATGGTATAGGTCATTTTTTTGGCGCAATGCGAATTGATGCCTTTAGACCTGCGGCAGATTTTAAAAAACATATGGATCAATGGATTCAAAGGTTCAGGTCTTCGCAGCCAGTGCCAGGACAATCTAAAGTTCTCATTCCGGGTGACCCTGAACGGGAAATAAGTAAAATACGTATGCAAAATGGCATACCTTTATCAGAACCGGTGGTAGAGGACCTTAAAAAGCTGGCTAAGAAGTACGAAGTTCCCTTTGATTTAAATTTTTAAAAAAAGAAGAGCATTCTATATGTAACCGGGCTGTTATTATATGACCTGCGGTTATCGTACAGAAGGTCATATAATACCATTATTCCAATTCCGCCCCGGCGGCCAAAAGGCTGCAAGACACCACCTCCAAGGTAAAGCGCCGGCACCCATCCTCTTTCGGTGGTTTGATTATCAATTGTTGCGAACCTGGTATTGGCAGCTTCTAATTCTGTATAAGCAAATAAAGGGCCTGCAAGATCAGCACGCACAAAAGATCTTCCACCGTAGGTATTAGACCTGATGCTTACAGGCGATCCTCCAAAAAAATATCTTTCCTTGGTGTATATATAGATTGGTCCCCCGCCGACTGTAAACCGCTGATTAAGCGAATACGCCAATAATGGAGAGAATTCGATAAAGGTAAATTCCCGGCTTGAAAAAAAAGAAAAGTTTCCGCCAAAAGAAGCCCTGTCCCAAAAGCGCGGCTTCTCTTTAGTATTTCCCTGGTCCTGGGTTTCCTGAGCATAGACTCCAATTGTAAGTATTAGTGATAATAGTAAGCTAAAAACAAACTTCATGTGCATTGCCAAATGGGAGTGGAATTAAATTTCTTATGCTAACTAATCTTCAACGATTACATAAAGGTCTTCCTTATCTTTTCGCATGAAATATTTTTCACGGGCAAATTTTTCCAGCATATCCTCATTGGTAAAAAGTTGCTCCTTTTCTATTTCAGCTTCCTTGATTTTTTCTTCAAAAAAAACCTTTTCCTTCCTTAAGGTATTTAGTTTACTCTTGGTTTTGATTTGAGTAATTATATCGTTTGCATCTATAAACAACATCCAGAATGCGAAAGCACATCCTGCAATGAAATAGAAGTTTTTAGTGAAGGCTGGTAATGTAAACTTCATGGCCATGCACAATTTTATGTAAAATAAGGCTATGTACCAATTATTATCAAGCTTTTGACATTAAAAAAGCCTCGAATGAGGCTTTTTTAAAAAATAATTAAGATTTCAGCGACCACAACTTACTCCGGGTGTCGGGATGGGCTGTATTCGTCATGATTTTTTTCTTCAGGCTTTTTCAGGGTAAACTGCAGTTTCTCCCAGTTCTTCCTCTATTCTTAGAAGTTGATTGTATTTGGCCATTCTATCTGACCGAGACATTGAGCCAGTTTTGATTTGCCCGGCATTGGTCGCAACTGCGATATCGGCTATGGTGGAATCTTCCGTTTCTCCAGACCTATGTGAAATCACAGCTGTCCAACCCGCTTTATGTGCCATTTCGATCGCAGCAAGTGTCTCACTTAGCGATCCTATTTGATTAACCTTAATCAAAATAGAATTGGCACTTTTTGTGTCAATGCCTTTTTTGAGAAATTTTACATTGGTAACGAGTAAGTCATCGCCAACAAGTTGGCACTTATCGCCTATTTTGGCAGTAAGCATTTGCCAGCCTTCCCAGTCATTTTCATCACAGCCATCTTCGATAGAATCTATCGGATATTTGGTGATTAGTGATGCCAGGTATTCAACCTGCTCTTCTCTGCTTCTTACTTTACCCGACTGTCCCTCAAACTTTGAATAGTCATATTTTCCATCACTGTAAAATTCTGATGCTGCACAATCGAGTGCAATGGTAACATCTTTACCTGGCTTGTACCCTGCAATTTCGACAGCTTTTAAAATGCTGTCAATGGCTTCTTCGGTTCCCCCTGAGAAGTTAGGGGCAAAACCTCCTTCATCTCCAACAGCTGTGCTGAGGCCTTTGTCATGAAGAATTTTTTTAAGGCTATGGAAAATTTCAGCTCCCATTCTCACCGCCTCGCTAAAGGTTGGTGCACCAACCGGGCGAATCATAAATTCCTGAAATGCTATAGGAGCATCAGAGTGAGATCCTCCGTTAATGATATTCATCATGGGAACTGGCAAAATATAGGCATTAGCGCCGCCGATATAACGGTATAAGGGCAAACCTGCTTCTTCAGCAGCCGCCTTTGCTACTGCAAGTGAAACACCTAAAATTGCATTGGCACCAAGTTTACTTTTTGTCTCAGTTCCATCAAGCTCTATCATAATTTTATCGATAAGCTTTTGATCAAATACAGACAACCCGATAAGTTCAGCAGCAATTACTTCATTTACATTTTCTACGGCCTTCAATACGCCTTTGCCAAGGTATCTTGATTTATCTCCGTCTCTTAGCTCAACAGCTTCATTTTCTCCGGTAGACGCTCCACTGGGTACTGCGGCTCTTCCCTTAATGCCGTTTTCAGTTATCACATCCACCTCTATGGTAGGGTTGCCACGCGAGTCAAGTATCTGACGGGCATAAACACTTTCAATCAAACTCATAATTCTGGTTATTTATTAGTTACTAGAAAAAAGATCAATAAAATTATCAAACAGGTATCTTGAATCATGCGGACCGGGTGATGCCTCCGGGTGGTACTGTACCGAAAATGCCTTTGTATTTTTAATTTTTATTCCGGCTACTGTCTGATCGTTGAGGTTTATATGGGTTTCAACTACGTGAGCTGAGGACTCAATATCAGACCGGGAAATACAAAAACCATGGTTTTGTGAGGTTATTTCACATTTTCCGCTTTGAAGATTTTTTATAGGATGGTTTATACCTCTGTGGCCGTGATGCATTTTGTAGGTAGAAATTCCATATGCGAGGGCCAGCACCTGATGACCAAGGCAAATTCCAAACAAAGGTTTGCCTGTGTCGGCCATTTTTCTAACCGTGTCAACGGCATATTGCATAGCAGCAGGATCACCCGGACCATTTGAAATAAAAAAGCCATCTGGTTCCCATTCCAAAATTTCTTCAAAGGTGGTACGCGCAGGAAAAACCTTGCAATAGCACTTACGATGTGTAAGATTAGATAATATACTTTTCTTAACCCCAAGATCAAGAACAGCCACTTTATATTTATAATTTTCAGGCTCCCCTACAAAATAAGGTTCTTTGGTGCTCACCCGTGAGGATAGCTCAAGACCTTTCATTGACGGTAAGTCTTTTACTTTTTCCCGGAGTTCCTCAATGTCGCTTATATCAGACGAAATAATAGCGTTCATTGCGCCCTTATCTCTTATATATCTAACAATACGTCGTGTATCAACATCAGATATTCCTACGACATTGTTTTCATCCAAATAAGTTTGCAAAGACCCACTACCACTGAATCTGCTGTGTATCAGAGAAAAATCGTTGACCACAAGACCGGAAATTTTGGGATTATCAGATTCCACTTCACTGAAATGGACACCGTAGTTTCCGATATGCGCATTGGTATTAACTATGATTTGACCATAGTAAGAAGGATCTGTATATATTTCCTGGTAACCGGTCATGCCGGTATTAAAACATATTTCTCCTCCAGTGGTTCCTTTTTTGCCGATGGATATTCCAGTAAAAAAGCTTCCATCTTCAAGCATTAAAATGGCTTTGTCCCAATTTGTGTTTTTCATTGAAATGGTTTATTCTCAAATGTGCAAAATAAATCAATTTCACCCTTTTTTACAACCATTCAGGTCACTACATTTTAAGGGCAAAAAAAAAGGGATTGAACTGGTGCTCAATCCCCTGTATTTCTATGTAAAAAGGCCTGAATTAAGATTTGTCAGACTCATCTTTTTTATTCTCATCGCTTTCCTGTGAGGTATTTGGTTCTATTTCCTGATCTTCAGATAAAGGAAGCTCTTCGGAGACTTCTGCCTCTACAGTTTCCTTAACTTCAGCTTTAGGAGAACTGGCTACGGGAGCAGAAACTTCTGGTTTAGAAGATTTTTTCCTTCTTCCTCTCCTGGTTTTACTTTTTCCGGCAGCTGTTTCGCTTAACATCAGCTCATTGAAATCAACCAACTCCATGATACACATATCGGCATTATCGCCCAAACGATAACTGGTCTTTATGATTCTTGTGTAACCACCTGGTCTCTCAGCGATTTTTTCAGAAACGTTGTCGAAAAGTTCTTTAATACTTTCTTTATTTTGAAGGTATGAAAAAACAACTCTTCTATTGTGGGTAGTATCCTCTTTAGATTTGGTCAGCAGAGGTTCTACGTATTTTCTCAGTGCTTTTGCCTTAGCGACTGTAGTAGTAATCCTTTTGTGAATAATTAGAGAAGATGCCATATTTGATAGCATAGCGCTTCTATGCGAGGCAGTTCTTCCCAGATGATTAAATTTCTTACCGTGTCTCATTTTGATTAATCTTCATCCAGTTTATATTTCGACAGATCCATACCGAAGGTAAGGTTCTTCTCTGCGACCAATTGCTCCAGTTCTGCCAACGACTTTTTACCGAAATTTCTGAATTTCATCATATCTGAAATTTCCAGCTTTACCAGATCTCCAAGCGTTTTAACATCAGCAGCTTTCAAGCAATTGTATGCTCTGACAGAAAGGTCAAGATCACTAAGTGGTGTTTTTAGCATTTTACGCATATGAAGCATTTCTTCATCTACAGTATCTGGTTCTTTTTGATCAGCTGCTTCAAGAATCATAGTTTGATCTGAGAACAACATAAAATGCTGAATAAGAATATTTGCAGCACCTTTAAGAGCATTTTCAGGATGTATCGATCCGTCAGTTTCAATATCAACAATCAGCTGTTCGTAGTCAGTTTTTTGCTCTACCCTGGTGTTCTCTACACTATATTTCACGTTTTTGATAGGTGTGAAAATAGCATCGATGGGAATGAAACCAAAAATTTGTTCCTGCGGCTTATTTTCTTCAGCCGGAACGTATCCTCTGCCCTTATCGATAGTAAGTTCTATTTCAAATTCTTTACTATCGTCAAGATGGCAAATAATATGCTCTGGATTAAGTATTTCGAAAGCAGAAGTAAAATTGCCAATATCTGAAGCTGTAAAAACTCCTTTATTTTTTACGGTAACGGTTATTTTGTTATCAAGAACATCACTAATTTTCTTGAACCTTACCATTTTTAGGTTGAGTATGATTTCAGTAACATCTTCCATTACACCTGGAATTGCTGAGAATTCATGCAATACTTCGGGGATTTTTACTCCGGTTATTGCGTAACCTTCTAAAGATGCTAAAAGAATTCTTCTCAGAGCATTACCTATGGTAACACCATATCCTTTTTCCAAAGGCTTAAATGTAAAAAGACCGTGAAAATCATCTGCTTTTTCCATTACCACCTTTTCAGGCATTTGAAATGCTAGTATTGACATTTTTTGGTATTTTAATTCCCGGTATTGATTACTTAGAATAAAGTTCGACGATAAGTTGTTCCTGAATATTTTCAGGAATATCATCTCTTTGTGGAACAGAAATATATTTTCCTGTAAGTTCTTTACCGTCCCATTCCAGCCAGGGATATTTTTTAGCACTTCTGGCCGAAAGACTGTTGACGATAACTTCAAGCGATTTTGACTTTTCTCTTACAGCTACCAAATCACCTGGTTTAACAGTAAAGGATGGTATATTAACTATATCTCCGTTCACAGTGATATGCTTATGCAAAACAAGTTGTCTGGCGCCCCGACGTGTTGGTGCAATACCAAGCCTGAATACCAGGTTATCTAATCTTGACTCAAGCAATTGCAGTAAAACTTCGCCGGTAATACCTTGTTTCCTGCTGGCCTTTTCGAATAGATTTCTAAATTGCCTTTCCAAGACGCCATAGGTATCTTTAGCTTTTTGCTTTTCTGAAAGCTGAATAGCATATTCAGACTGTTTTCTTCTTCTGCCCCTTCCGTGTTGTCCCGGAGGATATGGTTTTTTCTGAACAGCTTTACTTGGCCCAAAAATAGGGTCATTATATCGTCTGGCTCGTTTAGCTTTGGGTCCTTTATACCTTGCCATATTTATTTTTCAATAATTTTATCTTAAACTCTTCTTCTTTTTGGAGGTCTGCAACCATTATGTGGAAGCGGAGTTACATCCTGAATTGATGTAATTTCTATACCTACACTTTGGATGGTTCTTATGGCCGATTCTCTTCCGGCACCAGGGCCTTTAACAAAAACATCTACTTTACGCAAACCGAGTTCGTGTGCAGACTGAGCACAGTTTTGTGCTGCAACCTGAGCGGCGTAAGGTGTGTTTTTCTTTGAACCTTTGAAACCCATTTTACCAGCAGAAGCCCAGGAAATAACCTGACCAACCGAATTGGTCATTGAAATGATTATATTATTAAACGAAGCTTTTATGTGCGCCTGACCTACCGGCTCAACGTTAACTACACGCTTTTTAGCTTTGTCTTTTCTCTTTTGTGCCATAATTATTCAAATTATTTAGTAGCTTTCTTCTTATTGGCTACAGTCTTTCTCTTTCCTTTCCTGGTTCTTGAGTTATTTTTGGTTCGCTGTCCTCTTACCGGCAAACCCTTTCTGTGTCGTAATCCTCGGTAACAACCAATATCTAACAGGCGTTTAATACTCAGCTGTATCTCCGATTTAAGAACGCCCTCAGTTTTGAACTCTTCTGCAATAATTTTTCTAATAAGGTTTGACTCTTCATCTGTCCAGTCTTTAACCTTTTTATCAACACTGATTTCAGCTTTATCCAGTATTTTCTTTGCTGAACTTTTTCCAATTCCAAAAATATATGTGAGTGCTACCTCACCTCTTTTGTTATCAGGAATATCGACTCCAGAAATTCTTGCCATGATTAACCCTGTCTTTGTTTAAACCTTGGATTCTTTTTGTTAATTATAAATAACTTTCCTTTTCGACGAATGACTATGCATTCCTCGCTCCTTTTCTTTACAGATGCTTTAACTTTCATTGTTGTATTTATTTATATCTGTATACTATTCTTCCTTTAGTTAAATCATATGGTGACATCTCCAGTTTTACTTTATCTCCAGGAAGTATCTTGATATAATGCATTCTCATTTTTCCTGATATATGAGCTATTACCTGGTGACCATTTGACAATTCAACACGAAACATAGCATTTGATAGTGCTTCCACTATGGTGCCATCCTGTTCTATTGAAGATTGTTTTGCCATATAACTATTACTGTTTTAAAACTATCAGGCAACTGCTATATTTTGCCTGCCCCGTATCTTACCAGACTTCATCATACCTTCGTAGTGACGCATCAAAAGATAACTTTCTATTTGTTGCAAAGTATCTAATATAACACCTACCATAATCAGTAAGGATGTACCACCGTAGAACTGTGAAAATCCTGGTGTAACACCTGCTTTGGTAGCAAAAGCTGGTAAAATCGCTACAATTGCCAGGAATATAGATCCTGGTAAAGTAATTCTTGTCATTACGTTGTCAAGAAATTCAGAGGTCTGCTTTCCAGGCTTTATGCCGGGAATAAAACCGCCATTTCGTTTTAAATCATCTGCAATTTGATTTGGGTTTACTGTAATCGCAGTATAAAAGAAAGTAAAAACGATGATCAACAATGATAATACTATGTTATAGGTTACAGATGTATAATCTGCAAACTGAAAACCAACAGCCTGAAGAAAATCACTTTGCTCTCCAAAGTATTGGCCGATTAGTGGTGGTAAAAACATTAGTGACTGCGCAAATATGATTGGCATTACACCCGAGCTATTTACCTTCAAAGGAATATACTGTCTTTGACCACCGTAAACTTTGTTACCAACAACCTGCTTGGCATATTGAACCGGTACTCTTCTGATAGCCTGTGTTAAAGCAACCACTCCCATTACTACGAAGAACAAAGCCACCATTTCGAGGATAAAAAGCAGTGCTCCACTCATACCTTTAGAAATACCTTCAGCTATAAATTCACCGGGTAATCTAGAAATGATGCCTATCATTATTAGCATGGAGATACCATTACCAATACCCTTATCTGTCATTCTCTCACCAAGCCACATACAGAAAATAGTTCCTGACGTAAGTATGATCATTGCAGTAGCACCAAAGATGGTTCTGTCAATAACCACCGCATCTGAGGGTATGGTTGCAGATATATACCCGAAGGACTGGGCAAGACAAATTGCTATCGTCAGTACTCGGGTTATTTGATTTATTTTTTTCCTTCCAGACTCACCTTCCTTTTGCATTTTCTGGAAGTAAGGCATAGCCACCGTAAGGAGCTGAATTACAATGGACGCAGAAATGTAGGGCATAATACCCAGTCCAAAAATTGAGGCATTGCTAAAAGCACCACCCAGAAAAGTATCCAGTAATCCAAATAGACCACTCGCTTTATCCTCAAGCTTGGAAGGGTCTATTCCCGGTAGTACGACGAAAGAGCCTAATCGAAATATTACTATGAAACCCAGGGTATTCACTATCCTGGTTCTTAGCTCTTCTATCGAAAATATATTCTTTATGGTGGTGAAAAACCTGTTCATTCTAGAGCTTATTTACCGTACCTCCTAATTTTTCAATAGCCTCAACAGCCTTCGCAGAAAAGGCGTGGGCGTTGATGCTTAATTTTGATTTTAATTCGCCCCGGCTCAGTATTTTAACAAGATGATTTTTGCCAACAATACCATTATCTATGAGAGTCTGCACTGAAATTTCAGTTTCACTTAATTTTTGAGCAAGCTCTTCAATGGTATCGAGGTTTACAGCCTTATATTCTACCCTGTTTGGATTTTTAAAACCAAATTTTGGAATACGTCTTTGAAGTGGCATTTGTCCACCCTCAAAACCTTGTTTTTGTGAGTATCCGGATCGCGATTTGGCTCCTTTATGACCACGAGTTGAGGTCCCACCCATACCAGATCCTTGTCCTCTACCAAGTCTTTTACCAACTTTTACAGCACCTTTAGCCGGTTTTAAAGTATGTAATTTCATGTTCGTAATATTTTTATGCAATATCCTGAAACAAATTTCAGGCTTCGCTGATTTCTACAAGATGGTGTACTTTTCTTACCATACCTTCAATTTGCGGAGTTAATTCTTTAACCACGCTTTTATTGATCTTGCCAAGTCCCAGTGCTTTAATGGTATCTTTCTGGTTCTGAGGTCTTTTTATGGTACTTCTGATTTGAGTAATTTTAATGGCAGACATAATTATCAGCTGTTAAATACTTTTGAAAGTGAAACGCCTCTCATCTGAGCCACTGTAAAGGCATCTCTGAGTTTTGACAAACCGTCGAAAGTGGCTTTTACTACATTGTGAGGATTTGAAGAGCCTTTAGACTTTGCAAGCACGTCTTTTACGCCGGCACTCTCCAACACTGCGCGCATGGCACCACCTGCAATAACACCTGTACCAGGTGCAGCTGGTTTCATAAGAACCAATCCTCCACCATATTTACCGATGATATCGTGAGGCAAAGTACCTTTTCTTACCGGTACTTTTATAAGGTTTTTCTTAGCATCATCTATACCTTTGGTAATTGCATCAGTAACTTCATTGGCTTTTCCAAGACCGTAACCTACAACCCCATTACCATTACCAACTACAACTATAGCTGCGAAACTAAATCTTCTACCACCCTTAACAACTTTGGCTACCCTTTTAATGGCAACAACTCTTTCTTTGAGTTCAATTTCACTGGCCTTGATTGATTTTATACTTTTCTGAGACATATCTTTAGAATTTTAGACCTCCCTCTCTGGCACCATCGGCCAACGCTTTGACTTTACCATGATATAAATAACCACTTCGGTCGAAAACAATCGACTCTATGCCGTTACTTTTAGCTTTCTCTGCTAAGATCTTACCAACTTCTTTAGCCTTGCTGACATTGACATTTTCTGACTTGGCTATTTCCGTTGATGAGGCAGAGGCAAGTGTATGACCATTGATATCATCAATTAACTGCGCATATATTGCAGTATTGCTACGATATATAGATAGTCTGGGCTTCTCAGCACTACCACTGATTTTAGACCTGATGCCCAAACGAATTCTGTTTCTACGTAATTTCTTAAGGGTAGACATGGTTAATTATTATTTTGAAGCTGTTTTACCGGCTTTTCTTCTTACATTTTCACCTACATATCTCACACCTTTACCTTTGTAAGGCTCAACTTTGCGCAGAGACCTTATTTTGGCAGCCATATGGCCAATCAATTGTTTATCAATTGATATAAGTGTAATTATTGGGTTTTTACCTTTTGCCTGTTCAGCAGTGGCTACTACTTCAGGGGGCAATGCAAATACAATATTATGTGAATGACCCAAACTTAATTCGAGTACATTGTTTTGTGCAGTTGCTTTATAACCGACTCCAACGAGTTCCAGTTCTGTCTTAAATCCATTGTGTACGCCCTCCACCATATTGGCAAGAAGTGATCTGTACAAACCATGTAAAGCTTTATGACGCTTTTGCTCTGTAGGTCTACTTACATTGAGTGTGCCGTCTTCAAGACTGATTTTAATATCAGGATCAACTTTTTGAGTTAATGTACCTTTAGGTCCTTTAACGGTGACTATATTGCTTTTGTCTACTTCTATCGTAACGCCGGCAGGCAGAGTGATTGGCTTTTTTCCTATTCGTGACATGTTTCTTTTCTAATTTAATAAACGTAACACAACACTTCCCCACCTAAATTATTAGCTCTGGCTTGTTTTTCCGTCATTACACCTTTGGATGTAGACATGATTGCAACTCCGAGTCCATTCATCACTCTTGGCAGCTCATCAACCTTGCAGTATTTTCTCAATCCTGGTCTGCTGATACGCTGGAGGTTGCTAATAGCCGCTGATTTAGTTTCAGGGTTATATTTCAGGGCTATCTTAATCTGACCCTGACGTCCGTCATCTTCAAATTTGTAGTTTTGTATATACCCCTGATCCATTAACACCTTGGTTATCTCCTTCTTAGTGTTGGAAGCTGGAATAGTTACTATCCTGTGGTTAGCCTTAATGGCATTTCTGATGATGGTCAGAAAGTCTGCAATAGGATCCATTTATTATTATCTTAAATATTTCAATTTTAAAACGGCCTGCAAAGTTACGATTTAAAAAATTCAAATCAAACAAGTAGTACGTTTTTACCAACTTGCTTTTGTTAAACCTGGAATTTTTCCTTCGGAAGCCATTTCCCTGAAAGTAACTCTGGAAATGCCAAATTTGCGCATATACCCTTTGGGTCTTCCTGTAAGTTTACAACGATTGTGCAATCTAACTGCTGAAGAACTTCTGGGCAATTTATCTAGTGCGGCATAATCACCTTTTTCTTTGAGTTCAGCTCTTTTAGCAGCATATTTAGCAACGAGACGTTCTCTTTTTCTTTCCCTAGCTTTTATTGATTCTTTAGCCATATGATTTAATTTTTTGAATTTGCAAATGGAAAACCAATAGCTTTTAAAAGCTCATAGCTTTCTTCATCTGTCTTGGCATTGGTAACAATCGTTACATTCATACCTGAGATACGGTTAACTTTATCTATGGTAATTTCGGGGAAAATAATTTGCTCTTTCACCCCAAGCGTGTAATTTCCACGACCATCAAAGCCTTTATCACTTATGCCACGGAAGTCTCTTACCCTTGGAAGGGCAACACTCATAAGGCGATCCATAAATTCAAACATTCTGGCTCCTCGCAAAGTAACTTTGGCACCGATGGGCATTTCTTCACGGAGTTTGAAATTTGATATAGATTTTTTAGCCTTTGTTGGCACAGCTTTTTGACCAGCAATATTTGTTAGTTCTTCAACGCCAGCATCAATCAATTTTTTATCTGCCACTGCAGCACCGATACCTTTGTTGATGGAGATTTTAACTATACGGGGTACCTGCATAACCGATTTGTACTGGAATTTTTCCATTAATTGCGGTACGATCTCCTTTTGGTACTTTTCTTTTAATCTCGGACTATACATTTTTTATAAATTCACCGGTTTTCTTAGAATACCTTTGCAACTTTCCATCCTCATTGTTCTTTCTTCCTATACGTGTTGCTTCTCCTGAAGCAGGATCTACCAACATAAGGTTACTAAGGTGGATGGGAGCTTCTGTTTTGACTATGCCTCCATTTGGACTGGCCGCAGAAGGCTTGGTATGCTTTGTAACCATATTGGCACCTTCTACAATAGCCTTATATTTATCCTTTAATATCTCAAGGACCTTTCCAGTTTTACCTTTATTGTTTCCAGAGATAATTTTTACTGTATCTCCTTTTCGAACATGAAACTTGTTTGTCTTATGGCTATTTACTTTCATGGTTATAAAACTTCAGGGGCTAAAGAAACGATCTTCATAAATTGTTTTTCCCTAAGCTCTCTGGCTACTGGACCAAAGATTCGGGTTCCTCTTGGCTCGTCGTTAGCGTTAAGTAAAACTGCCGCATTGTCTTCAAATCGAATATATGAACCGTCTTTACGACGAATCTCTTTCTTGGTTCTTACCACTACAGCTTTTGACACCGTACCTTTTTTAAGGTTGCTGGAAGATAATGACGACTTTACAGTTACGATAATCTTATCACCTATGGATGCGTATTTTCTACCTGTTCCACCCAAGACTCTTATGCACAATACCTCTTTTGCGCCACTATTATCGGCAACGTTGAGGCGGGATTCCTGCTGTATCATTTTACTTAGCTCTTTCTATGATTTCTACCAACCTCCAACGCTTATTCTTGCTCAGAGGACGTGTTTCCATAATTTTTACTTTATCGCCGATTCCACAATCATTATTGGGATCGTGTGCCATGAAAGATTTGGTTTTACCGATAAACTTACCGTACTTTCTATGCTTAACTTTTCTGGATACGGTTACTACTATGGATTTATCCATTTTATTACTTTTAACCGTTCCAACTCTTTCTTTTCTTAGTCTTCTTTCCATGACTTAGTTGGTTTGCTGCTCTTTAACTTTCAACTCCGTGAGGATTTTGGCAATAGTTTTACGTGTTGAACGTAATTTCATCGGATTCTCGATGGGGGTAATTGCATGAGCAAACTTCAACTTTTGCAAGGTTTCTTTTTCTGCAACCAGCCTCTGTTTCAATTCCTCAACAGTGAAAGACCTAAGATCTATATTTTTCATTTTAATACTATTTGCTTTGGTAACATGATGATCCTACACCGAAAAGTTCTCTATTCTTCGTAGTCTTTTCTCACAACAAACTGAGTTCTTACAGGCAATTTTTGAGCGGCAAGTCTTAGTGATTCCTTTGCCAGTTCTAAATTTATACCTGTTGATTCAAAAATAATGGTACCGGGTTTCACTACGGCTACCCAATATTCAGGTGCACCTTTACCTTTACCCATGCGGACTTCAGCAGGCTTTTTGGTTATGGGCTTATCAGGAAATATCCTGATCCATACCTGGCCTTCTCTTTTCATTGCCCTGGTTACAGCAATACGTGCCGCTTCCAGCTGGCGGCTGGTTAACCAACCAGGCTCCAAGGATTTAAGTGCAAAAGAACCGAAGGCAATAGTGTGGCCTCTTTGAGCAATTCCTTTAACTCTTCCTTTTTGTTTCTTTCTGAATTTTGTTCTTTTAGGCTGTAACATCTTATTAGCTTTTGGCCTTTACGATTATCTTCTTCTTCTTTTGGGCATATCACCACTGTTGCCACTGTTGCCACGTCTGCCCCCCCGGGGTCCGGATTCTCTTCTTTCATTTCCACCGGTTCCGGCCTGATTGGCAGCTAAACCAACATTAGGCGAAAGATCACGTTTACCGTACACTTCACCTTTAAATATCCATACCTTGATACCGATGATACCATAAACAGTGTTTGCTTCTGACACAGCATAATCTATATCTGCGCGTAAAGTATGCAGTGGTATTCTACCTTCTTTATATTGTTCAGTACGTGCCATTTCAGCACCACCCAGTCGACCTGAAACTTTTACTTTGATTCCCTGTGCACCTACCCGAATGGCAGAGGCTATCGCTTGTTTCATGGCCCTTCTGTAAGAAATACGGGCCTGAAGTTGCTGAGCTATAGATTCTCCAACCAGTTTGGCGTCAAGTTCAGGTCTTTTAATTTCATATATGTTGATCTGAACATCTTTCCCGGTAATTTTCTTAAGCTCTTCCTTAATTTTATCGACTTCTGTGCCACCTTTTCCAATAACCACACCAGGTCTTGCTGTATGAATGGTAAGGGTTATACGCTTCAGGGTACGTTCGATAACAATCTTGGAGATCCCGCCTTTTGGAATCCTGGCCATTACGTATTTGCGAATTTTGGTATCTTCTATTAGCTTTTCAGAGAAGCTTTTGCCTCCGAACCAATTGGAATCCCATCCTTTTACAATTCCGAGTCTAAGCCCTACAGGATTTACTTTTTGTCCCATATTATTTAGTGTCGTTATTTACTACTTCTTCAACTTCATTTGTCTCAACCTCTGCTGTATAATTGCTGTCTACAATAAGTGTAACATGGTTGGAACGCTTTCTTATTCTATGGGCTCTACCTTGTGGGGCCGGGCGCAATCTTTTCAGTATTCTGCCGCCATCTACAGTGATGGATTTGATATACAGATCTGCTTCTTCAAGGCGTACATCCTCGTTCTTTGCCTGCCAGTTTGATATGGCAGATAAAAGGAGTTTTTCAAGGCGTTGTGCACCTTCCCTGTTTTCAAATCTAAGGAGATTTAGGGCCTTACTTACTTTTTGCCCACGTACGAGATCTGCGATGAGTCTCATTTTTCTGGGCGAGGTAGGTACATTATTTAATTTGGCTACTGCTTCCATAGATTTATCGTTTTCCTTTGTCTTTTTTGGCAACGTGACCTCTGAAATTTCGTGTTGGAGCAAATTCTCCAAGTTTATGGCCTACCATATTTTCGGTTACATACACAGGAATAAATTTATTTCCATTATGTACTGCAAATGTATGACCTACAAAATCAGGAGAAATCATAGAACGTCTTGACCAGGTTTTGATAACAGATTTTTTTCCTGAGTTATTAATAACGTCGACTTTGTTTTCAAGGCGAAAGTCAATGTAAGGTCCTTTCTTGAGTGAACGTGCCATTATTTTTTACCAATTATTAACTTATTCGAGTATTTCTTCGGGTGTCTTGTTTTACGTCCTTTGGCATAGAGTCCTTTTCTTGATCTTGGGTGACCTCCTGAAGCTCTACCTTCGCCACCGCCCATTGGGTGATCAACAGGGTTCATTGCTACACCACGCGTTCTGGGCCTTCTGCCTAACCAACGGTTTCTGCCGGCTTTACCAAGACTTACGTTCATATGATCCGAATTGGAAACTGCACCAACAGTTGCAAAACACTTGCTGAGTACAAGTCTCATTTCGCCTGAAGGCAATTTTATCGTTACATAGTTTCCTTCTCTGGCAAGCAACTGAGCATAAGAACCTGCGCTCCTGGCTAATGCTGCACCTTGACCTGGCTTTAATTCTACACTATGAATAATAGTACCCAGAGGAATTTTTGATAATGGCAATGCATTACCAACTTCCGGAGCAACATTTTCACCAGCAATTATTTCCTGACCAGGCTTCAAACCCTCAGGTGCCAGTATATATGACTTTGCACCATCTTTATAGAACAGAAGTGCTATATGTCCTGTGCGGTTTGGATCGTATTGTATTGAATTTACTACTGCCGGAATATCTCTCTTACGTCTGAGAAAATCAATTTCTCTGAATTTTCTCTTATGCCCTCCGCCAAGATAACGCATGGTCATTTTGCCGGTGTTATTTCGTCCACCGCTTTTCTTAATTGACCTGACCAGAGATTTTTCTGGCTTGTCAGCCGTAATGGTATCAAATACCGGGGCTGTTCTAAAACGCTGGCCTGGGGTTATGGGTCTTAATTTTTTTACTGCCATCGATCTGATTGATTAAATACCGCTGTAAAAATCTATAACTTCACCCTCGGCAACTTTAACGATAGCCTTTTTAAGGGCTTTTGTTCTGCCTGTCACAATTTTAGTCTTTGTGTAACGGGTTTTTTTCTTTCCCTGGTAACGAATCGTATTTACTGATTCTACATTTACACCGTAGAGCTTTTCAACGGCTGCCTTTATGTCAATTTTATTGGCATTTATATTTACCAGAAAACCGTATTTGCCTTTATCATTAAGATCAGACATTTTTTCGGTAACCAGAGGTTTTATAAGTACACTCATGATTTTGCTTAATTCAAAATGCTTTTTATTTGCTCTAAGGAGCCTTCAGATAATATAAGATTCTCGTATCTTAATACATCATATGTATTAAGTGAGTCAGCATGCGAAACTTTTGCATTCTTAAGATTTCTCCCTGACAAAACAACATTTGCATCAGGTTCTGCAAGGACAAACAATGACTTTTTATCCTGCAGATTGAAGTTCTTAAGCAACTCTACAAAAGATTTTGTACGTGGTTTTTCAAAGCTGAAATCTTCAATTACCCATAGTAACTGTTCTTTGGCTTTGGCACTTAATGCACTTTTACGGGCGAGCTTTTTAACTTTTTTATTAAGTTTAAAATCGTAGTCTCTCGGACGAGGGCCAAAAATTCTACCCCCACCAACAAAAAGAGGTGATTTTATGCTACCTGCACGAGCGCTACCCGTACCTTTTTGTTTCTTTATCTTTTTGGTAGACCCTTTGATTTCGTTTCTCTCCTTTGACTTATGCGTACCTTGCCTTTGTGCAGCCAGGTAATGTTTAACGTCGAGATAAACTGCGTGTTCATTAGGTTCTATACCGAAAATGGAATCATCGAGTGAGATTTTTCTTCCCGTGTCTTCTCCTTTAATATTATATACAGCGAGCTCCATTTTTATTTTTCTAATATTACATAAGAATTGTTGGCTCCGGGTACAGAACCACTTACCAGAATCAGATTTTTCTCAGGAACAATTTTCAAAATTCTGAGATTGACCAATTTAACGCGTCTGCCTCCGGTTCTACCAGCCATTCGCATACCTTTGAAAACCCTTGATGGGAAGGAACAGGCTCCTATAGATCCCGGAGCTCGCAACCGGTTGTGTTGACCGTGAGTGGCCTCTCCAACTCCTGAAAAGTTATGGCGCTTTACCACACCCTGAAATCCCTTCCCTTTGGAAGTACCTATTGCATCAATAAAGTCACCTTCTACAAAAACTTCTCCGGCCAATATGGTATCGCCAGTTTTAACGGCGCCTTCATATTCCTGCCTGAAGTCTCTGAATTCAACAACTTTTTTCTTCGGTGTAGTATTAGCCTTGTTGAAATGTCCCTGCAATGCTTTTGGCGTATTTTTTAATTTTCTTTCGTCAAAAGACAATTGTATGGCATTATACCCGTCGGTTTCAACATTTTTGACTTGTGTTACTACACAAGGACCAGCTTCTATTAGCGTGCATGCAACGTTTTGTCCATCGGCACCGTAAAAACTAGTCATTCCAACTTTTTTTCCTATTATTCCGGACATTTGTTTAATTATTCAAATGTGTAAATTTCTTCCCTTTTCTTGAAAGGACTGCAAAGGTAGAAAAATTTATATTTATCACAAAATTTCTTACCTCAATGATTAAAAAAATGCAAAAAAAAAGGAACCAACAGATGTAATTATTGGTTCCCGCAAAATCTTATTAAGGTATTATACCTTTATTTCAACATCCACACCACTGGGCAACTCAAGTTTCATGAGCGCATCAACAGTTTTGGTGCTATTGGAATAAATATCTACAAGCCTTTTGTAAGTAAACAACTGGAATTGCTCCCTTGATTTTTTGTTTACGTGCGGTGACCTGAGTACTGTATAAAATTCCTTTTTTGTCGGTAGAGGAATGGGGCCGCTAACGATGGCACCAGTGGTTTTTACCGCCCTAACGATCTTCTCAGCCGATTTATCAACCAGGTTGTGATCGTATGACTTTAACTTAATTCTTATTTTCTGGGTCATAGCCTGAAATTTATTCTCCTTTGGTTTTCTTTATTATTGTCTCTGAGAGGTTGTTGGGTACCGGTTCATAATGTGAGAACGTCAAACTTGCAGAAGCTCTACCTGAAGACAAGGTTCTCAAATCGGTAACGTATCCAAAAAGTTCTGATAAGGGCACATCAGCTTTAATAATCTGAGCTCCGCCTTTCATATCCATACCTTTCATAAGGCCTCTTCTTCGATTAAGATCGCCTGTAACAGGCCCTGTATACTCCTCCGGCGAAACCACCTCAACCGCCATAATTGGCTCTAGGATGATGGGCTTCGCTTTTTTTGCTGCTTCTTTGAATCCAATTCTAGCCGCCATTTCAAAAGACAATGAATCAGAGTCAACATCGTGGTACGAACCATGGAATATCCTGACTTTCATTTTGTCTATTGGGAAACCAGCCAAAGGTCCATTTTTCATTGCTTCTCTAAAACCTTTTTCAATAGCCGGGATGTATTCTTTGGGAATAACACCACCAACAATATTATTGACAAACTCGAGTCCTTCTTTTTCTGCATTTGATGGGCCAAGTTCAAATAATATATCAGCAAATTTACCACGACCACCCGTTTGCTTCTTATACACTTCTTTATGTTCAACATTAAGTGTAAGTGCTTCTTTATAGGCTACCTGAGGCGCTCCCTGATTTATTTCAACTTTAAATTCTCTTTTAAGCCGGTCTATGATAATTTCAAGGTGCAATTCACCCATTCCTCTTAACACAGTCTGACCTGTTTCGTGATCAGATTCTACTCTTAAAGTTGGATCTTCTTCTACCAACTTAGAAATAGCCATGCCCAATTTATCAACATCTGCCTGCTTTTTAGGCTCTATAGCATATCCAATAACTGGCTCAGGGAAGGTGATACTCTCAAGTACAATGGGCTTTTTCTCCTCAACCAGGGTATCACCTGTTTTTATATCTTTAAAACCTACTGCGGCCGCAATATCGCCGGCTTTTACACGCTCAATAGGGTTTTGCTTATTGGCATGCATTTGCATGAGTCTTGAAATTCTCTCCTTTTTACCGGTACGCATATTCAATACGTAAGAACCAGATTCAAGCACACCGCTGTAAGCCCTGAAAAATGCCAATCTTCCTACGAAGGGGTCAGTAGCTATTTTAAACGCAAGACCTGCAAAAGGCTGGTTCTCATCAGGTAACCTTTCCTCTTCTTTTTCTGTATCAGGGTTAAACCCTTTTACAGGCGGTAAATCAATCGGCGAAGGCAGAAATGAGCATACAGCATCGAGCAAAGCTTGTACTCCCTTGTTTTTAAACGAAGATCCGCAAAGAACCGGAGAGAAAGACATGTCAATTACTGCTTTTCGAATAGCTTCCCTCATCTCGTCTTCGGTGATGGAGTCTGGATCATCAAAAAACTTTTCCAACAGCGCTTCATCATATTCGGCTACGCTTTCTACCAGTTTTTGTCTCCATTCCAAAACGGTATCTTTCAGATCATCAGGAATCGGAATAAGTGTATAAGTCATACCCTTATCTTCTTCGTTCCAGATGAGGGCCTTGTTAGTTATTAAATCAACAACACCCTTAAAAGTATCTTCTGCACCAATTGGCACCTGAAGCGGAAGGGGGTTTGCGTTTAACTTTTCTTTTATTTCTTTTACAACATTAAAAAAATCGGCTCCGGACCGATCCATTTTGTTAACGAAACATATTCGTGGAACCCTGTATTTATCAGCTTGCCTCCAAACTGTTTCTGATTGGGGCTCAACGCCAGACACCGCACAAAAAAGTGCTACTGAACCATCGAGAACCCTGAGTGATCTTTCAACTTCTACTGTAAAGTCAACGTGACCCGGAGTATCTATAATGTTAATTCTGAAATCTTCGGTATTGGCAGTAACTGCACCCTGATCTGTAGGGTACTTCCAAAAGGTGGTAGTAGCAGCTGACGTAATGGTAATACCTCTCTCCTGCTCTTGTTCCATCCAGTCCATTACCGCTCCACCTTCGTGAACTTCACCAAGTTTATGTGTAAGACCTGTATAGTACAAGATTCTTTCTGTTGTGGTGGTTTTACCGGCATCGATGTGAGCCATGATACCTATATTCCGAAGATTTTTGAGATCCTGTTTAGCCATTATTCAATTAAAACCTAAAATGTGAGAATGCTTTGTTGGCATCGGCCATTCGGTGAGTATCATCTTTCTTTTTCACAGCAGCACCTTCACCTTTTGCGGCTGCAATAATTTCGTTGGCAAGCCTTTGTGTCATTGTCTTTTCTCCTCTTGATCGGGAGTATCTGATAAGCCATTTAATACCAAGGGTTATTTTTCGATCTGGCCTTACCTCCATAGGAACCTGGAAGGTGGCACCACCTACCCTGCGGCTCTTGACTTCAACAGACGGCATAACATTATTAAGGCCTCTTCTCCAAACCTCAAGACCATCTTCACCTGTTTTTTCTGCTACGATATCAAGAGCATCATAGAAAATCTTATAGGCCAGATTTTTCTTGCCTTCCATCATCAGATAGTTAACAAATTTGGTTACCATGGTGTCCCCAAACTTTGGGTCAGGCAGAATATATCGCTTTTTAGGTTTAGCCTTTCTCATTGTAGTATGTCAATTAATGTTATTTTTTTACTTTCGGACGCTTTGCACCATATTTAGAACGTCCCTGAGCCCGTCCGTTTACACCGGCTGTATCGAGTGCTCCACGTATGATATGATATCGCACACCAGGAAGATCTTTTACCCTTCCACCACGGATAAGTACAATCGAGTGCTCCTGAAGGTTATGGCCTTCACCCATGATGTAAGCATTAACCTCTTTCCCGTTGGTGAGTCTTACACGGGCAACTTTACGCATTGCCGAATTTGGTTTTTTAGGTGTGGTAGTATATACTCTCGTACATACACCTCGTCTTTGCGGGCAAGAGTCAAGTGCTGGTGACTTTGACTTACTTTCGAGTTTAACTCTTCCCTTTCTTACCAATTGTTGTATTGTAGGCATATTTTCCTTATATAAATTCTATGGTCTCAAATTTGGGATTGCAAAGGTATAAAGATTACCTTAAGAAGCAAAATAATACATTGATTTTTAATGTTAAATCATGCTTCTCCAACTGCACCCCCAAAATTCAGAGGAAACCTTGGGGCTTCCTCTGTCTTTTTTATTACTCCAAAACTTTCTTCGTATTTGTCGATATTCTCCTTGAGCGCATATAAAAGCCTTTTGGCATGCTCAGGTGTGATAACAATTCTGGACTTAACTTTTGCCTTAGGTACCCCTGGCATAAGCCGGATAAAATCAATGACGAATTCACTATTGGAATGCGCGATCATCGCCAGGTTAGAATACACACCCTCTGCTATTTCTTCAGAAAGCTCGATATTGATCTGATTTGGCGCTTTTCCTTTTTTGGAATCTTCCATGATTAATTTGTTTGCTTTTCTTCCACCTTGGTGAATTCTTTCTTCGGACTTACCAGAGAATCGTATTCTTCCTGAGAAGAAACAATCATTCGTGACCATTCTCTCATACCAGTTCCTGCCGGTATGAGGTGTCCAACGATAACGTTTTCCTTAAGACCGGTAAGTCTGTCGATTTTTCCTCTGATGGATGCTTCACTGAGTACCTTTGTGGTTTCCTGGAATGAAGCAGCAGAGATAAAGCTTTCCGTACCAAGTGATGCTTGAGTAATTCCTTGCAGCGTCGGTTTAGAAACTGCAGGCTGTGCATCCCTCACAACGACAGGCTTAAGGTCTTTACGCCTTAATCTGGAATTTTCATCACGCAACCTTTTGGCTGTAATGATCATACCAGGCTTCAGAGTATCGGAATCCATGGCATCAACAACAACTTTTTTGTCGAGCATATTATCGTTTTCTTCTCTAAAGCTGAATTTGTCAACAATCTGACCAGGAAGCAAATTGGTATCACCTGGATCGATGATTTCAACTTTTTGCATCATCTGTCTTACAATGACTTCGCAATGCTTATCATTAATTTTCACACCCTGAAGTCGGTAAACTTCCTGTATTTCGTTTACCAGATATTCCTGAACAGCCGTTGGGCCTTTAATTGCCAGAATATCTGCTGGTGTTATCGCACCATCTGATAATGGTTGGCCGGCCCTTACAAAGTCGTTTGCCTGAACCAGAATGTGCTTTGAAAGTGGCACCAGGTAAGACTTTTTAACTCCGTCTTTTGATTCGATATTGATCACACGGTTACCTCTTTTGATAGTTCCGTATGTCACTACGCCATCTATCTCACTTACCACGGCAGGATTTGAAGGATTTCTGGCTTCAAATAATTCCGTAACCCTTGGAAGGCCACCTGTAATATCCCTTGACTTACCAAGTGTTCTTGGTATTTTAGCTAAAACATGGCCTGGCTTAATTTTTATACCATTACCTACGGCAATGTGTGCGCCAACCGGAATATTGTAAGATTGGGTTTCATTTTTGGTGATGATATTGATCGCCGGGTTTTTGGTTTTATCCTTGCTTTCGATAATTACCTTCTCCCTGTGACCTGTTTGCTCATCAGAAACCTCCTTATATGTAATGCCATCTATGATTGCTTCGTATTCAATGGTTCCTTCGAATTCCGAAAGTATTACTGCGTTGTAAGGATCCCAATCACAAAGTTTTTGTCCTTTCTCTACTTCCTGTCCATTTTTTACCAAAAGGAAGGAGCCATAAGGTACATTGTTGCTGATAAGAACTTTTTTGCTCTTTGGCTCTATGATTTTGATCTCTCCCGAACGCCCCATTACTACTGAGTTCACCTGGCCGTCTGAAGATGTGGTATTTACAAACCTTATATCTTCAAATTCAACCACACCGCCAAATTTGGCTTTGATGTTGGCGTCCACTGCTATGTTAGAAGCGGTACCACCTACGTGGAAAGTCCTGAGTGTAAGCTGTGTGCCAGGTTCTCCAATGGATTGTGCTGCGATTACACCTACAGCTTCTCCGATCTGAGTCATCATACCAGTTGAAAGGTTTCGACCGTAGCATCTGGAGCATACACCCTGCTTGGTTTCACAGGTAAGCACTGATCGAATTTCCACCTCCTCTATGCTGGTTTCATCTATTTTTTTAGCAACCTCTTCGGTAATTTCGGTATTGGCTTCCACGATGAGTTCATCAGTAATCGGATCAAAAACATCATGAACAGTTACACGACCTAAAATACGGTCTGATAGTGGCTCAACAATGTCCTCATTATCCTTCAAGGCTTTTACTACAATACCTCTGAGTGTACCGCAGTCCTCTTCATTGATTACCATATCCTGTGCAACATCTACAAGACGTCTTGTAAGATAACCGGCATCGGCTGTTTTCAAGGCAGTATCTGCCAGACCTTTACGGGCACCGTGTGTAGAAATAAAGTACTCAATTACATCGAGGCCTTCCTTAAAATTGGATAAGATTGGGTTTTCGATGATTTCACCAACTGATCCCGACAGGTTTTTCTGTGGTTTGGCCATAAGTCCACGCATACCACCGAGCTGTCTGATCTGTTCTCTTGAACCCCTTGCACCGGAGTGCATCATCATATAAATTGAGTTAAAGCCCTGGTCATCATTTTCAAGCTGCTTCATCAGATTGTTGGTAATCTGAGAGTTAACCCGAGTCCAGATATCGATTACCTGATTGTACCTTTCATTGTCGGTGATAAGACCCATCAGGTAGTTATTCCAAACTACTTCGACTTCCTCTTTTGCTGAAGCCACCAGCTCATCTTTATGCTCAGGAATTATAATATCATCAAGACCAATAGATAAGCCTCCTTTATAAGCCGATTGAAATCCAAGCTCTTTTATATCGTCGAGAAATTGAGCTGTACGAGCCATTCCACAGATTTTAAATACATCTGAAATAATGGTTTGCAGCTTTTTCTTTGTAAGCAATTCGTTTACAAAACCAGCTTCATTGGGAACCGCCTGGTTGAAAATTACCCTTCCTGCAACGGTTTCTATGATTTTAGTTTCGAGCTCTCCTTTTTCATTTCGTGTAAGCGCCCTTACTTTAATATAAGCATGCTTAGAGAGTTTGCCTTCGTTAATTGCTATAATAACTTCATCAGTAGAGTAAAAAGTCATACCCTCACCAAGCACTGGCTTTTCCGGGGTACTTTTTCTGCCTTTTGTCACATAGTACAGACCCAGTACCATATCCTGCGATGGAACAGTAATAGGTGCACCATTAGCAGGGTTGAGTATATTATGAGAAGCAAGCATCAACAAGGATGCTTCGAGAATGGCTTCATGACCAAGTGGAACGTGAACAGCCATTTGATCACCGTCAAAGTCGGCGTTGAATGCTGTACAAACCAGCGGGTGAAGCTGTATTGCTTTACCTTCAATCAGTTTTGGCTGGAAGGCCTGAATTCCGAGTCTGTGAAGTGTTGGAGCACGGTTGAGTAAAACAGGGTGGCCCTTGAGTACATTCTCAAGAATATCCCATACAACAGGGTCTTTTCTGTCAACAATTTTCTTTGCAGACTTAACGGTTTTTACAATGCCTCTTTCGATGAGTTTTCTTATAATAAATGGCTTAAACAATTCTGCAGCCATATTTTTAGGTAAACCACATTCATGCATTTTCAATTCAGGGCCGATTACAATAACCGAACGGCCTGAATAGTCAACCCTTTTACCAAGCAGGTTTTGACGGAATCGCCCCTGCTTTCCTTTGAGCATATCACTCAATGATTTTAGGGCTCTGTTTCCATCAGAACGAACGGCATTGACTTTACGCGAATTATCGAAGAGAGAATCAACGGCTTCCTGAAGCATCCTTTTCTCATTTCGGAGAATCACTTCAGGAGCCTTTATGTCGATCAGTCTTTTTAGACGATTATTTCTGATAATAACCCTTCTGTAAAGATCATTTAAATCAGATGTAGCAAATCTTCCTCCATCCAGTGGTACCAACGGCCTTAATTCTGGCGGTATAACAGGTACCATTCGGATGACCATCCACTCAGGACGGTTTTCAATACGGGTACGGGCTTCCCTGAAAGCTTCCACGACCCGCAGTCTTTTTAAAGCTTCGGCTTTCCTCTGCTGAGAGGTATCTGTTGCGGCCTGGTGTCTGAGTTCATAGCTGAGTTCATCCAGGTCTAATCTTGCAAGAAGCATTTCAAGGGCCTCAGCTCCCATTTTGGCAATAAATTTCTGAGGATCATCGTCATCGAGTTGTTGATTTTCCCTTGGAAGTTTATCGATAATATCGAGATACTCATCCTCTGTAAGAAAATCATATTTGCCGATGCCATCTTCTTCTTTTACTCCGGGCTGAACGACTACATATCTTTCATAATAAATGATCTGATCGAGCTTTTTGGTAGGCATACCCAGCAGATAGCCTATTTTGTTGGGCAAAGAACGGAAATACCATATGTGCGCAACCGGCACCACCAATTCTATGTGGCCCATTCTTTCGCGACGTACCTTTTTCTCGGTTACTTCAACACCACAGCGATCGCATATGATCCCCTTATACCTGATCCTTTTATATTTACCACAATGGCACTCCCAGTCTTTGACCGGGCCAAATATTCTTTCACAGAACAGCCCACCCATTTCAGGTTTGTAGGTTCTGTAATTGATGGTTTCCGGTTGTGTAACTTCACCATGGGAGCTTTCCAGAATCGATTCCGGAGAAGCAAGACTGATGATAATGCTATTAAAGTCGGTTTTTAATTTTTTATTTTTTCTGAACGACATAATAAATAATTTCAGATTTACCGTATTACGGATTTAAACCGCTATTAACTCAAAGTAATTTCCAATGCCAAACCTCTGAGTTCATGAACGAGTACGTTGAATGATTCAGGGATATTAGGTTTAGCCATGTTCTCTCCTTTAACGATGGCCTCATACGCTTTCGCCCGGCCCACTACATCATCTGATTTGATTGTCAGAATTTCCTGTAGTACATGGGAAGCTCCAAAAGCCTCAAGTGCCCAAACTTCCATTTCTCCGAAACGCTGTCCTCCAAATTGAGCTTTACCGCCCAAAGGTTGTTGCGTAATAAGTGAATAAGGACCAATTGATCTGGCATGCATTTTATCATCTACCAGGTGACCCAGTTTCAGAATATAAATTACGCCCACGGTAACAGGCTGATCAAAGCGATCACCGGTAAGCCCATCATAGAGCATGGTTCTTCCATACTGTGGAAGGCCTGCCAATTTAAGTTCGTCTTCCACTTCATCGGAGGTTGCCCCGTCAAAAATGGGTGTGGCATATTTCTTTCCAAGTTTCAATCCGGCCCAGCCAAGAAGTGTTTCATATATCTGACCAATGTTCATCCTGGATGGTACACCAAGCGGGTTCAAAACGATATCAACTGGGGTACCGTCTTCAAGAAATGGCATATCCTCTTCTCTTACGATTTTAGCAACAACACCTTTATTACCGTGTCTGCCAGCCATTTTATCACCAACCTTTAACTTGCGTTTTTTAGCAAGATATACTTTGGCAAGCTGAACAATACCGGCGGGTAATTCATCTCCCACTTCGAGGGTGAATCGCTCTCTCTTAAACCTACCCGCAATTTCATTCCTCTTGTTAATATACCTTTTAACTAATTTTTCAAGAAGCTTATTGGTATGTGCATCGTCTGTCCAGTTTTCCAGAATAAGGTCTCCGATCAGGTTGACCTCCTCAGGAACATTGTAAGAGCTTTCGTCTCTGTAAATGTTTTTTTCGGGAAAAAGATTTTCTTTTATGACTACCTGGCTGAATTTCACCCCTTTACTGATGAGTTCATCACCAAATTTGTGTTTTACGCCAAGAGAAATTTTTCCTTCAAGAAGCCTAGAAAACTTATCTATCATTTTATCCCGTATGTCACGAAGATCTTTGCTGTACTTGAGCTTCAAGGCCTCAACATCTTTTTTAGCTTTTGCCCTGAGTTCTTTATCTTTTTTGGGACGAGAGAAAAGCTTGGTTTCTATTACCACACCATCGAGGGATGGGGGTGCCTTAAGTGAGGCGTCTTTAACATCTCCTGCCTTATCTCCAAATATTGCCCTGAGCAGTTTTTCTTCCGGAGTAGGATCAGTTTCTCCTTTAGGTGTGATTTTACCAACGAGAATATCCCCTTCTTTAATTTCTGCTCCTTCTCTTATTATACCATTTTCATCAAGATTTCTAACGGCTTCTTCACTTACATTTGGGATTTCTGAAGTAAGTTCTTCTTCACCGCGTTTAGTATCTCTCACTTCCAGTTCAAATTCTTCGATATGAATTGAAGTAAAGATATCGTCTTTAACAACTTTCTCAGAGATTACAATGGCATCTTCGAAATTATACCCCTGCCAGGGCATAAAAGCAACTTTCATATTTCTACCTAATGCAAGTTCACCTGCTTCGGTAGCATAGCCTTCACAAAGTATCTGATCCTTACGTACCCTGTCACCTTTAAAAACGATAGGTTTCAGGTTAATACAAGTGTCCTGGTTTGTCCTTCTGAACTTTGTAAGCGGATAGGTTTTAAGATCGTCGTCAAAACTCACCAAAGATTCGTCATCACTGAGATCATACCGGATAACAATTTTTGTCGCATCGACATATTCAACAACTCCTTCACCTTCGGCAATTATAAGTGTTCTGCTGTCTAAGGCTACTCTTTTTTCAAGGCCTGTACCAACTATGGGGGCCTGAGGTTTTAGAAGTGGCACTGCCTGACGCTGCATGTTTGATCCCATAAGAGCACGGTTTGCGTCATCATGCTCCAGGAAAGGAATAAGTGATGCAGCTACCGATACAATTTGGTTAGGCGCAATATCCATATAGGATATTTTATCGGGTTCGAGAATTGGGAAATCACCTTCAAACCTTGCTTTAACCTTTTCATTAACAAAATTGCCACTGTCCTCCAAAGGGGCATTGGCCTGAGCAATGTAATGCGTATCTTCCTCTTCTGCGGTAAGATAGACTACATCAGGTCCCATATTTACAACACCCTCCTTAACATTTCTGTAGGGAGTTTCGATAAAGCCCATGCTGTTTACTTTGGCGTGGACACAAAGGGATGAAATCAACCCAATGTTTGGCCCTTCAGGAGTTTCAATAGTGCACAGTCGGCCATAGTGTGTGTAGTGAACGTCACGTACTTCAAATCCAGCTCTTTCGCGGGACAGACCTCCGGGGCCTAGCGCAGACATTCTTCGCTTATGTGTAATCTCAGCCAGCGGATTGGTTTGATCCATAAACTGAGACAATTGATTTGTTCCAAAAAAGGAATTGATAACTGAAGACAGCGTTCTTGCATTGATAAGATCGACAGGTTTGAAATCTTCGTTATCTCTGACGTTCATTCTTTCCTTAATGGTTCGAGCCATTCTTGCAAGGCCTACTCCAAATTGGGTATACAATTGCTCTCCAACGGTACGCACCCTCCGGTTGCTAAGGTGGTCTATATCGTCTACAACCGCCTTAGAGTTGATAAGACCGATGAGATATTTCACAATCTGTATAATATCATCTTTTGTCAATACCCTAACTTCAGAATCGATTGACAGACCAAGCTTTTTATTGATTCGGTATCTGCCAACTTCTCCTAAATCATACCTTTTATCACTGAAGAACAAACTTTGTATAATATCTCTGGCGGTTTGCTCATCAGGTGCTTCAGAGTTTCTGAGCTGTCGATAGATTTGTTCAACAGCTTCTTTTTCTGAATTTGAATTATCCTTCTGAAGCGTATTATAGATTATCAGGTAATCATTAATATTTATATCTTCGCGATGTACAATTATGGTATCTGCACCAGAATCGAGAATTACATCAAGATCATCTTCAGATAAAACTGAGTCTCTTTCTAGTAATACTTCGTTCCTATCGATTGAAACAACTTCTCCCGTATCTTCATCGACAAAATCTTCAGTCCATGTTCTCAAAACCCTGGCTGCGAGTTTTCTTCCAACCATTTTTTTGAGTTTAGACTGGGTTGTCTCAATTTCTTCTGACAAACCGAAAAGATCGAGAATCTCCTTATCGGTACCGTAGCCAATTGCACGCAACAATGTAGTCACCGGAAATTTCTTCTTCCTGTCGATGTAAGCATACATAACATTATTAACGTCAGTAGCAAATTCGATCCAGGAACCTTTGAATGGGATGATTCTTGCGGAATATAGTTTTGTACCATTGGTGTGTTTGCTTTGGGCAAAGAAAACACCTGGTGACCGGTGTAGCTGACTTACGATAACCCTTTCAGCTCCATTGATCACAAAAGAACCCTTTTCTGTCATATAGGGTATATTCCCGAGGAATACTTCTTGTTCAATGGTCTCAAAATCTTCGTTGTCCTCATCATTACAAGATAGACGAAGTTTTGCTTTTAAAGGTACTGCAAATGTCAAACCCCGATCGATGCATTCCCCCACACTGTATTTTGGAGGATCGATCATAAAATCAATGAACTCCAGTTTGAAGTTTTCGCGGGAATCGGCAATCGGGAAATTCTCCATAAAAACTTTATAAAGACCTTCCTGAATTCTTTTTTCTGATGGAGTATCCAACTGAAAGAAATCCCGAAAAGATTGTAATTGAACATCCAGAAAATCGGGGTAATCAATAACAGTTTTTATCGAGGAGAAATTTTTTCTTTCTGATAGCGTTTTTGTAGCCAAGGCTTTACAACTTTAAGTGAAATAACTTGAGCAATGTAGTTTTCCTTCTATCAGGAAAACAAATGATACTGGTTCGTACAAACAGGAAAAGACCTGACTAAGCGTGCCAGGCCTACCATGCATTTTCTCATTGACGCAATGCAGGCAAAATATTATTTCAATTCAACCTCTGCACCTGCTTCTTCCAATTGCTTTTTAAGACCTTCGGCTTCATCTTTACCTACACCTTCTTTAACAGGTTTCGGTGCACCGTCAACCAATTCTTTTGCTTCTTTCAGTCCAAGACCGGTAAGTTCTTTTACAGCTTTAACGACTTTAAGTTTTTGATCACCTGCTGATTTAAGAATTACATCAAATGAGGTTTTTTCTTCTACTACAGCTTCTTCGGCGCCTGCACCGGCACCACCAGCAACCATAACAGGAGCAGCAGCTGCAGGTTCTATTCCATACTCTTCTTTGAGGATGCTTGCCAATTCATTAACTTCTTTAACAGTCAAGTTAACCAACTGTTCTGCGAATGCTTTTAAATCTGCCATTGTAAAATGATTTTAATTTTGTTTTTAAGTTTCTAATTATTCACGTTCAGAAAGAGTTTTTACAATACCCGCGAGCTTGTTTTGCCCACTCAAAAGGGCAGACACAACATTGTTGGCTGGTGATTGTAACATAAATATTACATCTGCAATCAATTCTGATTTTGATTTGAGACTTGAAAGTACATCAAGCTGGTTATCGCCAATAAAGAGATCGGTATCGATGGAAGCACCCTTTAAAACTGGCTTAGCAGATGTTGCTTTTTTTCTGAATTCTTTTATAAGTTTGGCCGGCAGGTTTCCACTTTCAGGTGAAAAAATTATACCTGAAAACCCTTTTAATACTTCGGCACTAAAACTTTCATAATCTGTATCGAGTTGATCGAGTGCTTTTTTGATCAGGGTATTTTTAACTACTTTGTATTTAACCCCTTTTTCGAAACACAATCGTCGAAATTGATTAGTCTGAGCTACCGACAGCCCTCCGTTATCAGTGATATAGAAATAAGGATACGCTTTAAAATCCTCAACTAATTCACCAATTATTTTTGCTTTATCTTCTTTAACCATGATTAAATTCCCGATATACTGTTTTTATCAACTGCGATTCCAGGGCTCATTGTACTGGATAAATGCACCGATTTAATATAGGTACCTTTAGCACTGGAAGGCTTCAACTTTGAAATGGTATGCATCATTTCAAGTACATTTTCCCTGATTTTATCAGGAGTAAAAGAAACTTTACCAATGCTTGCGTGAACGATGCCGGTTTTGTCGACTTTAAAATCGATTTTACCAGATTTTACTTCTTTTACAGCTTTGGCCACATCAAGGGTAACGGTACCAGACTTTGGATTGGGCATCAGACCTCTTGGTCCTAGGATTCTACCCAACTTACCAACTTTTGCCATTACAGTAGGCATAGTTATAATTACATCAATGTCTGTCCAACCTCCTTCAATTTTTTGAATATAGTCATCTAAACCAACGTAATCAGCTCCGGCTTCTTTGGCATCCTGTTCTTTGTCAGGTGTACAGAGTACCAACACTTTAACATCTTTACCTGTACCATGAGGAAGTGCAACAACACCCCTTACCATTTGATCGGCCTTTCTTGGATCAACACCAAGGCGGATATCGATATCAACTGAGGAATCAAATTTGGTAAAAGTTATTTCTTTTAACAATTTGGCTGCATCCTCGAGGCTGTATTCCTTATTCAGGTCTAACAGTTGCCTGACTTTCTTTTGATTTTTTGTAAGCTTTCCCATAGTTTGATTTATTCTGCCCAGGGAGCGGTTCCTGTTACTTTTATACCCATACTTCTGGCGGCACCAGCCACCATTTTCATGGCAGACTCAACCTCGAAAGCGTTGAGGTCTGGCATTTTAACTTCAGCAATTTCCTTAACCTGGTCCCAGGTAACAGATCCTACCTTATTACGGTTGGGTTCCGGAGAGCCTTTTTTAAGTTTTGCTGCCTCCATTAACATAATTGCAGCAGGTGGTGTTTTAATGACAAACTCAAACGATTTGTCTGAATACACGGTAATAACTACCGGCAACAACTGGCCCTGCTTTTCTTGTGTTCTGGCATTAAATTGTTTACAGAACTCCATTATGTTAAGTCCTTTACTACCGAGTGCTGGACCAACCGGAGGAGATGGGTTTGCTGAACCCCCTCTGATCTGCAATTTTACGTATCCTGTGATTTCCTTAGCCATAGTGCTAATCCTGTTTTTCTACTTGCATGTAATTCAATTCGACAGGTGTGTTCCTGCCGAAAATTTTAACCATCACGTTCAGCTTTTTCTTCTCTTCAAAGATTTCTTCAACCGTACCGGTGAAGCCACTGAAAGGTCCATCCATAACTTTTACGGACTCTCCAACAATGAAACCTGAATCGTGTTTTTCATCAACTTCTATTCCTTCATCGACTTTGCCGAGTATACGATTAATTTCACTTTGCCTGAGTGGAACGGGATCCTTGGAAGCACCGACACTATTTGTGCCGAGGAAGCCAATCACTCCTGGTATACTGGTAACTGTATGCATGGCTTCACCATGCGTAAGATCAGCAGAAACTAATACATATCCTGGAAAGAAGTTGCGTTCGCGTATACGCTTTTTTCCATTGCGCATTTCATAAACCTTCTCTGAAGGAATGAGTACCTGCGGAATAAAATCCTGAAGTTTTTGACGGGCTATTTCATTTTCAAGATAAGATTTTACCTTTTTTTCCTGTCCGCTTATAACCCTAAGTACATACCATTTAACTTCACTCATTGCCTTAATTGAAAGGTTTTAAAACTCGTTGTAGAACCAATTCATCACATTCTCAAATCCAAGGTCGATGATGCCAATTACAATGGCAAAAATCATGGAAGCAACCAGGACGAGAACAGAACTACTCTGAAGTTCTGAATATTTCGGCCATGTAACTTTTGTCCTTAGCTCGTCAACGGAGTCTTTAAAATATTCTGTTATTTTCACTGCGTAACGCTTTACTTTGTTTGCACGGGTGGAGAGACTCGAACTCCCAGCCAACGGTTTTGGAGACCGCTACTCTACCAATTGAGCTACACCCGTTTCTAAATTGGCCTGCAAAATTACATAAAATTATCATAGAAACAAATGCGTTTCTAAAAAGATTTAGAAACGCATTTATCAGTTATAATTCACTTCTGCCTGAATTAGTCAAGAATTTCAGTAACCTGACCAGAACCTACAGTTCTACCACCTTCTCTGATGGCAAATCGAAGACCTTTTTCAAGGGCTATCGGGTTGATCAGATTAACTTCGATAGTGATATTGTCTCCTGGCATAACCATTTCAACGCCAGCCGGCAATGAAATTTCACCTGTTACGTCTGTGGTTCTGAAATAGAACTGAGGACGGTATTTTGTAAAGAAAGGCGTATGTCTTCCACCTTCTTCTTTTGAAAGCACGTAAACTTCAGCTTTAAATTTAGCATGAGGCTTTACAGAACCTGGCTTACAAATAACCATACCACGGCGGATATCTTTTTTGTCAATACCGCGGAGGAGAAGACCAACGTTGTCACCTGCTTCACCTCTGTCGAGGATTTTTCTGAACATCTCAACACCAGTAACAACTGATTTAAGGTTTTCGGCGCCCATACCAAGAATATCTACCTGTTCACCAGAGTTGACGATACCTCTTTCGATACGGCCAGTAGCCACTGTGCCACGTCCTGTGATTGAGAAAACATCTTCAACAGGCATGAGAAAATCTTTGTCAATCAAGCGCTCAGGAATTGGAATGTAGTTATCTACAGCATCCATAAGTTCCATTACTTTTTCAACCCACTTTTCCTCACCGTTAAGAGCGCCAAGTGCCGATCCTCTGATTACCGGAATATCGTCTCCAGGGAAGCTGTATTCGCTGAGAAGCTCACGAATCTCCATTTCAACGAGATCGAGAAGTTCTTCATCATCTACCAGGTCAACTTTGTTCATAAAAACAACAAGGGCTGGAACACCTACCTGCCTTGAAAGGAGTATGTGCTCACGTGTCTGTGGCATAGGGCCATCCGTTGCAGCTACAACGATAATCGCTCCATCCATCTGTGCAGCACCCGTTACCATGTTTTTAACGTAGTCAGCGTGACCCGGACAGTCAACGTGGGCGTAATGCCTGTTTTGTGTCTGGTATTCTACGTGAGCCGTATTAATGGTAATACCTCTTTCTTTTTCCTCAGGGGCGTTGTCGATGGAGTCGAATTCCCTTGCAGCAGCCAGACCTTTGGAGGCAAGTACTTTGGTGATTGCAGCGGTAAGTGTTGTCTTACCATGGTCAACGTGACCTATCGTACCTATATTTACGTGAGGTTTTGAACGGTCAAAGGTTTCTTTAGCCATCTTTGAAAATTCTCAGTTTAGTTATAAATAATTTTAATAATATACAATGTGATATGTCTTAACAAACGAAAAGACATATTCAATCTATTTCTTTTTGCTGTCTTTACGGCTCAAAATATCTGGAGCCAATGACGGGATTTGAACCCGTGACCCCTTCCTTACCAAGGAAGTACTCTACCCCTGAGCTACATCGGCTTATTGCCTGGGCATAGCCCTGTAACAACTAAAAGAGCGGGAGACGAGGTTCGAACCCGCGACCTACAGCTTGGAAGGCTGTCGCTCTACCAACTGAGCTACTCCCGCTTTTATTAAAAATCCTTAAAAAAATACGTGGGGAGAGGAGGATTCGAACCTCCGAAGACATACGTCAACAGATTTACAGTCTGCCCCATTTGGCCGCTCTGGAATCTCCCCAATACTTTTAAAGAACTTGTCTGCCACTTACCGAAATCTGGATTTCGTAAGGGAATGCAAAATTATACCCTTTTTTATTTTATTCAAATTTTTTTATCAAAAGACGAAAAAAAATTTGAATAACCTTACATGGCTATTCTTCTAATAGGTTATGATAGTATCTGCGCAAGGTTTCATCCTTCTCTCTTTCCCTGATATAGGCGAGTTTCTCTTTAACACCTTCAACATCTTCATTGAGTTCTAATGCCTGATAGGCACCGAGGCGAACATAGTATTTGCTGCCAGAAAGTGCATATTTTTCAAGATGGCTAATTCCCTCCAAACGCATTGAATCCGGTGCAGTCATCAATAATTGACCAAGCAGTCTTACGAGATACCACTGTGATTCATCACTGGTTTTTTCCAATTTGTTTATAAACCAATCATAACGTTCATACTGAGATTCATAGGCGAAGTGGTCTGCCAGTGGTATAATAATATTTACCTGTGTTTCATCTTCAAACAAATTAATTAATTGGTCCTTGTCTTCCCTGCTGCTTTGCAAATAACCAAATAAACATGTGCCGGCTATGGAATAAGATGAATCGTAAGCGCATAATCTAAAAATATCCGCATATTTATCAGCATCTAAATCTGCAAGAATTGATATCGCATCTGATCTGACTACATTATCCGGGTCTTTTTCGGCGATAGTTTCAATTAATGATACAAGATTAAGTGAATCAATCTGTTTGTTTCCTAGACCCATAATCATATCGAGACCCTGCTGCCGCACCGCCCAAAATTCATCAGCAATGGCAGCTTCGATTATCTTTGCCTTAAAAGCTAAGTCCTCGGTGTTTGCCAATTCTCTCAGCGCTCTCATTCGCTGCCTTACACTTGTAGATTTTTCAAACTGGGTAAACCATTCCTTCGCACTTTTTTTGTGCTTAATAATGCCAGGTATTACGCCAACTTCATCAAAAATTATCGACTTTGGCCTTCTACTGGTTTGAATTTCAAAAGTCTGTTCACTTTTATTTATAATTAGTTCATGGTGCTCGGGGCCTTCATCATGCCACAAAGTTACCTGAGCTGGCAATTTATACAGAGGTAGCTTTGCCATGTTTTGCTCTTGTTTTACATTAATTCTAAGTGAAGAGAGATTCTCAATGTATTCATGATCAATTTTTAATTTCGGATGGCCACTGGCAAGAAACCACTGATCAAAAAACCAATGTAAATCTTTGCCTGAAATATCTTCAAATGCCCTCCTTAGTTCATGTACTTCTACAGATTGAAAAGCATGTTTTTTAAGGTAATGGCTGAGGGATGCAAAAAATGCTTCATCTCCCAGAATGTATCTAAGATAATGTAAAATCAATCCTCCTTTGGCATAAGAATGATTGTCAAACATATCTTCAGAATATTCATGATAATATCTTATTAGATCTTTATTTTCTCCTTCAGCTTCATTCAGGTATGCATTGAGTTCTTTACCAAGATGATAATCTGCCTCATTGGTACCCTTTTTATACTCCTTCCAAAGATACTCACTGTAATTACCAAAAGCCTCGTTTAAAGTGAGATTAGCCCACGACTCACAGGTAACCAGATTTCCGAACCATTGGTGAAACAGCTCGTGGGCAATAATATAGTCCCAGTCTTCGTCAAGGAGTTCTCTCCGGGTTACCTGTACTCTTTCCATAAAAACAGAAGCTGTGGTATTTTCCATTGCGCCTGATACAAAATCCCTCACAACTACCTGTGCATATTTGTTCCATGGATATTTATAATTCAACAACTTAGAAAAAAAACCGAGCATTTCAGGGGTATTTCCAAAAATGTCCTTTGCGTATGGCTCATAAGCAGGCTCCACATAATACGTAAGAGGTATATCCTCCCATTGATCTTCAACAATGGCATATTCTCCAACAGCCATCATGAACAGGTAGGGTGCATGGGGCTGGTCCATCAGCCAGTAGTCTGTACGTTGGCCATCATCCTGCATAGTAGAAGATATCAACTTTCCATTTGAAAGTGTTACAAAGCGATCTTCCACTGTAATGTACATTTCCTGTGTGCATCTCTGATTGGGCACATCGAAAGTCGGGAACCAGCATGAATTATAGTCAGTTTCTCCTTGCGTCCAGATTTGCTGTGGCTTATTTAGTTGGCTGCCGTCTGGATTAACGAAGTACAGTCCACGATTATCTGCAATGGATTTGTTTTTTCCAGCGGCTGAGGGTGGTACTTTAGAAGGGTTGGCAGTGTATTTGATCTGTACCGTAAAAGTATCGGTTCTTGAATATGTTTCTGTTAAACCAATTTTCAGCTTTAGGTTGTCATAAGTGTAGTTCAGAGACTTTTGGTCATCCCTGTTTAATAAATAAACATGATGTATATCAAAAGATTTGGCATCCAGAATTAACGAATCCTGTGGGTAAAAATGTGGGCTGAGGTCAATTGTGGCCAGACCAAACAGCTGTTCGCTCTCCAAATTGAAGCTTACTTCGAGCTTTGTATGAATCAGATTGTAATCCCGGGTAGCTGCCGCTTTATAACCGTCAAAAGCTGTTTTAACCTTTTTCGTCTCCTCTGCACCAGTATCTGCATATTCGCTGCTTTGCAGATCCAGTAGTATGCTTTCTCTGAGTTGCTCGAGGCTCTTTTGCTCGGCCGTTTTACAGGACGTAATCAGAACAAAAACAATTGCAATCAGGGATATATTATAAATAAATAATCTCATAAAATCAGAGGATTTTTAATTATTCGCGCAAAAATAGTTTATATTTAATCATTAACACAGCAAATACACTTAATATGCCAGAAATTATAGTAAACCAGCAATTGTTTTATAAGGTTGGAAAAAACATGGAAATAATCTCCGAAAGTGATAAACCAAAGGATTATGACATTATTCATATAAGTAAAAACAGATACCATATAATTATGGAAGGAAAAGGTTATACTGCCGAGGTAAGACCATTAAACGAACGTAGTGATAAGCTGGAGATTGAAATCAATGGCAAAATTTATTCTGTTAAATTTAAAAGTGACCTTGATTTACTCACTGAAAAACTTGGAATGCAAACAACAAGTGATCAAACCGAAGAAAAAGAGGTTTTGTCACCTATGCCAGGCATGATAGTACAGATACAGGCGAAAGAAGGCGATGAAGTAAAAGAAGGCAGTCCATTGCTGGTTTTGAAAGCCATGAAGATGGAAAATATTATAAAATCACCGAGGAGTGGTAAGATCACAAAAATACTTGCAAAGGAAGGCTCAAGTGTGGAAAAAAATCAACCATTAATTGAATTTTAAATATTTTGAATTTTTTTGCCCATCAGTTGTATATTTGTCGTACGTATGAAAAGTACAAACCGGCACCCTGTGAATACTTTTCATGTATTTTTTGAAGTATAATTAAAAAAGGATAAAATGAAATACAAAAGAATATTGCTAAAGCTTAGCGGAGAAGCGCTTATGGGTGAAAAACAATACGGTATTGATCCAAACCGGCTTGAGCAATACGCCGAAGAGATAAAAAGTATAAAAGATCTCGGAGTTGAAGTTGCTATTGTAATTGGTGGTGGAAATATTTTTCGTGGCGTTCAGGCGGAACAATCTGGCATAGACCGTGTACAAGGTGACTACATGGGTATGCTGGCCACTATGATTAATGCAATGGCATTGCAAGGCGCACTTGAAAAAGCTGGTATGTATACCCGCTTAATGTCAGGTATTAAGATAGAACAGGTTTGTGAGATGTTTATACGTCGCAGGGCTGTAAGGCATCTGGAAAAAGGGCGAATTGTAATTTTTGGCGCCGGAATTGGAAACCCATATTTTACCACTGACTCTACAGCCAGTCTGCGTGCCATTGAAATAGAAGCCGAGGTGGTACTTAAAGGAACAAGAGTTGACGGAATATATACAGCCGACCCTGAAAAGGACCCATCTGCCACGCGTTTTTCCAATATTACATTTCAGGATGTATACAGCAAAGGCCTTAATGTAATGGATATGACGGCATTTACACTATGCCATGAAAATAATTTGCCAATTATTGTTTTTGATATGAATAAACCGGGTAACCTATTGAAACTTGCCAGTGGTGAGTCCATAGGAACTTTGGTTCATTAGATAAACCCATATTGTTGATTAAAACTATTTTTTTTTAGTATTTCATTATCCAAATTCATAATTTTAATTTGACTGGTAACATGGAAGAAATTGATATTTATGTCGAAGATGCACGTGATCATATGGAAAAATCTATAAAACACGTGAGTCATGAGCTTGCAAAAATCAGAGCTGGCAGGGCAATGCCCAATATGCTGGAAGGCATAATGGTAAACTATTACGGAGCTCCTACACCACTTCAGCAGGTAGCTTCTGTTAATACGCCTGATGCCAGAACACTGGTTATCAAACCTTGGGAAAAAAAGGTACTTTCTGATATTGAAAAAGCGATTATCAACAGTGACCTGGGGCTCAATCCGCAAAATGATGGGGAGATTATTAGATTAAACATCCCCCCTCTTACCGAGGAGCGCAGAAAGCAACTGGTCAAACAATCAAAACAAGAGGCGGAACAAGGGAAAGTAAGTATTCGAAATATCAGAAAAGATGCTAATGAGAATTTGCGTAAATTACTCAAGGAGCACGTATCTGAAGACCTTGTGAAAAAAGGAGAGGATCAGGTACAAAAACTTACCGACAAATATATCGAAGAAATCGACCAGTTGCTGGTTAAAAAAGAAGAAGAAATTATGAAAGTATAATTGCTGATTAATCTAGATACAACTTCTTGTTTTTAATAAAATCAGCGACTGAATCCGGAACCAGGTATTGTATAGATTTACCCAAAGCAATGCATTTTCTTATATAAGTTGCAGAAATATCAAGAAGCGGAGCCTCTATCCATTGCACAGATGGGTGCTCCGTTAATGTACCAAAATCATTCTGTCCTGGTCTTGGGTAAATGATGAGATTGTAATTTTCTAAAATCAGGTCTGCATTTTTCCATTTCTGAAAGTTTATAGCATTATCTCCTCCCATAATTACATAAAAGTTTCTACCGGGAAATTTTTCAGAAAGATAGGTAAGAGTATCAATGGTAAAGCTTGGTTTTGGCATTCGAAACTCCACGTCTGATGCTCTGAATTTAAAGTTCCCTTCTATGGCAAGTTCCACCATCTTTATTCTGTCAAACTCGTGAATTAGATTTGAAGATTTTTTAAATGGGTTCTGAGGTGATATCACAAACCATACTTCTTCCATTGCTGACATATCAAGAATTGATTGTGCAATTATCAAGTGACCAATATGAATGGGATTAAATGAACCAAAAAATAAGCCAATCTTCACTTTTTCTTGTACTATTCTTGAGTGTTAATAAATTCATTTATCATTTTTGAAGCTTTTTCTTTGGCCTCTTCGATGTTGTCATTCAATAAACTTACATCAAAATTTTCTTCGTAGGCCATTTCTTCGAGGGCTTTTCCAATTCTTTTTTCAAGGCTGGCTTTAGTTTCTGTATTTCTAGCCATAAGCCTTTGTTTAAGTACATCCAGGTCCTTTACTCTTACAAAAATAGCCAAGGCTTTTTCTCCAAAATACTTTTTAAGTTTGATGCCACCTTTTACATCCACATCAAAAAGAACATGTTTATTCTGAGACCAATTTCGGTCAATCTCTGACTTTAAGGTGCCATAACACAAACCCGGATACACTTCTTCCCACTCAATAAATTCCTTATTTGCTACCTTTTGCATAAATTCTTCATGGCTAAAAAAATAATAGTCCTTGCCATGCATTTCAATATGCGACCTGGGCATTCTTGTGGTTGCAGATATGGAAAACCCCAGGTTGTTTTGGTTTGCCAAAAGGTGTCGAACAAGAGTGGTTTTTCCTGAACCGGATGGTGCAGAAAAAATTATTACTTTACCAATAAACATTTATTTCTAATAAAAATCTGAATTCATGGCAGCCCTGATGCTTTGTCGTAAATCATCAGGCACCTTCAACCTTTTTAAATTATTTTTCAATAAAAATTTTATCGCCAATTGCTCAGTACACTTTTCCTTGCATTCACAGTGAACACATTTTTCAACTACTTCAAAAAAGTATTTTTCCTCATCATTGCTGGCCTGGCCATCAATAATTCGGGGCATAATTTCATCCCTCAATCGACTTCTGTCAACGCCTGCAGGACAATGGCAATCTTTATCTGTGCATTTCATAATTTAGTTGTTTAACGAAATGGCTCCCAACATCAAATTCTTATCATACCCTCTGTATATATATCTTTACTCTTTTGAATTATAACCCATCGATGCTGCATATTTGATCAAGCGCTCTCTGAGTACCGCCCGCGCACGGTGCAACCGTGACCTCACCGTGCCAATAGGAATATCTAGAATTTTAGACATTTCTTCATAAGTAAAACCTTCCAGGTCACACAATATTATAATTACTTTAAACTCCACAGGCAAATGATTGAGCGCCTTGGTAACTTCATCTCCGATATTTTCATTAAAGGGCTCAGTTTTAAAGCTTTTACTAACTTCTTGCGGAGCTTCATCGGCATTGTATATGGTTTCTACTTCATGATACCCCACCAAGGCAGGTTCTTTTGACTTCCGGCGGAAATCATTAATAAAATGATTCTTCAATATTTTAAAAAGCCAGGCTTTGGCATTGGTTCCCGTTTTAAAAGAATGTATAAACCGAAGAGCTTTCAGAAAGGTTTCCTGCACCAGGTCTTTTGCATCATCTTCATTAAAGGTAATGTGGAATGCAAAGTTGTACATTGCATCAAGATGCGGCAGCATTTCTTCTTCAAAAATACGGGTTGCCTCTTCTCTATTATTTAGTGATGCCTTGTTCATTTTACATTTGACTGTCGAAAATTAACGAAAAAAGACTAATTCACCAATTTATGATATATTTCTAAAATCTGAGGTAGCAGGAGATTTTTATCGTCATTGATAACAACATAATTTGCTGCCTTTGCTTTTAAAATATCTGGCATCTGGCTTGAAAGTATTTTTTCCACCTCTTCTTTTGATCTGAAAGAATCTCTCAATAAAGTACGCTTTATTTTTAGTTCATCCGGTGCGGTTACAAGAATCAAAGCATCGAGATTTTTATAGGAATCTGTTTCAATAAGCAGCGCCGCTTCCTTTATGGTTAATCTATAGCCTTTTTCAACATTCAGCTCACACCAATTTTTGTAGTCTTCAGCTACCACAGGATGTACCAATCCATTGAGTTTTTCCCTTGCCTCTGCTTGGTTATAAATTTTACTGGCCAGATAGCCGCGATTTATTTCTCCTTCTTTGGTGTAAGCCTCTTCACCAAATTGTTTTACAATTGAGTCCTTGAGAACCGGGTGATTTTTCATCAGTGACTTTGCCCTGGAATCAGCATCATAAACAGGAACACCCATCATGAAAAAAATTTTACAAACCAGACTTTTACCAGCTCCAATATTACCAGTGATCCCGGCATTTATTGTCTTTTTATTCATAATTCAGGGGTAATCTTTCATTTTTCAATACCACATCTTTCACAAAATCAGGTTTACGTAATATCTCAAGTTTAATTGTTGAATCGGAGATCGACAAATATTCAAAATCGGCAATAACAGCAAAAGAATAAGCATCGAGATTATTTATCATATCTTCACCTATCATAAATGACACATTTGCCACAGGTTTTTTAATTCGACTTAAAAACGCTGGAGGAAAATTCACCAATTCAACTTCCACCTCTACTTCAGCTTCTTTCATTTGCGTCACTTCAAAACGAATTCTTACCTCTTCGGGGTTGCTTTGAATATATGTCCCGCTCAGTTGATTTTGAAGTTTGATCTTTTGATCAAAGTTGTTATTGTTTATTTGATCTGGCAGATCAACATAAAATGTCTCCGGTAAAATGGAAAGGAATGACTGAGGACCAGTAAGAATTACGCTGTCAGGCTCTATGGATATTCCTGAAATAAAGTAATAATTCCTCGAAAGTAATAAGCTGTCTACTGCCAAAGGCAATTTTTTGCTGCCTTTTATATCTATATTTACATAGAGCGTATCCCTTGCTATATAATTTATTTCGAGATCTGAGATATGATTTTCCATCATTTGCAAAAGCTCGCTGCGGGTAAAAAATTGTTTTTCGATGGTCTTTTGCGGATAAATGGTCATAGGAGTGGTTTGAATGTATAAATTCCTTTGCAGAAGTTGCCAACCTGTTGCAGTAACATTCATAGGGATATCTTTTGGCAAGGCGGTAATTGCTATCAAAGAATCACGGTTATAATCAAAATAAACCGGATAATTAATGCGTGTTGTGTAATTTTTATTTAGCGCATTAAAAATCCAGAAAATGGCTGCACCGAAAAAACAAAGAAAAACGACCTTCCAGTTTTCCTTGTTAAAGGGAAAAGGGAAGGCCTTTAGGAATTTAAGAATTTTCTCAAAAAAAATCACAATTGGCAATGATTATTTTTGAATTTTTTTGCTGCTATCGAGAGAAAGTGATGATTTTTCAAACGTGAGTTTAACTCCACGGTCAACATCCAAAACAACGATATCGTCTTCAACTGATACTACTTTACCATGCATTCCTCCAATTGTCACTACCTCATCACCTTTTTTAACAGCTTCTAGAAACTTTTTTTGGTCTTTCTGTTTCTTTTGCTGAGGTCTGATCATAAAGAAATAAAAGATAACAATAATACCACCAATGAGGATGAGGTTACTCATCATTGGATTACCTGTGCTCTGTTGTAATAAAATTTGTGCTATCATTATTGAATATATTAAAATTATACATTTTTAGGGGTTACCACGCCTTTAATGCGAAGTCTTGTTTCAGCAGGATCGGTATTTGCCCTGACGGTAACCGTTTTCAATTGCTGGTTGGGCCGGTTATTTGTATTAAAACGAACTTTAATAGAACCAGATTTACCTGGTTGAATCGGCTCTGACGACCATTCCGGTACGGTACATCCGCATGAAGCCAGCGCATTTTCAATGAGCAAAGGCAACGAGCCAACATTGGTAAATACAAATGTATGCTCAACTACATCTCCTTCTTTTACAGTACCGAAATCAAAAACTTCCTGTTCAAATCTTATGGCCGGGCCCTGAATGTTGGAATCGATGCTTTGATGTTGTACAACATCTTTTTTGCCTTCCCCTGAAGAACAGGCAAAAAGCCAAACCAGCGAAAATATTGACAATATACTTATTGCCTCATTCCAATTAGTTTTCATGGTTTTACTATTTCTTTTTGCTTTTGATTTGTCCGATTAAATCATCGACATCTTCGAGAAGCTTTTCTGCCTTTTCCCGTGCATCTGTAATTACCTTTTTACCCTCCTGCTTGGCCTCCGAATAATTTTCTGCTTCACCTTCCATGATCTCATTGATCATTTCCTGAAGTTCAGCTTTATATTTATTGAGCATATACAGAAGTTTGTCTCGGGTATTTGATCCTTTATCAGGAGCATATAAAACACCCAGAACCGCACCTACGGCCGCACCGGAAATAAATGCCAAAAATGAACTTGATTTACTCATAACCTGTTTTTTTTATTATTTACTGTCAATTAAACCTCTGCCACTTTTTTTAACAATGCCTTCTTTAATCAATTCCTGTGAAAGCACATCCAATAAACCATTAACGAATTTTTTACTTTTTGGGGTACTGTAAATTTTTGATATTTCGATAAATTCATTGATTGTCACTTTTACCGGAATTCCCGGAAAGTAAATCATTTCGGCCAAAGCCGCTTTGATTACCAGCTTATCTGTCAGGGTTATCCTTTCGATATTCCAATTTAATGATTTCTCTTCAATTAATTGCTCAAAATGTACATCTTCTTCTACACTTCGGTTGAACAATTCTTCCAAAAAAGCCCTGTCTTCATCCCAATTGTATGAGATTTCTGCCAATTCGAGACCCATTTCTTCTTCCTTGACCGATTTCAACGACTTTAGGGCCAGACTTCTTACAATAACTTTATTTTCTTCCCAATTTAAGTTTTTATCTTCAAAGGAAGCATTTATGGAATCGCTTTTAAAAATTACGTTTCTTAGTACATCATCGGTAAAATCCCAGTCTTGCTCGTAACTATGGTTTTTGGATTTTACATAGGTTTGAAAAACTTCAGATTTGCGAATAATTTTCTTAAACCAATCGAGGAGTTTATCTTCATCATCTTTCCATGACAGCCCTTTGCGCAGAATCCTTTGTTTGAGTTCGTCATCGTTAATGATTTTTTGAATCACCTTATTTTCAAATAAAAAAGCGCTACCAGACATTTCTGCACCAAGTATATCTGACAGAGATTTTTTTTCCTGAAACAGACTGAGGTTTACCTTGGCCAGTTCTGTGATCAAAAGCAATATCAGCAGATGTAAATCTTCTGTCTTTTCAATTTCAGAAAACATTTCCTTTCTCAATCTTTTAAGATCCCTGGTATTTTGATCCTGGTAGAATCTTATAGCATTTTTTACGGATACAAGTACTTCTGCATCATTTATAACCTGATGATCAACCTGATTTCCCTCAAAATGAAGCCTGAAAAACTCTTGACCTGCTTTGCTTTTGCTGTCGAGTACTTCCGGCACAAAATCCTGATGCCAGTGCTTTTCCTTGGAAAAATCATTGGCTATAAGGTCCTGGGCAACCTGAAAATTTGCGAGCTGGCAGGTCTTATATGCATACAAAGTTTGTATGGCTTTAATTCGTAAGGTTCTCCTGTTAACCATTTAAATTCTGTTCAAAGAACGATAATTATAAAACAAAGGTAAATAATCTGTTGATATTACAAAGCGGACTTAACCTGTCCTATTTCTCTTATTCTTTTCATTGCCAATCTAATGGCCGCTGCCTGCGTATTGATCCCTTCTTTATCCGACAGTCTGAGGATATCGAGGGTAGTGTCATAAATCTGCTCAACCTTTCTATTCACCCTTTCTTTACTCCAACCGCCCAGGTAATCAATACCTACGTTGATAAGTCCTCCGGCATTTATCAAAAAATCCGGGGCATATATAATTCCTTTTTTGAGAATTACATCACCATGATAATTTTCATCTTTCAATTGATTATTGGCTGCTCCTGCAATAATTGCACATTTTAAACGCTCCAGGGTTTCATCATTAAGGGTTGCACCTAAAGCACAAGGAGCATATATATCAAGGTCAAGGTCGTATATTTCATCTGATCCTACAGGAATCACTTTAAATTTATCAACTGCCTGCTGTACTCTTTCGGGATATATATCAGATACATATACAATGGCACCTTCGTTTACCAGATGTTCGATCAGATACATTCCCACATGACCAGCACCCTGTACTGCTATTTTCCGGTTTTCGAGTGAGTCGCGTCCATAAATTTTTTGAGCACAGGCTTTCATACCTACATATACACCATATGCAGTTACCGGAGAAGGATCACCTCCACCCCCAAGACTTTCTGATAGACCCGTAACATGCCTGGTTTCCATGGAAATATACTCCATATCCAAAGGACTCATATTCACGTCTTCAGCAGTAACATATTTACCGCCAAGATTATCAATAAACCTTCCGAATCTGCGTAACAAGGCTTCATTTTTAATTTTTGAAGCATCTCCAATAATAACTGCCTTTCCTCCACCCAGATTTAATGCGGAAATGGAAGCCTTGAAAGTCATTCCCCTTGATAACCTGAGCGCATCGGTTATGGCCTCTTGTTCGTTTTGGTAATTCCACATTCTCGTGCCACCTAAAGACGGGCCTAAAACTGTATTATGAATGGCAATTATAGCCTTTAAACCGGTAGCTGCATCGTAGCAAAAAACAACCTGTTCATGTTCAAGTCGGGCCACTTCGTCAAAAATTTCAATGCTGCTTATCTTTTCAGCTTCTTTTAGCCTTATCATTCAGTATATTCTTGAAAGGTTTCGTTAGTTTTGCAACATCATTTACGACCGTTGCGAAACAAGGCACAAAAATACATCTTTTTGGCTTTATTTCAATTACACAGTCATAAGTCAACAACTATTTGCACTTATATCAGTTCTATTTTCCGTGAAAGAGCTTAAATATTTAAATAAATATTTTCTGAAGTACAAGATGTACCTGATTATGGGTACGCTATTTACCATTATTTCGAATGTATTTCAGATCATTCCGGCTCAGCTTGTCAGGTATGCACTTGATCTGGTTGAAGACAATATTAAAATATATAAAGCGCTGGAAGGTCTTGCCGGACAGGCTTCCTTTGAATTGATCATTAATAAAAGCATTGTTTTTTATGGCATACTTATCCTTATTTTTGCCCTTGCAAGGGGGTTTTTTCTGTTTTTGGTTAGACAGACCATCATTGTAATGTCGCGGCATATAGAATATGATCTTAAAAATGAGATCTATGCCCACTATCAAACACTTCCGGTAAGCTTTTACCGAAGAAACAATACAGGAGACCTCATTGCCAGGATTTCAGAAGATGTCAGCAAAGTGAGAATGTACATAGGCCCGGCCATTATGTATGGTCTTAACCTTGCCACACTTTTTTTAATCTTAATACCTATCATGTTTTCAATTAATGCCAGGCTTACTTTTTATGCCCTGATTCCTTTACCACTTCTATCTGTTAGTATTTATTTTGTAAATAATATTATCAACAGGCGTTCTGAAGAAATACAAAAAAGCCTGTCAGGGCTTTCTACTTTTGTTCAGGAAGCATTTTCGGGCATTAGGGTTATCAAATCCTTCGCCAGGGAAAACGATTCTACACAAAATTTTGCTGATGCTAGTGATGATTACAAGGAAAAATCATTAAAACTCACCAAGGTTAATGCTCTTTTTTATCCAATTATAATGTCATTAATCGGCTTAAGTAGTATACTCACTGTATTTATTGGCGGTGCGGAGGTAATAAGGGGTACAGTTAGCCTGGGTAATATCGCCGAATTTCTGTTGTATGTAAGTTTGCTCACCTGGCCGGTTACTTCTTTGGGTTGGATTACCAGTATTATTCAAAGAGCCGCAGCATCTCAAAAGCGCATTAATGAGTTTCTCAATACCAAAAATGACATTACTTCAGAACGTGGTTTAAAAGTACCTATTAAAGGAGAAATAATCTTTGATAATGTATCTTTGACCTATCCGGATTCTGGTATAAAGGCACTTGATGGTATTTCTTTTCATGTAAATGCTGGTGAAACACTGGCAATTATTGGCACTACAGGATCAGGAAAGAGCACCATAGCTAACCTGATCAGTCGCATGTACGATTGCGATGAAGGTAAAATTTTAATCGATCAATGCGACATTAAAGACTATCAACCATCGACTTTGCGCGCACAAACAGGCTATGTACCCCAGGATGTATTCTTATTCTCTGATACCATTGCCAGTAACATCGCTTTTGGCAATATAAATTTTAAAGAAGATCAGATACTGAAAGCAGCCAGTGATGCAGATCTGTTGCAAAATATCCAACACTTTCCGGATGGGTTTAACACAATACTCGGAGAAAGAGGTATTACGCTCTCTGGCGGCCAAAAACAAAGACTTTCCATAGCAAGGGCTATTGTGCGCAACCCGGCCATACTCATTCTTGATGACTGCCTTTCAGCTGTTGACACTAATACAGAAAATACAATACTAAATAGCCTGAAAAAAATCATGGAAGGTCGGACAAGTGTTGTAATATCTCACAGGGTTTCTTCAGCAAAACTGGCAGATAAAATTATAGTATTACAAGATGGCCGAAAAATTGAAGAAGGTACTCATGAAGAGCTGCTTTCAGTGAATTCTGTATTCAGAGAGTTGTATGAAAAACAGCTCAAAGCAGAAGAGTTGATTGACGAAGAATAGTACGATTTAACCTTCTAGAAGCCCGGCAAAAGACGCAAATCATTTTAATCCTTGCCATTTTAGTAATTTGACAATCCCATTTTTTTTCATTAGTTCAATATTGGCACAAATGTAATATTGCAGGTGGTTTCCAATATTATAAATATAAGAATATCATACTTTTGCGTAATCAAATGTTAAGTAGCGTATGAAGTCGGTTTTTTTAATTTTGTCATGCATAATATGCCTTGGATTTCTTTCATTCTGTACTTCGGGAAGAAAAGCTTTTCAACAAGGCAATTACTATGAATCTGTTATGCAGTCTGTTGAACGCTTGAGAAGAAGTCCCAACAACAACCGGGCAACACAGGCTCTACAGGAATCTTACCCAATGGCTGTAAAATATTATCTTTCGCAAATACAAATTGCGGAATCATCAAGCCATCCACTCAGAAATAGCCAGATAGTTGAGAATTATTTTGTTCTCAATCGCATGTATGATGAAATAATGAGGAGTCCTTCTGCAATACAAGCTTTAAATAATCCACAGAGTTTTCACCGCGAGCTTGAAACCTACAGGAGACAAGCCGCCGCTGAACGCTATGCGCTTGGTCAGGAAGCCATGAATATAGAAACCCGGCAAAGCGCCATGGAAGCATATCGCCATTTTTCAAAAGCCAATGAATACTTTCCAAATTATATGGATGTTAGGGATAAAATAGAAGAAGCCAGATATTGGGCTACCCTGAAAGTAATCGTTGAACAAGTACCTGTACCTACCCTACAGTTTCAGTTAAGTGTAAATTTCTTTCAAAATCAGGTTGACGAATATTTATTTAATTATCGCGAGAACGAACTTGTCAGGTTTTTTCCACCTACCGATACACTGGTAAGACCTCATGCCGATCATATACTCGTTATACAATTCGATGACTTCGTTGTCGGACAGGCCAATAATTTTATGGTTAGCCGTGAACTAAGTAAAGACAGTGTGATAATCGGCAAAGTCAGGATGGATGATGGTTCTGAAAGAAATGTGCTGGGAACCGTTAAAGCAAAGCTTATCGAACATAAAAGAGAATTAATTTCTACCGGATTGGTGAGTATGCGCGTTATCGACCCAAGAACAGACGCTGTAATATTACACGATAAATTTCCCGGTCAATTTGTATGGTCTGTGGTGTGGGGCAATTTTAATGGTGATGAAAGAGCATTAACGCCGGAACAGCTTGCCATCACCAGATTAGGCCCGGTTGATCCGCCACCTCCTCAGGAGCTATTTGTTCAGTTTTGCAGGCCAATATTTGGACAGTTACGTAGCAGAGTCAGCTCGTACTACAGGAATTTCTAGTCAGTAATTCAACATATACCCTTGTTTGCAAAACATTGCCTCAAGCGGCTGTTGAAAAATTATTACTGCCTTGCCTGTTTATTAGAATATAGATTTGCCAAATGAGCCAAAATGGCATCGCAAGGGACCGATATCGGTGCAATGTGCCAAAATTGGGACTAGTAAGGCCTAAAAAAATGAACATAAAAAACACAAAAAGAAATACACTCAAAAGCATTAACCAATGAGCCCCTGTTTTTTGTGTATGAACTATTGCAAAGGCAAAAAGCGCCAATAATATTGTGTTTTCAATGGCGACAACAACCGAAAATATATTCCACGATTCCCATAACATTGGTCGAAATAAAGTAGTAAACAACGCGTCGGGTATGTGAAATATAATGTAGTACAAACTCCCATCCATATGCTCATACACAGCATGTTTACCTGGCATCGATAGAAGAACAGAAAGTTGATAATTATCAAATAGCAACTCCAGCAGACGAAGTGGTCTGAGGTTAAAATGGCTTACAGAAACTATTATCAATGGAATGATGCAAAAAAAAGTATAGGCTACAAGGACCTTCATCCTTTTTTGCACGATATATTCTTGTGAAAAAATTCTGTAACTTAAAAAAGTAGCGGCCGACAATGGCAAAAACACTGCTGCATAGTAATACTTCAGGTTCCAAAGTAACCATATGGATAAAATACAGATAATTGAATCTTTCACATCAAAAGCGCGGTGAATCGCCCTGTAGACAATAGCGCTAAGCAAACAAAGACAAACCAATGCCGGTGTCTCTTTAAAAATACCAGATGTCCAGATCAGAACCCCCGGCCAGAATATCAATACCCAAACAGCCGCCTTCCCTAAAGCATAATTTTCACGGGAAATTTGTTGTATTGACCACCATATGCATAAAAAAGAAATTAAAGACATCCAGAGTGCACTTAACCATATGTTTCCAGCCCCCACAATTACAAATAATGAAGTGAATGCTGAAAAAAATAATGCCCTTGGATCATTTTCAAAGCGAAGGCCTATGGAAGACAGATCGCTGTTTCCAAGTAAAAATGAAATAATTTCATCAGGTCGCTCTGAAAAAAATACAATCAATTGTCTGGCATCATTAAAAAATGACAAGGTGTCTCCTCCTTTATAATGCCACATGTATAATGCGGTAATAACTGTAGCCGCCAGAGACTTTAATAATAGCGCTGTCAGAAAAAAGGAACCATATTGCTTTCTGCGGTTTTTTTGCCATGCATGCACTGCCAGGATAACCCATGCCAAAACACTCATACTATATGCAAAAAGCATCATTTATCCTCAGGTTTTAAAATGTAGGTGCCTATTTTGCAATGAAGGCATTTTCTTTTTGTACAGTAATTTTTATATAGTTCAATAGCAGCCTGGCTATCACACGCTTTTCCCACTTGTATCCCTGAAGAAGAAACACGCTGTACTATACTGTTATTTTCGGGTCGTATCTGTTCTAAAAGCTGAATGGCCCCCTCTATCCAACTATGATCATCGGTATGCATACCATAAGCAGCCATTAGAGGCACCACTGCATTGATAATAATACCCTCCATACCTGCTTCACCTAAATCAGCCGAATGCTTTTGCGTTTTCTTGCCAAAATAATAATGTTCCCGCCAATAATTACCCGGATTAATGCAAAGATAATTTAAAATGGATCTTACCGAACCTGCATATACCAGAGAAGAAAAAATATTGTCTGACTGAACTATCAATACCGCCAATTGAGCCAGACGCAATGTGGGAAAATTTGCCGGACGCATACGCATAAACTTCCAAAGATGAGGCTCTATGATCCTGTCTTCCAATCCATACTTCTGACATAAAAAAGCAAATTCCTTCTGCAGGTTTTCATGATAATCATCACCAGGCTTTCCCTTTAAGAAACCTGCCATTCCAAACAACAGGGATTCTACCTGTACTATCTTATCGCGATGTCGCTTTAATATTTTTAAAGGTAAAGCCCTTCCCAACTTATGAAAAAGTTCACTGTTTTTCTGAAAACCAAAACTTTTCAGCAATATCTGGTAGGCTGTTTCTTCCCAGTCTCCTGCATTGGATTCATACAACGAAATTATCTCTGAAGCCTTGCGCTCAAGCCTTTGTATGAGAACATGGTCTAACATGTTTTGCAAAATAACCTCAGGTATGTTAGAAATAAACTGACTGCAAGGCAAATGATCTATGCTGCCAAGCAAATTCTGGTATTTTTTGAAAATGCTTTGCGGAACCCTGGTTTTTAAAAAAACTGTAGGGATATCAGTATTATCGGTGCGCTGTGCTCTTCTATCGCCTTGCCAGACAACATGCAATACAACAGAATCATAAACCATATTAAGATGGTGCTTGTGATTAAACCAGTCTTCTGACATTACATGAATCTCAATACTTCCGTTCCATATAAGATCTCCTATTTTAATGCGCGCATTTAAAAAATCAGGACCGGCATTGGTATTATAATGGCCTGGCTGATATACCTCTACCTTGTGACCATCAGCAGTAGTCAAGTCAGATTTATTGTAATACTGATGCTGCCAAACAAAATGTAAAAATGATTCATCCATACATTCCTGCTTTATAAATCCTTTAAAAATATAAATATGTTAAAACAAACTTATAACAAGACCTGAATTAATAGACTTTAATCTATTCTCTAGGCCAAAATATTAGTTTTTTACCTTTTGATATTGATATTTTTACATTTTGAAGTGGTTTAGTTGCTGTTGGTGCTTTTATTTGAGCCAGGTTTTCTACAAGAAGACCCATGCAATAACATTTCTCATATAAACTTTTTTATCATGGCATACATCAGATCTTTTTTTTTGCTGGCACTCAGCATGACTCTTATACAAAATATCAATGCTCAAACCGCCGTGGCTCTGCACAGCGCCGGAGAAGCAACTTTCTTCTATCAGGAGAATGGTCTCCAGCTAGCCTATCAAAATGCTGTACACGGAGATACCATTTACCTGCCTGGTGGTTCATTTAGTCCACCATCAAATTTTGCCAAGCGACTGGTGATTTTGGGGGCTGGTTTTCATCCGCAGGGCACCGAACATACCGGCAAAACATTCATAAACGGAAATTTTCGTTTCGCTGAAGGCGCTGATCAATTGTATATTGAAGGTGTGCACATTACCGGATATATTGATTTTCCAAATAACATCTCCATAAATCAGGTCATCATTAAAAATACCCAAATTGGGTCATATATATATTTCTACGGAAGTACGAGGGATAAAATGTGTAAAAATATTACCATTATCAATTGTGCCATCGGAAGTGACTTATATATGAACAATGCTGAGCTGAGTACGGTTTCAAATTCCGTTATTGGTGGCAGGCTTTTCAATAGTGATGGTAATATGTTCAGCAATAATATTTTCCTTTTCATAAACGCGACCAATATCAGCACAGGTTTAATTAGCACTTGTGACAACAACGTTTTTAAAAACAATATTTTCAGGCAAGACAATTTCCGGTTTATGCGGTCGTGTACCGGTAACATTTTGTCAAATAACATTATTGCGGCATCCAATCCGGATCTGGGCACCAATCCTACACTTAACAACAACTGGCTCGACGTCGACCTCAGTACGGTTTTTGAAAAAGAATTGACCGCAGCATTTGATTATGACAATTCCTACAAGCTAAAATCTCCACATAATTACATTGGCGATGACGGAAAAGAAGTTGGGTTGTTCGGAGGCTTATTCCCTTATAAAGAAAATGCGATTCCACAGATACCCCGAATTGTAAGTAAAAAAATTGCGGGTACAACCGATGCTGAAGGCTTGCTTAAAATCGAAATCACCGTAGAAGCACAACCCTGAATTCATAGCATTAATCAAATTTTTTAAGGTTATGAAAAAGGTATTTTTAATTTTTCTGCTCATATGGCTTCCAGCCTTGATTTCAGCCCAAAATCAAATGGTTGAATATGAGTACTGGTTTGATAAAGATTATAAAAAAGCAATAAGGACTGCAGCTAATGGTCAGCCGGTTTTTACATTGCTGAATGATGTATCTACCCAACATTTGACAACAGGGCTACATTCTATTTGCCTGCGCTTTAAAGACAGCAAGCACCTGTGGAGTGGAACCATCAGTCAAATGTTTTATAAACTCGACCCTCAGCATTATGTGGAAAACAGGATGGTTCGCTTTGAGTATTGGCTTGATAAGGATTCAGAGAATAAAAAAAGTATTCAAATTCAAAACGGGAAGACCGTTACATTGGAAGAGTCATTGGAGACAGCATCCATCTCTGACGGTCTCCACTTACTAAACTTCCGCTTGTTGGATCAACGTGGTCTGTGGACGTCGGTGCACAGCCATTTTTTCTACAAGCTGCCAGATCACCTTCATCAGGGTGAAAATTTTGTAACGCAATTTCAGTATTGGTTTAATGATGATGTCGCTGAAGCCAAAACCATTTCAGTAACTCAGAACAAAGTCTTCTCTCTGGATGAAAAAATTCAGGCTAACCATCTGCCGATGGGCTTGCATGCACTCAGGTATCGGTTTAAAGATCGCTATGGAAATTGGTCTGTTTCACAAAGCCAGTACTTTTACAAAACCAGGGTAGCAGACCTATTTGACAATCAAATAATGGCATACCGCTATTGGATCAATGAGGAAGAACCTGTTTTACATCAGCTGGCAGAACCCATCACACCATTCGAATGGATTACCGAGATCGACATGAAAGCCTATCCGGCCGGCGAGTATCAACTGAGCTTTCAGTTTCAGGATACCCGCGGAAAATGGAGTACTGTACAGGTAGAACATTTCATCAAAAACCCTCTTCCCCTTGCTGATTTTGAAGTTAACCATATGCAAATATGTGAAGGCGATGCCGCTGTTTTTGATAATCAAAGTGTAGACGCAGATGTTTTTGTCTGGGATTTTGGAGATGGAACGCAAAGTGATGAAATTTCACCGATCCACTATTATTCCAATCCTGGTGTATATAATGTTAAACTTACGGCAAGCCATTCTGATAATCCATTACAAAGCATAAAACAAATGGAGATATCCGTGCATGGCACCCACAGAGATACTTTGCACCAGTACATTTGCCCCGGAGAAGTCTTTGAATGGCAACAATACAGCCTGACAAGCAATGGCTGGTATTATGATAGCCTTAAGTCTGTGACACAATGTGATAGCATACGGGTACTACATTTGCAGCTTTTCGATGAAGCGCCGGTCCCTGTCATTGAAATACTGGGAGGTGCCATAGTCTCGAATCTTCAGGGAAAACATCTTTGGTTTTACAATGATGAAATACTCACCAACCAAACGGCGCATCAAATACAAAACCCAATGCCAGGAAAGTATTTTGTGCGTTTTGTTACCAATGATGAATGCACCTCACCGGCATCGAATACTTTGGTATTTGCCATAACAGGTTTAGGCAACTTTATAGCTGGCAGTGATATCAATATTTACCCAAATCCTGCAAATAATAAGGTTTACATTACTGTAAGGGGCGGGGATTATTCCTTATATAAGCTGGAGCTGAGAATGTTACAGGGAAGTATACTGCAATCAACTGAGTTTTCTGAAGAAACCTCGATTGATGTATCCCTGCTCCCCCCAGCTGTTTATCTCATTCACATTTCAGGGAATCAAAAGAATGGAGTCTTCAGACTGGTAAAGTATTAGGAATTGTTGTTGACAATATATTTTTGTTCCAGGGTTTTCCATAGATGATAAAAATATGGAAAACCCTGGTTTTTTTATCTCACAAAATGACCATTGGTATACCCTGATATCCGTCTGTTGAAAATATGCATTTCGCTTTTGACATGGCCATTTATTTTTCGTAAAAGAATTGTAAGAGAAAATATAATTATTTTCAATTTCTTTTTAATCTGAGGTACATTATATCAACGGGTTAATTGCATTACTAAATTTTTTATCATGGAAGCCCCTGATCACAACAAAAAAAACACATTCTTAAATGCCATAAAAAAGGCCGGTACCTTCATTAATCAAAAAACCATCAGGTTCGGAAATATTACCTGGAAAGGTGCATCAGTTGGGGCTGTGATAGCCGCAGCCATTTTTCTAATCATCATGGGGGCCTATGTCAAAACCGGCATCTCTATATTCTTAGATATACTTATCATCACATGTATTGTTATTTTGGGTATTCCCCTGGGTGTATTGCTTACCAGATGGCTGTTTCTTTTAATCAGGAGTTTCAATCCGTGGTTTGTCGCTTGCGTAGCATCCTCTTTACTGGCCGCCCATTTCATGCCTTTGAGCAGTTTCTCAAAACCGCTGATGTATATCGGCATTATCAGTGGCGCCTCATTGGGTATAGCTTTTCATAAAAATACCCATCGGTATCTTGCAATAGCACTGGTGACGGTGGTAACCATTTCCTTAAGTTGGGTGGTTTATGCCCTTATGTCAGATGGCCCAGGGCATCCATTGCAGGTAAGTGATGAATGGTGGTCGCAGCCTTCTGCCGTCAGCAGCCTGCAGGACCCTTCCCAGCCTGGGCGTTACACAACAAAAACCTTATACTATGGATCAGGCAAGGACCTGCACCGAAAAGAATACGGAGCAGAAGCAGACATAATAACCGCTACTGTTGATGCCAACCCATATTTTGACCAGACAAAGGGTTTTGCCAATAAGATCCGCGAAGCTTTTTGGGGATTTAATTCTTCCAACTACCCAATAAATGGCAGGGTTTGGTACCCTGTTGGGGAAGGCCCTTTTCCCCTGGTGCTTATAGTACATGGTAACCATCTTATGCATGATTTTTCAGATCCCGGATATGCCTACCTCGGTGAATTGCTATCAAGCAGGGGCTATATTACGGCATCCATTGATCAAAATTTTATTAATGGCTTCTGGATGGGAGACTACAATCAGTCGGAAGTTTTTACCCGCGGATGGCTTTTATTGAAACACCTGGAGGTTTGGCGAGCATGGAACGACAGCGCCGGGCATATTTTTTACAATAAGGTGGATATGAATAATATCGCTTTGATGGGGCATTCCAGAGGCGGAGCCGCTATAGCCGTAGCGAGCATGATTAATAAACTGCCGCGTTACCACCAAAATGGAAACCATAAGTTTGACTTTAATTTTAATATTAAAGGTGTAGTGCAAATCGCACCAAATGATCCTTACTACCCGCAAAATGACATCCCAACCAGAGGCAAAAATGTGGACTACCTGCTCTTGCACGGAGGATATGACCAGGATATGTTTTTCATGCTGGGCAATCGTGTCTATAATCGCTGGACCTTTGATGACGGAGAGTACCATTTTAAGTCGGCAATATATATCCACCATGCCAACCATGGTCAGTTTAATACTACATGGGGCCGAAAAGATTATGCTGCACCTATGTCGTGGCTGGTTAATACCAAACCCATCATGGATGGAGAAGAGCAGAGAAAAATTGCCGGTCTCTTTATATCAGCCTTTATGGAAGCCAGCCTGCAAGGCAAAAAAGAATACACAGAAATATTGCGCGATTTCCGGACTGCAAGGCAATGGCTGCCCAGAGAACTCTATGTAAATAAGTTTGATGACACCCAAAACCATTATTTCACCAATTATCAGGAAGATATGGATTTGAACAGCACCAGCTTCCCGGGAGGTCGAATTGAAGGCAAAAACTTAAAAACCTGGAGCGAAAATGCCCTGCCACTCAGAGACTGGGGATCTTCGCAGCAAAGCCTTGGGGTTTATCTGGGATGGAAAGCGCCTGACTCGGTAAATACAGAGTCTGCAGAATACCGCTTGCATATACCTTCTGCCTTTATGGACTCATTGCAAAACCAGGAACTGCACAACCTCTTTTTCTTTGTCTGCAACAACGATGATCAAAGCGACTCTGTTGATTTTACCATTGCACTTTCCAGTGAAGGTGTGGAAGTACGAAAAAGTCTCAGTGATTTCAGGCTTTTGGCGCCACCTTTGAAGAGCCGCTTAAGCAAATGGGACTTTATCCACAGCTTTGAGGAAAAGAAACATGTTCAAAAAATTGCTCAATATGTTGAAATCCCACTGTCAGCTTTCGCAGCTGATAACCCGGAATTTCAAATCCACAACATTGATCAAATCCGGTTCATTTTTGACAAAACAGAAAGCGGGGAGATCTTTTTGGATAAAATTGGGATGAATTAAAGTTGCCAAGGGTGATAAAATCAAATGAATAAGGTCACTTGGCAGTTTGTATATGAAGCTCGCAGTTTGTACCCCCTTGAAGCTACTAGCTTGCGGCTTACAGCTCAAATAACCTCTAGCTACCAGTTCAGGCATATCACAACCACAAAGCCCTACGAGCTACGAGCTAACTACGAGCTTTGAGCTATTGCGCTATTGCGCTCACTTATACTCCTAATGGACCAAAAGCATACTGTTCAAGATAATCAGCCATTTCTGACTGCATTTTCATGGCTTCTTCTCTGGCTTTGGAGGTAAAATCTGTTCCTGAACCGGCATACAATATACTCCTGGAAGCATTGATGAGCAGGCCTCCATCGGCATTCATTCCGTATTTACAGACTTCCTGCAAGTTGCCTCCCTGTGCACCCACACCGGGAATCAGCAAAAAATGACCAGGCACGATCTCCCTGATTTTCTGTAAATGCGCTGCCTGGGTTGCGCCTACCACATACATCATATTGCCCTCATCGCCCCATGGCCTGGAAGTTTTTAATACATTTTCATAGAGCCTTTCACCGGTATCTGCGAGGGTGAGCTGCTGAAAATCCTCACTGCCGGGATTGGAGGTAAGTGCGAGCAGGATAACCCATTTATTTTTAAAGCCGAGGAAAGGTCGTACAGAATCTGCGCCCATGTAAGGTGCCACGGTGACCGCATCAAATGCATAGTGTCGGAAAAAAGTATGGGCATATTTTTCTGAGGTATTGCCAATATCGCCTCTTTTGGCATCGGCAATGGTAAAAATCTCCTTAGGGATGTACTCAAGGGTTTTTTGCAGGGTGTCCCAGCCTTTGGCGCCATCACACTCATAAAAAGCCAGGTTAGGTTTGTAGGCCACTGCATAATCGGCAGTGGAATCAATAATGGCCTTATTGAAGGTAAACACCGGGTCTGGTTCAGATCTCAGATGCTGTGGTATTTTTTCTATGTCAGTATCCAGTCCTACACAGAGACTGGATTTCTTTACTTTGATCTGTTGTATTAAATCTTCCCTTTTCATGTATACAAAAATACCAGATAATATAAAATGCTTTACATTATCTGGTATTTATTCCAAATAAAAGAGATTATTATCGCAGATCGACGATCTCTACATCGGGATGTTTTGAAGGATCAAATTCAAAAGTTTTATCGTTGGCCTCTACATTGGGCGTGAAATTGGTGATGGTATAAGAATACTGATTGCCCGTTCTGTCTTTGATGGTCCAGCCGTTTAAAGTTTTATCTGTTTTATCGATTCTCAAAATGATATTGATGAACTGAGATTTACTTTGTTTTGGATTTTCCGGTTGCAGTTCAACCAGTTGCAATAATTTAGATCCCTCCCTTCTTTCTTCCATCAGGCGGTATTTATAGCCTGATTTGTATATGTTGTAAATATTAGAAGGTGTCATATCTCCATCCTCAGGCACGTAGTTATCAATATTAACTTCATTGATGTCTTTGAGATAAGTCCATACCGTAGTGCCGTTATTGTAAATTTCCTGATCTCCAACAATAAGTTTGTATTTGGTGCCTTTTACTACTATCTGGCCCTCAAACTCTTCAGTAAAACCTTCGATTTCGTTTTCCAGTTTATTTACAAACCCAGCTTTAAAGGAGGTAAAGCTTTTGTATTTTTCACTCATCTGATCCAGAATTTCTTTCGCTTTTGGATCGTTTTGCGCGTATACCCCTGTAAATAAGAAGGTTACCACAATCAATATCAATGCGTTTTTCATATATTTGCTTAACTATTTTATCCGCTTTTCTTTTCATTTAATACACTCAATAATTGTTCCAAAGTGTATTCGTCTTGTACGAGAACTTCTCTGGCTTTGCTCCCTTCGAAGGCACCAACAATACCGGCGGCTTCCAGCTGATCTATCAAACGGCCGGCCCGGTTGTATCCCAGTTTCAGTTTTCGTTGTATTAGAGAGGTACTTCCCTGCTGATGTCTTACTATAAGCCGGGCTGCTTCATCAAACATGGCATCTCTGTCGTTGAGATCCACTTCAGATGAAGAACCTCCTTCTTCGTCTCCTTCAAACTCCGGAAGCTGGTATGCTGTTTCGTAACCGCGTTGAGCACCCACGAAATCACAAATTTTTTCAACTTCATCCGTATCAATATAAGGACATTGCAATCGTACGGTTTCAGAACCAAGAGAAAAGAGCATATCGCCCATACCTACCAGTTGTTCGGCACCTCCCATATCCAATATTGTGCGGGAATCAATTTTAGAAGTAACCCTGAAAGATAGCCGGGCAGGAAAATTCGCCTTTATCACACCGGTAATTACATTAACCGAAGGTCTTTGTGTTGCCAGCACCAGGTGGATACCGATGGCCCTGGCAACCGCTGCCAACCTGGAGATAGGCGTTTCCACTTCTTTGCCCGCTGTGACCATAAGGTCTGCCAATTCATCAATAATCAGCACAATATAGGGCATATATCGATGGCCTTTTTCGGGATTTAATCTTCTTCTGATGAACTTGGTATTATATTCCTTTAAATTTCTGCATGCTGCATCTTTAAAAAGGGAAAGCCGGTTATCCATTTCGATACAGAGTGAATTTAAAGTGTAAATCACTTTTTTGGTATCGGTAATGATGGCTTCTTCATTATTGGGCAACATGGCCAGGTAATGCCTTTCGATTTTATTATAGAGGGTGAGCTCTACCTTTTTGGGATCTACCAATACAAATTTAAGTTGCGAGGGATGCTTTTTGTATATAAGTGAAGCCAGTAAAACATTTATTCCCACAGATTTACCCTGTCCTGTAGCGCCGGCCATGAGCAAGTGTGGCATTTTTGCCAGATCAGTTACATATACTTCATTGGAAATGGTTTTGCCCAATATTACAGGAAGCTCATATGTACTTTTTGCAAATTTTTCAGTACTTAAAACCGATCTGATAGAAACCACTTCCCTGTTTTTATTAGGTACTTCAATACCGATGGTTCCTTTTCCCGGAATCGGTGCAATAATACGAATACCCAGGGCCGAAAGACTCAGCGCAATATCATCTTCGAGGTTTTTGATTCTGGAAATTTTTACTCCCGCATCAGGAACAATTTCATAAAGGGTAACCGTTGGTCCTATGGTTGCTTTAATGCTCGCAATACCTATTTTAAAATTAATAAGTGTTTCAAGAATTTTATCTTTGTTTTGTTCCAGTTCTTCTTTGGTTACCTGAACATTTCTGGGCTCATGCTGATCGAGCAGATCAAGGGTAGGTTGTTGAAATGATCCCAAATCAAGGGTGGGATCATAATACTCCATTTCATCGACCTCTTTGTCGGGATTTTCATTTTCGGCTACGATAAACTCTGGTTCCTTTTTAGCCTGATTTGCCACAACTACCGGCTGAGGATTAGGTATAGGCGGATTTTCGTTTAAAAGTGGTTCATCGAGGTCAAGCTTGATTTCGTTGTTTGCACTTTTTTCCAGGTTTGGCTTAATGGTTTTTATTTGCCAGTTTTCCTGTTCGAGGATTTCCTGATCTGACCTTGAAACACCCTCATCAAGGTCCTCTTCCTCTTCATTAAAAGTATTTTTAAAGCGGTCTATTTCGTCTTTGGCAGCATTTCCCAGGCCGAGTATGGTGGTAATGTTAAAAAAGAAAATCACAAAAACCAGTAAAGATAAGATAAGCAGGAGAAAGGTGCCCCATCCCAGAATACTGTGCAGAAATGATGAAATTTCATATCCAAGGCCTCCTCCCAAAAAGCTGAGTTGATAGGGGCTTCCTGGTTCCAGCATGATATAGCCCATCAGGGTACTTAGCCAAAAAATAAAAAACAGACTAAACCCCAGCGCTCTGGAAAGCGAAAGCAGTGTTTTTTTAAATGTAATGGTAAATCCCAGCAAGAATAAAATCGGGGGTATAAAAAATGCTGAAATACCAAACCACATAAAAATAAAATAATGGGCAGTCAAAGCCCCGAAAAGGCCAAACCAGTTTTCTACCTCCACACCTGCCGTTCTGATTCCCGTGAGTTTAAAACTTTCAACCACACTTTGATCGGATGTACCGGTAAAAAGATAAGAAGTAAAAGCAGTAAAGAGGAAAAAGGAGGCTACCAGCAGAAACAAACCTACAGATAAATGCAGGCGGCGGTCCTTAAACAGCCCGAAGCTCCACTTTTTTTTAACCTTTGGCTTTTTCGGCTCTTTTACAAAATTTTTTGATTTGTAGCTGTTTTTGGCCATGAAATAATTCTGTAAGCTAATTGTATTGCAAAAGTACAGGTTATTGCTTAATCACAAAGCATGAAACAGATTATAGCAATAATTGCTCATTTATTACAAATATTTTGCCAGATGTCGATTTATTTCATTTACCATACCCGGACCATTGTAAATTAAGCCTGTGTAAACTTGTACAAGACTTGCCCCAGCCTTTAATTTTTCGAGGGCATCGGCGCCATTCCCTATACCACCCACACCTATTACCGGTACTTGCCTTCTTGCATTTTTTGTAAGATACTGTATTATTTCTGTTGATTTATCTTTTAATGGAAAACCACTGAGGCCGCCTGCACCGATGGCATTGGTCTTTTCTTTTGGTACCCTGAGATTATTTCGATCAATGGTAGTATTGGTTGCAATGAGCCCATCGATTTGGGTAAGTTCCACTATTTCAAGAATATCGTCAAGCTGTGACGTATTTAAATCAGGTGCAATTTTAAGCAATACCGGCTTTTTAACCTCTTGATCTTCACGCAGGTTCAACAAATGATTAAGTAGCTTTTTCAAAGGTTCTTTTTCCTGCAAATCTCGCAGACCTGGGGTATTGGGTGAGCTTACATTCACTACAAAGTAATCTACATAAGGATAAAGTCCCAGGAAACATATTTCATAATCTTCCACGGCATTTTCATTAGGGGTATCTTTATTTTTGCCAATATTTCCACCCACTATAATATTGTGCTTCTTATCTTTTAATTTCTCTATAGCTGCTTCCAGACCTTTATTGTTGAAACCCATCCGATTTATAAGGGCCAGATCATTGCTCAGTCGAAATAATCTTGGCTTGGGATTCCCTGATTGAGGCCTGGGGGTAATCGTTCCTATTTCCACAAAACCAAAGCCCAGGTTTGCCATAGCATCGATAAGTTCTGCATCTTTATCATATCCTGCTGCCAATCCTACAGGGTTGGGAAATCGCAGTCCAAATACCTCTCGTTTTAAGTTGGGATGAGAAAAACAAAAAGATTTTTTTAATAAAAAGGACAAACCCGGAATTTGACTGGCAACTAAAAGTAATTTAGAAGCTACTTTATGTGCCGTTTCGGGAGAAAGCAGAAAAAACAAGGGTTTAAAAAATAAGCGATACATATTTTTGCAGTTACGGATTATATTAAAAGCCAATTCGCCGGCGAATTTCGGCATCAATTTTCTGAAACAGAACTTTTGGGGCAAAAATTCGCCAGTCGGGTATTTCCAATCCCGCTCCACCGACCAAATAATAATCTATATTAAATTTTTTCCACTCTTCATATATAAAATCTCTGAAACCAATGGCTGCGATCCAACCATCTTCCACATCATCAAACCACTCTTCATAATAACAATCATCAGAACCGTGGAAATTAAATACCTGTTCGCCGATCAGCACATAATGCAATATTCCCTCACGGGTCATATGGTCAATAATATTTCTTTTAAAATGCATAATATCGTTATGTATGGCATCATTCCATTCGCCAAGCAATTCAATTATGGTATAACCTACTGTATAATCTGTATATAAAATTTTAATATAAAGCGTTTCAGAACCTATGTAATCCCATGCCGGATCGATGTAATAATTATAAATTGTGTCTGCGTATAAGTTGTAATTATATTTTTTACCAAAAAAAGGTGAGCGTTCGTCTTTTGAGGCGTCGTATTGTCCCGACCAGCGGCTATATGGTTCGATGGTATGCATATTATCAGCTGGCAAAAGGATTTAGCTTTCCTACTACTTTAAATTTAGTAAATACGCTCGAAGTATGCGGCGCATCTTTAAGCTCATTAGTTAGATCCTGACCGGCCCAGTGTTCATAATGCATGCCATTTCTCCATAATCGAGATGATGAGAGATCATAGATCAAGCCTTCATATGCACACCAAATTTCCTCCCGATCAGCGCCATTTCTCAAGGCCAGCTGCGCCGGTGTATATAGACGCAACTCATTCGAAGCTGCATTTTCATTGACATTCATTGACATATCGGAAGTTTCAAACAATCGAACCCAAAATTAATTATAAACAAATTAAAAATCAGCATGCGCCAAGATGTGCATTTTGTAGTCAGAACGGTAAAAGTAAGAAATCAAACCTTAGCAATTTTTTAACTACAAACGTTTGCTTTAATGTTGAGAAGACATTTTAGCTTTTTTTACAATTAATTATCAAAATTATCGAAGAAATTGCTTTTAGTTTAAATTTTAATAATTGTATATTTCGGAGGCATGATTACATATGATCTTTGCAAAACAAAAAAAGAGGCCGGAAATGCTTTTTATCTTGGCGCCTGAATTGGCGCCGAATTCTTTTTATATGATCTTTAAATTATTTTCAACATAAAACAGTAAAAACTGACTAAATACTTCTACACTTTATGGAAACATTGATCTTTACCTTACCTGTTTTGGGGGTAGTAGCCCTGATTTTTGTGATTTGGCGATCTTTATGGGTAATACAGCAGGATGCCGGAACTGATCTTATGATTAAGATTTCACAAAATATCTACAAGGGCGCCATGGCTTTTTTGAAAGCTGAGTATAAAATCCTGGGTATTTTCGTTGCCTCTCTGGCGGTTTTACTTGCTTTCAAAGGACACTATGAAAGCACATCTCACAGCTTGGTAGCTCTTTCTTTTGTAGTTGGTGCCGTTTGTTCGGGTTTTGCAGGATACCACGGAATGAAAATTGCCACCTATGCCAATGTAAGAACCACACAAGCAGCCAGAACATCACTTGGTAAAGCCCTTAAAGTGGCTTTTATCGGAGGTTCTGTAATGGGTATGGGTGTGGTAGGTCTGGGTGTACTCGGACTAAGTGCTTTATTTCTTTTATACACCCATATTCTGGGTGCCGATTGGGAGATTACCAAGGTGTTGAATGTATTGGCTGGCTTTTCTCTGGGTGCTTCCAGTATTGCCTTTTTTGCCCGTGTTGGAGGTGGTATATACACCAAAGCGGCTGATGTAGGTGCCGACCTGGTTGGAAAAGTAGAAGCAGGCATTCCTGAAGACCATCCGCTCAACCCTGCGACCATTGCCGACAACGTAGGTGATAACGTAGGTGACGTGGCCGGTATGGGTGCCGATTTATTTGAATCTTACGTAGGATCGATCATAGGCACCATGGTATTGGGCGCTATTTTTGTTCCCTTACCTGAGTTTGCCAGCTATAATAACGGTTTAGGTGCTGTCTTGCTTCCCCTGGTAATAGCCGGTGTTGGTATTCTGGTGTCTATTATAGGAACTTTTTTTGTAAATGTAAAAGAAGGTGGCAGCCCGCAGAGAGCTCTGAATATCGGTGAATTTGGATCAGCTATAATTATGGTAATTGCCGGTTATTTTGTCATTCAGTACATGCTTCCTTCCGAGTGGTTAATCGATGGTCGCATCTACACCAGCAATGGCGTATTCTGGGCGGTGATTGCGGGTCTGCTCGCGGGTCTGGGTATTGGTCAAATTACTGAATTTTATACTGGAACAGGAACGCCTCCGGTAAAATCAATAGTGAGGCAGTCTTTAACCGGTGATGCCACCAACATTATTGCAGGATTAGGAGTAGGTATGATGTCTACTGCCATCCCTATTATCATGATTTCGGCTGCAATTTTAGTGTCATTTCATTTTGCCGGCTTGTATGGCATCGCCATCGCTGCTGTTGGTATGTTGGCTAATACTGGTATACAGCTGGCAGTTGATGCCTATGGCCCCATATCAGACAATGCAGGTGGAATAGCTGAAATGTCTAAGCTGCCCAAAGAAGTAAGACAACGAACAGATACGCTCGACGCTGTTGGCAATACAACTGCTGCCATTGGAAAAGGCTTTGCTATTGGCTCTGCAGCGCTTACTGCCATTGCTTTGTATGCTGCATATATGCAGCAAGCCAATATAACTTCCATTAATATATCCAAACCGACCGTTATGGTAGGTCTTTTTGTTGGCGCAATGCTTCCGTTTGTCTTTTCAGCCATGTCAATGAGTTCGGTGGGCCGTGCTGCCATGGCCATGATTGAAGAAGTAAGGCGTCAATTCAGGGAAATACCCGAATTGACCGCTGCCCTTGCGGTTATGAAAAGAAATGACGGAAATACTGAAAACCTCAGTGAAGAAGATCAAAAGATATTCGATGCAGCGCAAGATAAGCCCGAATACGATAAATGTGTTGAAATATCAACCAAAGCTTCCATAAAAGAAATGGTGTTGCCGGGGGTACTCGGAGTATTTGTACCCATTCTTGTAGGTTTTATTGGTGGAGCAGAGATGTTGGGAGGATTACTGGCCGGTGTAACTGTGTCAGGTGTTTTGATGGCTTTGTTTCAGTCAAATGCCGGTGGTGCATGGGATAATGCCAAAAAGATGGTAGAAGTAGGTGTAGAAATAAATGGCAAAAAGTATGGTAAAGGCTCTGACCTGCATAAAGCTACTGTTGTGGGTGATACAGTGGGTGACCCTTTTAAAGATACATCAGGGCCCTCGCTTAATATATTGTTAAAACTTATGTCTGTTGTGGCTTTGGTGATTGCTCCTTCAATTGCCCTTGACCTCGATCAAACAAGTAATATATTTCCTCAGAAGGAATCAGTAGAAATAGGCATAGCGCAAGTTGAAGTGGAAGAAAATTTAATCATTTTTCAGGAAGAAAACGAAATCTCATCGACTCCTGTAACGGTATCGGAAGACAATGCCAAAACTCAATTGCGTATGGTTGCAGAAAACCGAAAGGTTAACGACCAGAATTAATTGCTTTGAAAGAACAAGAATTAATGGGGTGCGGGGTGGAGATACCCCCACCTTTTTTTATTTGTAACAATTCCCGGATCATTCTCATTCAGATTTGGGCAATAGCCAATTTAGAAAATTTAAAGGCAGAACAAACGGGCCTGATTATCAATCTCTTTAACAAAAACCTTTGCTGGATAAACAAATAGCACAACCCGGAGGTCTCGTTTTTCGAATACTTGTAAAATAAACTGAACAAAACATGAGTAAACCAGTGTTAATCTTTGGTGCATCATTGCTGGGAAAGGCAGCCCTTGAAATTTTTTTATCTAATAGAGTTGTGGTTTATGGCTTCTTGGATGAAAATGTAAGTTTAAAAGGAACTGAAATTGATGAAGTAACCATATTAGGATCACCCGATGACGAAAAGCTTCTCAGTATACTTGATAAAAAATGCGATGCATTTTTATCATACGACGATAACAGGCTGAAAAAAAGCTTTGTAAAACTACTGGCCGAAAACCACAAAGCCGTCCCCATAAATGCCATCCACCACAATGTTTCTATTGCAAAAACGGCTATCCTTCACCATGGCACATTCATTGATGCCGGCAGTATTATAGGTGCAATGGCACATATTGGAAATCATTGTATATTACATGCCGGTGTTATTGTTGGTCATGGTACTCACATAGGAGATTATACACAAATCGGAGCCGGAAGTATTATCAATACCGGCGTTGTTATTGAAGAGGGTGCTTTTATTGGAGCCGGTTCAGTAATAGTTAGCGGCATTAAAGTGGGCAAAAATGCAAGAATTGGAGCCGGTTCTGTCGTTATTCAGGATGTGCAAGCAAAAGAAACTGTTTTTGGTAATCCGGCAAAAGAACTTAAACAAACATAACAGCAAGAATAAGCCTGCAACATATTATCAGACTTCATATGGTTTTGCTAATTTTGTGAATTGAATCCATTTCAAAAAAATTCAGGAATATGAAGGACTATCTCATTTTGTTGTATTATTGCTATACACATATAGAAGACCCTGAAGATTTCAGGTTAAAACATCATCTGTTTTGCATTGAAAACAAGTTAAAAGGCCGTATTATAATTGCCCGTGAAGGATTGAATGGGACATTGAGTGGCCTGCGGGAGGATTGTGAAAGGTACATGCAACATGTGAAAGATGATGTGCGGTTTAAAAACCTTGAATTCAAAATTGAAGAAAGTGATTCACTTGCTTTTGAAAAACTTCACGTACGCGTAAAGTCTGAAATTGTTCACTCGGGCTTGTATCATATTGATCCAACACAAAAAACGGGTCAATATGTTGAGCCCGGTCAATTCAGGGAAATGTTAAAGTCAGATGATGTAATAGTTGTGGATGTTCGGTCAAATTACGAACATAAACTTGGTAAATTTAAAAATGCTATAACTTTTGACATCGAAAATTTCAGGGATTTTCCTGAGAAAATTGAAGAAATTGAATCCCTGAAGGATAAAAAAATTGTTACCTATTGTACAGGAGGTATTAAATGTGAAAAAGCCAGTGCATACTTGCTGGAAAAAGGCTTTTCCAATGTTTATCAATTGCACGGAGGTATAATAAAATATGGTATAGAAGCTGGAGGAGAAGATTTTGAAGGCAAATGTTATGTCTTTGACAACCGGGTGGCTGTGGATGTGAATAAGGTAAATCCAAAAGTCATTTCTCATTGCCACATTTGTAATGATACATGCGACAGAATGGTAAACTGCGCCAATCCTGAATGCAACCTTCATGTTCCTATTTGCGAGAAGTGTGCTGAAAAAATGGAAGGCGCCTGCTCTGATGAATGTAAGGCTCACCCCAAAAAGCGGCCTTACAATGGCACGGGTTATTATGCCAAAAAAATGAATGGTTACAATCCCTACAGAGGGCTCTACCGAAATCTTACTTTAAGTCTCTCATGAAATGACAAACATCAGCCAAACAGATCTCATTCTTAATGAGGACGGTAGTGTCTATCATCTCAACCTTAAACCTGGCCAGGTTGCAGAAAATATCATATTGGTAGGTGACCCCGGACGAGTACATAGAATCAGTAAGCATTTCGAAAAAATTCATTTTGAATTAAACAAAAGAGAATTCTACACACATACCGGGACCTATAATGGCAAACCTGTCACAGTAATAAGTACCGGTATGGGTCCCGACAATATTGAAATTGCTATAACCGAATTAGATGCCTTGTTTAATATCGATCTTGAAACCCGTAAAGTTAAAGAATCTCTTAGCAGTCTCCGTTTCATAAGAATTGGTACTTCGGGAGGTATACAACCTGGACTGCTTGCAGGCTCTACTGTCGCTGCACGTTATGGCATTGGCTTTGACAATCTAATGATGTTTTATAAATTACAGCATTCTGAATTTGAACTTTCTACCGCAAAAGATATTGAAAAAAACCTGGAACTTCCTTTCACCCCTTACTGTGTAAGAGGATCAGATTCGCTGTTTGAAAAAATAGCCTTTGATTTTATTGAAGGCAATACGATTACCTGTCCGGGTTTTTACGCCCCGCAAGGACGAACCACCCGCCTTAAACCCGCCCTTGAAAAATTATTACATAATATAATGTACTACAGGGCCAACGATTTTTGGCTTACAAACTTTGAAATGGAAACCTCGGCCATTTATGCTTTTTCGCGCATGCTCGGTCATGAGGCATTAAGCCTTAATGCCATCATTGCCAACCGTGCCAACCAAACTGTAGACATGAACTATAATAAAACAATTGATGAAATCATACTTAAAGTCCTGGAAAGAATATGAGCCTGAGTCATAGATTCTATATACAACTACTGTCAAGAAATACAACCATTTACGTTAAATGGCTGGTTTAATAAGCTTTTCATGAAGATTTTATCTAATTTATCAAGACAGTCCTCCTGGCAATTTTTTATTGTTTTCCTTTCTTTTTTTCTCATTCTTTTTTCTGCACATTCAGAGGAGTCTAAACTTCAAAGTAAGCAAGATACTGAGGCAATAATTGAAAATTACCTCAAACTAGCCGGTCGTTACAATGAAATAAATAGCGATTCGTCTTATTTTTTCGCCTCTGAAGCTTTGATACTCGCTCAAAAAACACTCAACAGGCAATCAGAAGCTATCGCTCATCAACAAATAGCCAGGTATTTTCAAAACGCACTCATTACCGACAGTGCCGTAACACATTATATAAATGCAGCAGATATATACAGGTCGGTGGGTGATAGCTCAAAGGTCGCCAATCTCAATTATAAAATAGGTGCTTTGTACTTTAACAGTGCAAATTACAGGGAAGCACTAAAGTTTAGCATGTTGGCACTTGAAATGTCTGAATCCTTTAAGCTTGGCGAACTAGCTGCTCAGTCTCACTCCCTCCTTTGTGATATTTACAGTTTTATCGGCAAAAAAGAGTTGGCGGTAATGCACTGTCTGAAAAGCCTGGGCATATTGGATGATCACCAAAGTCAAAAGGGTAAATCCAATATATATAATACACTTGGCATCATCAACCTTCAACTGGCCCAATATGATAAGAGTAAATCATACTTTCTCGACGCCTTAAACATTGCACGCACCCTTCAGGACCGTTATGCAGAAGCTACTACCATAAGTAATCTTGGTGATTTATATCTTGAAACCAAGGATTATGATATGGCTTTACATTATTTCCGGCAGGCCCTGGAAATAGATCAATTGGAATATGATACTATGGCGCTTGGCTATTCCTACTACAGCATCGGCAATACCTACAGCCAAAAAGGCGATAAAGAGGAAGCACTAAAGTATTTGTATAAAAGTGTTGAGTATTCAAAAAGATCACTGGATCTTGAAATGCAGGCAACCGTATTTACAGAAATCGGAAAAATCTATACCGATCTTGGGAATTTTACCCATGCGCTGGAATACCTTAACAAAGGTCTGGAAACCGGCATTATCATAAATACAGACCCAATTCTTAAATCGAGCTATAAAGGACTGGCAGAATACTACGAAAAAACCGGAAATTATCGCCTGGCCATTTCACATTTTAAAAATTATCTTACACATGCAGAAAACCTGTATAGAAGTGAAACCCAATTAAGGATTTCTGAAACGGAGGCTATCTTTGATCTGGAAAAAAAAGATAAAGAAATAGAAATATTGCTCAGGGATGCCGATATCCGGAAGCTTCAGGCAAGGCAAAGAAACATTATTATTGGTGGCCTACTGCTGTTTGGTCTGTTGTTCTCAACAATTGCTTTTGTATTGTTTATGAGAAATCAGGAAAAAAATAAAGCAAATCAGGAGCTTGAATATAAAAATTTTGCTATCGAAAGGCAGAAATGTGAAATAGAAAAGCAAAAAGATGAGCTATTAACCTATAGTGAACAACTCTCGGAGAAAAATTATCAAATAAATGAAAGCCTTACCTATGCCAGGAGGTTACAAATGTCGATGTTACCGGCACGTGAAAATCTGGAAGGTATTTTTGACGAATCTTTTGTCTTATATATGCCCAAAGATGTAATCGGAGGTGATTTTTACTGGTTAATGGATCTTGATAATCTGGCTATACTGGCTGTAGGCGATTGTGCAGGACACGGCGTTCCCGGGGCATTTATGACCATTTTGGCACATAATATTCTCAATAAAATAGTTATTGATCAAAAAATCATGCAACCTTCTCTCATAATGGATGAGCTGCATAATCAAATTGTAAAAAACCTCCATCAATATAAATCTGATAATTTTAAGACAGAAGGAATAGACTTGGCCATTTGCATTATTGATAAAAAGGAGCATAACATTGGTTATGCAGGTTGCCAGATACCACTTTATCTGATGAGGGATAATAAATTTTTTCAGTATGAACCCGAAAAATATGCTCCTGGAAATCATCATTATAAAACCGGAACGGTCAAAACCCAGGTAATTAAAGCTAAAAAAGGTGATGTAATATATTTAACCAGCGACGGCTATCAGGATCAGTTTGGTGGGCCGCTCAATAAAAAATTTATGAAATCCCGATTTAAAGATCTCCTGACGGATATTGCTCAAAAACCCCTAAAAGTCCAGGAAGAGATCTTAGTCGAAACTTATCTGGTGTGGAAAGAAGACCTGGTTCAGACGGATGATGTTTTGATTATCGGTTGCAGGTTATGACCTGACAGCCAGCTTTGAAATCAGTATGATTTGTCCCGTATGGTAAATATCATGTTGTATTATACCATGAATCAGGGTATAATAATTATACGCTTTGTTTTCGACCTTCTCCAGTAATTTTTGATCGTCATGTTTGTATAGTGTTTCTATCAGCACATCCTGGCTGTCTTCCAGGCGTGCAATAATTTCTGTCCAGGTAGCATCATCAGAAAGTCTGAATTTTGGAAAATTATCCTTTTCCATCACATCATATTCATGCTGCCCCAGCAACCTTTTGATGGTGAAAATTCTCCAGGCTGTCATATGGGCAACCAGCTCTGCAATGGTATGTATGGGTTCAACTTGCTTAAAAGCTGTCTCTGTATCGATATTTTTGACAACCTTCATCACCGATGGACCATGCCAGGCTGTACCGTTAAAAGTATCTTTCAATAGTTCAACCATACGAGAAATTTCTTGCTGCTGCTTCATGTATTTATTGCGTTTTTGCTGTTTATTTGTTAATTTTCGTAAAACTTTTACTTTTCTGATTACGAACACGCACGAATCATTTTTTTATTTTAATATGATCACTCTCTCTTATATACTCCAAATTTTTATGAAAAGATTAGCTCAAATCAATTTAATTATGTTCTTGTCTGTAAGTCTGGCATATTCCCAAAAGTTTGTGGCCCCCACAAAAGACTGGGAAAATCCTTTAGTAACCGGAATTAACAAGCAGGAAGGACGTAGTGCCACAGTTTCATGGCCCAATGAATCTGAAGCGCTAAAACATGACTTAATAGAATCGCCCCGTTATCTAAACCTGAATGGTGATTGGATGTTTCACTGGGCGCCTGTGCCAGAACAGTCGCCTGAAAATTTCTTTTCTTCCAGCTATGATGCCAAAGGATGGAAAACCATACCTGTACCTGGAAATTGGGAATTATATGGTCATGGTACGGCTATATATACCAACATCACCTACCCTTTTACACCGGTTGATCCTCCGTACACACCAAAAAATGATAATCCGACAGGAGCCTATCTCACAGATTTTACCATACCCCGAGCCTGGAAAGATATGCAAATTACCCTGCACTTCGGCGGTGTAAGCTCTGCCTTTTATGTTTGGGTAAACGGTAAAATGGTGGGATACAGTGAAGATAGTATGCTCCCTGCAGAATTTGACATTACCCCGTTTTTACAGAGTGGTAAAAACCGTCTTGCGGTACGTGTGTACAGATGGAGTAATGGCTCCTATCTCGAAGATCAGGATCACTGGCGGTTGAGTGGTATACAAAGGAACGTCTACCTGCATGCCGCCCCCAAAGTTCAGATATTTGATTTTACCGTAAGGACCCACCTGGATACAGACTATAAAGATGCCGGATTACTTATAGAGGCAGATGTAAAAAAATTTGAGGCTGCAAACACAGAAAACTGGAAACTTGAAGCAAAATTATTTGATGCACTGGGTACGGTGGTCCAAGGCGCTACCTCTAGCACCGATCTTGACCATGTGTTGAACCGTCGCCATCCGCCTACTGGCTACAGACTCTTTGGTGACCTTAGTATGAAAGTTGAAAATCCACTTAAATGGACTGCCGAATCTCCCTACTTATATACCTTGGTGCTAAACTTGTTGGATGCCAGGGGCAGACTAGTGGAATCCCGAAGCACCAAAGTAGGTTTTCGTAGCCTTGAAATCAACGATGGCAAACTCCTGGTAAATGGGGTTCCCGTCAAATTGTATGGTGTCAACCGCCATGATCATCACGAAACTGGCGGAAAAGTAGTTTCAAGAGAGGCTATGCTTAAAGATGTACACTTATTGAAACAACTCAATTTTAATGCTGTGCGCACTTCGCATTACCCCAATGATCCTTATTTTTACCATCTATGTGATACGTATGGCTTGTATGTAATTGATGAAGCCAACATCGAAACCCATGGAATCGGGGCTATGCTCAGCAATGACCCTATCTGGCACCATGCCCACCTCGACAGGATGATCCGTATGGTAAAACGAGATAAAAATCATCCTTCCATCATTATGTGGTCTTTGGGGAATGAATCAGGCACAGGCCCCAATCATGCAGCAATGGCATCCTGGACTAAATCTTATGATCCGACACGTTTTATTCATTATGAGGGAGCACAAACACCCGATAATAGAGGCAGACTCAATATTATGCGCGACCCTGATTATGTAGATGTTTTATCGAGAATGTATGTTCCCACTGAAACCATGTTGCGCTGGGCGCGTCACCCTGATGAAAGACGGCCTGTAATGTGGTGCGAATATGCCCATGCCATGGGTAATTCCCTGGGCAACTTTTCTGAATTCTGGGAAGCCATAAGGGGAAATGACAGAATGCTGGGAGCATTTATCTGGGACTGGATTGACCAGGGTCTTGTAAAAAAAGATGAAAATGGCAAAAAATACTGGGCCTATGGTGGAGATTTCGGAGATGAAATCAATGATGGCAATTTCTGCATCAATGGCATCATTCATCCTGATCAGACCCTTAAACCGGCAGCTTACCAGGCCAAAAAAATACAGCAACCCCTCAGTACAAACCCTGTACATTTATTGAAAGGCGAATTCACCATCAAAAACTGGTACAACTTTTCTGATTTGAGCCACTTGTACCTGGAGTGGCATCTTACAGAAAATGGAATCACCATTCAAAAAGGGACAGACTCTATCCCGGTTACACCTGCCGACAGCCAAAACAGACTACAATTGTCTTACAAATTGCCCGATTTAAAGGCGGGAGGCAAATATCATATAATGCTGGAGTATAAACTTAAAGAAAACCAAAGCTGGGCAGGTAAAAATTACCTGGTGGCATGGGATCAGTTTGAAATACCATTTAATGCCACATCTACCCCATGGGCAAACATAGAGGACATGCCTGGCCTCAGCCTTGAAGATAGAGATAATCAGTATCTGGTAAAAGGTAAAGATTTTGCATTTGGCATAAATAAAGCAAACGGTATGTTAAATAGCATACAGTCTGAAGGACATGAAATTATGCATGGTCCTTTGACCCCGAATTTCTGGAGACCTCCTACCGATAATGACATCGGTTCAAAAATGCCTGAAAGAGAAGGCATCTGGAAAAATGCAACCCGGCAAATGTCTCTGGATCAGCTGCAGGTTGCTGAGATCAAAGGAAACAAAATTTCTTTTTGGGCCAGGTATAATTTGCCTGATATTCGATCGTCGCTTCAAATTCTATATGAGGTGTATGGAAATGGAGAATTGAAAGTTACTTACAGTTTTACACCAGGTGCCGGTTTGCCTGACGTACCCAGAATTGGATTACAGATGCAAATCAAAGAACAATTTGACGATTTTGAATGGTTTGGCAGAGGTCCGCATGAAAGCTATCTCGACCGAAAAGAAAGCGCTTATTTTGGGCTGCATAAAGCCTCAGTAAAAAAGGACTATTTTCACTATATACGACCCCAGGAAAGTAATAATAAAACCGATGTATATTATGCCGGACTTTTTAATGCTTCCGGCAAAGGTATAGCCCTGAGTTCTGAAGCTGGTTTGAGTATGAGCGCATGGCCCTACGGAATGGATGATATTGAGAATGCCAGCCATACCTATAAATTGTCAAACCGTCAATTTATTACCCTGAATATTGATAAACTGCAAATGGGTGTTGGAGGTGATAACAGTTGGAGCATCGATGCCCGTCCGCATAAACCCTTCCGGATTAAAACCGAAACCCAACAGTATCAGTTCAGATTAAAGGTGACGGACAGGGATGAAGCACGCAAAGTTTTGGAATACAAATTATAAAAGATATGAGTATCGAAACGCGATTTTGATTCATTAGTGACGTTAGGTCTTTTCAAAAATGGTTAAAATCGCGTTCTTCGATCTTTTGACATTGATTAATTCTCATAAAAGGCATAGATAATTTGGAAATATCTTTGCCTTGATCTACTTTTGCCGTCCAAGTCAATTAGATATAATTGATTTATACAGAAGAGTGGAGAGACAGGCTCTTTGAAACTCTAGCAACCTGGTAAAGCCAAGGTGCTAATTCCTGATTCTGGTTATTTCCGGAAAAATATAAATTAATTTATAAAGCAATGAGCACGACAAGAGACATCACGAAGATTTCATTCCCATCCTACCCTCAAAAACTATCATGCAGTGAATCTGATATGATGTGTTGTTGCTGTTGTTGCTAAATTCCTTATCTGTCTCAATAAGGTGCTTTAGTATTATTGCCCTATCTGTTTTCTAAAAACCATTAACGCTATTATAAACCAATTAATCATGTCGAATCAACTTAAATTTGAAACACTTCAATTGCACGCCGGTCAGGAAGTAGATCCAACCACCGGCTCCAGAGCGGTCCCCATTTATCAAACCAGCTCTTATGTATTTAAAAATGCAGAGCACGGCGCCAATTTGTTTGCCTTGAAAGAGTTTGGCAACATTTATACGCGTATTATGAACCCTACTACCGATGTTTTCGAAAAGCGAATTGCTGCATTGGAAGGTGGGGTGGCAGCCCTTGCTGTTTCTTCAGGACAGGCTGCGCAGTTCCTGGCGATTACCAACATAGCTTCAACCGGTGACAATTTTGTTACTACCAGCCATTTATATGGAGGCTCCTACAATCAGTTTAAAGTACAATTTAAACGCATAGGTATAGAAGCGAGGTTTGCATCTGAAGATACGGTGGAAGCCTTTGAAAAACTCATCGATGACAAAACCAAAGCTATTTATCTAGAATCGATCGGGAATCCTGAATTTAATATACCCGATTTTGATGCGATATCTGCTCTGGCTAAAAAGCATGATCTTCCTTTGATTGTTGACAATACCTTTGGAGCAGGTGGATTTCTTTTCAGGCCCATAGAGCACGGCGCCAACATCGTAGTTGAGTCGGCCACCAAGTGGATCGGCGGACATGGAAGCAGCATCGGTGGCGTAATCGTGGATGCTGGTAATTACAACTGGGGCAACGGGAAATATCCTCAGTTTACTGAGCCATCAGAAGGATATCATGGCATGAAATTCTGGGAAATTTTTGGCTCAGAAGGTCCTTTTGGAAATATCGCCTTCATTATCCGTGCAAGGGTAGAAGGACTCAGGGATTATGGACCGGCTATAAGCCCATTCAATTCCTTCCTGTTTTTGCAAGGATTGGAAACCCTCTCGCTCAGGGTAGAAAGAACAGTACAAAATGCCCTTGAGCTGGCAAAATGGCTTGAAAAAAATGAGTATGTTGAAAGCGTGAATTATCCCGGCCTGGCCTCCAGCCCTTATCACAAGCTCGCAGTTAAGTACTTAAAGCGTGGATTTGGCGGTGTGTTGAGTTTTAAACTTAAAGGAGGTTTCGAAAGTGCTAAGAAATTTGTCGATTCATTGCAGCTCATAAGCCACCTGGCCAATGTTGGAGATGCCAAAACCCTGATCATACATCCGGCATCTACCACGCATCAGCAGTTGAGCGATGCTGAAAAGAAAGCGGCTGGTGTTGATGTTGCTCAACTTAGAGTCTCTCTCGGTTTTGAGCATATCGATGATATCCGTCAGGATTTTATTCAGGCTTTTGAAAAGGTATTCGCACCGGTTACCGTTTAATGAATAAAACAGGTATATATGCTATCGCATAAGGTATTTAATTATAAAAACAATTTTAAGCTGGAATCGGGGGCTCAACTCCCCGGTTTCCAGCTTCATTATACAACCTATGGTAAACTTGCAGATGACAAAAGTAATGTAATCTGGGTTTGTCATGCCTTCTCAGGAAGTTCTGATTTTACAGAATGGTGGTCGGGTTTATTTGGGTCGGGAAAAATGTACGACCCTCACAGGTATTTTGTTATTTGTGCCAATATGCCAGGTAGTTGTTATGGTTCAACCGGCCCGCTATCGGTAAATCCGGTTACGGGAAAACCCTTCTATCATGATTTTCCCATGCTCACCAACAGAGATATTGTAGCCTCTTTCGATACCTTGCGAAGGCATCTGGGTTTTGATCGTATTCATACGATTATTGGCTGTTCATTGGGCGGGCAACAAGCTGTGGAATGGGCCATTTCAGAACCTCAGGTTTTTGAGCATTTGATATCCATAGGCGCAAATGCCCAGCATTCACCGTGGGCCATAGCATTTAATGAAACACAGAGAATGGCTATTGCCGCTGATGCCAGCTGGAAAGAAAGCCATGATCAGGCAGGTATTGAAGGTATGAAAGCTGCAAGGGCAGTTGGATTACTCAGCTATCGGAATAAAATTCAATATGACAAAAGTCAGGCACATATCAATGATGATGCCTATGATCAATTCAGGGCCAGCTCTTATCAGAATTATCAGGGGGAAAAGCTCGCTAAAAGGTTTAATGCGTTTAGTTATTGGTTATTGTCTAAGGCGATGGATTCTCAGAATGTGGGCCGAAAACGTGGTGGCATTGAAAAGGCTTTGCAAAGAATTACATCTAAAAGCTGCTTTGTCGGTATTACCACCGACATACTATTTCCAAAAGAGGAACAGGAATTTATGGCCAATCATGTGCGAAATGCACGTTTTGAAGTAATTGACTCTGATTATGGCCACGATGGGTTTTTACTGGAGTATGAGAAACTTACGGCCATTCTGAATCGCTTTTATGATGATGCCTGCCATATAAAACAAATTAAACAAGCTTGATTTTTTTTAACGATTTGCGCTTTTAATTTTTTAACATTCAGTGAGATTAACTGCAATATTGGCGGCCAAGCCACCTTCGGAGGTTTCTTTGTACTTATCACTCATATCCCTTGCGGTATTCCACATGGTTCTTATTACATCATCGAGGCTTACTTTGGCATAATGAGGATCACTGGCAAGTGCAATATATGCAGCAGTTATGGCTTTCATGGCACCCATAGCGTTGCGTTCGATACAGGGTATCTGCACCAACCCGCCTACCGGATCACAGGTTAATCCCAGGTGGTGTTCCATAGCAATTTCAGCCGCCATTAATACCTTTTCAAAATTTCCACCCAGGAGCTGTGTAAGCGCTCCGGCTGCCATGGCAGATGAAACTCCGATTTCAGCCTGGCAGCCACCCATTGCTGCAGAAATGGTACTGCCCTTTTTAAAAATGCTACCGAGCTCTCCGGCAACCAAAAGAAAGTCGTACAAGTCAGCCATTCCGCTGTTGTCGCAAAAACAATAATAATAAAGCATTACTGCCGGTATTACTCCGGCAGCGCCGTTGGTTGGCGCCGTTACCACACGTCCAAAAGCAGCATTTTCTTCATTTACAGCCAGGGCAAAACAACTGACCCAATTCAAGGTCTCTTTAAAACTATGGTCTGCCGATTTGATATGTTCAAGCCATTCATGGCTATTTTTATACGGTCCTGAAGCAATAAGTTTCTGATTTTGATAAGAGGCCCGGCGCTTCACATTCAAGCCTCCGGGCAATATGCCTTCAGTATGGCATCCACGATAGGTACATTCCAGCATTTCGCTCCATATCAGGGCGAGTTCTGCTGTTATTTCTTCTCCGGTCCGCCAGGCTTTTTCATTTTCAAAAACCACCTCAGAAATTTTTAATCCTGTTTTTTTACACCAGAGTATTAAATCTTTGGCCGTGTCTATTGGATATTTCAAATGAGTACCATTGATATCATTTTCTTCCCCCTGCCTTATTACAAAGCCCCCTCCTACCGAATAAAATACTTCTTCAAAAGTCTCTCCAGTTTTCGTACGCAGTGCAAAACGCATTCCATTGGCGTGAAAAGGCAGTCTTTCATTATTGTGAAATATTATGCTGCTGTCAGGATCAAAACTTAGACTTAAACCGGGTTGAATACAAATCAATTTATTTCTCTGCACTGCTCCACAAACCTGATGAATTTTTTCAGGCTCAATGGTCTTTGGGTCTTCACCCGACAAGCCCAATATCAAAGCCTTATCAGTACCATGCCCTTTTCCGGTTTTGGCAAGTGATCCATATAAATGGACCTGAATTTCGCCAATATTCTCCAGTCCGGATGAAGTTGCATATTCCTTTATAAAGCGTAGGGCGGCTTTCCAGGGGCCCATCGTATGTGAACTGCTGGGACCAATACCTACTTTGAAAATATCAAAAACACTAATGCGCTCCATATTGCTGCCATTAAAGATTTAGGCTGGGTTATTTTTTGATTTCGATTGCCTTTTCATTTGTTGCAGCGTTTGTATTTTGTCATAATCAGTAAACATTTGTTTCCTTCCATATATACTGCAAATAGGGCATTCATACGGATTGTGCGGCCGCGCCTGGCAATACTGTCTGCCAAAAAAAATAATCTGCAGGTGCAAACGGTTCCAGATAGACTCAGGAAATAAACGCTTGAGGTCTTTTTCTGTTTGTTCGACATTTTTTCCGTTGGATAAATTCCATCTCCATGCCAATCGGTGTATGTGAGTGTCTACTGGAAAAGCCGGCACACCAAAAGCTTGCGACATCACCACAGAGGCCGTTTTGTGGCCTACACCTGGCAGCGCCTCCAGATCTTCAAAATTATCTGGCACCTGGCCGGCATGCTTATCTAGAATGATATTAGATAAATCATAGATGGCCTTTGACTTTCTGGGAGACAAACCACAGGGTTTTATCACTTTCTCTATACTTAAAACATCGAGCTTTATCATATCCTGCGGATTGCTTGCCATGGCAAATAAATGTGGTGTAACCTTATTAACCCTTTCATCTGTGCACTGAGCCGAAAGTAACACTGCTATTAACAAAGTATACGGATCACTATGCTGTAGCGGTACAGGGGTTTCGGGATATAAACCATGCAATATGCTTGCAATGTGCAACGCTTTTTCTTTTTTTGAGACCTTTTGCATTTCAGGTGTAATATTATGGAAATATGTTTTACAGCTATTCTGATGCCTGTGTTCAAATTTAACCGGAAAGAATTAATTTTGCCGTAAAATAACAAATAAGTGATTTTGAAGCTCAACAAAACATACCATGAAACCGAGTTCTTTTAATGTGATCAATAAGATCGAACATACCAATCTCAAGAGCAAAATACTTTTTGGACTGAAGTTGTGCATCATATTCTTCATTATTTTTCTTCAAAACCAATATCCCGATGGGTTTATATTGCAATACATCCCTCCCCATTATGTCAATGCCCTGGTGTTTTACCTCTCAGGAAATGTACTGATTACCTTTATCAGGTTGACACTGGTATATGTTTATTTAAACAGTCGAAAGGAATTGTTGATCAAGTCAGATAACTTTATACTTGGCATGAGCCGCATTGCGGTAATCCTCAATTTTGTCGTGTTTATTTTTGCCTTATTTATATTTTTCAATATCGATTATAAAGAGTTTTTTACCTCTCTAAGTATCATCGCAGCTGCTATTGCCATTTTATCTAAGGATTACATTTCAAACCTGATCAACGGTATGATCATCATGTTTACCGATCATATTTCCCTGGGTGATTATGTGAAAATTGACGACTACAGGGGCAAAATTATCGACATAACCTTTATCAATGTGCAATTGGTCAACGAAGATGATGACCTGGTATTTATACCCAATAATGTGATACTTTCAAAAGACGTGGTCAATTATACCAAAAGAGCTGTAAACCGTGCCAATATAGAATTTGAAATAAAATACACTTTTATCGATGAAATAGGGGAACTAGAAGACTACTTGATTGAGGTAGTAAATCCCTTTGATGAATACATACAGGAGGGCAGTCATTACCTAAGAACAGTGGCTTTAAAAAACGATAACCTGGTGCTGAATTTTCAATATGTGATGAAAGTAAACAACCGGGAGGCAGAAAAACGGATACGCAGAAAGGTATTGAGGTCGGTGGTAAAATATATAAAAAAGCAGAGGTTGAAAGATTAAACGATATATGCAGCATTGATTTGCATGAAGCGTTTGGGTTTTACTTTTTTTTTGCCGTTATTTATTAAGCACTATGTATAACCCTAACACTTAAATCTTTATGGAAGCAATGCAAACAGACACCACGGTAATGAGCGTAAAAGACTGGGCCATTACCCTTTTTATCACTTCTCTGCCCCTTATTGGCTTGATCATGCTATTTGTCTGGGCTTTTAGCAGTGGTAACAACATCAATAAAACCAATTTTGCGAAGGGCGCTTTGTTGCTTTATCTCATTTTTATTGGACTCGCGATCGTATTCTTTATGATCTTTGGCGCCATGATTGCCGGTTTGGCCGGCTCAATGTAAGCCGCTATACGCATTAGAATTTCAATCAACAATTCTGATGCGTTTTGATCGCTTAGGAAGAAAATTAGTTGAAACCTGCTCTTATCATTTACGGTAAAGGCAGGTTTTTCACATTTCCATTTCAAAAGATGAAACTTCGCTTTGTTGGTGTTGTTCCACCAAAAAACTTCGAAGTACTTACTTTCAATCACTATCCTTAAGTCACAAAGGCCACCATACCTTATCATGACTTTGTCTTAACCTTCGACCATTTTTTAATTTGCCATAAAACATTGGCTGAGGTCAGGAGAGTTCCTTCACTGTTTTTAATATCCACTTCACAGTTTACCAGTACAGCGTCTTTCTCAGAAAGCGGTTTGTAAATGTTGTCATTAAACCATTCTTCACTTAGCTCATAATGCGCCTCAGCATGGGTTTTACCCTGGTAATGATATTCTATTTCCAGCTTTTTTAAGATAATCCTGTATTCAGCCGAATCAAGGCGGGAGATCAATAATACACCAGTAGTAAATTCTGATAAGGTAGCCAATGCACAGGCATGCAGACCTTTTATGTGATTAAAATTTCTCTTTATATATGGTAATTGCGTGCGTATGGAATAATCATGCAATTCCAGGATTTTAAAACCATGAGGTTTGTTGAATGGAATCATTCGGTTTAAGCCCGTATTGAGCAACCAAAGATAAAAAGCAGAAGTTTTAGCCTTGCCGAGCAGAGATTTCAATTGTGGCATAGAATTGAATGTTGAGGATGTTTAAATATACGAAAAGATTTGACTTTAAACTAAAAAACTGAAACCAAAGCTATGGTATTGACTTTCGCAGCTTCTCATTGCGGAAGAGCTTAAAATGAACAGGCCATTCTGAAAAAAATGGCAAAAAACAAAGGTCATTCTTTCTGATAATTTTATATCTTACGCCTTTTATTGACACTATGGCAAAAGAATGACGAAAGCAATACGAAGGCCAACGCTGAGTGAAGCCTTAATACCCATAATTTTCCTTCTGACCTTACTCAGTTTTAATGTATATGTCTTTGGCAGTGATTCGCTGGAGGGATCCAATCAAATGGTTTTACTCATCAGTGCTGCTGTTGCGGCCTTGGTCTCAGCGCGTTTGAACATACCCTGGTCAAAGTTGGAGGAGGGTATTGTATCAAGTATAAGTTCTGCCATGAGTTCAATGTTAATATTGTTACTGATTGGTGCTTTAGCCGGAACCTGGCTGATAAGCGGGATAGTGCCTGCCATGATTTACTATGGTCTGCTTTTACTCAATCCTACCATCTTATTATTTGCCGCTTGTTTAATTTGTGCATTGGTTTCAGTAGCTACAGGAAGTTCATGGACTACTATTGCAACCGTGGGTCTTGCGCTTATCGGAATTGGTACCGCATTGGGAATCCCGGAAGGAGTGGTAGCAGGGGCGATCATTTCCGGCGCCTATTTTGGTGATAAAATGTCTCCCCTGTCAGATACTACCAACCTGGCACCTGCTATGGCTGGCACCGACTTATTCACGCATATTAGATATATGGCCCTTACCACTGTGCCAAGCATAACTATTTCTCTGCTGATTTTTCTTATTATGGGTTTTTATTTCAATTCCAACGGACAGGTAAATGATATTCAACCCATTCTCAATGCTTTACAAAGTGAGTTTAACATAAATTACTGGCTCTTTTTAGTGCCGGTTGCAGTCTTGGTGATGATTTTAAAAAAGGTACCTGCTTTGCCTGCACTCTTTGCAGGAGCCATTCTGGGTGCCGTTTTTGCCCTGATATTCCAGCCACATGTGGTGCAATTTGTTGCAGATGGTGAAGAAAATCCATGGATTGCAGGTTTTAAAGGAATTATGAAAGCTTTATACACCACGGTAGATGTGGAATCTGAAAATGTAATTGTAGATGAACTTTTAAAAACCCGGGGAATGGCAGGTATGCTCAACACCATTTGGCTGATTATTTGTGCCATGATTTATGGAGGAATAATGGATGCCAGTGGTATGTTGAAGAGAATAACAGAAAGTATTATCAGCGTTGTAAATTCTACGGGCTCACTGGTGGCATCCACAGCAAGTACTTGTATTTTTTTCAACATAACTGCCTCAGATCAGTATCTTTCGATCGTAGTCCCAGGAAAAATGTTTGCCAAAACCTATGAAGAACGTAATCTTCAACCCCAAAATTTAAGCAGGACCCTGGAAGATTCCGGCACGGTGACTTCAGTATTGGTACCATGGAATACCTGTGGAGCCACGCAATCCAGTATATTGGGCGTTGCCACGATGGCTTACCTGCCTTTTGCATTCTTCTGCCTGATCAGTCCGTTTATGACGGTTTTTTTTGCATATGCAGGTATTAAAATTGCCCGAATCCAAAACTCAGATTCAAACGACTAGCCTATGTACGCCACTACTATTACCAAAGATGAAATTAACAAGATGCCGTTGATACAATTTGACGGTAAAATTATTATCGCAACCACTCCCAAAACCATTGCCAAAGCCCTTGATGAAATAAAAAACGAAACGGAGTTAGGCTTTGATACCGAATCAAAACCGGCCTTTAAAAAAGGACAGTTTAACCACGTAGCTTTGGTTCAAATCGCCACAGAAAACACCTGTTACCTTTTAAGAACTGCAAAATGGGGCATTACACCAGAATTAAAACATTTTCTTGAAAACAAATCGCAACTCAAGGTGGGCCTTGCCCTGGATGATGATATTAAAGCACTGCAAAAACGGCTGCCATTTGATTCCGGCTCTTTCCTTGACTTAAATAAATACGCTACCCAAATGGGCATTCAAAATATAGGTGTTAAAAGCCTTACCGGCATTTTTATTGGCAGGAAAGTGAGTAAAAACCAGCAAACTTCCAATTGGGAAAACGAACATCTTACCGAACAACAGCAAATTTACGCTGCCACCGATGCCTGGATTTGCCTCAGGATATATAAAGTGATCAAAGAAATCGAGCGACGGCAACAGAATGGGTTATAAAAGGAATACCATTTTTTATGGGGAATTAATTTTTATAATAGCTTCAAGTGCACCTTTTGAACCCAATATTTCTAAAATAGCCCAAAAGTTGGGTCTTGGGCGTAATACAGTTATAGCCTTTTTAAAACATCTGAAAGACGCACAGCTACTTAATCTGCTTACTCAAGCGGGAAAAGGTATGAACCTACTGCAAAAACCCGACAAGATATACTTTGAAAACACTGTATTTGCCTATGCATTTCAAGATCAGCCTAATGTAGGTACCATCAGGGAAACATTTTTTGTCAATCAATTAAAAAATGCGGGATTTGATGTAGCTCTTGGCACAAAAGGTGATTTTGAAATAAATGGAACTCTTTTATTTGAAGTAGGTGGTAAAAATAAAGACCAGTCGCAATTGAAGGGTGTCGCAAATGGCTATCTGGCACTTGATGACATAGAGATAGGTTATGGCAACAAAATTCCACTGTGGCTCTTCGGGTTTCTTTATTGATGGCTGGGGCATGACCCGGAAACAACTGCTACAATAATTTACATCAATGGCAGTAAATTTAGCGCACCTTGCTTATGAGCCCGATTTCATTGGGCCAGATAAAGTCAACCCATGATGAACAGGCCAACCCGGCAGTAAGACTAGCTATCGAATGAACTTTTTCCCGATTCGCAAAATAATTATTTTGCATAAACATCTCAACTAAAAATGCCGTACTACCGCTTCCAAAATTACCATTCAGGAGAAGATAAAAGCTGTTATTAAATCCATAATTTGTTTTTTTAAATCAATAAACTGGTTTGAAAATAAAGCAATGATTAATTTGGCAAAAAAAATAATTCACCATGCACCCCTACCTAACGCATCTCCTTGCTGACATTAATGCTGCCTTTAGTAGAAAAAGCAGAAATTCAGAACCCAAACAAGAAAGTTTGGATGAATACTTCAGGGACATAGACCGCTGGATTTCAGGCGATTCTGAGCATAGGCTAAGCTATTATTGTGGATTGGATCCCAACAATTTCCCCCCCTATGAGCAATTTTCTGAAAAAGAGATCAGGCAGATATGCCATGCCTTTGAAGAAATGCTTGCTTCATGGGGTGTTTCCATTGATTTTCCGGAAGAACTGCCCTGGAAAAATCGATATGAATTGACAGTCTCATTGTTGGATCGTGATTTTACGCCTATGAATTCTGGAATCTATGTTTTCGATTTTTGCACAGGTTATGCGCCTGACTGTGAACTTGGGGAATATTGTAAGTGTCTGGATATATGGAAGGAAGAATGATAAATGTGCGCTACCCTAATACGCCAGGACTGATAATAAAAAATAACCGCTTTTTCTAGAAGCGTACAGGCTACCTGCAATATGCTAAAGGCCGGCAGTTTCTCCTTTTTTTGTACTAACCCCAATCTTTTAATTGTTACTAACAGGCATATTAATTAACTCTATTCTATATTTACCTTTTTATTGTTAATCCCAAATACAACAGAAATACATGAAACCACCTGTTATCTTTCTTTTGCTGTTCATCATACATGCCAACTCATCAGCCCAGGATGCAAGTGTAGAAAAGTCAATATTTGGCATTCAAACCGGTTTTTTGGGTGTCTGGGGGCACAATGAAGCCAGAATATCAAATCAAATTGCCTTAAGAAGTGAACTAGGTTTAGATATTGGTTTTTCTGCATCTAAACGATTTCCGGGTATGACCTCATACTTCTTAATGGTTCCTGTGGGTACCCTTGAACCTCGCTGGTATTATAATTTAAATAAGAGACTAACTAAATCCAGGACAATTACAGGGAATAGTGGCAATTTTATTGCTTTAAATATGACATATTACCCGGCATGGGTTATTTTTTCGAATCCAAAGAATTTAACTGTAAGCAGTAGTATTCAATTTGTACCAACCTGGGGCATCCGGCGGAGCATTGGAAAGCATTTTGTTTACGAAGCTGGTTTTGGTATAGGTTACAGGCGATTTTTAAATAGTGGCTCAGAATTTGTATATGAAGAGCCTGTGGGAAATTTGCATCTGAGAATTGGCTACAGGTTGTAATCTTTTTGCCTTTAGGATATACCATAAAGCCAATTGAAAACTATAGAAGCTTTGCACTTTTGCTGGGGGCCACACCAGATTTTTTTATGGATGCCGGATATGTAAACCTGAGGCCTAATTTAGGTATTTGTTATACGTTCAGGAAATAGTTAAAACCAGATACCTTATATTCGCCAAGAGCAATGTCGGATTTTCAAATGGCATAGAGACGATTATTTAGCATCATTAACTTTTCTAAAGTGTGCTGCTTTCCTCAACTGCTGCGTCTTTTTCAGATTCTAAAGATGCCGCCAAACCATCTCCATTATCTCCTTTTTCATGTAAATGTTTCCGGCCAGAATTTTTAAGCCACTTCCCAAAACCTTGTATTGCAGCCATAAAAGACCCCAGTACAAGCAATACACAGCCGATCCACAAAATATTGATCCAGGGAAAGATGGTAGCAGAAAGTACCATATATTCCCGCTCCTGAAGTCCCATTACAAGCGTTTCGGGTTTGGAAGATAATTGCAAAATACTGAATTCTGTTTCCAGATCCGGATCATAGACCACTGAAGGAATGATTTCACTTGAGTCTCTTACTACATAGAAAGGCTCTACCACATGTACCCTATTGGTATCTGTAGATTGCATTACACTCAAGGTCGCTTTTATGACAATATCATCCTCTTTCAGTTCCAGATTGGCAGGTCCTTCGCCCTTAGCCGCCAGTTGGATATATTCCAACCTCATCACCATATTTTCATGCCGGTAAGTTTCGCCGCGGGTCATTTCAAATCTGCTCAATCCCATAAAGTCATCATCCTGTCCTTCTCCGCTATTGATCACCTCCAAATCAGCCCATTTTACGTGCGTGAAAATATCATGGGTTAAAAATCTTTTAGTCCCCGGCTCTGCAACATTTCCAAACCTTTCATTGAGCTGCACAAAAGGCTTGAGTGTAAACAATACATTTCCAGCCTGGCCTTTGCGGTCTTCCAAATAATCTACGTGATAGTAAATATTTACCCCTTCCTGATGCTTTCCCGTGTAGCTCACAAAATATCTTCCCATTTGGGTGGTATCCCCTTTCTTTAAAACAATATTTTCATTGTTTTTAAACTCTTTGTTCAGCAGGCTTACATCTACCCCACTGTTATTTTGAGAAATGGGTTCACTTTGGGTCATGGAGACCAGGGCGCCGCCTATTAAAAAGGCAAAACCCAAATGTGCTACGGAAGCACCATTTTGCGATAATTTGCGAAAGTTGAAATATTCAATATTGGCTGTCACGGCAAAAATCACGGTAAAAAGTAAAAGCCAGTCACCGGCAGGTGTAAAAGAAAAGCCGAGTAACCAGGCCAGTATAAAAGCAAAAACGCCAGAGACCAAAAGCGGCAACAACAATTTCTTCTTTAGCCACTGTATTGGAGTTTCACGGTATTTGAGGTATTGCGACAATGCCAGTAAAAAAGTGACGGCAACGGCAAATGGCAACTGCCATACTTTGTAAAACTGATTTCTGATATCAAGATTGGTAAAAGCATCATATCGGGTGCCAAAAATTTTATTGATTACCGGAATGGAGGTGGTAACTGTAATTTGCAAGGCAGAAATACAAATCACCAAAACGCCCATAAACATCCAGAACTCTCTGGATGAAGCCAACTCATCGGCTTCACTTTCCTGGGTCTGCCGGTGTGCCACGATCAGAAAGAATACAGCGCCTGACAGGTATATAAGCAACGTATATTGCAGCTGACCGGCCATCAGCATTAAAATCCACATAATTGAGCTGAAAACCAGAAAATATGCCCTGTATCTTTTTGTCTGAAGCATGACTATGATCATGAGGGCAAAAAAGAAAAACAGCATAAACAAGAGTTGCCCCATCATGCCATTATCTGTAAAAGAATGAACAGAACTTTCCCCGAGGACTCCACTACGGGTAAGAAAGCTGGAATAGATAACTAAAATGAATGCCATCATTGCCAGAAAAGCCGACATAAAATTAGCTTTTTTTCGCGCCCTGGCGATCAACATACAATGTGCCGCGCCGATTATGATAAGCCAGGGAACCAATGAAGCATTTTCGACCGGATCCCAGGCCCAGAAGCCACCAAAACTCAAAGACTCATAGGCCCATGCCCCCCCCATTAAAATACCAGCGGCGAGGGTAGCTACAGCGACAAAAGCCCAGGGGAGGGCAGGTTTTATCCATCCATTCGTATCATGGCGCCAATATCCAGCAATGGCAAAGGCAAAGGGTATAAGGCATAGGGCAAAACCAAGAAAAAGGGTTGGCGGATGAATGGTCATCCAATAATTTTGCAAAAGCGGATTCAAGCCCAGGCCATCCTGAAACTCTTCTATTTGAAACAAATAATCTGGCATTTGTGTCCAGGGCATAATGGCATTTTCTGGTAATTGGCGTATAAGCATAAATGGACTGCTGCCTATTTTGAAATCCCCGAGATATACCCCAAGCAACATTGAAAATACAAAAACCTGAAATATTGAAACAATAGTCATTACCGGGGCTTCCCAGGATGAGCTGGTCTTCATAATCACCCAGCCGGCAATCATTGCCCAGAAGCTCCACAAAAGAAAACTCCCTTCTTGTCCGCTCCAGAAACAGGAAAAGATGTATTTCCACTCCATGGCGCGGTTTGAATATTTCCACACGTAATTATATTCAAAAAAGTGACTGGCAATCATGTAAAACAAAGTAAGTACTACAAGAATCAGGGCACCACTATGTACCATAAACCAGGTGCCTCCTTGTTTTCGAAGAGATTCCTTTTGTATGGGAAAGGGGTTACGTTCAGACAGAAAATAACTTATGCCTCCAATCAGGGCAGATACAAAAGCTATAATGATAAAAAAATGGCCAAATATGCCAATAAAGGTATGTTCTCCAGGATAATGCATGTAAATTGTACAGGTTTTTGCTTAAATAGAATAATTCAGGAATTAAATTCCTTTTCCTCAATGTATTTAGATGGGCACTTTAGTAAAATAGTATTGGCATAGAAAACCCCACCCCTGGCATTGCCTTTAACCACAATTTCTTCTGATTTTTCAAAGTCTTGTGGTTTGCTTTGATTCAGGATTACTTTCATTCTGGTTCCTTCCTTATCGGTCATATAAAACTCAACAAGGTTTGCATTCTCCAGGGGATTATACCTTATGGATTCATTTTTATCAAGGTTTCCTACTACAGTGTAATTCACGCCTTCATATTGCATCGCTTCATGAAAAGCAGCATAAGTATCAGCAGACCCCACTGAGGAGACAATTACTGCAATACTTATCGCAATAAAAACCAAGGCAATGATATGTATTTTTTTCATAAGCAAACTTTTAAAAATAATTTTATCAAATTTCAGAGAAAAAACACAAAGAATCAATTTATTGAGGGAAAAGCCTGTAAAAACCAAAAAAAAATGTTTTATATTTTTCCTTTTAAACGCAATTATTTTTATTTGTAATAAGAAAAGAGTTTAAGGCCTTTCTTGTTACTACATTATATTTCATGAAAATTTCACGAATTTTTGAGTATTTAAAACCTCCTAAAAACTGGTTGTGGCCGGTAAACTTTACCCTTGCGCTCTTTTTGGGTTTGTTTTTATACGCCTTCTATGTTTCGAATGCGATATCTTATCTTTCAGATGATCCCCGTACATGCGTAAACTGTCATGTAATGCGACCTGAGTTTGCAACATGGCAGCACAGTTCACACAGAGAAGTTGCCACATGCAACGATTGCCATGTTCCCCAGCATAGCTTTTTGGCTACGTATTATTTTAAAGCCAAAGATGGTCTCAGACATGCTACAATTTTTACATTACGCACCGAGCCACAGGTTATTCAAATGCACGAAGATGGGATTAAAGTAGTACAGGAAAATTGCAAGGCATGTCATCAACACTTGAATGAGCAGGTTAGCACCATAAACGTAACCCGTGAAAATAATTTACATGGTGAAGGTAAGTTGTGCTGGGACTGCCACAGGGAAGTTCCTCATGGCAAGGTAAAAGGACTGGCTGCAACCCCCGATGCGAGGGTGCCTTTATTAAGTAGTCCCGTTCCTGAATGGCTTAGACAAACCTTGAAAGATACAAAAAATTAGAAAACGCAAACCAATACTATACTATGAGCACTTTAAGCAATAAAATAGCCGCTAAACCCTGGATTGGATGGTTATTATTTTTTATGACAGTAGTAGTTGTTTTTTTATTAGGCCTTCTTACTTCTACTATAATGGAGAGAAGAGCAGAAACCCTGTTCCTTGATGCCAAACAAATAGATATTCAACCTTTTGAGCCCAGAAACGAAGTTTGGGGCGTCAATTATCCAAGGCAGTATGAATCTTATATGAATACCGCCGACACCACCTTTGTCAGTAAGCACATGGGGGGCTCTCTCATAGATGCGTTGGACAGATATCCTGCCTTGGTGATTATATGGGCCGGATATGCGTTTTCTAAAGATTACAATCAGGGAAGAGGACATTATTATGCAGTAAGTGATGTGTACAATTCCCTTAGAACCGCCGCACCTATGACACCTGAGGAGGGACCCATGCCGGGTACATGCTGGACCTGTAAAAGTACCGATGTTCCCAGAATGATGAATGAAATCGGAGTAAAGGAATTTTACGGTTCGAAATGGGCTGGCCTGGGACATGAAATTGTAAATGCCATTGGTTGTGCTGATTGCCACGATGAAAAGACTATGGATCTGAGAATTACCAGGCCCGCACTTATTGAAGCATTTGAGCGACAGGGTAAGGACATTGCTAAATCAACACACCAGGAAATGCGATCGCTCGTTTGTGCGCAATGTCATGTTGAATACTATTTCAATACTAAAAAGCCGCATGAAGGTGTACCATATCTTACCTTCCCCTGGGACGATGGCATGAGTGCTGAAGCAATGGAAGAGTATTTCGATCGCATTGAATTTACCGACTGGGTACATTCTGTAAGCAGAGCGCCAATGCTTAAAGCCCAGCACCCCGATTATGAAGTGTATATGACAGGTGTACATGCTGCAAGAGGTGTATCATGTGCTGATTGCCATATGCCCTATAAATCTCAAGGAGGTGTAAAATTTACTGATCACCATTTACAAAGTCCGCTTAATAATGTTTCAAACTCCTGCCAGGTATGCCATCGTGAATCGGAGCAGGAATTGATAAGAAGTGTAAATGAAAGGCATGACCGCGTAATCAGTAATCGTTATGCATTGGAACAATTGCTGGTAAAGACACATCTTGAAGCTAAATTTGCCTGGGATAAAGGGGCCTCTGAAGAACAAATGAAAGATATTTTAAAAGACATTCGACATGCCCAATGGAGATGGGATTATGTTGCTGCCAGCCATGGAGGTTCTTTCCATTCACCTGTTGAATCCTTGAGGGTAATAGGAACCGGCATAGAAAAAGCCCAGGAAGCCCGTTTGAAAATCAGTCGCTTGCTGGCTACCCTTGGGCATACCGGAGAAGTTCCCTTGCCCGACCTCAGCACCAAGGCAAAAGCACAGGCATATATTGGCCTGGATATCCCGCAATTGAAATCTGAAAAGCAGGAATTTCTGGATAAAATCGTTCCTCAATGGCTTGAAAAAGCCAATGAACGCCAAAGTGAATGGCCACAGCACCAACAAGCCAAAAAAGTTAAATTCACTGCCAGTCGTTAAACCTATAAGTATATGTAAAGAAACAGGCTGTATTATATGCAGCCTGTTTCTTTGACAGTTTTACCCTATATAACCATTGAGGTATTGTAATAATTCAATAACCCCTTACCACTACTTTTTATGAAAAAGTTATTTATTTTTTTTGTCCTGTATGCCTGCTATTTTCCTGTAGAAGCTCAGTTTAGCATAGATGGTCAGATTTTACAAAGAGCCGAATATAGACATGGCTTTGGCTCTCTGATTGAGCAAAGCTCAGACCCAGCCATGTTTATTGGTCAAAGGGCACGCATCGGCGCCCATTACAAGTCAGATAAAGTAAATTTCCATGTAAGTATTCAGGATATCAGAATATGGGGAAATGCACCTCAGGTAAAAGCAACCGACCCCTTTTTATCAGTACATGAAGCTTATGCTGAAACATTTATCCATGAAAACTGGTCGTTAAAGTTAGGCCGTCAGGAATTAAATTACGATAATTTCAGATTTTTAGGCAACCTCGACTGGGCTTTACAAGCGAGAGCCCATGATTTTGCGTTGGCTAAATATGAAAAAAACCAAATGAAACTGCATTTTGGCGCCGGTTACAACCAGGATGGCGAACGTCTGAGCGGAAATATCTTTACCACACAAAATCAATACAAAGCAGCCCAGTTAATCAGGTATGAAAATGCTTTTGAGAATTTTAATTTCACACTTCTTTTCTGGAACGATGGAAGGCAGTTTGTCGAACGAAACAACCTGAATGAAATTGTCAATCAAGGCATTAGGTATCGTCAGACCTATGGTATTCCGGCTATGAAGTATCAATGGGGTAATACTACCCTGTCAAGCTTTTACTACCATCAATTGGGCAGAGATGTAAATGGAAGAAATATCAACGGCTTTGATATAAGTGCACAGGCATCTCAACTATTTCCTGTAGATAATGAGTCAGGTAAAAAATTCAGATTGACACTTGGTTTTGAGATAATCAGTGGAAACAGTACCATAGAAACATCAGGTCGCAACTCTTCCTTTTCACCCTTATATGGCACTAACCACCTGTTCCAGGGATATATGGACCACTTTTTTGTGGGAGGGCGGTTCGAAAACTCAGTAGGTATATCTGATTTCTTTGTACGAACCAGATATGATTTTAATCCTAAAGTTTTTATTTCTTTCAATGCGCACAATTTCAGCAGTTATGCCGATGTATATCGTGGAAATGAAAAACTAAGCAGGGATTTGGGTGCAGAGTTTGATTTATCATTGGGTTGGCTGATCAACGATATCTTATCCCTGCAAAGTGGATACAGCCAGCTGCTGGCTTCTGAAACCTATGAATTCCTGCAAGGGTTTCAAAACTATGACAGCCGGCAAAACTGGGCATATGTTATGATGATCTATCGACCAAATATGAAAAATCGTTTTATAGGTATGCTTTTTTAATTTATATTATTTACATTGATACTTATTGCAAAGTAAATTATGCATTGGAAAATAATCTGTAAGGTGCTGGTAATAGCAATGATATTGCTCCATTACCAGTTAATAAGTATTGCACAGCCTAAAATTATTTTAGACACTGATATTGGTTCTGATGCTGATGATCTGGCAGCCATAGCAATGCTACATAATCTGCATCGCAGAGGTGAATGTGAATTACTGGCCATTATGTGCTGGAGTACAGAAAAATATGCCGTACCCGCTATAGATGCTTTAAACAGATACTATGGTCATCCGGAAATACCGGTGGGTGCCCGAGATATTGAAGTTTTTTATGAATCGTGGCAATACAATAAAGCCATAGCTGACCGTTTTGAACATCAGTTAAAACATGATGATGTACCGAATGCCACCACATTGTACAGAAAATTATTACATGCTGCAGAAGACCAAAGCATTATAGTGGTAACCATAGGGCCACTTTTCAATATTCAGGCCCTTATCCAATCAGAGCCAGATTCTGTTTCAAAATTCAGCGGCAGGGATTTGATCGCCCAAAAAGTTGAAAAATTTGTAATCATGGGGGGTGGTTTTCCGGACTGCGAAATAGACGAGTGGAATTTTAACGGGAGAATGCCAGGTGTCACCAAATTTGTAATAGAGAACCTGCCAGTACCCATCGTATTTTCAGGGTATGAAGTTGGAATGCCGATTATGACCGGAGAGACCCTGAATCAAAGAGATAGCCGATGTCCTTTGTTCGTGGGATATCAGCATTTCAGTAAGTACGCCCCATGGATGCAGCCCTATGAAAATCGGATAAAAAATAATAATTCCTATGATCAAACTGCCGTATTATATGCCGTACGTGGTGGTGTTGGTAAGTATTGGGAAAAAATAAGCGATGGACATTGTGCAGTAAATGAGGCTGGCAGAAATACATGGATTCGTGGAAAAAAGAGTTTACATTCTTATCTCAGGCTCATTGAAACCCCCGAAAAAGTAGCCGATGTGATAGAATCTGTGATGTTGAATACCTTTTAGGAAAGAGTCGTAATCTTATAAATTTGCAGACAACATAAGTTAAACTATTAATTTCTTGTAATTTTGAATCTCCTTAGTAAGGCATACAGTAACCTATTATGCGTTCACATATTTTTTGTCTATTGTTTTTGCTTGTTTCAATTTCTTCAATTGCCAATGAATGGCCTGAAGGTTATACTGTTTTAAGAGATTTAAAGAGAGATTCATACTTTACTTTAGGCAATGAACCACAGCTGCTGCCATATATATCGGGTATTCAAAAAGGTGTAAGAAAAATTCATATCATTTTTGATGCTCATCCTTTTAAAGACAGTAAATTATGGCTGCAGTTACCCGGGGGTACCGGGGTTTTTTCTAATGACCAGATTATTTTTACATCTGTTGACCAGAAGCGAGTAGCACTTTGGTCAGTTGATAGTCTTGCCGCTTTTAGTGGTTCAGATACCATAAGACTTACCCTTTACCGTAAAAAGGGATTAGATAACTATACCGCAGGTATTATAAGAAAAGGGGCTCAATTTACCCCTGTAACAGACATAACCATTTCAGATTCAAGGACCATTACCTTCTCAAAAGATTATTTTCTGGTAATGATCGTAACGCTTTTTGGCTTATATGCTTTTTTACTTACCCGATATCCGAAGACTTTTGGCGACTTTGTTGCTATAACCGGCATTTTCAGATTCAGATCGAGAGATGAAACCTTTAATCAAACCCGCTTTTTATACGGTAGCACTATAAGTTTTCTTATGGTTCATTCGGCAATGTTGTCTGCCATTGTTTTGATATATGATAAATACGGGCCTGAGCGGTTTGATTTATATCTTGCCGACGACAAAAACATTCTATTGCGATGGCTGTTATTGACGATAATCATATACGGGCTTATTGTTATTAAATATCTCTTAATCTTTTATACCGGACAGCTTTTTAATTTAGGAAAAAGCATCAAAATGTACTTTTCAGATTTTATCAGACTGTCAATTGTATTTTATCTTTTAGTTTTTTTGGTGTTGTCTGTTTTTGTAATCGGGAGCGAATATATGTTATCTTCTGCCATTAACTACCTCATAAGTATAGTCTTAGCTTTTTACATTATACGTTTTGCCATCATATTTTTCCGCTTGAGAAACGTCACCGGGTTTAATATTCTTCATTTATTTTCATACCTTTGCGCTACGGAAATACTACCTGTACTTGTGGGAACCAGGTATTTTATGGTACATGTTTGATGTACAAAGTCCAAATTATTTCTTTATACAACAATGATGGAAGTTAAAAAAGATCGACTCAAAAAAGTTAAGAGTATTTTGGTATCGCAACCCAAACCTATGGAAGAGATAAACTCTCCTTACTATCAGCTGGCTGAAAGATACAATTTAAAAATAGACTTCAGACCCTTTATTAAAATAGAACCTGCCACGATAAAGGATTTTCGCAAACAAAAAATTGATGTTTTAAAGCATACAGCCGTCATTTTTACCAGTCGTAATGCAGTAGATCATTTTTTCAGGTTGTGTAAAGAAAGTAAGGTAGAAATTCCTGCTGACATGAAATATTTTTGTATCTCGGAGCAGACATCAAATTATTTACAGAAATATATTGTAATAAGAAAAAGAAAAATATTTACGGGTTCAAAAACCGCTCAGGATCTTTTGGAAATATTGAAAAAGCATAAAAATGAAAAATTCATATTTCCATGCTCTGATATAAGAAAAAATGATATCCCTGACTTTCTTACCCAAAACGGCTATCAATTTACTGAAGCAACCATTTACAGAACTGTAGCAAGTGATTTATCAGACCTCAAAGATGTGAACTACGATGTCATTGCTTTCTTCAGTCCGTCAGGTATTAACTCATTATTTGTAAATTTTCCTGAATTTAAACAAAATAATACAAGAATAGCAGCGTTTGGACCTACTACAAGCAAAGCTGTAAGAGATGCAGGTTTGATACTTGATATTGAGGCACCTATGCCCAATGCGCCCTCAATGACCGGAGCCTTAGAGCTTTACATTAAAGAGGCCAATGGCATCAAGTAAAAAAATAATACTGCAAACGGCAAAAATTTGGTAGAACAATTTATTTAATATTACATTTAGTATTAAATAAGCTAAAGTAGCAAGTTTTCAATCGCATATTTTCGTAAAGTTGCCGTATGATTGTTGCAGGAAGAAATATTATCATAGTTATTGCGCTGTTTATAACAGTCACAGGGGCGCATGCACAGCAGGATACGCAAATCTCGCAGTACATGTTTAATAACTTATTTCTGAACCCAGCCTATGCAGGGGTAGAGGGTATAGCAAAAGCCCAGTTAATGCATCGCAGCCAATGGCTAGGTTATACCGGTACCTTTGATCAGGGTGGTGCACCGGTTTCTCAAATTCTCACATTAGATGCCCCCATACTGCGATTCAGAAGTGGAGCAGGACTTATGATCGTCAGCGACAATCTGGGCCCTCAAAACAATCTGGAAATTCAAGCCAACGTTGCCTATCATCTCGAAGTAGGAAAAGGTAAAATGAGTTTTGGGCTCAGGGGTGGTATATTTTCCCAATCAATAGATTTTAATTTGTACAGACCCATTGACCCGAACGATCCACTCATTGCCGATGGAAAAGAATCTCAAATAAGACCTGACATGGGAATTGGTGTTTTTTACAAAACTGAAAAATACTATGCCGGTGTAAGTATGAGTCATATAATTAAATCAGAATTTGATTTTAATACAGATTATGCAAGAAATCCGCTGCAAAATCATTTATATGTGACCGGCGGATACAATGTGGAAATGAATCTCGACTGGGTGCTTACTCCGTCATTACTCGTAAAAACAGATTTCAATACATACTCTTTCGACGCCTCAGTCGTTGGTACGTATAAAGAAAGATTTTGGACAGGATTGTCTGTTAGACAGTCAGAAGCAGTAATAGTTCTCTTAGGCTACAGTTTACTCAAAGATAATTCCATGAGATTGGGCTATTCCATGGATTATGTTTTTGAGGCTCAGGATGCTAAAAGAGCCACTTCGCATGAATTTCTTATAAGTTATGCTCTACCGGTTGTAACCGGCGGTGGCAGAAAAGTGGTAAGAACGCCCCGATTCAGGCACTAGTAAGAAATTTGTAAAAAGTGAATGGTTTCTAAAGAAAATTAGACCCTAATTTGTAATTGTATTTTTTTCACAAATATTGTGATTTAGCAAATAAATGATTTACTTGTACCGCTAAATGAAAATGCCCCTGAAAGTGTTATGTAAAAATAGGGGGCAAATATAAATGAGAGGTTAAAAAAGGTGTTATGAATAATTATCGCGTTATGTTTAAGCATGCGGTCTATATGATCGCGCTTTCCCTTGCTTTTCAATCTTGCGGCCTCCTGGGTGGAGGCAGAGGAGACCAGGGTGAAAACATTGGGGCAATGGATCGCCCCACCTGGACGGGGATGCCCATCCCCTACGGCATGGTGCCAATACCTGCTGGAACTTTTCATATGGGACAGGCAGATGAAGATGTTGCCGCAACCCAAATGAACTTTAATAAGCAGGTTACCATTGGACCTTTTTACATGGATGATGCCGAAATCACCAACAACAGATACCGGCAATTTGTGGAGAATATGGAAATTGATTCTATACAGGTTTATGGAGAAGATTTTATTAAATCTAAAATTTACCCTGATACCACAGTATGGATGAAAGATTTTGCCCATCACATGGGCGATCCAATGGTAAGTTACTACTACCAGCACCCCGCATTTGACAATTATCCCGTGGTGGGTGTAAGTTGGGAAGCAGCAAGGCTTTTTGCTGCATGGCGTACCAACTATCTCAACGATTTCAGAGAAAGCCGTGGTGAAGCCGGTTTGCCCAACTTCAGGCTGCCTTCTGAGGCAGAATGGGAATATGCTGCCCGTGGTGGAAGAGATATGGCCAAGTATCCATGGGGAGGTCCTTATATAAGGAATGCCAAAGGTTGTATGCTCGCCAATTTTAAACCTGGCAGAGGCAACTACTACGACGATGGCTTCGCCTACACAGCTCCTGTGTACAGTTTCTTCTCAAATGACTGGGGCTTATACGATATGGCCGGCAATGTTTCCGAATGGTGTGAAGACGCTTTCAATCCGGCATCAGTTCCACTGGTTTGGGACCTTAACCCTACCTACTTCGATGAAAATGAACCAAGAAAAGTCATAAGAGGAGGTTCGTGGAAAGATGTAGCTTACTATCTGGAAACCGGAACAAGAACTTATGAATATAAAGATTCTACCCGGGCATTTATTGGATTCAGATGTGTTATGACACACCTGGGGCGTTCGTCCGGTACAGAATTTTAACATCGAAAAATAATCTATCTTCAAAATCGAATCTTTTAATCTAACCTAAAAAATAATTTCAAAATGAGTAAACGTAAAGGTGGTTTTAGTGAACTGTTTTTCGGCTCTATAATGCCGAAAATATACGGTATAGGTGCTTCTGTTGTAATCGCGGGTGCCATGTTTAAAATCCTTCACTGGCCTGGAGCCGGCCTTATGCTGGGCCTTGGGCTGAGTACTGAAGCTATTATCTTCTTCCTTTCGGCCTTTGAACCAAAACATAAAGATCCAGATTGGTCTAAGGTATATCCCGAACTTGCTGAAGATTTTGACGGACCTGCAAGGTCACGTACCCAAAAGGGTATCCAGCAAGGAGATTCTGTAACCCAGAAACTCGATGCCATGATGAGCTCTGCCAAAATAGGACCAGAATTACTCGACAGCCTTGGAAAAGGAATGAGAACCCTTGCCGATTCAACTATGAAAATCGGTAAACTTGGTGATGTGGCTCAATCTACCGAATCTTACAATCTTGAATTGAAAAATGCTGCCGGAAACATAAGCAAAATGAATAAAACTTATGTTGAAAGTGTAAACTCCATGATGGAGATGGCAAATGCTTCTAAAGGAGCCACAGCAGAATTATCAAATGCCTCAAATCAAGCCAAAGAATATCACAACCAGGTTCAGGCTGTAACCAAAAATCTGGGAGCTCTCAACGCTGTGTATGAAATGGAACTCAATGATGCCAATAGTCATATCAAAAACATGAATAAATTTTATTCTAACCTTACCAAGACTATGGAAAGTATTTCCCAGGCATCTGATGATACTGAAAAGTTTAAAGCTGAAATTGGCAAATTAACTACCAATCTCACCAAACTTAACAGTATATACGGTGGTATGATCAATGCTATGAAAGCTTAATAACCTTAAATATAAGAAATTATGGCAGGTGGCAAAGAAACACCAAGACAAAAGATGATTGGTATGATGTACCTGGTTTTGACTGCACTATTGGCATTAAACGTCGACTCCGCGGTACTGGAAAGGTTTGTATTCCTGGACAATGTGCTCGCAAAGCAAGTTAAGGACAACGACCAGAAAAATGATGGCACCATTTCAAGAATTGCCAGCGTTGTTGATGAAAAAGGCAACAGAGTCGAAGATGTAAATGTGCTTGATAAAGCCAAAATGGTAAGGGACGAGACCCGTAAAGTTATCACCTATGGTTTTGAATTAAGGGAAGAAATGGCCCAACGGACAGGTGGTTACGATGAAGAAGGTATAATCAAAAATCCAAAAGATATGGATGAGGTTGCCAATATGATGGTGCGTCAAGGCAGAGGCAAGGAATTGCAGCAGACCTTGAATGACTATGTAGACTTCCTCAGCGCGCAAACAGGCAGGGAATTTGAACAATTTGCCCTCGATGCCAAAGACGATCCTTACTTCAGAACAGTGCGTAATCAACGAGAAAAGAACTTTTCTGAATTGTACTTCCTGAGTATACCTACTGCAGCCGGTATGGCATCTGTAAGTCAGCTAATCAACCAGGTACTCAACATGGAAGCTTCGGCACTCGATGAACTGGCAAGGCAAGTGGGCGCCAAAGACGTGGCATTTGACAAAATCGTGCCTATGGTATTACCAGAATCTCAAGTAGTAGCTGCCGGAGCAAGGTATAAAGCAAAAATGTTTATCGCTGCTTCTGCATCAGGAATTATTCCAACTATGAAGTTAGATGGCAACCCGCTTAGCGTAGATGATGAAGGTTTTGGCCAGGTAGAATTTACTGCTTCAGCCGGCGCTTACAATCAGGACGGACTCGCAAGGAAAACCTTTACAGCCGAAATTGAAATCAACGATGAGGTTTACACTCAGGAAATAGAATACTTTGTTGCCAAGCCGGTAATTCAGATTCAGTCAGCCTCTGTACAAGCGCTTTATCTCAATTGCGGAAATAAACTCGACGTACAGGTACCTGCTTTAGGTCAGGCCTATAACCCAAGTTTTGGTGTGAAAGGTGGTACTTCCATCGCAGGACAGCAAAGAGGACAGGTTACCATTATACCCAACAGTCCTAGCGTGGAGCTTTCGGTTTCAAGTGGTGGAATGCTCATTGGTACGCAAACCTTCAGGGTTAACAGAATACCCAGCCCTGATATCCAGCTAAAAGCTGGTGGACAGGCAGTTGATGAAAAGAGGGGTGTAGCCCATAACCAACTTACAACATTGAGAACCCTGACACTGGACGCCATTGCTGATCAAAGTTTTAAAGAAGCTCTGCCAGATGATGCCAGGTACAGGGTTACCGATTGGGAAATCACACTGGCCAGAGGTTCACGGCCACTGCAAAGCATCAAAGCCAATGGCCCTGATGCTAATATCGCAGCATTCGTTTCACAGGCAAGGGCCGGCGATCGTATTGTGATAGAAGTCAAAGAAGTGCAAAGAATGAATTTCCGAAACGAAAGGGAATCCATCAATATACCTATGGGCCTAAGAGTTAAGCAGGTACCCATAAACTAATTACCTCAAGGGCAATTGATAAAAAACAGTGTTATGAAAAAATTTGTGTTAGTATTATTTTCCCTCGCTGTGCTTCTGATGCCGGAAGTATCAGCCCAGGAAGCTGCCAGAGGATACAATGAAAACTCTGTATACCCAATACAGGATTACCATCAGCATTTTAAACATACCGTTTGGAGAAGGATGGACTTAAGGGAAAAGCAGAATTTGCCATTCTTTTCGAAGAGTAATGAAATCACCAGAATAATTATGGAAGCAGTTGGCGATGGCTTATTGTATCCATATCAGGATGATTCTCTCAACAAAAGAATGTCTAAAGAACAGTTTTTTGAGAATCTTCTGATAAGTGACGGACAAGATAATTTTGGAGCTCCGGATGCCGGTGGTGGTGGATGGGGCGCAGGCCCGGCCGACAATGGATGGGGTGACGATACGGGTAGTGCTTCTGCCAGTGGCCCCAACTATTATTTTGCCAATCAATTGTATCTTTTAAAAATACAGGAAGATATGATTTTTGACAAAGTTCGTTCCAGATTGTATTTCGATATTCAATCTGTAGAGATGGTAATCCCCGCCGATGAAACCGCAACGGGACTTGAAAAAACTATTGCTGTATTTAAATACAAAGATTTGGAGCAACTATTCAGAAGTATGCCCGACAGGGCCATCTGGTATAATCGACAAAACACTTCCAAACACCTTAATATGGCAGATGCATTTCTTCTCAGATTATTTAATGCCAGAATCTATAAGGTATCCAATCCTGGAGATGATCAAATTCAGGATATTTATTTGGATCCTAAAGCTGCGCTCATACGATCACAGCAAATAGAAGAAGAATTGATAGAAATTGAACACGACCTTTGGGAGTTTTAATTTAGGTTAATTTTTGATGATTAAAAGAGAAAAGCCCGGTTTGTATAAACCGGGTTTTTTTATATAGCTTCATCAATGAGTTTAAATCCCTCACCATGCACTGTAATAATTTTAATATTTTCTTCTGATTTGAGATACTTTCTGATCTTGGCAATGTAGACATCCATACTGCGGGCGTTAAAATAACTGTCGTCTCCCCAAACCTTTTTTAAAGCAAAAGACCTCGGCAAGGTTTTATTTTTATATAAACACAGCAGTTCAAGCAATCCCGCCTCTTTGGTTGTAAGTGTTACTTCTTCTTCATCTTTGACCAGCCGTCTGCTGTCTGTATAATAGATAAACTTACCCAGCTCATAGCTCTTAACTTCAGAATCAGGCTCCCCTGGCATTTGTCTTACACGACGAATTATGGCATGGATGCGCAACAAAAGCTCTTCCATACTAAAGGGTTTGGTTATATAATCATCTGCTCCGAGTTTAAGGCCTTTGATTGCATCCTCTTTCATCGATTTTGCCGTAAGAAAAATCAATGGAACCTGGTCATTAATTTGTTTAATTTGTCTGGCCAGGGTAAATCCATCCATCCTGGGCATCATAATATCCAGAATACATAAATCAAAGTCATAAGATTTAAACACTTTGAAACCTTCTTCCCCATTTTCGCACAGTTGCACCTCAAAACCTTTCATGGTTAAATATTCAGACAAAACCTGACCCAGATTTGCATCATCTTCCACCAGCAAAATTTTAACTTTTCCCATTGAGATTTGGTATTATCACCTGAAACTTACTTCCCTTATGCATTGTACTGCTTACCTGTATAGTGCCTCCGTGGGCTTCTACCATGGTTTTTACATAGGCAAGCCCTAGTCCGAAGCCTTTTACATCGTGAAGATTGCCGGTAGGTACCCTGTAAAATTTATCAAAAATCTTTCCAATTACATCTTTTGACATACCGATTCCTTTATCACAAACACTGATGCAAATTTTATTATCCATGTCTTCGGTAGTGATTTCAATTTCAGGCGCCTCTCTGGAGTATTTATTTGCATTGTCGAGGAGGTTGTACACAATATTGGTAAGATGCATTTCATCGGCCATAACCCCGGTCTGCTTTGCTTTTAACTGCTTCGATACTACCCCACTCCTTTTTTCTATTTGCAGCTCTATATTATGAAGGGCCTTATTAATGATATCATGGATGTCAACCACCTCCATTTTCAACTTAAAATCCTTCCGCTCAAGCTGTGCCATTTGTAAAACTTTCTCTACCTGTATACCCATTCTTTGATTCTCATCATTAATAATACCCAGATACCTTCTAACCATATGCTGGTCTGCATTTATTTCCCGGTCCCGCAGCGCTTCACATGCAAGCGATACAGTAGATATCGGCGTTTTAAACTCATGGGTCATATTATTGATGAAATCATTTTTAATTTCCGACAATTTTTTTTGCCGGTGAATGATATAAACCGCATAACCAAAGCAAAAAACAATTATCATCATGAGTAAAACAGAAGAAAAAAGAGAAAACCATATTTTACCGATTAAAAAACTTTGCTGGCTTGGAAAATACAGCAATAACAGATTGTCATGCGCGATAATGTCCCTTGGAAATAATCCGATTCTGAATTCTGTTTTGATCAATTTATCCTGGTCATAAGACGCATTGGAAAGAAGTAAGGCATTTTCACCGGCGTCATATACCCCGAAATAAAAATCTATATCAATGCCGCGTTGTTCAAGTGTATGGGCAAGCAATCGCTCAAGCTGATCTTTAGAAATACGGTTATTGATTTTGCGCTCCTTTGAAAACAGCTCATTGAGTACCACCGTAACCATCTGAGATTTCTCCTGTACTTTTTGAATGCGTTCCCGCATAGCCGAATCATAATATTCGATGGAATCGATTCTTGATTTAAAGCGCTTTATTTCAATAAGTACATCTTCATCTATCAGTTGGCCCTCATAAGCAGCCTGATCTACTGAGCTCTCGAATTCAAATTGAAAATTAGGATCTCCCAGCATAATTGTGTCGGTGCCAAGAAACAAAGCCTGGATAGATTCATCTGTGTAAAAAATCTTATCTTTTCCTTCTGCATGTGGGTTTTTACTGATAAATCTTATGCTGTCGAGCCCTACGACCGTAACATCTCCCTGTGCAATTTTGAGCTTTTTGGCTGCAGTAAACAATACTTCCTGTTGTTCGAGCCTGTCGGTAACCGTACCCAGCGCATTGTGCACATCCTGCCTGAATTGCTCACCACTTATTTTGATGGCACTTTTAAACCAGTACATTTGAAAGCTCACCAAACCGATCAGGGCCGTACTCATTAAAACGATGATCCATTTAAGCTTTCTCTCTATCATATACCAAAATTAGTTCTTTTGTCTTTTGCTTATATAATTTTAACGATTTTTAACGATTAAAGCGCGTGTGTATGCGATCAAAATATGATCCTGCAAAAGTCTCGAAAGGGCATCGGATAATATTCATCTGTATCTCTTTATAGAGGATATTAAAATTAAAATGGAATTGTAGTTACTATGTACTATTTTTGCGCTTCTATCAAAGTCTTCGTGCTTCTGATACAAAAGTTTTTATTCTTATATAGTAAATGGAAATAATCAACAATCGCTATACAATCCAGGGGATTGATGCTCTGGATTTAGCAGGAGAATTTGGTACGCCTTTATACGTTTACGATGCTGCTAAAATCACTGGCAGAATCGAGGAGCTGAAATCAGCTTTTCCTGACATGAACATGAAAATAAAGTTTGCATGTAAGGCCCTCAGTAATTTATCTGTGCTTAAACTCATGCGCAAACAAGGTGCCGAACTTGATGCAGTATCCATACAAGAAGTGCTGATAGGATTAAAAGCCGGTTATAAACCTTCCGAAATATTGTTTACACCTAATTGCGTTTCCTTTAGTGAGATCAAGGAGGCTGTAAATCTGGGGGTTGTCATCAATATTGACAATATTTCAATACTTGAGCATTTCGGAAACGAATTCAGGGATTCGGTACCCGTTTGCATTCGGCTCAATCCTCATATTATGGCAGGAGGAAATAAAAAAATCAGTACCGGACATGTCGATTCTAAATTTGGCATTTCCATACTTCAAATGCGTCATCTTTTAAGAGTTATTCACAATTATAAAGTGAAAGTAATCGGTTTGCACATGCATACAGGTTCCGATATTCTGGATGCCGAAGTATTTCTCAGAGGTGCTGATATTTTATTTGAAGCGGCCTATGATTTTCCCGACCTTCAATTTCTCGATTTTGGCAGTGGGTTTAAAGTGGCCTACCAGGAAGGTGACGTTACTACTGACATTCATGAGCTTGGAGCTAAGCTCGGCAAGGCATTTAAAGCCTTCTGCAAAAACTATGGGAGAAAACTGGAAGTTTGGTTTGAGCCCGGCAAATTTCTGGTAAGCGAAGCAGGCGTGCTGTTGGTAAGAACAAATGTGATTAAAACCACTCCTGCCACCGTCTTTGCCGGTGTGGATTCGGGGATGAACCACCTTATCCGTCCTATGATGTATGAAGCCTATCACGAAATTGTTAATATTTCAAACCCAAACGGCGTAAAAAGGATATATACCGTTGTCGGATACATTTGTGAAACCGATACTTTCGGACTTGACCGTCGGATGAGTGAAATTCGGGAAGGTGATATTCTGGCTATAAAAAATGCCGGTGCATATGGTTTTAGCATGGCTTCGAATTACAACTCGAGATTTAGACCAGCAGAGGTTATGCTGTATGAAGGCAAAGCTTTTCTCATAAGAAAGCGTGAAACTCTGGAAGACATACTCAACAATCAGGTTGAAATCGAATTTTGAAAATAAGAGACTGACTAATAAATCAGTCTCTTATTTTTTAATTTAGGCCTTTTTAATTGGTTTTTTCTCAAATTTTATTCAATTTTCAAATTCTCAAAGTAACCCGCACCTGGTTGACGGGCTATTTTTTAGAATTATGAGAAAAATTTTATCTGGTATTCTGTTCTCAATGGTGTGTTTACCTGCTCTTTCGCTAGAAATTGTAGAAGAAACATACCTGGGCGTGCCGCATTTTGTCATCAAAACCAGGTCGGCTACCTATTTTTATGACAAATTTGGAGGAGGCTTTTCAAGTATCATCGATCGCGATGGTAAAGATTGGGTAGATTTTAAAAGAGACCCCTGGGACACCTTTCCAGGATCTGCCGCATCTTCGTATCGCGGTCTTCCAAAATTTGTTTATACAAAAGAAGACAGCGGTGCAGGACATCCGGGTCGAAAAAAATGTGTGAGCATTCTTCTTAACAAACGATCCATTAAAACAATAGCCATGACCGGTAACTGGGAATGGACCTGGGTCTTTTATGAAAATCATGCTACCGTTACCATGGATCGTGTTGATCCCGAAAATCGTTATTCCTTTATGTACCATGGGCCAATTGCCGGGAGTTTTGTGCCTGAAAAGAAATACTGGGGTACTAATCTTGGCGGCCCGAGATTCGACATTAATGACTTTCATAAAAATGATATGATTTATGCAAACTGGTGGTGGATATACTTCGGAGATATCGAAACCAGAAGAATATTATTTATCGCCATGGAAAAACCAGACATTTTTCTGGATACCTTCTCATATATGGGTGATTCTGAAAAGGGAATTGCTTCTGATGATGGTATGGTCGTTTTCAGTTTTGGCAGAATGCAGGATTCTCAGCCCCTGCTCAAGGATTCTGGCAAAACTTTTTATATTGGTTTTGTCGAAAGAAAAATTGAAAATTCCCGACAACATAGCCGTATGAAAACCAGAATAGAGAAAATCATCCATTAATAAAGACCATATTCAAATAGGCAGTATAAACCATAGACCCCCTTCAGTCGTTGTACAATTATGTATACCATACGTTGATGCATAGCCTCTAAATCGCTATATTTGATGCATCCTCATATATGCTGGCTTAAAACAATATGGATAAAAACGCTACATCAGAAGTGCATTTAGATAATTTGTCATTTTGGTTTGACAAGCAGGAAAAAGTTATTGTTGCCTTGTCAGGCGGTGTTGATTCCTGCCTGGTTGCTTTCCTTGCACGAAAATTTTTGGGTAAAGAAAAAGCCATTGCCGTGATTTCTCACTCAGCCAGTCTGAAACTCCGCGACTTACACGATGCCCGCAGATTTTGTGCACATTACGACATTCAACTTGAAGTAGTTGATGCCCGTGAAATTGAAGATGAAAACTATGCCTCTAATCCGATAAACCGCTGTTATTTTTGCAAATCAGCATTGTACAGCGAATTGATTGGCCTCATGCAAAATCAATTTAAGGGATATAAGATATTAAATGGCAACAATTACAGTGATTTTGGAGATTACAGACCTGGCATCCAGGCTGCCAACGAAAATGATGTGTTAAGTCCGCTTGCCGATTGTAAACTTACTAAAGAAGATATACGCGAACTGGCCAAACATTTCAACTTATTTGTCTGGGACAAACCCGCAAGTCCCTGCCTGAGCAGTCGTTTCCCATATGGAGAGTCCATTACCATTCAAAAACTCCGGATGGTAGAAAATGCCGAAGAACTTCTCTATGAAAAGGGATTTACTGATGCCCGGGTGAGATATAATCAGGGAACAGCCAGATTGGAAGTGCCTTCAAACCGGATCAAAGAGCTAAAAAGCCTCTACACAGTTATTGATGAGAAATTAAAATCATTTGGATTTACGAATACCGAAATTGATGAAGAAGGCTTTGTTTCAGGAAAATTAAACAGAGTATTGGTAAATGGAAAATAATTTTTTTCTCGATCTCAACCGACTTGACAGGCTGGGATTTCCCGAAGTTGTTTACGGCAAAAATAAAGACACACAAAGCCTTATAAACATTTCTCAAAAATTACTGGAAGCACATGGTTGCGCATACATAACCCGCCTGCAAGATGATAAGTTTGCCGAGATTCAATCTCAGTTCAGCCATCACCTTATTGAATATGATCCGGCATCAGGAGCATGTATCATAGGAAAACCCAGGCAGATTAAAAGCGATTGTAAAGTAGCCGTGATTTCTGCCGGTACCTCTGATGAGTATGTGGTCAATGAAGCCCTTTATACACTGAAATTTTTGGGTATCGAAGCTGAAACCTTTCAGGATGTGGGCGTGGCCGGCTTGCATCGCATATTAAGCATCTTGGATACCCTTCAAAAATTTGATATCCTTATTGTGGTGGCAGGTTTTGAAGGTGCCCTTCCAACTGTGCTTGGCGGGCTGGTTTCTAAACCGATCATAGCCGTACCGGCGGCTATAGGCTATGGCGTGGCCGAAGGTGGTAAATCGGCACTGGAATCGATGCTGGGAAGCTGCGCCAATGGCATTATGGTAATGAACATCGACAATGGCTACGGTGCAGCCATCGCTGCCTTCAGAATCCTTAAAGCCATTGATCATAAAATTCAACAAATAACAAAATAGTTACGTGAGTAAAATATTAAAAATTGAAGCATTCGCCGGTATGAGCGGTGATATGTTTCTGGGTGCATTGTCTGGTTTGGCCAATGCCTATGAGGAAATAAAAAAACTACCCTCTTTACTTCATCTAGAAAATGAAGTTGTTGTGGAGGTGTGTGATGTGATTAAAACCGGTATTGCCTGTAAACATGTAAAGATTCGCGATATAAAAAATGAAGCTGAAGCCTCCGGTCAAAAATTACAGAAAAAAGCCGGTCACCAACATGATCATGATCATCATCACCACAACACAGGCCATGAGCATCCGCACATACATGACCATACCCATGAACATAAGCATAGCCATCATGAAACACATCGCCATCAACACCACCACCACCGGCATTTAAAAGACATTTATAAAATCATTGAGCAAGGTCATATTTCTTCCGGCACCAAAGAAATTGCAAAGCAGATTTTCCTGTTGTTGGGAGAGGCAGAGTCTCTGATCCATGGCATTCCCTTGGAAAAAATTCACTTTCACGAGGTTGGGGCAATTGACTCTATCATGGATATCGTTGGCACAGCGTGGCTGCTCGACAAGCTGGGCATTGAAAAGACCTACTCAACCCCGGTAGCCACAGGATTTGGTTTTGCCATGACCGAACATGGCCGCTTGCCGGTGCCTTGTCCGGCTACTCAAATGTTACTGCATGGTATACCGGCATATCCCGGTGATCAAAAAGGTGAAATGACTACACCAACGGGTGCGGCTATTCTCAAATATCTCAAACCAGTCTTTGATATGCCAGTACTTACTGAGACAAAAACAAGTTATGGGCCGGGAGAAAAAGATTTTGAAATTCCCAATACACTCAGGTTAAGTCTATGCGAACCGGCTCAAAAAAAAGATGAAATAATGGTCTTACAAACCAATATAGATGATTTTCCGGCTGAATACCTGGGTATGGAATTTCAGGAATCACTTTACGAACAAGGAGCGCTGGATGTCTATCTTCAACAGGTGATCATGAAAAAAGGAAGACCGGGCTTCATTTTAAACGTAATGTGTCAGTCTGGCCAACAAGAAATGCTGGCAAACGTAATATTGGAGAAAACATCATCGATAGGTATTCGTTATTTTCCGGTAAAAAGATACGAACTGAAAAGAGAATTACTTGAGTTCGATACAATATATGGTAAAGTTAATGCCAAAGAAGTTTCTACCCCTTCAGGTAAAAAGCGGATGAAAATTGAAAGCCGAGATTTGCTTAGGATTTCAAAGGAACAAGGATACAGCCCGGCAGAAATGCATAGTTTGCTATTGAGAGACCTTGAAAACAGACTTGAAAATTTGGGGTAATAAAAAAAGCTGTTTCAGTAATAGAAACAGCTTTTTTTATTAAAGTTAACTAATTAATTACCAAGGATTGCCTGTTCCCTGCATTAACCAGGGTTTAGCCCATTGGTTGTTATCTCCTATTTCCTGGCCGAATTGTGTAATTTCCAGCCTGCCTACCGCTTCAATGGTATTGCGGTTATTATAATTGATTTCATCATTGCCATAGGGGAATCTTACCGCTACAGCAGGATATCTTGAAGCAGGACCTGCCTGAATTTGAGGATATCCGGTTCTTTTGAAATCATTCCATGATTCCGCAGCTGAAGTCCAGCTGGCGATCCACTTTTGATTAAGAACCTGCTCTATGTTTCCAGTATAAGCAACACCGGCATTATTGATATAATTACCATACTCGTTGCCCAATCCCCACATTTGCAGTGAAAGTTCTACCGCCTTTTCGTAATGCTGCTGGCCATTTCCTACAGACCAACCTCTGATCGCCGCTTCTGCTAAAATGTAATGAACTTCGGCAGCCGAAAGGATTCTGGCCTTTAAAAACTCACCACTTGCCTGGCGGAACATATCTGCCAACTGAGAAACATGTTGGTTCTCTATGGTTTGGCCCACTGTTGGGTTTAGGTTAAATCCATCAGGAGTTACCAGGCCTGGAGGAATACCTACAATCTCGCGTGTATCTATGGGAACATTGGCCAGTACAGGATCAGCTGCTTTTAAAGCAGGATTAAAATGACGGGTATAGACATTTCCTTCAGCTATGCGATCCATGTATTGAATATCAAGGAATGATCTTCGTCCTTCCAATAAAACACCATTTTCTCTGATAAACTCATCAATGGCAGTGGGCAAAGTTGGGTCTTCCACCCAACGGCAATGCACGGGCCTGAACCAGGTACGCAGTCTTGGATCATCCAATTCATACAATTTACCTACCAGGGTAGCACATGGCTTTATTCTTCTGAATTCTGAACCTGCACTGCTGGATTGCACTACATTTTCCGGCCATGAATCCTGCGAAATATTTCCCAGCAAATCCATATTGGCATCATCAGCTGTCGATTGCATAAAAACTCCACTGGCATAAATTCTTTCAATACCTTGCTGCGCTATGGATGGCATTTTTTCAGATAATCTCATATAGTATCGAAGTAAAAGTGAATTGGCGAATCGCTCCCAGCGTTCAACATTGCCTCCATAATAAATATCATTTTGTGAAATTAAACCCAGTGTATTGCGGGTTGCGAATTTCTGTACTGCGGCATTCAGGTCATCGATTATCCCAGTATAAATAACCTCCTGAGGATCAAATCTGGGATTTACAAGATCGCTTTCGCCTTGTAGCGCTTCAGTATAAGGTGCATCACCCCAGAAATCGGTAACATTTCCAAAAATAAACGCTTTCATTGTTAGAGCGATACCTTCGTGAAAATCCCATTCCAGTTCTTGTGAACGCCTTAACATAAATTCGGTATCTCTGAGCATATTGTACCATCCTGTCCAGTCGGTTGGTCCCCAGTCATATACATTATGCGAACTGTGCCATCCGTCTTTTTGGGTATGTTGCATAGCACCTGCAAGATTTCCATAACCCAATCCGAGGTAAGAACGGGCTGCAGACTGCATAATCCCGGTCATCATCAGGTTGGGATTTGCCGCCGCCAAATCGACCCCATTAGGGTTTTGATTCATTTCTGTGTAATAATCTTCGCAAGCGGTAAAAACCACCAGACTGAATATCACAAACAGTTTACTGAATAATTTAAAATTTTTCATATTGATAATATTTTGATTCCTACTATAATGTGAAATTAATTCTGAAACCAACAGGTATTGTCCAGGGCATTACATTTTGTAATTCAATACCCTGACGGAACAGGTTTGCTGAATCACCCTGACGACCGCCTTGAAACTGAAAGGCTCTCTCCGGATCAATACCAATACCTGCTGCGGTCCATAACAGCACATTACGCGTGTAAACAGAGAAGTTGGCATTTCTGAATCCTCCAAAATTGGGGATATCATAACCGAGTGAAAGTTCTCTCAACTTGAGGAAAGAAGCATCAAAGGTAATTTGCTGGTTGTAATTCCATGCAAATTGTCTGGATGCCGGGAAAATAACCGTATTATCTCCTCCCAGATGTTCTATGTATTCGCCTTCGGGCCCTATTTGTACCCCTGGTATAAATACACCGTCATAAGCTTCAATGGGTGATCCGAAATTGTCGTTCCAGTAACCACCGGTTTCCTGTGTATAACCTCCAACCCTTGGGAAATTACCATTCTGAGGAATAATATATCTATCAGGATCAGACCTTAGTAAGGCTGCCATGGCCTCCGGATTGTCGGGCATACCAGGTATCAGATTGTCGATCTGACGTTGTGATTTCCAGTTAGACTCTCCATAACGGTAAGTAAATGACATGAAATCACCACCCATTCTCAAGTCGAAACTGGCGCCCAGTGTCCATCTTTTATAATTAAGGGTAGTTTGCATGCCCATCATAAAATCAGGATTGAAATTCCCAACCCTTACCCTGGCATCTCTGTCATTATTGGGAATCCACTTTCCGTTTTGATCAAGGATAGGCCAGCGGTAATATTCTGAATTAGGATCCTCAACATGAGCAAAACCACGGCTGTACAAATCGCCAATCTGGTCGCCTACATAGGTCTGGGCACCACCATTGTTGTCTTCCCAAAGGGTGATGAAGTCGATGCCGTCAGCCAGTTCTGCAACGCGGGTACGGAAACGGGTAAAGTTAACATTCACATCCCAGTTCCAGCCATTTTGGTTGCGCAAAGGTGTACCACCAAACATTACTTCCCAACCCTGGCTTGTTAGTAAACCTGCATTGATAAGTTTCTGGCCAAAACCTGATGAGGTAGGTGTTTGAACACTCAGAATCTGATTGGCATTTTCCATATAGAAGTAGGTTCCTTCAAACCTCAGGCGATTTTCATACATACTGAAATCAAGACCTAATTCTGTTGAAGTAGCAATTTCAGGCTTCAAATTCGGATTGAGCAAGGTACCTGGAATTCCAGTTGTGATAAGGTTACCCCAGTTTCCGGTAGTCATAACCGGTGAAAGGCGATATGGATCGGTATCATTACCAACTTGTGCCCAACCTGCCCTGAACTTCAGCATTGATATATTTTGTGGCAAGTTAAATGTATAGTTAGCCAACCAGCTCAGAGAGGCAGATGGATAAAAATACGATCGGTTGTCTGGCGGCAATGCACTAGACCAGTCGTTTCTGGCAGTTAAATCAAGATATAACTGATCTTTAAAACCCAGAGAGGCCATACCATAGACACTAAAGATTGAGCGTTGCTGGTACCAGTTATTGGCAAGCAAACCTGACCTGGGAATATTGTCGAGACGATATAAACCAGGTACTATAAGTCCGGCATTTCTGTCAGTTCCGGTAAAGTGATTTTCAAAACGCTGAATCATAAAGTTAGATCCACCTGATACATTCAAACTAAAATCCTGCGATAGCTTCTTATCATAAGTTATAAGAAAATCTATGTTATTTTCCTGCCTTTGAAGGTCTTCCAGAAAATATCCTCCTCTGTTTTCACGGGTATAGCTCCAGGGCATTTTAGTCTCCCTTTTTTCATTATATGAATCGTGCATTACCCTGGCAAAGGCCGACCAGTTCTCATTGATTTGATAATCTAAACGAACATTACCAAAAATGCGGTCACGCATAAAGGCATTGGTTACACCATAAGCTAAAAAGTATGGATTGTCCTGATTATCTTCAACATTTCGCTGCATAATTTGCTCCTGACCAGGCATCCAGTAATCGCGCAGTTCCCTTACATCTACATGAGGGTAATTATACACCGCTTCAAGTGGATTGGCGCCCCTGTTACCTGTAGCAGGTCTGTCGTTTGAATGTGTTCTCGCCCAGTTAATGCTGGTACTCAATTTTAATTTATTACTAATGTCATAAGTTGTATTTGCAGAAATGTTATTTCTATACAAATCTGAATTGGGTACCATACCCTGGTTGGTCATATTTGTATATGAAAAACGGTAGGTAGCCTTATCCGTAGAGCCTGTCAAACCAATGGTATTGGTCGACGTTATACCCGTTTGAAGGAAATTGCGCATATTATCTGGATAAGACCGCAGCTCTGTAGGAATGCGATTGCCATTTTCATCCAATGGGCTGTTCCACTGCGGCGCCAGGTTACCCTGATCCAATGGCAAGCCTGTCCAGTAAGATGATCTCTCATCTATAATGGTCGTACGGTTACCAGAAGCATATTTATAGTGGAAATCAAGAAACTTAACAGGATATTCGAATACCGTATTTGAGGATACATTTACCTGCATTCCCTGTCCTCGTTTACCTTGCTTTGTCGTAATAAGGATAACGCCATTACCAGCCCTTGAACCATACAAGGCTGCTGCACTGGGGCCTTTTAATACAGTCATGGTCTCAATGTCGTCGGGATTAAGGTCAGAAATGGCATTTCCATAATCCACCTGGTTCCTGTCACCCATGGTTTGCATATTATTCAAGGAATTAGACATGGGTACGCCATCCACAACAAATAATGGCTGATTGTCAGTAGTAAGGGATGTAATACCACGGATCACAACACTTACCGACGATCCGGCACCACTGGTTTGATTGATGGTCACACCAGGCACCCGGGCCGCAAGACCTGCAACAACATTTTCCTGACCCACAATTCCCAGGTCACGGCCATCAACTTCGCCAACCGAATAACCCAACGATCTTTTCTCTCTCTCGATGCCCAGGGCCGTAACAACTACTTCCTGAAGTGCCTCGATGCTTTCTGCCAGACTTACATTGATTACAGATCTGGTACCTACCGAAATCTCCTCTTGCCTGAAACCAATGTATGAAAAAACAAGTACAACATTATCACCGCTGATATCCAGGGAATAATTACCTGATACATCTGTAATGGTACCCGTCTGGGTTCCTTTAATGATTACATTTACACCAGGCATACCTGTATCATCTAACATAGATGTTACCTTGCCTGATACGGTTCTTGTTTGCATAACCTCCAGCTCATCATTATCAATGACTCCCTGATTTTCTGATGCCCACAGACTATTCAATGGTATCAGAGACAAAAACAATACAGCTGAAAACAGTTGCATTGCCCTTGTGATAGTAATCTTGGTACACATAATAAAATTTGATTAGTTAAAAATAATTTTTAGATAAATACCTCTTGGCATTTTGGGTTGCGGGGACAATAGGTCACACCATAGGCTACATTTTAATTTTTTACAATCCATCCATCTTCAAGCTCATAGCCTGCTACCTGGTAATCAAACAGATAATGAACAACAGTCTCTCCTTTGTATAATTATATTTTAAACAATGAGAAAAATTGAAACCCAGGAATACTTTCATTAACCCGTCTGGTTAATGACGGGATAACGAAAACGAACTAATCTAATTTATTTAACCATATTTTATATTTATATTAATTTAATAAATATATTAATGGCATTTGAAACAACATACTGAATGACCTGAAAACAAAAATATATTATGTCTTAACTCAAAAATTGTAAAACAGAAATCGTCTATTTTTTTATTATCAGCCCATCATACAATATGCTACAATTGTACTAATCAGTTATAATACCAAGCACCCACTAAAACTGACTATCCATTATATCGTTTTTTTTTATTTTTAAGGCTTTTTTAATTTAGATCGAATCTCTTACTGCTTCTTTTGTGACTTTCAAAATGAAACTAATTATATTTTTTCCAGATGCGTATTTAGGTTTGACATTCAACCTAATAGATATAAAAGTTAAAGAGCTAAGTACAAATACAAAACATAAATTATACTTATAGGCTTTTTTTTAATTTATATAACATGTTTTGTATTTTTGTTATTTTACCTTTTATATTTATGTTTATAGGGATATGTCAACTTTATCAAAGAAATGAATTTGACCTATTTTCGAATTAGCTGATGTTGCCCGGAAAGCATGTATTAGTTTAATGCAATTTTAAAGATACACTATAGTTGAAAGGCCTGTAATGGGAAAGTCAAAAGGACTTAATGCAAGAGGCAGTTTAAAGCTGAATACCTGAATGTTGTGGTAACTGATATTTTGATTTTCTAAAGGCAATAAACTTTTAAATGAGAAGCTCAGGTGTATATGATATTAAATTTGTATAAGCGGCACTGGAAATGTTGCACAAAATTTTTATCGGGCTTCTCCTCAGAAAAGACCTGTAATTATAGATTTTTCCTTCAAGCAATTGAAAAGCTGGATTATTGAGACTTCCGGAATTTGGCATTAAAACAAAAAAAAGGCCGGTAACAAAGTTACCGGCCTTTCTGATAAATGCTTCTAAGCAATAAATAGGGTATCTAGCTTACCAGGGTTTACCCGTTCCTTGGATAATCCAGGGTTTTGCCCATTGATTATTTGGGCCAACTCTTGCTTCAGCATCAAGCGTATTTTCAAGTCTGGAAACCGCAGTCAATACATTTTCATTATTGAAATTAATCTCATTATTGCCATATGGAAAACGAACAGCTACATAAGCCTCCAGCGAAGCTGGTCCGGCCTGAAGACTTGGCAAACCAGTTCTTCTCCAATCAAACCAAGCTTCCGGTACCGTCCAGCTGGCTATCCACTTTTGTTCCATTATTTGATTTAAAGCAGTAGCTGCACTAAATGCTACACCAGGTTTGGCGATATAATCAGCAAACTCATTACCAACACCCCAGGTATTTAAAGATTGCTGAATACCAGCATAATAATGCGCCTCGGCATTTCCTACATTCCATCCCTTTGAAGCTGCCTCTGCAAGTATGAAGTAAGACTCCGCAGCCGAAATCAGCCTTGCGCTCAATAATGGACCTCTGGGTTGTCTGTAAATGTCAGCCAACTGCGACACATGTTGATTTTCGATAATCTGACCCACGGTAGGATTTAAGTTATGCCCATCGGGGGTAACTGCACCGGCAGGAACACCCACAATTTCATTGGTGTCTATTATCACGTTGGCCAATTCAGGATTAGCAGCTTTGAGAATAGGATTGAAATGACGTGTGTAAACATTACCAGCAGCTATTCTCTGCATATATTCAGCATCCAGGAATGACCTTCTGAATGATTCACCTAAGGGCATGTACTGGCCATTTTCCCTGATAAAAGGATCTATAGCGACATCGAGGGTTTCATCAGCAACCCATCTGCAATGAACCGGTCTTATCCAAACCCTGGTCCTGGGGTCATCATATTCCAGTAATTTATTAACCAATGTCTGGCAGGGTTTGATTCTCCTGAAGCCAGATGCATCGGTAACCTGTGCGGTATTTTCAGGCCATGAATCAGCAGAAACATTACCCAGGTATGGCATGGTAGCATCGTTTGTGTTTACCTGAATGTAGTTACCAGACTGATAAACGCTCTCAATACCTGCTCTGGCAACCTGAGGTAACTTCTCTGAAATCCTCATGTAGTATCGCAGCAACAGTGAATTGGCAAACTGCCTCCAGCGGGTGATATTTCCCGAAAAATAAAAATCATTGGAATTTGACATCCCCGTGGTATTACCTGTAGCCAATAAAGCATCGGCCTCCAACAGGTCATTGATTATTCCCTGATAAATTACCTCCTGGCTATCAAAGCGTGGAAACAAAACATCGGTATTACCTCTCATAGCCTCTGTATATGGAGCATCACCCCAGATATCGGTAATATTGCCATAGATAAAGGCTTTCATTACGAGTCCTATACCTTTGTGGAAAGAATAACCAAGATCATCGGCACGTCGCATCATAAGATCATTACTTCTCAAAAAGCCATACCAGTTATTCCAGTCAGATGGACCCCAGTCATAAACATTATGGCTCGTCCACCATCCGTCTTTTTGCGTGTGCTGTATGGTGCCTGCAATATTGCCGTAACCCAGGTTATTGTAAGTAGTAGCTACACTACTCAAAACCGATGACATTAACAGGTTAGGGTTGGCATTGGCCGGGTCGATTCCATTGGGGTTTTGGTTCATTTCCACCAACTCATCCACACAAGAGTTCATGACAATCAAACTGGCGATCAACATGAATTTGTATATGAATTTGAAATTCTTCATATCTGTATTTTTTAATTTCAATTTACTTAAAATGTAAAATTCAATCTGAATCCAATTGGAACTGTCCATGGAAGGACATTCTGCAGCTCAAGACCCTGGCGGAATGAATTAGCTGTATCTCCTTGTCTTCCACCCTGTACCTGGAAGGCACGTTCCGGATCGATACCAATGCCGGCTGCTGTCCATAGAATCAGGTTTCTGGTGTAGACCGAAAAATTCGCATTGCGAAATCCACCAAAATTGGGGATATTATATCCAATGGAAAGTTCTCTCAATTTAAGAAAATCTGCATCAAAGGTTACCTGCTGATTAAAAGACCAGGCAAACAAACGTGACATAGGCCAATAGTCAGTACCCGGGCCACCAAGATATTCTTGGTATTCACCATCCGGGCCAATGATAACGCCAGGTATAAAACCACCATCATCTGAAACTACAGAACTACCACCATTGTCAGTTACAAATCCACCTTCAGCAGCTGAGTAACCACCTACCCTTGGGTACCATCCATTCTGTGGAATGATGTATTTTTCAGGATCTGATTTCAACAGTTCAACGAGTTCTTCAGGACTGTAAAGGCTTCCTGGTATAAGCAAATCCTTCTGACGACCATCTTTCCAGTTTGATCCACCATATCGATAAGTAAATGATTGAAACTGACCTCCAAGTCTTGCATCAAAGCTGGCATTAAGTGTCCATCGCTTATAGCTAAGTGTAGTATGAACTCCTATCAAGACATCAGGGTTAAAATTGCCGACTTTTACCCGGGCATCTCTGTCGTTATTGGCTATCCAGGTTCTGGTGCCTCCTCCAAGAATTGGCCAGCGATAATATGGAGAATTAGGATCTTCAACATAGGCAAAACCACGGCTGTAGAGATCACCTATTTGCTCACCTACGTAGGTTTGAGCACCACCATTGTTGTCTTCCCACAGGGTGATGAAGTCAATGCCATCGGACAACTCAAGTACTCTTGTTCTGAATCTTGCGAAGTTGGCAGATATATCCCAATTCCAGCCGTTGCGATTGCTGATGGGGGTACCTCCAATTAAAAGCTCCCATCCCTTACTACCAATTAAACCGGCATTAATATCCCTCTGGGTAAATCCTGAAGAGGCTGGAGTACCTAAACGCAGTATCTGGTTTTCGTTTTCCATAGAGAAATAGGTACCTTCAAATCTCAAACGGTTTTCAAACATGTTGAAGTCGATACCATACTCAATAGATGTTGCCAGCTCAGGCTTCAAAGTCGGATTCAGCAAGGTGCCTGGTAGATTGGCAGTAACAGTTGATCCCCACTGGCCAAAGCCCAGTACCTGTTCCAACTGATAGGGATTTGCTTCCAGACCTACCTGTGCAATACCTGCCCTTAACTTCAGTAAAGAAATGGTTTGCGGAAGATTAAACGTATAATTAGCTAACCAGCTTACGGAAGCCGCAGGATAGAAAAACGACATGTTTTCTCTGGGCAGCGTACTCGACCAGTCATTTCTTGCAGTTAAATCAACATAAAGCTGATCTTTAAAACCTAATGAGGCCGTTGAATACAAGCTGTAAATGGCCCTTTGCATCTGGTAATTATTCACTGCGCGACCATTGATTGGAATATTGTTGACATTATACAAACCAGGCACAATCAGACCGGGATTTCCCTGAGATCCTATGTACTTCTCACGGTAAGTTTGCACCATATAGTTACCACCGGCAGAAATGCTCAGGTTGAAATCTGAGGCGATATCTTTATTAAAGGTGACAAGAAAATCGGCATTGGTCTCATTTCTGGCAAGATCTTCCAGGTGATAGGCTCCTTGTGCAGCCCTTGTGAAGCTGAAAGGAATCTTTGTCTCCCTGTTTTCAGTATAGCTATCCTGCATAATACGTGCAAAGGCCGAGAAATTTTCACTGATTTTATAATCAAGTTTTACATTTCCAAACACTCGATCCCTGGTAAATGCATTGGTAATTCCATAAGCGATAAAGTATGGATTATCCTCATTATCAGCCACAGATCGCTGTTGAATTTGTTCCTGACCAGGCACCCAGTAATCCTTTAAATCGTTCATGTCGACATGTGGCCATGAATATACCGACTCAACAGGGTTGGCGCCCCTGTTACCTGTTGATGGTCTGTCATTAGAACTCGACCTGACAAAATTTACACTAGTGCTAAGCGTAAGCTTATCAGAAAGTTTGAAATCGGTATTGGTGGTTATGTTATGCCTGGATAAATCGGAGTTTGGTATCATTCCTCTGTTTGTCATATTGGTATATGCAAATCGATAGGATGCCCGATCACTGGAACCGCTGATGGCCAAAGAATTGGTAGAGGTTATCCCTGTCTGAAGGAAATTCCTCATATTATTGGGATATGAACGCAATTCTGTCGCTATCGGATTTCCATTGGCATCTAAAGGTGAATTCCATTGAACGGCATTAATCCCCTGGTCAAGCGGTAGTCCAAACCAGTAAGCTGATCTTTCGTCGAGGAGTGAGGTGCGATTTCCCGAAGCATACTGATAGTGAAAATCCAGAAATTTTACAGGTCTTTCAAAAACTGTATTGTTGCTGAAAGTAACCGTCATTTTCTCCTTGGAACCTTTCTTGGTAGTAATCAGTATTACGCCGTTACCAGCCCTTGATCCATAAAGTGCGGCAGCACTTGGGCCTTTTAAAACAGAGATACTCTCTATGTCTTCAGGGTTGATATCTGAAATCGCATTACCATAATCGATTTCATTTCGATCGCCAAACCTTCTGAAATTATTCAGTGAGTTGTTCATAGGTATACCATCAACAACAAATAGTGGTTGGTTATCGGTGGTTAAAGAGTTGATACCTCTTATGGTCACACTTACAGAAGAACCTACCCCACTCATCTGATTAATGGTTACACCAGGTACCCGTGCGGCAAGACCCGCGATTACGTTTTCTTGTCCAACAATGCCAACTTCAGCACCTTTAACCTCTCCGACTGAATAGCCCAGGGAACGTTTTTCTCTTTCGATACCAAGAGCAGTTACTACTATTTCCTGTAGTGCTTCGATGCTCTCAGCAAGACTCATGTTAATAACCGATCTGCTTCCAATGGCAACCTCCTCGGTTGTATAGCCAATGTAAGAAAATGTCAGAATAACATTGTCACCACTTACATCAAGTGCATAATTACCATTAATGTCAGTAATGGTGCCCGTTTGAGTACCTTTTACCACCACATTTACACCCGGCATTTCTGAATTATCTGTGGAAGATGTTACCTTACCGGTAACCGTACGGGATTGTTCCGATACGTCAGCGAAAACTTCGCTTGCGGTCGTCGTTACATACAGTAAACATAAACCGAAGCATAGCATTGCAAGTCTGGGAAAGCGCAATGCTCTTTCAACAGTAACTTTTTTTAACATAATTAATTTGATTAGTAAAATTATACATATTGTAAATGACAGGCCTCTGGCCTCTTACTGCTTACAAATAAATGCGAGCAGCGTTGACTGAGATCTATTTTACCATAGGCTAAAAATTTATTGTGAGACATTTTACCCAAACTCCAAAAGCGTCTTCAGGAGCTATTAACCTTTGATACATTTTCTTCGGAATGAACCGAGATTATCAGCAATTCAAACAGAAAGATTAACCACTTCTTTCTGTTGAGTTGCTGAACCTATTACAATCTATGAATGCAAATCTTTTATTCGATTAAAAACCATCTATTGCTAATTTTTATAACTCTTATATATCATCCATATATCTATCCATTTATTAGATGCTAATATGACTGATATAGAAGTATTTAAAATGAAATACAATAATTTCAATTACTTAATAATTGCACTAGATATATTTATTTACTCAGAAGGCTTTAAATAGTACTATACACAATAGGCTTTTTTTTAATTCTAATGCTGTTTTAATTATATAAAGCATTGGCAGGTAGCAATTATTCTTAGACGCAAAACTATATAATTGCATTTTTCCACTTTTACAACATTGATAAAATATAATTTTTGTGAATTTTAAAATGAAGCCTATATATGTTATTTCATTATATATACACCTATTTACAGCTTTTATTACCATTTTATTCTTTTTTTATATCGTTTTTTAACTTTTTCTAATTAAAAATAAATCGAGGGCATCTTGGTTTACACATAAATCATTGACATCAATGTAATTGGGCACTGATTAACCCACGAAAACTGGAAAAAAGAATTTCAGAAGACTGAGAAGTAGGTATGCAACAGGGTACAGAAGTAAAAATTGGAGCAGAAACTAAAAAAATAAATGCTGCTTGTTAAGCAAGGCCGAAAAAATGCAGGTCTAATGTCATGCGGTGCACTTTATCTCAAGTTCCTAAAAAAGCCTTTAATTTCTTGTATAATCACAAAGTAGTTGCTACATTTGTATCATGTACATACAATGTAGCACAGTCAAGCGAAAAGGAAAGGACGGCCGTAATCGCAAACTAGTAGAGTCCTACAGAGATCCTCAGACAGGTAAGCCCCGTAACCGAACGGTTCAAAAACTGGAAAAGCTTCCCATTCTGGAAAGAAGTCGATTAATACTAAAGCACGGTGGTCAGAAATATCTTGATGCCCAGGAGTGGAAAGTTCTCATTGATGCAGGTGATTTCACACAACCTGACCTTTCCACCTGCATTGGGGATTCTTTTCGCGGTGCGGGTAACTGGGTTTTGTTACGATATTTTAAAAATACGGGTCTGGAGTCACTGTTAAGGCAACATTTGGGCACTAAGTCAGGGAATATCCTTCGCGATATGGTTACCCTTCAGATCTTAGACCCGGATAGTAAGTTAGGCTATGTAAAGAAAAGGCAACAAACCCTTAACTACGTTCTGGATGGTAAACCCTCATACAAAGAGGATACTTTTTATCAGTCTTTGGATTTACTTGAAGGCCGTTTTGAACAAATCCGCAATGATTTAAACAAGGCACATCCACCATCAGGCAGGTTGCTTTTATACGATCTGAGCAACAGTTATTTTTGTGGCACTAAGGCAGAGCTTGGCGGTTATGGTGACAGTAAAGAAAAAAGGCATGACCGTTATATTGTCAGTTACGGACTGGTAACCTGTGCAGATAACCTTCCACTTGACATTAAAGTATGGAAAGGGGGCACGGCTGATGTGAAAACAGTGGCTGGGACTTTTGCTGACTGGAAACAGAAATATCATTCGTCAAGTGCCATATGGGTGGCTGATCGTTCGATGAGCGATGAAGGTACTTTGGAAAAGGTTCAGGATATGGGCTTGTCATATATTACCGGATTGCCGGCTGCCAGCCAACTGGCATTGCTGGGTCAAATACATGAAGGTTGTCCTGAGCTTTTTGATGAAACCCTCACTGAATTTACCCAGGAAAATCGCAGATACATATTGTGCCGCCACAATCAAAAAGGCTACAGAAGGGAAATGCAAAACTATCGCAACTTGCGAAAGGTATATGAAGCATTAAAAAAGATACAGTCGTCTCCCCAAAATTACAGTAAAGAAAAGCTTTACCACAGGGCAATGAAAGTGCTGGAAAAACACAATCAAACCCATTGCTGGAAACTTTCATTTGATGCTTATCAAAATGATAAGGGGAAGGAGCGATACAAACTAAACTTTAAACTGAACAGGCAACAGTTCAGGGCTCAAAACATCATTGGCCATTATTATCTTCTGCAAACCAATCTACCAGCTAAAGAATTAACCTCACACGAAGCAAAGGAGTATTATAAAAGCCTTATAAAAGCAGAGCGTTGTTTTCGTCTGGCCAAATCAGATTTAGAGATAAGACCTATCCGCCACAGAAAAGCAGCCAGGATTAGGGCACACATATACCTCAATTTTTTGGCAATATGGCTGGTTAAATATATTGAAAAATCATGGAGGGGTAAGGGAATCCACCATGAGGCCCCAGCAAAGCTCAGGGAATGGGATCAGCGAATGATGCTCCATGAAATAATAGATAAAAACAACAAACAGATAATTGAACTTCAGTGGAACCAGGGAACGATTGCCCAGGAAGCTTTGGATGAGATGAGAATTTTTGGTGAATTGGGACAGGGATTGCCTCATTTGTAGCAACTACTGGGCCGTTTAGAGGAATATAAGTTATGTGCAGGCAATAAAAAATTACAAGGCATAAAAAAAAGGAGGTCAAAGACCTCCTTTTTATCAGTTTAATAAAATTGAATCTACAGATTACCAGGGCTTGCCTGTTCCCTGTATAATCCAGGGTTTTGCCCATTGGTTATTTGCGCCAACCCTTGCTTCAGCATCAAGCGTATTTACAAGCCTTGATACCGCAGACAATACATTTTGATTATTGAAGTTAATCTCATTATTGCCATATGGAAATCTAACAGCTACCTGAAGCTCCAGAGAAGCAGGTCCAGCTTGCAAATTCGGTAAACCAGTTCTTCTCCAGTCAAACCAACCCTCTGGATTTGTCCAGCTTGCAATCCATTTCTGATCTGCTATCTGCTGCATGGCAGTTGCTGCATTAAAGGCAACACCTGGCTTGGCTATAAAAGCAGCATATTGGTTACCTATACCCCAGGTGTTCAGGGATTGCTGAATAGCTGCATTATAATGCGCTTCGGCGCTACCTACGTTCCAGCCCTTTGCGGCAGCTTCAGCAAGAATAAAGAACGTTTCTGAAGCCGAAATAAGACGTGCCCTCAACAAAGGACCTCGTGGCTGACGATAGATGTCTGCCAACTGAGAAACGTGCTGATTCTCGATGATCTGTCCAACCGTAGGGTTGAAATTGTGACCATCAGGGGTTACAGCTCCGGCTGGAATACCAACAATCTCATTTGTATCGATGATAGCACCTGCCAAAGCCGGATCTGCTGCTTTGAGAATTGGGTTAAAATGACGGGTATATACGTTACCAGCCGCTATTCTTTGAATATACTCAGCATCCAGGAATGATCTTCTGAATGAATTTCCCAAAGGCATGTACTGACCATTTTCTCTGATAAAAGGATCAATAGCTACCGTTAAGGTTTCATCTGCAACCCAACGGCAATGCACAGGCCTGAACCATACCTTAGTTCTAGGATCATCTGTGGCAAGCAATTTGTCAACCAGTGTCTGACAAGGCTTTATTCTACGGAAGCCAGAGGCATCTGTTACCTGGGCCGTATTTTCTGGCCATGAGTCAGCAGATAGGTTGCCCAAATATTCCATCGTTGCATCATCGGCATTGGTTTTTATATAGAACCCTGCCTGGTAAACACTTTCAATACCTGATCTGGCTAACTGAGGCAGCTTTTCAGACAACCTCATATAATATCTCAGCAAAAGTGAATTGGCAAATTGTCTCCACCTGGTAATATTACCCTGGAAGTAGAAATCATTGGTATTAGACATCCCTAATGTATTTCCAGTGGCAAACAATGCATCGGCCGCCTTCAAATCTTCGATAATCCCTTGATAAATTACTTCCTGGCTATCAAAGCGGGGAAACAAAACATCTGAATTACCTCTCATCGCCTCGGTATAAGGTGCATCACCCCATATATCAGTGATATTGGCATAGATAAATGATTTCATAACCAATCCAACGCCTTTATGGAAACTGTAACCAAGATCATCGGCCCGGCGAATCATAAGTTCATTGCTTCTCAATAATCCGTACCAGCCATTCCAGTCAGAAGGCCCCCAGTCATATACATTATGGCTAGACCACCAACCATCTTTCTGCGTGTGCTGTATGGTACCTGCAATATTGCCATATCCTAAATTGAGATAAGAAGTAGCTGTACCACTGAGTACACTTGACATCAAAAGGTTTGGGTTTGCATTGGCAGGGTCAATTCCGTTGGGGTTTTTATTCATCTCCACCAGCTCGTCGACACAGGAATTCATAACGATCAAACCTGCGATCATCATAAATTTATATAAGAATTTAAAATTCTTCATTTCTTTATTATTTAAATTCAATGTTATTAAAATGTAAAGTTTAACCTGAACCCAACGGGTACTGTCCATGGAAGTACATTTTGAAGTTCAAGACCCTGACGGAACTGATTGGCTGAATCACCTTGCCTTCCACCCTGAACCTGGAACGCCCTTTCAGGATCGATACCAATGCCGGCTGCAGTCCACAAAATCACATTTCTGGTATATACAGATATATTGGCATTGCGGAATCCGCCAAAATTGGGTATATTATATCCAATTGAGAGTTCTCTCAATTTCAGGAAGTCAGCATCAAAGGTTACCTGTTGGTTGTAAGACCAGGCAAATAATCTCGACATTGGCCAGAAAGTTGTACCCGGGCCACCGAGGTTTTCAATATATTCACCATCAGGACCAATAATAACACCAGGAACAAAGCCTCCATCGTCAGAAACGACATTGGTACCTCCATTGTTAGTAACATATCCACCTTCAGCGGCCGAGTAGCCACCCACTCTTGGGAACCAGCCATTTTGAGGAATGATGTATTTCTCAGGATCTGACTTGAGCAGGGCAACAAGTTCTTCCGGACTGTAAAGACTTCCCGGGATAAGCATGTCTTTCTGACGGCCGTCTTTCCAGTTTGATCCACCATAACGATAAGTGAATGATTGAAACTGGCCACCAATTCTTGCATCAAAATTGGCATTCAAAGTCCAACGCTTATAGCTTAAAGTTGTTTGAAAACCGATAAGCGCATCTGGATTGAAGTTACCAACTTTTACCCGTGCTGCCCTGTCATTATTGGCAATCCAGGTGCGGGTTCCACCACCTAATATCGGCCATCGATAATATGGAGAATTAGGATCTTCCACAAATGCAAAACCACGGCTGTAAAGGTCACCAATATTTTCACCGACAAATGTCTGGGCTCCACCGTTGTTATCTTCCCAAAGCGTGATGAAGTCAACACCATCGGCAAGTTCTACAACTTTGGTTCTAAACCTGCCAAAATTGGCAGACATATCTAAATTCCAGCCATTTCTATCTTTGATAACGGTTCCTCCCAACATTAATTCCCAGCCTTTGCTTGCAAGCAAACCGGCATTAATATCTCTCGCGGTATAACCAGAAGAGGCTGGTGTACCTAAACGAAGAATCTGGTTTTCATTCTCCATGCTGAAGTAGGTAGCCTCAAAGCGAAGCCTGTTCTCAAACATGTTCAAATCAAGACCATATTCTATGGAAGTAGCCAATTCAGGTTTCAATGTAGGGTTAAGCAATGTGCCAGGTAAGTTAGCTGTTACAGTAGATCCCCATTGCCCAAATCCCAGAACTTGCTCTAATTGATAGGGGCTTGCTTCCAAACCAACCTGTGCTATACCTGCCCTGAACTTCAACAATGAAATGTTCTGAGGAAGGTTAAAGGTATAGTTGGCCAACCAGCTCAAAGATGCGGCTGGATAGAAAAATGACATGTTCTCCCTTGGCAATGTGCTTGACCAGTCATTCCGGGCTGTGAGATCAAGATATAACTGATCTTTAAAGCCAAGCGATGCCGTTGAATACAAACTGTAGATGGCTCTCTGCATCTGGTAGTTGTTCACTGCACGGCCATTGATGGGAATGTTGTTAACATTGAATAATCCGGGTACTATTAAACCTGGGTTGCCCTGTGAACCAATATACTTCTCTCTGTAGGTTTGTACCATGTAGTTACCACCCGCTGATATAGAAAGATTGAGATCTGAGGTAATATTTGTGGTAAACGTACCAAGGAAATCGGCATTTGTCTCATTTCTGGCCAAATCTTCAAGGTGATATCCACCTTGTCTTGCCTGGGTGTAACTGAAAGGTATTTTAGTTTCCCTGTTTTCAGTATAACTGTCCTGCATTATTCTAGCAAAAGCCGAGAAGTTTTTACTGATTTTATAATCCAGTTTTACATTACCGAATACCCTGTCTCTGGTAAAAGCATTGGTAATACCATAAGCAAGAAAATATGGATTATCCTCATTATCTGCCACCGATCGCTGCTGAATTTGTTCCTGACCAGGCAGCCAGAAATCCTTTAAATCGTTCATGTCCACATGTGGCCAGGTATAAACTGATTCAACGGGGTTGGCACCACGGTTACCAGTAGAAGGTCTGTCATTGGATTTTGACCTGACAAAATTTACACTGGTACTCAAAGTTAACTTATCGTTTAATTTGAAATCGGTATTGGTGGTAATGTTATGCCGGAAAAGGTCAGAGTTTGGGATCATTCCCTGGTGTGCCATGTTGGTGTATGAGAAACGATATGTTGCCCTGTCACTAGAGCCCCCAATAGCAATTGAATTGGTTGAAGTTATGCCTGTTTGAAGGAAATTCCTCATGTTATCAGGATAAGATCTCAATTCGGTTGCAATAGGATTGCCATTTGCATCAAGAGGAGCATTCCATTGCACTGCAGTAATTCCTTTATCCAGAGGCAAGCCAGTCCAGTAGGCAGATCTTTCATTCAACAATGCCGTACGGTCGCCTGAGGCATATTGATAATGAAAATTCAGGAATTTAACAGGTCTTTCAAAAACCGTGTTGGTACTGAAAGAAACAGTCATTTTCTCCTTGGAGCCTTTTTTGGTCGTAATAAGGATTACACCGTTTCCTGCACGTGAACCATACAAAGCAGCAGCACTTGGGCCTTTCAGTACAGAAATACTTTCAATATCCTCAGGGTTAATGTCTGAGATAGCATTTCCATAGTCAATTTCATTTCTTCCACCACGTGTTCTGAAGTTATTCAATGAGTTATTCATTGGAATACCATCCACTACGAAAAGCGGTTGATTGTCTGTAGTAAGTGAGTTTAAACCTCTTATGGTTACACTTACCGAAGATCCAGGGCCACTCATCTGGTTAATGGTTACGCCAGGTACCCTTGCTGCCAGACCGGCAATCACGTTTTCCTGACCTACGATTCCTACTTCACTTCCCTTTACTTCGCCTACCGAGTAACCGAGAGATCTTTTCTCTCTTTCAATACCCAAAGCGGTTACAACGATTTCCTGAAGCGCCTCAATGCTTTCTGATAAACTCATGTTAATAACTGAGCGGCTTCCAACGGCAACTTCCTCCGAGGTATATCCGATATAAGAATACACCAGAATCACGTTATCTCCAGATACTTCCAAGGCGTAATTACCATTAATGTCGGTAATAGTACCAGTCTGAGTGCCCTTTACGACAACGTTTACACCTGGCATCTCAGCATTATCAATAGATGCAGTTACTTTTCCAGTAACCGTACGGGTCTGCAAGGTTTCAATAATCTCGCTTGGCATTTCAGCCTCCCGCTTGCGTATGATAATGTTTTGATTTACAGCCCTGAACTCCAACATTGATTGCTGGGTAATTTCTTTCAGTGCACTGCGCAGGTTGGTTACGTTTTTGATGAAAACTTTCCTGTTGAGTTCATCCTTTACATTGTCTTCATAAATAAAGACGTATCCCGTCTGTTTGGATATCTTGTCGATAATCCTGACGATTTTTCCTTCCTCATTTACAAGGGATAATTTAGTCCCCTCGAGGTCCATCTCAAACTGGTTAGCGAATGAGCTGGTCGCCAAACATGCCATTAGCATTAAAGCCATAAAGCGATTGAACGTTTGGCTAATAGTAAATTTTGCATTCATAGAATTTAATATTAGGTGATAAATTTTATTAGACTGGTCGTAAAAAGGGGATTGGTTAGGTTCTCCTTTTCATAAAATTTCGGCTACTTCATATTCATAGGCATATAGAGTTTAAGGTTTACTATTTTAATATAATGGTACGACCTTTAATCTCATACTCGGCACCAAGTGCATAACTGATTGACTCAAGTACAGATATCAAGCTCTCATTCAAATGCTTACCCGTTAAAGAAGCATTGTATAATTTTTCATTGGTGATTTGAATCTCTACATCATACCACCGCTCAAGCATGCCCTTTACTTTGACAAAAGGTGTGCGGTCAAAGCGCAAAAGACCTTTGATCCAACTGATATCTTCATCTGCAACAACATCTAATATATTTGTACTGCCACTGGAGATATCAAAAATCAATTTTTGATCTTTAGTGAGCACGACCGGCTTATTTTGCACCAACGGCATCTCTACGCCAACTGATCCGCTACTTACGGTTATTGATAATTCTTTATCTTCTTCAAAATATTTTACATTAAATGAAGTGCCCAGTACTTTGATCAATACATCAGAAACATGAATAAGAAAAGGTCTTGATTCATCCCTGGCAACATCGAAAAACGCTTCTCCATTTATTTCCACTGATCGGTCATCACCATTGAATGTCACCGGATACTGTATTTTACTACCCGCATTGAGCTTAACATAGCTCCCATCCTGGAGCTTTACAGTTTTTCGTCTGCCCAAAGGCGCCAGTTCTTGCCGATGAGTGACCACTGGTATTACAGTTTCAGCCAGTTGACCTGAATTATCAGATTCTACCTGCGAATAAATAAAATAAGAAGCCAGACCAAGGGAAATAAAAATAACAATACCTGCCGCTAAACCGCGTAAATCAGGAGCCCTCCTACTACGCTTCTCTATTAGGCTCTGTGACTTTTCTTTTGCAGTATTTTTATTTCTCCAGGCACCAAGAACAGCAGGATCAATTGGGGCATGCTCATCAATCAACCTTTCAAATTGCTTTTCAAGCACATCTGAATACTCATAGATATAATCCTGATCCTCCAAACCTTTAAGCAATTCTTCCAGCTCTGCAGCTGTTAGATCATTGGCAAGAAGCCTGTTTATCAGGTAATTTGATCGGGAGCGTGTCATCAATTCTGCTTCATTACAGACTATTTACATGACTACTACCTAAAAGGACTATTGAGGTTTTAAATTAATTTTCAGGGCGCAAGGACTATGTGAATCAAACGTTTATCACTATGGTGAATTTTACCATGCTGAAAGATTAAAATAGGCTTAGAAAAAACCAATCAGGTAAATTCGAATTATGAATGAGGCAAATTACTTTTTCAGATTAAAAATTCTATTTACGTTGAAACCCAGTCTGAATTTCTCTCCAGGCACACCATTTCCTCCTGCGAGCAGGTATTGCTCATTGAGTGCCTGACTGGTGACAAAATACATTTGAAATACATGGCCTCCGGCTTCAATGTCGATGCCTATCCCAAGGTTGTTTCTCAGCTCATTATTTAAATTGGGTATGTACTGCAATGTGAGAGAGGATTTACCTGAAATTTTATATTTGCCGCTTAGGCCCAGGGCCAGATACAGATTTTCAGTAGTCTCAATCTGGAAGATAGGATCTGGATTGACAAACCATGCTACCATAGGACTCAGTTGAAAACTAAATGCATCAGAAAATTTTCTGGCAATCATTATCTGTCCGGCATAACTCAGCCTGTCCTGAAATACCGGCCTTGGTTCTGGTAAGAATGAGTAGTCAGCAGTATTAGCCGCAGCATTGATCATAAAAGAAACCGAAACAGGGATAGCATCATTTCGAGTCTGTTGCAGGAGGTGATATCGGGCAAACACATCGTACACTTTGTCCATTCCCGATCTGCCGAAGCCCACAGAAAATTTATTGCTAGCACCATATTCAAGGCTAAACCTGATATTCGCTCCATTGTCGAGACCAAATAAGTTTCTACCGCCATTATCGAGGGTGCCAAAAGTATGCATAATGGCAAAATGCAAGGTATTTTTATCCAGGGGCTCAACGGTGTAGAGATTGATGTGCCTTGGTGCATGAAAAATTAAATCTTCAGGCTCATTTTCTGTTTCAAGCTTTCGCTCGAGTTGGGCCATGCTTTGCAGTGTCGTCAACAGGCATGCTAAAAAAAATAATTTTTTCATTGTTGCTTCAATATAGCTTCCAGACTTACTTTTTGCTCTTCTGCCAGTTCGTAAAATACAACTTTAGGTATCTCAATATCATGATCACCAAGCAAAACATTAAACTGCGTCTTTACCTCTAACTGGTTCCCTTTGCTGTTTTTTGTAATAGTACCAGGAATAACCATTGGCCTTTCAACACCATGAATTTTAAATTTCCCGGAAACGGTTACTTCAATCGATTGGCCAGGACTTATCATAATTGGCCCATCAAAGCCCTCTATCTTACCGGTAAATTCAGCAAAGGGAAATTTTTTGGTTTCAATATAATTATCACGCATATGTCGATCTCTCAGACCGATACCGGTTTTCACGGTATTCATATCTACATAAAAATCCACCATGTTTTTATCAAAATCGATCAAACCATGCAGTTTATCACTTTTCCCCGTAAATTCACTCATGGGAGCTTTGCTCAAAAATTCAACTTTCCCTTCAGAAGTCTGAAATTTTTGAGCTTCCGCTGTAAAACTTAGAAGGAAAAGCCCCGTAAACAAATAGAATCTCCTGCTAAAATTCATTAGACCCGGTTGATTTTCAGTACTCCATCCTGCACACTTGTAGAAAAGCTGCGAAGATCACGGGTTGCCGGGCCTGCTACTACCGTACCTGTATTAGTAAACCTCGATCCATGGCAACTGCATCTGAATTCACCATTGCTATATGACCAGTTTCTATCACATCCCGTATGGGTACAAACAGATGATAAAGCATTAAAACTGTTACCGCCAACATTCACTACGAGCATTTGTGCTCCGATGATTAAAAGCCAACCCCCCTGATTGTTCAATACAGACTGCTGGCTAAGTGTGATATTTACTTCGCTGTTTGTTATACTGATTCCCGATGCGCCATTGGTATTGTCAGGGGTTCCATTTGTACCAGGCCGGGGATCATCATCCTGTCCGCAACCAGTAAAAAACGAAACACCAAACATGCCCATTATGGCAACAGAACCTGTTTTTTTCAGGAAATTTCTTCTCTCAGCACTTAAAATTCCGGATTTTAGACCCTCCTTCTCTACTAGTGTCTTCATTTCAATTAGTATTAAGAGTATGTATTTATATAACCATAATCAATACCAATTGCGAAAGAAAAATGTTCAATTAATGACCGTCAAACGGCATAAGAAAGGAATGAATTGTATAATTTACTTTCTTTGGCCCCATTTTTTATTTGGACGTGCGCCCATTTCAAGCTCCAGTTTTCCTCCATTCATAATGTCCTGATGATTTATCCATGCAGTTTCAAGCGCTTTGCCGTTGAGCTTTGCTGATTGTATGTATTTATTGACGGCAGAACAGTTATGGGCTATTACTGAAAAAGTATTACCGTTGTTCAGGTCGACAGTCACTTTTTCAAATACCGGGCTGCCTATAGAATATTCTGGAAGTCCCGGCGTCACCGGGTAAATACCCATCATTGAAAAAACCACAAAAGCTGTCATTCCTCCACCATCTTCGTCACCAGGTATTCCAAAAATATTATCTTTAAACCAGGTATCGATTAAAAACCGAATGCGCTTTTGTGTCTTCCATGGTTCATTTGCATAATTATATAGATAGGGTATATGAAAACTGGGTTCATTGCCCATAGAAAATTGCCCAACGAGTCCGGTGGCATCAGGAAATTTAGCCCAGAAAGCATATCGTTGCCTGTCGAGTCCTTCCCGGAATAGTTGATCGAGATCTTTTGCGAATTTTTCTTTTCCGCCCAACAAGTCAATCAGACCATCTATGTCATGTTGTACCTGCCATTTATAAGTCCAGCCATTATTTTCATCATAGTAATCGCGTCCGCCCATACCGCCATCGAATTTAGGGTCAATATTTATCCAGTTTCCTCGCTTGTCTTTAGGCATAAAGAGGCGAATTTCAGGATGGTATAGATTGCGATAATTTTGTGCCTTTGGCCTGTATTTAGCAGCTATTTCACTTTTCCCCAGATCCTGAGCCCATTCGGCAATAGCCCAGTCATCATAACTGTGTCCAAGGGTTACGGCAACGGCCTGCCTTTTTTCAAAAGGATGTACCAATTCAACAGTCTCAGTTTCCCCGGGATGAAGTGCCGGGTAAAATCCATTATCATGGTAAAAATCATCGAGTTCACATTTGGGGCCTGCACGCCATGGCAACATGGTCGCTTCTTCTGCGTTTTTTAATGAGCCTTCAAATGCAAGTTCGGCGTCGAAATTCTGAATCCCCTTTCGCCAGGCATCCAGAAAAGTAATTACATAATGATGGCCATTCATAGCATGATAATCACCAAACACCTGGGGAAAAGTTGGCATCCATCCGCTCTGCTTATACATTAAAGCGTATGACTGTAACATATCTGCCTGTTGCTCCGGATCGAGTATCATGCGAAGGGGATGGTGCGCCAGATAAGTATCCCAAACCCAGTCATCGACATAAAATGGACGGTCGCTTTGATGTACTTTTCCGTCATAACCGCTATAATAGTGCCCATCTTCGGTAATGTTGATCATCCTTTCGTAAGTGCGATAGAGTGAGGTGTAGAAAGTTCTCTTTTGCGCTTCGGTTCCACCTTCTACCTGTATTTTGTTGATGGCCTCTGACCAGATATTTTTTGCATAATTGACCTGAGCATCAAAATCCCAGCCTGGCAATTCTCTTTGAAGATTATTTTTTGCCTGCTCTGCACTTATAAAGGAAAAACCGTATTTAAACATAATTTTCCCAGAGCCATCAGGCGCTTGAAACCAGGCGTACTTTTCAGAATCATTTCCTGGCGCATATCCTGATTGAAGTAGCCCCTGTTGATTAAATTCACCGTAAATCCAGGCTTTCATTCCCAAAAATTCTTCTTCGCCTGTAATTTGCTGACCTTCGATATTGAATTTTCCATCCTGCATTATTCTGAAAAGCACAGAGCCGGCATTTTCAAAGGTAAACATGCCTGTCTTGGCCCCTGGCACAAAAGCTACATTGATATCGTCTTCATCAAGCCAGGCCTTATAATGCCATGGTTTAATGATTTCATGGTCATGATCGTAAGTGAGGTCTTTGCTGTGGCTTGAGGCATCAGGCGTGTTTTTTACCGGCTTAATACCGAATAAATGTTCCCTTCGGTGGCCAGATATGCTCATTGGATACCATGATATCTGGTCATGTAAATAATCTTTTCGAATTGGAAACATCCGCACCATTTGATTGGGCAAATGCACCGTTGGCCGGGTGGGCTGCAGCAATTGGCTTACCGTACCGATATTGGGATCTATGTATTCTAGAAAAGAGGTCTGCTTTTCTGCTTTCTGGCAGGACAACAAAATTGAAACTGATCCAAAAAATAAAATAATCCGATTCAAAAAATTACTGTTTTTCATCATTGCCGGGATTTACTTACGGTTTTTTATAAGGTAGGAAGTTAAAAATCCAGTTATGAGAACTGCCATCGTACCAAACACAATGGTGAGGTAACTATGAAATGGGCTGGCCCATGTGCTGCCCTCTATCAAAAATGGGGAGAGACTCATCCAAATTATAATGCCTAATCCGATAATTACGCCTGCAATTGCGCCTTTAATATTGATTTTTTCAACAAAGGCACCTAACAGGAACAGCCCAAGCATACCTCCACTAAAAATAGAAGCGAGTTTCCACCACGCATCCAAAGCACTTTCCACATTCATCATTGCCACTGCTATTACAATGCCTACAAGGCTTATTACAAATGAAGTAATATACAGTACCGACATCGACTCACGGTCTGAAATACCTTCTCCCTTAAATCTTTTGTAATAGTCAGTAAGAATTACGGTTGCTGATGAGTTTATACTGGTAGAAACAGTGCTCATACCAGCGGCAAAAATAGATGCAATCAATAAACCGGTCATACCAGTAGGTAGTACATTTACAATGAAAAAGGGAAATACCCTGTCGCTCATGCTGCTGTCCTGCAATTCGGCAGGAAGTTCGTTTGGCATTACCTGATAGTACGCAAACAGCGATGTTCCAATCATGAAGAACAGCATGGAAACTGGTATATATAGCATACCACCTAAAAATGCAGAGCGTTTGGCATCGCTTTCTGAACGGGATGCCATATATCTCTGAACATAGTTTTGGTCAATGCCGTAGTTCTGCAGATTAATAAATATCCCGTAAATGAAAACAACCCAAATGGTGGATTCAGAAAGGCTGAATCCCAGACTGCCAAGACTGAATTTATTATGCTCCAAGGCAACAGTAAAAACCTGTGAAGGACCTTCGGGCATAAGAAACCAAACCACCAGCATGCAGGCAAATGCGCCGGATATCATTATAATACCCTGAATCGCGTCGGTCCACATTACCGCCTGAATACCGCCCAATACAGAATAAACCATAACTGCCAGACCGGTAATAATGATTATGGTAATGATATTCCAGCCAAACATGGCATTAACCGGTAATGCCAGTAAATATAATATGGTGCCTATCCGCATAATTTGGGTGAGCAGGTAACAGGCACTTACGTAAATTCTGGCCCAGGTGCCAAATCGCTGGTCGAGGTAGGTATAGGCCGAAGGACTGTTGATTTTACGGTAGATCGGTACAAAAAATTTCACAGCCATAACCGATGCAACCGGAATTGACAAACTGAATACAAAAGCATTCCAGTTACTCAGATATGCATTGCCGGGCAAGGCCAGAAAGCTAATACTGCTGACAAAGGTTGCAAAAATAGACATAGTAACTACCCAACCCGGGAAGTTGCTGTTTCCGAGGGTAAAAGCAGAAGAAGACTTATTCTTAAAGTAAAAGGAACTGCCAAACACAGTTACGCCTGCCATGTACAGCAGAAATACGATGAGATCAAGGAGTTGCAATTTTTGGGTTTATTTAAGTTCGAAATAATCAGATTACACTTTTAATACCATACATATCGCATACCATTTCAAATGATGTGTATAAAGCATCCATTCTAATCTGGTCAACATTGCCAAAGGCCTCATAAGGAATCCGGGTAGTGGTTTCGATAGCTAAGCCCCTTCTTTTTAAAAATACTTTGGCAGCATAAGGATAAAACATGTGCGTCACCCGATCCATCATGGTAAGTATGGCATGAAGCTTTTCGACAGATTGTGTTCTGCCTTCCGCATAGTAAAGATCAAGCAGATGTCTGTAAGGCTCGGGATAAAAATTTGCAGAAATGGGAGATATTCCCATGGCACCACTATCGAGAGAATCAAGGGAAGTAGCCGTATCAGCATTGTATAATCCAAATATACTATCGCCCAATGCTTTCACTTTTTTATCAATAGAAGGTGAATTACAACAAGTATCCTTATGATACACAAAACGTCCTGTGGACGCCATCCATTCCATCATAGCCGGGCTTAAAAGACGCTTGTAAGGTACAGGGCATTCATAAACTCCAAGAGGAATGTTCCCGGTTCCCTCCAGAATCAGTTCAAGTTGCTTTTTAAGATGCCCATCATCCTGGGTAGGATCAGCAAGAATGCTGCTTATTAAAATGACAGCATCGACACCGCAATCATATATCTTTTTGATAAATTCTATATTTTCACCAGCGTCAGCACTGAAGCTTCCCGTGGCGACAACCGGTACCTTTCCCGAGGCTTGCCTTACTACTGTTTTTGTAACCAGCAATCGCTCTCCTACTGTTAGTTGATACATCTCACTGCTAAGACAATTGGCGAATAAACCATTGCTCCCGGCATCGATATACATCTGCGTTAAAATGTTAATCGCATTTGTATCTACTTCATTGTCCTTTGTAAAAGCAGAAAGCATTACAGGCCATAAACCTTTAGGTAATTTATCAACTGTCATAATTTTCAAAATTTGGGCTCGGATAAAGAAAAAAACTTTTAATTAGAAAAATAAAAAGTTAAAAATACATGTATAATCCTATTATAGATACGCAAAATGCGTTTACGCTTCTTCATTTTACGCAATATCTCATATCATTTTCAAAGAATAGAAATGAAGCGATAAAAATATTTTAATGATGTTAAAAGGATTTAGCAAATGAAAACTAAGGCATGCATGATTTTAGCCCCGAAAAAAACAAAAAACAAATAGTCATTCGCATATATTTCATAGTAATAATCATAGAAAACAATTTTTGGTTTTTTATACTGGTGAAACTCAACTGAATAAAAGGTTTAAGTACGTAAGTATACCCGCCAAAATAAATTGATTCTTATACGTTTGGAGTGAAAAACATGCTGTGATACTATTTCGGGGCAAGTCCTGACCGCTCCCGCAATGTAAATATTGTATACCTTTTAAAAGGCAACAGCCGCGAAATTTTCTACAGCATGTTTCCAAACGTTAAATATAAGTCATCGCTCAATCTTTAATCCTTAAGTTACTAATTATCAGATTTTTTATATCCAAAAAATTCTTTTTTAAATAGTCCCCCTACTGTTTAATAAAATAATATTTATTTGTATGTTTGTAACATAGTTATTTTTCAACATTAAATCATTCCATATCATAAAAGTCGACTAAAGATTATTCTGAAATCAGGCTTATTGAGATAGGAGTCAGACGCCATAATTATGTTTTAAAATTTAATAATCATGAAAATTCAAATCAAAATATTTGCTTTGGCAATGGCCATATGTACATCCTGCGCGGTGGTTCAACAAGGAGAAGTCGGCATTAAAAGAAGGTTTGGCAAAATCGCACCGATTTCGTTAGAAGCAGGTTTATACAGTTTCAATCCTTTTACCACTACCATCATTACTACCCCGATTCGCACGGTAAATATAGAGGTATCGCCTGCTCTTCCCAGTAAGGAAGGGCTTACGATTCGTACAGAAATATCTATTCTGTACAGTATTCGTCCGGAAGCCGTGCCAAAAATTATTGAAGAAATTGGCACCTTTTACGAACGGACAGTTATTTTGCCAGTTTTCAGATCAGCAGCTGCCGATGTTACTGCAAACTTTATGGCAAAAGATATGCATTCAGGCCAACGATTTATAATAGAAGAGCGAATAAAAAACCGCATGGATGAAGTGCTTGGTCCGAGGGGCTTTATCATTGAGCAGGTTTTATTAAAAAGTATTGATCTTCCGGCTGAGCTTTCCCGTGCTATTGAACGAAAACTTAAAGCCGAACAGGAATCACAGGAAATGGAATTTATTCTCGAAAGGGAAAAACAGGAGGCAGAACGAAGAAGAATAGAAGCTGAAGGGAACCGCGATGCTCAAAAAATATTGTCTGAGGGTTTAAACCGCGAAATCATTGAACTCAGAAGTATTGAAGCTTTTAAAGAACTGTCTAAATCACCCAATTCTAAGATAATAGTAGTTGATGGAAGCACTCCCTTTTTGATTAATACTAAGGAATAGTGTATTTAGGGCGCGCTGAAAATCGCCTGGCTTGTTGATTTGCTGTATTTTAATGTTCTGAATTTACATTATAGATGTATACTTTTTCAGCAGGCCCATTTAATTACTGAGGACAATTAAAAAATTGCCTTCGAGAAAAGATCTGTATTCCCGCATAGGCGCTTGTGCCGGACCTCCTATTGGTTGGCCGTTAAAATCAAATTGTGAGCCGCAGTGTCGGTCAAGCATAAAAAGTGTAGAGGAGTCTACTTCAACTATAGCTTTATCAACCAGCGGATCAAAAGGGCAGGCACGATCAAAAACCCTGTAAACCGTATTACTTTCTCTGAAAACAATTAGACCTTTAAAGCCAGCCTCCGGATAGTAAATAAATCCCCTGATGTTTCTGAGGCTCCGGTATCTTAAGTCATTGAGGTTAATTTGTTCCTGAACAAAAGTAGGCGGTATCGGGGATATAAAAGTCTCTTTTTCACAGGAAACCAAAGATAAACCCACAAAAGCCAACAATATAAAAGGAAGTATTGGAACTTTTACCTTCATATAAATGTGTTTCTGAAAGCATTAACGTAAAACTACCTGCTAAAAGTTTACTGTTTTGAATTGTTGCAGAAATCGGATGTCATTTTCAGTAAAATAACGGATATCTCTTATTTGAAATTTCAGCATGGCTATGCGTTCAACACCAACACCAAAAGCAAAGCCAGTGTATCTTTCGGGGTCTATATTATTGGCAGAAAGTACGTTGGGATCTACCATGCCACATCCGCCAATTTCAAGCCATCCGGTACCTTTTGTAATGCGATAATCTGATTCTGACTCAAGCCCCCAATAAATATCCAGTTCGGCACTGGGTTCTGTAAAGGGAAAGAAAGATGGTCTTAATCTTATTTTAGTTTTTTTGCCAAAGAATTCCTGAGCAAAATACAGCATAGTTTGTTTCAGATCTGCAAAACTCACATTTTCATCGATGTACAAACCTTCAATCTGGTGAAACATACAATGCGCTCTGGCTGATATGGCTTCATTCCTGTAGACCCTGCCTGGTGAAAGGGTTCTGATGGGAGGTTTTCTGTTTTCCATTACCCGCACCTGAACAGAAGAAGTATGCGTCCTCAGGGCTATATCTGGGTCCTTTTCAATAAAAAAGGTATCCTGCATTTCTCGGGCAGGATGATTTTCGGGAAAGTTCAGCGCTGAAAAATTATGCCAGTCGTCTTCTATTTCAGGTCCATCAGATAAGTCAAAGCCAATTCTTTCAAAAATTTCGATAATTCTCGAAACCGTTAGGGTGAGCGGATGCAGGCTCCCATTTTGACCTGGTACTGGTGGTAATGTAAGGTCTTTCAGGTGTTGCATACCTTCATTGTCCCTTTTTTGCTCCAGGCCTTGAATCAGCAGTTGAAAGTGTTGTTGGGCAGTGTCTTTCACAGTATTCAACAGTTGGCCAACTTGCCTGCGATCTTCGGGTGCAACATCTTTCAGTGAGGCGAAGAGCTCACCTATAATACTTTTCCTGCTAATAAATTTCAGTCGGTAAGCTTCAAGTTCTTCATTAGTATCGGCTTTCCATGCTTTAATTTCTTCAATGATCGCGTTTACTTTTTCTTCCATACCCAATATATCATGTGGTTATATCCCCTGTGCCATTCACGGTATTTGATTGAGGCGGATATTTTTCCGCAAATTTATACAATACTGCGCGATATCCATTGCCAAATCTACAGCAACAAGAATTCTAATGTTTTCAGTGATCTTTAAAGTAGGTTAAATTATCATTCCTGCGCCAACGGTTTCATTGGTGGCTTCATCGATAAGAATTACACTACCCGTTGACCTGTTCTTTTTATAACTATCGTAAAACAATGGCTGAGTGGTACGTATGTGTATTCTGCCAATTTCATTGAGACCGATGGTAAGGTCATCTTCTATCTTATGCAAGGTATTGATATTTACTTTATAGCGAATATCTTTTACAATACACCTCACTTCTTTAGTTGTATGTCTTAAGGCATATTTTCCGTTTAACATCAGCTTTTTTTCATTGAGCCAGCATATCATAAGCTCGATATCCTGCCCCGATACCGGCTGATTATTGGGCTTTACGATCATATCTCCCCTGCTGATATCAATTTCATCTTCAAGGGTCATTACAACTGACATCGGCGGAAAAGCCTCCTCCAGCTTTTCATCGATGGTTTCTATGGTTTTTATTTTAGAAGTAAAGCCAGATGGCATGGCTAATACCTCATCTCCTGGTTTAAAAATACCGCTTTCAACACGGCCGGCATACCCTCTGAAATCGTGAAATTCAGCTGTTTGTGGACGAATGACCCGCTGAACGGGAAAGCGGGAATCTACCAGATTGTAATCGCTGGCAATATGTACATTTTCAAGGGTATACAGTAAAGTTGGTCCCTGATACCAGTCCATAACCTTTGAACGATCCACCACATTATCACCTTTAAGTGCACTTATGGGGATATAGCGGATGTCCTGAATGAGAAGCTTAGAACTGAATTGTTCAAAATTATCCTTTATTTTTAAAAATATTGCCTGATCATAATCCACCAGGTCCATTTTATTAATGCAAAGCACCAGGTGCTTGATTCCGAGCAGTGAGGCAATAAAAGCATGCCGGCAGGTTTGTTCCACTACACCATGTCTGGCGTCAACGAGGATTATGGCCAGGTTGGCGGTAGAAGCCCCTGTTACCATATTGCGGGTATATTGAATATGCCCGGGTGTATCGGCTATGATGAACTTTCTTTTTGGTGTGGCAAAATAACGATAAGCAACATCGATGGTAATGCCTTGTTCTCTTTCTGCTCTGAGACCATCAGTTATCAATGCCAGGTTAACATGGCCATCACCCAGGCTTTTGCTAGCTCTTTCAACTGCTTCTAGTTGATCTTCGAAAATAGATTTGGTGTCATAAAGCAGTCTGCCTATTAAAGTACTTTTTCCATCATCTACCGAACCGGCCGTAGTGAACCTGAGAAGGTCCATATTAAGGTATTGTTCGTTATCGACTTCCTTGTATTCCATGCTGATTTCTTAGTGTTTTGGTGATGAATTAAAAATAACCTTGCTTTTTACGGTCTTCCATAGCAGCTTCTGATCTCTGGTCATCGGCACGGCCTCCACGTTCGGTGACACGGGCGGCTGCTACCTCGCGGATAATATCCTGCAGGGAATTGGCCTGTGAAACTACGGCCCCTGTACATGTCATATCGCCTACGGTTCTGAAGCGAATATCCAATTCTTCATATTTTTCCTTACCCATTAAGGTTATGAAGGGAGATTCGGCAAGAAATACGCCATTTCTGTTTACTACTTTTCTTTTGTGGGTGAAATAAATAGTAGGTATAGGGAGGTTTTCAGCAGCTATATACTGCCATACATCCATTTCAGTCCAGTTACTAAGAGGAAAAACCCTGAAGTGCTCCCCTATATGTTTTTTGCCATTGAACAAATTCCAGAGTTCAGGGCGTTGATTTTTAGGATCCCATTGACCGAATTCATCACGATGTGAAAAGAATCTTTCTTTGGCACGGGCTTTTTCTTCATCGCGTCGACCACCTCCAAAAGCGGCATCGAAGCGCAATTCTTCCAAGGCATCAAGCAATGTTATGGTTTGCAAGGTATTTCTGCTCGGGTTAGGCCCTTTTTCTTCCACTGCTCTTCCGGCATTTATTGAATCCTGTACATTACGCACTATGAGTTCAGCGCCTACTTCTGCAACCAGACTGTCTCGAAATTCCAGTGTTTCCTGAAAATTGTGACCCGTGTCTATGTGCATTAATGGAAAAGGAATTCTGGCAGGCCAAAAGGCTTTTTGGGCTATCCGTACCATAACGATAGAATCTTTTCCGCCTGAGAATAATAAAACAGGGCGCTCAAACTGAGCGGCAACTTCACGCATTATAAAAATGGCTTCGCTTTCCAGTTGCTTTAAATGCGTTAAATTATAAGAATGCATAATACAATATTTTCACGTATTTAAAATGTAACCAGGGGCATGATAGCTCCCAGTAACTGTTGATGACAATAATTCAGATCGTGCTGGTCGGTATTTATGACTAAATCAGCGCGCTTTGGCTCCTCAAAAGGTGAATCTATTCCGGTGAAGTCTTTAATTTCTCCCCTTCTTGCTTTGGCATACAAGCCTTTTACATCACGCTGCTCACAAATTTCTACCGGACAGCTTATATATACCTCAAAATATTTTTCATCCCCTATGATTTGTCTGGCCAAAGAGCGGTTTTCTTCAAGCGGACTTATAAGCGAACAAATGGTCACTATACCACAGTTTGCAAACAATTTTGACACCTCAGCAGCCCGGCGAATGTTTTCTACCCGGTCTGCCACCGAAAAGCCAAGGTTGTTATTTACGCCGGTTCTCAAATTATCTCCATCGAGTAACTGGGTTAATAAGCCATTTTGATGCAGGGCATTTTCCAGCGAACGGGCCAATGTACTTTTCCCTGAACCAGAAAGACCCACCATCCAGATGACTACCGATCTTTGATTGAGTAATTTTTCTTTTTCACGAACCGACAAAATACTATCGAATATCGGATATATATTTTGCACCGTTTCAAAAAATTTTGACAAAAATAGTATTTCATTAGAAAATACTACAACAAACCATACGATACTTATAGATTTGCACTCAAATATTCGTGTTTTATGCAAATCGATCATCAATTACTGATACAAATAGCCAAAAAGGCAGGTGATGCCATCATGAAAGTTTATGAAGATCCTTCCAAATTCGGGGGTTTTGAAACCAAAGATGACAGGACGCCTCTCACCGAAGCTGATAAACATTCACATATAATCATATACAATTCTTTGTCTGAATATTTTCCGGATATACCGGTAATTTCGGAGGAAGGCAGTGAGGTTGAAACTTCCGTGCGAAAAAATTGGGACAAATTCTGGCTGGTTGATCCATTGGATGGCACAAAAGAATTTATAAACAGAAATGGCGAGTTTACCGTAAATATCGCGCTCATAGAAAAGACATTTCCTGTATTCGGGCTTATATATGTGCCGGTATCCGGAGTATTGTACGCTGGCGATGCTGTGAAAAAAGAAGGCTATATGATCAAAAACGGGATAACAAGTCGTCTGTCAACAAGCCGCAAAACAGATCAGATTAAAGCGGTAAGAAGTCGTTCGCATGCTTCCCCGGAAGAAGATGCCGTACTTAGCAGGTATGATGTGGCGGAGTCAGTATCTGCGGGCAGCTCGCTTAAATTTTGTTTGGTTGCCGAAGGACAGGCGGAATTATACTACCGGCATGGCCCCACAATGGAGTGGGATACAGCGGCTGGTCAGGCAATTGTAGAAGCTGCGGGAGGAAAAGTGCTTTACGCCAATGGTTCCTCGAGGTTCTCTTACAACAAGGACTCTCTGCGAAATCCATCATTTCTATGTCTTTCAGGATCTCTTAGCTGATTTTCGACCAATTGAGGGTTTCAGGTTTTGCGGAGTCTACCTGATGACGAATCATCTGGTGATCGGGCCAGGCGAGTTCAGGGTCTTTGTTCAAAATTTCAGAAGCTTTTTCCCGGGCAATCTGCAATATGCGTGAGTCCCTCGCAATATCTGCAATAAGTAAATCCATAATACCACTCTGCCGGGTGCCCATCATATCACCCGGCCCGCGCAATCGCAGATCCGCTTCTGCAATTTCAAAACCATCGTTGGTTCTAACCATTGTCTGAATTCTTTCCTTTCCTTCTTTTGAAAGTTTAAAACTTGTCATGAGTATACAATAGGACTGATCGGCTCCCCTGCCGACCCTTCCTCTCAACTGATGCAACTGTGCCAAACCGAAGCGTTCGGCATTTTCAATCACCATTACGGAGGCATTAGGCACATTTACCCCCACTTCAATTACTGTGGTGGCCACCATAATCTGGGTCTTGTGTTCTATAAATCGCTGCATTTCAAAATCCTTGTCGGCGGCCTTCATTTTACCGTGCAAAATGCTTATTGCATACTCCGGAAAAGCCCGGCAAATGGCTTCATATCCATCGGTGAGATGCTTTAGGTCTAATTTTTCAGACTCTTCAATCAATGGGTAAACCACATAAACCTGCCTTCCAAGCTCAATTTGCTGACGCATAAAACCAAATACCCAAAGGCGGTGGCTGTCGTATTTATGAAAAGTTTGTATGGGCTTACGACCTTTGGGCAATTCATCTATTTTTGACACATCAAGATCGCCATAAACAGTCATAGCAAGGGTACGTGGAATCGGGGTAGCGGTCATTACCAGAATATGGGGATAAAAAGCTTCATTTTTTCGCCATAGTTTAGCCCTTTGGGCCACGCCAAAGCGGTGTTGCTCATCGATAACCGCAAGACCAAGGTTACTGAATTGAACTGTATCTTCAAGCAAGGCATGGGTGCCTACCAGAATATCAATAGTGCCGTTTTCAAGCGCCTGATGTATGATTTTTCTATCTTTTTGTTTTGTGGAGCCAGTAAGAAGTGCCATTTTCAGACCTACATTTCCGGCTAATGGTTTCAAGCCCCGGTAATGCTGCTCTGCAAGTATTTCTGTCGGGGCCATAATAGATGTTTGCGATCCGGAGCCAATGGCAAGCAACATAGACAAAAAGGCAACTATGGTTTTGCCGCTGCCAACATCGCCCTGAATCAAACGGTTCATTTGGTGTCCTGATTTCAAATCCTGAAAAATCTCACGGATTACCTTTTTTTGTGCATTGGTTAGTTCAAATGGTAGGTGTTTATTGTAAAACTCTGTTAATAAGTTGGTCTGGTCTATTACCATTCCCTCAAATTTTTCTGCCCTTCCCAGTTTCAGTTTTAGTATGCGTAATTGCAGGTAAAAAAGTTCATCAAATTTTAAACGATACCGGGCACGCTGTAATTCCTGTACGCCCGGGGGGAAATGTATCTGCCATACTGCTTCGTTCTTTGGAATGAGTGCCAACTCCCGGCGGATAGATTCCGGCAAGGTTTCTCTGATATGCGGCATTGACTGACTCAACAAATTTTGCATGCATTTCGATATGTACTTGCTGTCTATATATTTATTTCTAAGACCTTCAGTAAGCGAGTATACCGGACTTAATCCTAGCTTCGACATATGCGAAGGGGTAAAAATTTCAAGCTCAGGGTGCACGATTACCGGTTTACCCATGTATGTAGAAAGTTTTCCAAATACGACATATTCACTTCCGGGATTAATTTTTTTTACTATCCATTGCAATCCCTGAAACCAAATAAGTTCAATATATCCGCTACCATCGTTAAAAAGGCCGACAAGTCGCTTCTTGCGCTGTTGACCCTGGGTGGTCAGGTGTGTGATTGTACCTTTAAGTTGTATAGTGTTTTCAACAGCAGGCAACTCTGATATTTTGTTGAAGCGGGTTCTGTCTTCGTACCTGAAAGGAAAATATTGAATCAGGTCTCCGAAGGTGAAAACATTAATTTCCTTATTAAACAAAATGGCCTTTTGAGGGCCGACTCCTTTGAGAAATTCGATTTTAGTATCAAAAAAACCTGCCATAGACTACCGGCGAATTTTTTTTTCTTCCTCCCAAATCAACGTGTTTAGCAGATGTTGAATGTCATTTTGCAGGTGCTCTATTACGGGTGCCAGCGAATCATTTTTCGTTGATGTCTTGAAATATAATGCTCCCCGCAAAAAATGTATGCTTGAGTCAGTTGAAAAAAATTGGTACTGACTGGGCACCTCACCGCTAAGCTCTGCTAAAACTGCTGTTTTGCCCATATCTGTTGTATATATATACTCGTCGATGGCATAAGCTTTAACCTGATGTTTTGAAGTAAGTTTATAACTGGTGCGCAAGTATTCTTTTAACAACTCTTCATCATTCTGAACAGGCTTATACGACAACTGAATACTGGCATCGAAATAGGGATAATACAGGTCAAACCAATATCTTTCAGCCTTCCACGAAGTATCAGGATAAATCACTGCATTATTTGAATACTCAAACCAAAACGGAAAAGAGTCTGGCAAAGCCAGGTAGGTTTGATCCGGCAAATCAATTCTGTTATAGCCCTTGGGTTTCGGTAAATAACTTCCTTCACTACAGGAGAACATAAGTAAACCAGCAGTCAGGAGGAAAAGGATAAATAAAATAAATTTATTTTCTTTCATCGATCAAAACCCTAACGCGTTTTATTTTTTTAGGGTCTACCGCAACCACGGTAAACGCAAATTTATCATATTTAATAACCTCTCCGGCATGTGGAAGTTTATTTCTGATTTCAAGAATCAGCCCTCCCAGCGATTCGCTCTCACCCTTAACATTTTCGAATACCGAAGGATCCTGGCCGATAACTTTACAAAAATCATTCAGACTTACTTTGCCCTCAAATATAAAGGTTCGGTCATCGATTCTGGTATAATTGATATCTTCATCATCATACTCATCATTTATTTCACCGACTATTTCTTCAATAACATCTTCGAGGGTTATCAAACCCGATGTGCCACCATATTCATCAACAACAATGGCCATGTGTACCCTTTTATTCTGAAAATCTTTCAGCAAAGTATCAATTTTTTTAGTCTCCGGCACAAAAAAGCCCGGACGCAATAATCTCTGCCAGGTAAAATCTTCTTTTTCGTTGATATAAGGCAGCAAATCTTTATTGTATAAAATCCCTGCAATATTATCAATCGTCTCTTTATAGACCGGTATACGCGAATAGCCTGTTTTATTAATTTTATCCATAAGCTCATGAAAATCAAGGTCATAATCAAAAGCCGTAATGTCTATTCGCGACTTCATAACCTGGGTTACATTGAGTTGGCCAAAATTTACAATACCCTTAAGAATTTCTTTTTCCTCGCTTGAAGATTGACCCGTAGTAAGATCGAGCGCATGTGTAAGATGCTTCATAGACAGGTCATACTCGTCGTATTTAATTCTTTTTTCAATGAACCCTGTCATTGAACCAAGGAACCATGCAACCGGTTTGAAAATCACATAAGCAGTGGAAATCAGCGGAATGGTAAAATATACAAAGGTTTTACTCTTTTGGTTTGCATAAATCTTCGGCACTACTTCACCAAAAAAGACAATGGCAAAGGTTATGCCTACTGTAAGGAAAAGAACCACCTTGCTTTCAACTGATTTCGTGCCTAAAAGAGTCCAAACCACGAAAGTAGAAAGGGTAACTATTGATATATTTATAAAATTATTCAATATCAAAATTGTAGCCAGGAGTCTTTTAGGATGGCCCAACAAATCATTAATTCTATGATCGGTGATGGTTCCGGTATCTGAAGAACCATCTTCTTTTGAGGCTATATTAAAAAATGCTACTTCTGAACCTGATACAAGTCCTGATAAGAACAATAAAAACATCAGCACCAGGGCTGATAAAACGAAAAAGCCCAGGTCAATATTTGCATTTGATAAAATGGTAAATAAATAGTTTCCAGGGTATGGGTCTTCCGGGCTGGTTTCCAAAATAATCCTCCTTGCTTAAAATGGTAAGTCATCTGCACTGTCATCACCGGAATAACCGGTTGCTGGCGGGGGCGCAGCTTTAGGTGCTGGGGATTGAACCGAACTGGCAGACTGCGGTGTTGGTTCCGCACGACTTGCAGCCGGAGGGCTATATCCGCTATCAGCAGGTCTTCCCAACAATGTCATATTAAGACCTCTAATTTTTACCGTACTTCGGTTTTGGCCTTCATTATCAGTCCAGGAATCTGTTCTCAATTTTCCTTCGATATAAACCTGGCTGCCCTTTCGAAGATATTGCTCAGCAATTCTGGCCAGTCCATCCCATAACTCTATTCTATGCCATTCGGTTTGGGTAATTTTTTCACCCTCTTTTACATAGGTTTCAGAAGTAGCAATATTAAAATTTGCAACTGTTGAACCATTGGGCAATACTCTGATTTCAGGATCTGAACCCAGATTGCCAATCAGTATTACTTTGTTTACTCCTGCCATAGGTTATAAAAATTTCCGCAAAGTTAACAATGATTTTTCTATACCAAAAAAGAATGCACATGACAATCCTTTCGGTGTTGGCATTTCTTTATCGTCACAACTGACTTTTCCACTAAGCAATATGTGAAAAATACTCATGTATTCAAAACAAATTTTCCTGAAAGAAGCGATCAATCAATATCGGTTTTGGCAAGCGTTCAATTTGCTGTGGCAAAAACCACACATTATCGCTTTGGTCGATACCTTCAGTCTGTGCGCATTCAATAATAAAAAATTTTGCAATAATATTCTGGTGGGTTAAGACATGTCTGTTGATTTCACTTTCGTAAATACAATTACCTATTTTAACCGGTAAGTTTTTAATATCAGGCAAACTGTTTCCGCTATATAATCTGTCAGACTCTATTAAGAAAAATTCATAAAGCCCTTTCCAGATGTCATTCCGATTTCTTTGCTGCAAGTAGTAAGAATTTCCGCATTTTAATATCAGATAATTAAAAAACCGGCTTTTCCTTTCATTTTTGGACTTTTTTACCGGCAGCTCCGAGGCTATTCCACTATTATATCCAACACAATTTGTATGTAAAGGACATAGCAAACATTCTGGTTTGCCTGGCTTACAAACCAGGGCACCAAGTTCCATTACAGCCTGGTTAAAGTTGCCCGGTTGGTTTCTATCAATTTCAGCATTTAAAAATTCCCTGATTTTATGAGAAGCCGAAGGTGAGGTAATCTCTTCGCGGATGCCCAGGTACCGGCTGCATACCCTGAGTACATTACCATCGATCACAGGTACCGGTTCATCAAAGGCTATCGATGCAATGGCAGCGGCGGTATATGGCCCTATTCCAGGCAGCTCAATTAAAGAGCTATAATGCTCAGGAAAGTACCCCTGATATTTATCCGTAATTATTTTGCTGCATTTGTGTAGATTTCTGGCTCTTGAATAATATCCCAACCCCTGCCATAATCGTAGTATTTCTTCTTCAGGAGCGGCGGCCAGATCTTCAATGTGCGGATATTGATTTAAAAATTTTTCGAAATATGGCAGTCCCTGATTAACACGGGTTTGTTGAAGTATTATTTCGGAAAGCCAGATTTGATAGGGATTTCTGCTATTTCTCCAAGGTAAGTTCCTTAAATTCTTATAAAACCAAGACAAAATTAGGTTAGAGAAACTGTTTTTTAAGGATATTTTTGATTTTTTGTTTTTAAATTCCACTGTCTGCTGTAAATTTGCGTTTAAAATAATTGTTTATCAGATTTTTAAGACTAAAAAAAGAGTAAGGTGACAAAAGCGGATGTAATAGCACAGATTGCAGACCAGACTGGAATTGACAAGTCTGACGTGCAGGAGACAGTAGAGGCATTTTTTAGTGTCATTAAAAACTCCATGGCTGAGGGGGACAATATTTATGTTCGTGGCTTTGGTAGTTTTGTTAACAAAAAGAGAGCTCGCAAAGTTGCGAGAAATATTTCAAAAAATACAGCCATCGTTATAGATGAGCACTTTGTTCCCAGTTTCAAGCCTTCAAAGGTTTTTGTTGAAAAAATAAAAAACAGCTCGAAGGTTAATAAAAACAAGGGAAACAAATAATTTTCCTTCCTGTTAATACAACAGGAATTTATGTAAAATGGTAAAAATAAGAATTGTATTGTTTGTAACAGCAGTACTCCTTGTGGTGCTGCTGTTTTCTTTGCCACGCACTGTAGTTGATAATGCACCCGAGTCATTAGGTGCATCTGCTGGAGCACAAATGAATGCAGCACCAATAGATGGAGCTACTTCAGCGGATCAACACACAAACGATCCTTTGGCAATTCAGGAAATAAATAGATTGAGAGATTTATTTCTGAATAATTTAAATACAGAAAAAAGCATTATATTTGCAGACTCATTAGCCATGGTATTCAGAAAAGCTAATTATTATGACAGTGCTGCTCATTATTACGCATTACTGGCTGAGAGAAAAGCTTCAAATGAAGTGTGGTTAAGAACGGCAGATGCATATTACGATGCATTTGGTTTTGCCATGGATGCCAGAAAAAGAATGGAACTTGCTGGGTCTTCCAGAGATTTTTACAATAAAATACTCGAACAGGATCCCGGTAATCTGAATGTGAAAGCAAAAATGGCAATGACATATGTCAGCTCTGAAAATCCTATGCAGGGTATAACAGTGTTGCGGGAGGTGCTGGCGGAAGATCCCGAAAATCAACAGGCAATTTTAAACCTGGGTCTTTTAGCCATAACTTCAGGTCAGTACGACAGAGCTATTGAACGTTTTCAAAGGTTAATTGAAATCAATCCTGATGATGTTCAGGCGGTATTTTATTTGGGATACTGCATGATTGAAACCGGGGATAGAAAAAAGGCAGTAGAGTATTTTAAAAAAGCTGCACAACTCAATCCCGATCAACAACTTAGAGCGGCAATAAATAATTATCTGGAAATATTAAATTAATTGTTTCATTAAAATATTGTAGCCATGCCTTGTGGTAAAAAAAGAAAAAGACATAAGATCGCAACCCATAAAAGGAAAAAGCGACTCAGAAAAAACAGACATAAGAAGAAATAATATCAGCCCACGGCATTAGTCGTGGGTTTAGCTTCTGAAAGCCCCATGTGAGGGGCCTAAGTATTTCTTTACATGTTGGTAAGGGTGTTAATTATTATCAAACCATATAACATATAAGTTTTGAGTAGTGAATTATTAATTAACTCAACTCCATATGGTTGTCGTGTTGCCCTTTTAAGAGATAAAGGACTTATAGAATTTCACAATGAGGAGAATGCCAATCAATTTGTCGTTGGGGATATCTATCTAGGTCTTGTAAAAAAAGTTGTACCAGGTTTAAATGCAGCATTCATAGATATAGGCTATGAAAAAGATGCTTTTTTACATTATCTGGATCTGGGACCTCAAGTCAATTCTCTGAATAAATTTACTAAGCTTGTGATGGGGGGTAAAAATGTCCCCATCAATCTTAAAGGATTCCGTACGGAGTCCGACATTAACAAGCTGGGTAAAATAAACCAGGTTCTTTCCAAGAATCAGCAAATTCTGGTACAGGTAGTTAAAGAACCAATATCTACAAAAGGACCACGTCTATCGTGTGAGTTGTCGCTGGCGGGAAGGTACATAGTGCTTGTCCCATTTTCAAATGCCGTAAGTGTATCAAAAAAAATTACCAGCGCTGAAGAAAGAAGAAGGCTTGTCAGATTAATTACATCCATTAAACCCGATGGCTTTGGTGTAATCATTCGTACAGTAGCCGAAAGCAAAGATGTTGCCGAACTCGACAAGGATTTGCGGGCTTTGGTCAATAAATGGACAGAAGGAGCTAAGGTACTGCGCAAAGCTAAAACCAGGGATAAAGTCATTGGTGAAGTAAGCAGGGTATCCTCATTGCTCAGAGATGTTTTAAATGAGTCTTATGATGCTATTGTCGTTGATGACAAAGCCATATATGAAGAGGTTAAAACCTACATCCGGCAAATTGCTCCGGACAAAGAAAATATTTTAAAACGATACAATGGCAAAACCAAGATTTTTGAAAACTACGGCATTGAAAAACAATTGAAAACCTTGTTTGGGCGCTCTGTCAGTCTGCCCTATGGTGGTTACCTTATCATAGAACATACTGAAGCCCTGCACGTTATAGATGTCAATAGTGGAAATAAATCCGATGCCGAAGTAGACCAGGAGTCTACAGCTCTTAAAGTAAATCTCGAAGCTGCCAAAGAAATAGCACGACAGCTTCAACTCCGTGATATGGGGGGGATTATTGTGATTGATTTTATCGATATGCGTAAGCCGGAAAATAAACGACTTATATACGATAAACTTAAGGAGTATATGAAAGATGACCGTTCCAAATTCAGCATACTCCCACTCTCAAAATTTGGTCTGATGCAAATAACCCGGCAAAGGGTCAGGCCGGAAATGAATATTAAAACGCTGGAAACCTGTCCTACTTGCAATGGTAGTGGAAAAATCACTCCATCCATTCTCATTGGAGATCAAATTGAAAAAGATCTCGAATACCTGATTGTTAAACAAAATGAAGAAGGTTTCTCAATTTCAATGCATCCATATTTACATGCATTTTTTACAAAAGGATTTATTTCCAAAAAAATTAAGTGGCTCTTCAAGTACAAAAGATGGGTAAATATTATCTCAGATTCCTCACTTGCCATTACCGAATATCATTTTTATAATAAAATAGGAGAGCAGATCGAGTTGTCTTAGAAAAATAAAAAAATTGATCAACAAAAAAAAGCAGGCAATAAAAATGTTGCCTGCTTTTTTTGTCTCCGTACTTTCAAAAAAATTCTCTTACCGGAATTCTGTTAATTGGGCGTTCCTAAATTTTAATCAGATAAAATAAGAATTTATTTCACCATATCTACCAAGGCATCAATGGCCATTTTAATATTATTTCTGACCTCAACGATACCTGCTTCCATCATATAACATGGCGCTGTTATAATTTTGTTTTCTTTATCTATGGCCAATTCATGTATGGTTTTCATTACTGCAGAGGCTCCTGTCTTTTCCATACCTTCACTTATGGCAGCTATCTCATAGGGAGAAGGCGCTTCCGTTGAACCTACGGTGAGTGTTGATTTTATTCCTGTTCCTTCCAATGCCTTGGCAATTACAGTTGGTCCCATACAAAGACCTGCCACAGGCTTATTTTTAAGCACCATAGCAGCAATAGCCGATTTAACGTCTGGTTCAATCTCTCCTTCCGGCCCTTTAAAAGCCCATTTTGTTAAATTCTTAGCAGCTCCAAAACCTCCTGGAATTACCAGGGCATCAAGGTTGTCGGCATCAAATTGAGCAATATCTTTTATCTCCCCCCTGGCTATTCTGGCCGACTCTGTTAGAACATTTCGCTTTTCCGGCATCTCATCTCCGGTTAAATGGTTTACAACATGGTGCTGATCTGCATTGGGTGCATAACAAACAGCTTCTGCATTTCTTTCAGCTATTGAAAGCAAAGTAAACACCGCTTCGTGAATTTCTGATCCATCATAAACACCACATCCTGATAATATTACGCCTATTTTCATTTTTTTGTACATTAAGTTTTAATCAAATGCAATTAAAAAAATTGTCTGAAAGCCCAAACTAATTTTCAAGGTAGTACTTCAGATAAAATATTTTACATCGATAATTTAATAAAAAACTGATAATAGATATCACGATCTAAAAGGGGCAGGGTTGTCTTTACAGGTAAATAAATATCAAAAACCTGATTTAGATGTTTCAGGCATAGAAATATCTATGCCACAGTTAAAATAAATTTTATCAAAATTCGTACAAAGCGCTATCTTCAAGTTTTAGTGTCTCATACCACTCATCATAAGCTTCGTATTGAATACACTTTTCAATATTTCCCGAAGTGTTACCGATGTTCAGCATTTGTTCTGAAGATATCCAGTTTACAAATTTCTTTAATTGATTTTCTGGTATTTGGGTCAAACTTACATATGCTTTACCCAAATGATAAAAAGGCAGTACCTTGTACATGGCTACTAATTTTTATACAAGTTTATATAAGACAAATTACATAATATTTACGTAATCATTAATAATTGATTAATTCTTTATACGATAATAGCCTAAATATTGTGCCAATATTTACATAATGATTATCTTTTTTGTGACAAATGGAAAATATAATGTCTGTGACCCTTCTTATGCCCTTTTTGATAATAACATTGGCTTCAAATCTGAACTTTGATTTAAAGGGAGATTCCAGGCCAAATAACATTCACAGGGTGGTTTTTTACAATGTGGAAAACCTTTTTGACTGTGTTAACGACAGTCTCACTAAGGATGACGAATTCACTCCGGAAGGAGAATTGAACTGGAATGAAGATCGATATAAAAAGAAATTAAATTCAATTGCAAAAGTAATTATTGCAGCAGGTGAATGGAATTTTCCTCTGCTTATAGGTCTATGTGAAGTTGAAAACCGAATGGTACTGGAAGATCTGATTTATACAACGCCCCTCAAAAAGAAATCCATTGGCATATTGCACTATGATTCACCCGATACCAGGGGTATTGACGCAGCCCTATTATATGATAAAAGTCGTTTTCAAATACTACATTCCAGTCGCTACCAGCCTCCGATGAATAAAAATTATGGAAGAAATACACGTGATATCCTTTATGCTTGCGGAGTTTTGCAAAATAAAGATACCCTTCATGTTTTTGTAAATCACTGGCCGTCAAGATTTGGAGGTCAGCTGGCTTCAGAACCCAGCCGTATAAATGCAGCCTTAAAACTTAAACAACTGTGTGACTCTATCTTCTTTGAAAAGCCAAACGCAGGAATTATTATCATGGGAGATTTTAATGATGAGCCTGAAGATAAAAGTATTTCCGAAATATTACAGGCATGTAATTTAGTTCAAGAAAATTGTCAATTGTACAATCTTATGACCCTTCTTAATAAAGGCACATTGTTTTATGCCGGAACAGTACCCCGATGGTATACCTTTGATCACCTGATTGTTAGTCAAACTTTGCTTAAAACAGATTCATCCGACAGTCCTAAAGTATTTCATTGGGATGTATTTGACCCTCATTGGCTCCGCGAACCTGATACCGGAAGACCATACCGCACATATAAAGGTCCTGCTTATACAGGTGGTTTCAGCGACCATTTTCCGGTTTATCTCGATATAGCAAATTAATGGAAACTACCTTGCAAATTGTTTGTTAAATTACCGGTATTATTGTTAATATGAAAAAAAACCAATCATAAGCCCATGCATATTTCTCAAAGTATCTGTTATCTCATTCTTAATTTGCTTTTATACCTGTTAATCCCTTCTGCTACATCAGCACAGCAGCAACAGGACTGGAAAGTTTCTAATGTTCACCCCAACATATATCTCGACGATTTTGGATTATATCTCGATTTGGGTGGTAAAAAGGTTTATGAGGCTGCTGTGGCGCCTTCATATACGCTGGAACAAATGCTGGGTAAACCAAAAGGCGATCAAAGGGGCATCCATCTCAATTTTAATGCCCCTACATTGCAAGGTGACCTTTATTATGGCTTTATTCCTTACCATGATACTAAATTCCCACAGCCAGTGTTTTTCAGAACTCCGGCAAAAATAGACTCAGGAAAAGTATTTATGGATATAAGTGCATTATCCGGGCGGTACGACATGATTGATTTTAAAACAACAGGCAAAGGAGTTGTTGGTTACCGTGTTATTGATGCCGAAGGGAATATGATTTACGATGGCAGGGTATATTTTAAAGGTACAGGGCCATTTGAAATAGATGCAGGCATTTACGAAGGGCCTTCTGTTAACAAACTAACGCAGGACCGTGTGGTTATTGCCTTTAGAACAACTGAAAGCATGAATTGCCAGGTAATTGTAGATGGAAAAACTTTTACCAGTCGAAATACTGACGAACATGAGGTAGAGATTAAAGGATTAAAACCTGATACTAATTATGAATATGAAGTAATTATTGGCGACCGATCTGAAAAATACACATTTAAAACTGCGCCAAAACCTGGTGAAAGGAAACCTTTTGTCTTTACCTATGCAAGCGATTCACGGGCTGGCAATGGCGGAGGTGAGCGCAGTTTCCAGGGCACAAATATGTATATAATGAAAAAAATCATGGCGATGAATGTGGCGATGAATGCTTCCTTTATGCAATTTACCGGAGACATGATCAATGGGTACTCATTTAAAGCCGACGAAATTATTTTAGAATATGCCAATTGGAAAAGGGCCATTGAACCCTTCACCCATCATATGCCTGTATATCCCGGCATGGGTAATCACGAAGCTTTGCTTACCTTATTTCACGACCCTGAAACACGCACCTCCTACCGAATAGATAAGCTCCCTTTTGATCGACTTTCAGCAGAAAAGGTTTTTGCCGATGAATTTGTGCTTCCTGATAATGGCCCTGAGAGTGAAGATGGTGCTTCTTATGACCCCGATCGTACCCGAACCGACTTTCCTCCTTATAAGGAAAATGTATATTTCTATACTTATGATAATGTGGCAATGGTGGTGTTAAATTCCAATTATTGGTTTGCACCATCCCCAAACCTCATTCCAATAACCTCAGGAAATCCTCATGCCTATATTATGGATGTGCAGCTCGACTGGCTCAGGCGTACCATCAGGAGGCTCGAAAGGGACAAAGATATTGACCACATTTTTGTGACTGTTCATACCCCTTGCTTCCCTAATGGAGGGCATGTATCAGATGACATGTGGTACAGGGGCAATAATGACATCCGGCCCTATGTAGCCGGAAAACCCGTCGAAAAAGGAATTATAGAAAGGCGTGATGAAATTCTGGAGATTCTGGTAAATCAAAGTGAAAAGGTAAGAGCCATACTTACTGGTGATGAGCACAACTATTGCAAAACACATATCAACCCTGCTATGGAAATGTACCCTGAAAACTGGCCCCATAAAAAATTATCGCTGAGGCGATCCATTTACCAGGTAAATAACGGCGCCGCAGGAGCTCCTTATTATGCACAGGAAATCACACCCTGGACACCACACGTTACGGGATTTACCACACAAAACGCATTGGTTGTATTTAAGGTTGATGATAAAAATATTAACATGGAAGTCTATAATCCTGAGACGTTTGAGCTTCTCGATCAGTTGAACTGGGGTGATTGATATTACATAGATTCAAACTATAAAAAATTTTTCTATTGATAATCTGCTTCCCTAAGTGTTCTTCCGGCTGAAGAAACAGCTGCAACATTAAAAAAGCCGAGGACTTGATCATTGGCAAGACGTCCATTTGCTCTTATATTGCTGGGTACATTCGCCAATGGTTGCGCAAAAAGTTCTGCAAATCCGCCCGGACGATTGGTTTGAATAGCCACCTGATTGAGAAAATCAAAAGCTGCCTCTGATACCGAGTGAATCTCTACATATAATGAATCCCCCGGCAAATAGCTGGGTAAAAAGTTATTATTTTCATCCTGATCAAAGGCATTAAAACCTCTACGAATGGGAGCTATAAAGATAAGACCATCAACATTGCTCCCTCTTGTGAAACCGGCATCGAAGGCAGTAACGATCTCATTTGGCCTTAGAAAAGGAACGCCATTTTTCCAGCCCCTCATCCAATAGGTATCGCCCGTACCCGGCAGATCTCTCGACCAGAATTCACCAATCCAAGAGTCTGGCAAGGCAAAATTTCCTTCCTCGAAAATATAACCAATACTGTCAATTTCCGGCACCCTGCCCATCACTGATTCTGCTTCATATAAATTGTCATTATAAGATACTCTTAGTGTATAGGTTCTTCCGATTTCTCCAAATACTCCACCACTTTCCTGAGGATCCCAAACGTAGGTACCTGACTCCCCGCCAGGAATGAAGTTAAAAGTATTTCCCAGATTATCTTCTACCATAACTAAGGCTCCATTCACCCCAACCGGACGTGTTTGATCAAAATAAGACTGCGTTCGGGTTATTTTTATTACCTGAGGGCTTTGCTGGTTGGTAATCCATGCATCAATCACCAGTACCTGCGGAACATCCCTCAAAGTAGGGAAAATTTCATCTTCACAAGAAGAGAAAATAATTACTGCCAACAAAAATGATAATATATGTACACGCTTCATTGTATTAAAATTTAAAATTGTAGGAAACCGAAGGAAAAATAGTGCCAATAATGGCCAGTCTGGTGGCAGAAGTTGCCGCCGGAGTTCCGGCAGGTCGGCGTTCGTCTGACTGCGAAAAGTAAATAGAAAACGGATTCCTTCTCGAGTATACATTGTAAACCGATACTACCCATTCGCCTTGGATTTTTTTCAATTCTCCTTTTCGATTGGTCTTTTTAGCTTCAATTATTGCTGATAAATCCAATCTATGGTAATCTGGCACACGCACTCCATTTCTCACATCCTGATAAATATAGGGTATTACAAAATCCTGAATGATATATCTGGAATCAGGGAAATTGGTTGGCGTTCCGCTGAGCCAGGTAAAATTAGCCGACAGGTTAATGCGATCATTCAATTCGTAAAATCCGGCTATTTTTAAATTGTGCCGCTGGTCAAAGCGGGTAGGATACCAGTTTCCATTATTAATGCCATCAACCTGCAACTCTGTTTTTGCCAGTGTATAGCTGATCCATCCCGTAACCCTGCCTTCTTTTTTTCTTATGTAGGTTTCCAGACCATATGCCCTGCCAATACCGCTTAGAAGATCACCGGCCAGAAATTCATTTATGAGAATATCAGCCCCATCTATGTAATCTATCTGATTTTCGGTACCTCTGTAATAGGCCTCAACACTGGTTTCAAACATATTGCGCGGGCCCAGGTCTTTGAAATACCCCAGCGCTACCTGATGGCCTGTTTGTGGTTCTATGTTATTTGTACTGGGCGTCCAGACATCCAGAGGATTAGAGGCGACGGTATTAGACACCAGGTGAATGTATTGAACGGTACGGTTGTAACTTCCCTTAATTGAGTTTTTGTCATTTAACAATACATTAAATGAGGCCCTGGGCTCGAAAAAACCATAATTCGCAATAACTTCGCCAGAGCCGGCATTTCTTACATCTGTAACAGGTCGCCGCAGACCAGGCCTTTCTGCATTTCCATATTCATATATCCGACCCGGTCCCAGATAATTAAAACCCGAATATCTTAGCCCGTAACTCAAGGTCAGGTTTGAGCCGAACTTTTGCTCGTTTGACATATACAGGGCATACTCAAGGCCCATTTTATTATCAAGACTAATATTGGTTACCTCCCCATTACTTATACCTCTTGCATTGGCAGGTGAAAAGCGATAATGGATTAACTCACCGCCAAAGGATAGTTCATTGTTGTTGTTGACATAATAATTGAACTCAGGTTTAAAATTAGCAGTTGAAATGCGTGAATTCCATTCAAAAGCATCCAGTTCAAAATCTCCAAAACCCAATGAATAATCATAATCGCTGAAAAAAGCAGTAAAATTGGAAAAAAGTCGTGTATTATACAGTCGGTTCCATCTTATGGTACCTGTTTTATTTCCCCAGTTAAAGCCCTGATTGGCATCGAAACGAAAAACATCCCTACCCAGATATCCCGATACGAAAATGCGGTTTTTATCATTTATGTTATAGTTTGCCTTGCCGGTAACGTCATAAAAATTAAGTCCGGCTCCATCGGATAGCACATCGGTAAACAACTTCACAAATACGTCTGCATAAGATCTTCTGGCAGCAACAATAAAAGAAGCCTTATCCTTAATCAAAGGTCCTTCTACTGAAAGACGGCTGAAAACTGTGCCTATGCCTCCATTTACCTCATAATTCTTACTGTTCCCTTCTTTCATACGAATGTCGAGAATCGATGCAATTCTTCCCCCATAGCGTGCCGGGATTCCTCCTTTGTATAATTTTACTTCCTTAACTGCATCGGGGTTGAAAACGCTGAAAAAACCAAATAAATGTGATGCGTTATAAACAGGTGCTTCATCTAGTAGCACCAGATTTTGACCAACTCCACCTCCTCTGACATTAAAGCCGGAAGCACCTTCACCCACTGTACTAACCCCAGGCAAAAACTGAATACTTTTAATCACATCTACCTCTCCCAGAAATGGGGGAATGCTTTTTATTGTTTTAATGTCAAGGCGGGCGGTACTCATTTCGATGTTGCGTACATTATCACCAGTGGCCGTTACAATAACTTCATCTAGTTGCTGCCGCTCCGAGCTTAACTCAATATCAAGTCTTGTATTTTCGCTCAATTCAATTTTGCGAACTTCGCTACTATATCCGACATAGCTAAACTCTATGGTGTAAGTCCCCGGGGTCACAGAAATCGAATAAAAACCATACGTGTTGGTTATGGCACCAGTAGAGGTTGCAGTAATACGCACTGCTGCACCAATAAGGTCTTCACCATTACCGGCGTCACGGATGTATCCATTGAGTGTGACGCGATTTTGAGCAGACAAGCTATGAAGGCAGCTAAGCAAAATGACTGAAAAAACTGAAATTCTGTATAAAAAATTCATTGTTAAGTTGATTACTCTCATACAATCGTACAGAAGTCTTTAATGTTTTTATTTTTACATAAATGGAGTATGTTTTATGCCAATGGAAACAATTGCAACATTTTTTTGATTTTTCAAAGGTTTCATTACGATTAGTTAACTTTGCAACAATCAAATCATTTTTATCATGTATTTAACCCTCACTACGCCTGCCTTACTTTTTCCTGCTATTTCACTCCTATTTCTGGCCTATACCAACCGATTTCTCACCATCGCCAATGTAATAAGAAATCTCCATAGCAGATATATGGAATCCCCTTCGGAAAACATACTGGGTCAAATTCACAATTTACGGAGAAGAGTTATCATCATTAGAAATATGCAGGTGTTGGGAGTATTGAGCTTTTTGTTTTGTGTTATTTGCATGATGCTGATTTTTAATGAGCAAATGGTCTGGGCTAAACATACCTTTGGAATTAGTCTGTTTTTGCTGATACTTTCCCTGGCCTTGTCTGTCTATGAAATTCAGATTTCAGTCGAGGCTATAAAGATTCAACTAAGCGACCTGGAAGTTCGGAAGTTAAAAAAACCTAAAAACAAAAAGACAGGACCTCAGGACTCGAACGCCGATGATGATTCACCTGGCGGAGGACTACAGGGAAATTTCGATAGCTGATTTCTTTTCAGATGTATTTTCTACCTGCTATGAGCAGATACATGGCCAGCAGTGGAAGCAAAAAGAAGGCGGTCTGAAGGCTGCTGACCTCTGCAATAAAGCCAATCAAAGGGGGGCCAATCATCAAACCAATCGAACCTACTACACTCACCGTAGCTATGGCTTCACTGACTGACATACTCTTAACCGAAGCTGCTGCACTGATGATCAGAGGCACTATACAGGAAAAACCGATACCGGCAATGGCCAATCCAGTCAATGCCAGTGGAACCTTTCCGGTCAGTAAAAATATGAGTATCCCGGTAAGACCCAAAGTCATACCCAGACTGAAAACTGTGCGCTTTCCATATTTCGGTATTAAAATGTCGCCCTGAAATCGACCCAGCGCCATAAACAGAGAGAAAGTACCAAAACCCCAACCTGCTATGGCAATACCTCCATTAAGGTGAGAAGTTATGTATACAGCTGCCCAATCTGCTATGGCGCCCTCTGTCATAAACATGCAGAACAAAAAAGTGGATAAAATCAGAACTGGTCTGGTAGGCTTCGAAAATTTGTTTTGCTGATTTACTTCATCTCGTATACTGATAAATGACCTCAAATGAACAAGCATCAATATGCTCACTAATACAGCCACCAGCATCATATGTTGTACAGGTGGTAAACCAGCCGCGTGGATAATTCCTGCACTACCGGCGCCCAACATAGCGCCCAGGCTCCAGAATCCATGGCATGTCGACATTATGCTTTTACCTAATTTTTTTTCAACTATCGATGCAGTAGCATTTATTCCTATTCCCATTATGCCGCCAAGCATACCAGCAACCATTAATACCATAGCCAATGTGAAAATAGAAGAAACTGTTACAGGAAGGATAAAAAGCCAAAAGAAAATTAAACCAACAGCAAGTGTGGTTATACCTGCCGAATATTTTCTGATAAGCAATGTACTTGCTGGCATGGCAACAATACCTCCGACCGGCATCCCCAGTAGTGCCAGTCCTAACTGACCATCGCTCAGTTGCAAATTAGATTTCACTATCGGTATAAGGGTAAACCAGGTACCTATCATCAAGCTGTTTGAAAAAAATGCCATCCCTGCCGCCCTTGAAGAAGGGGTCATCAGGAAGTTCCACAGCATGATGTCGGCGGGCCTTTTGGGAAATGAAATCATAACAGTACTTTCCGGTAGTTAAAAAAATTCAGGTCAAATCAACAAATTAAACAAATCGGGCGAATCGTTGATGAGCTTATAATTGATTTTATGTTCCTGCATACGGTGGATAAGTATATCAAAATCTTCTTTGCGCTTTTGCTCTATACCTACGAGCGCAGGTCCTTGCTCCCTGCTGGTTTTTTTTGTGTATTCAAATAACGTGATATCGTCTTCCGGTCCCAGCACCTGTTCAAGAAACTCCCTGAGGGCACCGGCCCTCTGCGGAAATCTGATGATAAAATAATGTTTCAAACCTTCAAACAGCAATGAGCGCTCGCGTATCTCTTCCATACGGGTAATATCATTATTGCCCCCACTTACGATGCATACAACTGTACGTCCTTTTATTATATCACGCCAATAATCCAGCGCCGAAACAGATAAGGCCCCAGCCGGCTCGACTACAATGGCCTCTTCATTATACAAATCGAGGATAGTACTGCAAACCTTACCTTCCGGCACCAGGATCATTTCGTCAATAACCTGTATGCAAACTCCAAAATTTATATCCCCTACCCGCCTTACAGCAGCTCCATCGACAAATTTATCCATATTTTCAAGCACCGTCACCTTTCCTTTGGCCAGCGATTCAGTCATAGAAGGGGCACCCTCGGGTTCAATTCCAATGATTTTAGTACCCGGACTCATTTGTTTAAACCAGGCGCCAACGCCGGAGATCAGGCCACCACCTCCCACAGGTATAAAAATGTAGTCAATCTTTTCAGATAAGTCCTGAAGGATTTCATATCCTACGGTTGCCTGGCCTTCAATAATTTTTTCATCATCAAAGGGATGAATAAATGCCAAACCTTCATCATGGGAACACTGTAAGGCCAACTCATTGGCTTCATCAAAAGTATCACCATTCAAAATTATTTCAACACTGTCTTTTCCTATCATTTTAACCTGCCTAACCTTTTGACCCGGGGTAGTGGCGGGCATAAAGATTTTTCCATGGGTATTTAAAACGCGACAGGAGTAAGCCAACCCTTGGGCATGGTTTCCGGCACTGGCGCAAACCACCCCTTTTTGCAGCTGATTTTCAGAAAGGCTTTTAATCTTGTTAAATGCTCCTCTGATTTTATAGGATCTTACGGTCTGCAGATCTTCTCTTTTCAGATATATGTTTGCCTGATACTTTTCAGACAAATTGAAGTTTTTTTGCAGAGGGGTTGGTTGAATTACCTGATTCAAGGTAAGCCTGGCCTGCGTAATGTCCTTAACGTTGGGAAAATAATTTTTCAAAATAATGACTGAAATTTTTCAATTGGCAAAATTACAAAATCTCCGACAGACCCTAATCAACAAGGGATTACAAATCTATTATAGATTTTGTCTTTGTCAGGAATAAGCAAATACCCGTTTTTTATCCTATGCCATCGTGATTTAGATGTGAGTAATACTAAACCTATTCTAAAATCATGGATCAGGTTGCAATGGGAGGAAAAATTTAAACCACCCTGTCACAAATTATAAAGATGTGACCAACATCAACGGTTTCTACTGCGAAAAGGAATGAGTTTCCGCCCTGAGATATGCCATATCTCCTTGCCACTTCCTCTGGCTTTAATTTAAAATTGCGGCATTTGATGTTGAACCTGGAGCCGTTTAACTGTTGCTTTGCCAATGCAGGATTGATGCAATAAAATACAACAAACAGTCCTATGCATAGTAATTATACATTGTTCTGTAGAGAATTGCCGCCCCTCATTAATGGTGCAATTGACATTATCTGACAATGCGGCCATCGGGATCATCGGCATATTCCCGCAAACAGACAGGTGGTTGTTTTATAATAGCTAGCTTTGAAGCGCTTGATGATACTTCTTTCTGGTTTTTTATATTGTAAAGAAAACTGTTACATTTTTCGTTATCTTTATAGTATAATTGAAATATTAATAAACATGGTACGTCAAATCTTTATTCCGAATCAAACAACTCTAATCCTCGAAATACCGGAATCTTTTGTTGGCAAGAGGATAGAACTACTGGCCTTTGAAGTTGAAGAAGACAGTTCAATAATTTATAAAAACATCGATAAATCAGAAAAGCTAAACCGACTAAACGAGTCACTTGAAGGATACAAAGTAGACCTTAGTAACTATACTTTTGATAGAAACCAAGCTAATGACTACGAATAGAATTGCCATTGATACAAATGTATTAGTATATATTATTGATGCAGGTCAATCAAAAAAGCATGAAATTGCCAAACTAACTCTGGTAGAATCTCCTGTTATCTCTACACAGGTTGTTTCGGAATTTCTCAATGTTGCAAGAAGGAAAATAAATAAACCAAAACAGGAAGTCTTGAAAAAGTGCATGGATTGGCTAAGTTTTGGAGAAATTATCTGTGTTAATTTTAAAATTATTACTAATTCTGCTGAACTCATCGAAAAATATGATTTCCAGCTCTTTGATGCTATAATCATTGCATCTGCCCTTGAAGCCAGGTGTGAAATTTTGTATTCTGAAGACTTGCAACATAAGCAGATCGTTGAAGATCAATTAACTATCATAAATCCCTTTATATAAGTTTGCCATTACCCAAAGTTACTATTCAATAATTTGACAATGACATACTTTATGCCAGGTATCCCACTAATCCTGGCCTGACTTATAGTAATAAATAAGGCTAGATTAGTTTACTCTGAGCTTTTTCCTCCGCAACATCAATAATTCTTTAATCCAACTTGTCGCATATTATAAAAAGATGACCATTATCAAGGGTTTCTACTGCGAAAAGGAATGAGTTTCCGCCCTGTGAGATGCCATATCTCTTTGACACTTCCTCCGGTTTCAGTTTAAAATTGCGACATTTAATGTTGAACCTGGTTCCTTTTAACTGCTGCTTTGCCTGAGCAGGTCTGATGAGTTCCCTTATTTTATATGTATATCCCGGAAATCCCTCTACTGGCTGATCTGAACTAAAAAGGTGGGTATTGGGATGCATCTTATTTATCAAAAATCTACGATACAGGGTTTTCCACGGCGCTGCCTTCATAACTGCTACATTGGGCTCATAAAGGTATTTACCTGGTTCGCCATATTGAATTTCTATATCCTCTTCCGGAGTATCATAGTCAAACAATTCTGTATGTAATCCATCCATTGCAGCACATACTACCCTTCTTTTATCTATACTTTGACCTTTTTGCCAGGACAGTAAAAATTCTTTTAACTCATTTTTGAATCCAAGCAATTGCACAGTTTGCATTTCAGGCATCTGTAGCAGCGCCTGCTGCATATCGAGCATGGGAGACAATTTTACCAGCAGATTTTCAGATAATTCCCGCATCAAGCCTCCAATTTGTAAAAGGCTTGGCTCACAATCTGACAGCAAAAAAACACGGCCTTTTTCTTTGCTTCTCCTGGATGGGTCTATGTACATCAGGTTGGCCTGTCCCTGATAGGTTTGCAGGAATGATTCTGCTGATTGGTTTATTACCTCAATGTTGTCAATGCCCAGGCATGTAAAGTTATGGCTGGCGATGACGCATAAACGCGTGTCTTTTTCAACATAAATGGCTTTTTGGAAATTCTGCGCCATACAAACTGCATCTACTCCCATTCCTCCTGTAAGATCGATGGCAATATCACCTGAATATGCTGAAAACTTATATCGTGCAGTAATTTCTGAAGAAGACTGCTCAACCGAAACGGGTGCCGGCCATACGATACCTTCGGTTTGGAACCATGTGGGGTGTTTTTCCCGTGCTTTCTGCCTGGATTGTATCTGGGAGATGGCCTCTTTTAACCTGGGATTTTCTCTGATTTCCGGGCGAAGGGATAATGCAAACGGATCATCATTCTGATGATCCGTTATATATTTTCTTATATCGGGATGCAGCAAGCTTTGAAGGTATGCTTCTGCCTGATCCATGTATTATTAAATTATTTTATTATTTAACAGGTATTCAGCAATTTGCACTGCGTTGGTGGCTGCTCCTTTGCGGAGGTTATCTGCCACAATCCACATATTCAGTGATTTAGGTTGTGACTCATCCCTTCTGAGACGCCCAACAAATACTTCATCCTTCCCGTGTGCATGAATGGGCATGGGATAAATTTTATTGGCAGGATCATCCTGAAGAACAACACCTGGTGCTTCGCTGATCAGTTTGCGTACCTCGGCAAGGTCAAAGTCATTTTCAAACTCAACGTTTACACTTTCTGAGTGTCCTCCGATCGCCGGAATGCGTACGGTGGTAGCCGTTACCTGAATACTGTCATCCGACATAATTTTTTTGGTTTCATTAACCATTTTCATTTCCTCTTTGGTATATCCATTGTCAAGGAAGACATCGATATGTGGCAATACATTCAGGTCTATGGGATATGGGTAAACTTTATTCCCTTCCCTGCCGGCTCTTTCATCCATCAACTGATCAACGGCTGCTTTTCCCGTACCTGTTACCGATTGATAGGTAGAAACTACAATTCTTTTAATTCTGTATTTTTTATGCAAAGGTGCCAGCGGAACCACCATCTGAATGGTTGAACAGTTGGGATTGGCTATGATTTTATGCTCGTTGGTGAGTTCATTCGCATTGATTTCCGGTACGATCAATTTATGAGCCGGGCTCATACGCCATGCCGATGAGTTGTCAATGACAGTTGTTCCTACGGCTTCAAATTTTGGCGCCCATTCAAGAGAAGTTGAGCCTCCAGCTGAGAAAATGGCAATATCAGGCCTCTTCTCTACCGCCTCTTCCATAGAAATTACCGTGTAATCCTTACCTTTAAAGCTTAGCTGTTTACCTGCTGAACGGGCAGAAGCCACTAAAAATAGTTCGCTGAATGGAAAATTTCTCTCCTCAATTACTTTGAGGATTTCACCGCCTACAAGGCCGGTGGCGCCTACTACTGCAAGTTTCATTTTTTGTTGCTTAAATTTTTTGCGTTAAAGGTTTAAAAATGGGTGCAAAACTAATATATTTGGTCAGTAAGATCATCATAAACCGCAGATTTTAAATGAGAAACTTTAAGATTTCGGGGATCGTTGGCCTTATTTTCGTTTTTTCTCATTCTTTCTCTCAACAAAATATCCTTCAAACCGAAGGATGGGTTTGGCGGGCAAGTTCGCCTTATTTTGAAGTAGAAAATGAGAATCAACTCAGGCTCAACGCCCCAGCGCAAAGCGGATCATCTTACATCAGCACCCATTTCGAAAGAACAGACGAGGCTAGCTGGGAATTCAGGATACAAATGGATTTCCAGCCCAGTAATCAAAACTATACAGATGTTTATCTCATGGCCGACCGGCCGGAATTGCATTTGCCCCTGCGTGGCTATTGCCTGAGGGTAGGTACAAACCAGCGAAACCTAAGCCTTTTCAGGCAAAATGGATTCAGAAATGATATGGTTCTCCTGGCTTCAGGCACTGCAAACCGCGTTAACTTCAGCCAGGTAAACATCATAGTAAAGGTTGAAAGGAATCAGCATGGTCGCTGGAAAATTTTCAGTCGTTTTGAGAAAGATCAAAACTTTCAACAGGAATTTGAAGTCGTTGACAATCATTTCAGGCACGGCACCGACTTTGGCTTTTGGTGCCAGTACACATCTACACGCTCAGATAAGTTCAGTTTACAATTGCGTCAACTCGACGGACAATATCCCCTCCTGGATGCGCCTACAGAACTACTGCGCTTTCGGGTCGAAAATGACCAGCAAATACTCCTGGAATACGATCGCAGCCTGAGAAGGGATTCCCTGTCAACGGAGATATTTCAAATGAATGGTGAATTTTCCGGTACTCTGTATGTAGATTCAATATATAGAAAGAAAATATGGGTTTCCTTTGAACAAGCTTTCCGAAACGGGCAGGAGAATATTCTGAATATTGGAAAAATATATGGCATCGGCAGTGAAGCTAAGGGCGATACGAGCATTTTATTTCGGCATTTTCCGTTCGGTACTGCAGGCTTCAGGGATGTGGTTATCAACGAAGTGATGCCTGCACCCGGTCTTCAAATCAACAATACAGGCATCCAATATATTGAACTGCTCAATGTGAGTCAATACTCCATAACATTACATAACTGGCAAATCAATGGAGATGTAAAGGCGCAAATCAGGGATAGAGTTCTGCGGCCCGGGGAATATCTGCTCATTGCATCCGGACCGTTTGCCGATGTTGGTTTGAATGAAAAAACGCTTACCTGGAATTCGGGAAGTATTTCTCCAACAGCATTCCGGCTTTACCTCAGCGATGACAAAAATAAGGTGGTCGACAGTCTGAACACAGGCCAAATATCAGGCATTGCCGGCAACCCTGCATTTGAGCAGGTTGACCCTTACATTCCATGCAGCCAGATCCTCAACTGGCGGACATCACAACATGCAACAGGAGGCACGCCGGGAAGTATAAACTCAGTGTACCAACCCGGCGCTGATACTACAGGTCCTGCCATTCTGAGCGCTGTACGCATCGCTGAAAATATCCTCCGGTTCTATTTCAACAAACCCGTCAAATCCGAAAATCAGGATCCTGTACTAATTAGTCAATATGGTGTAATGCCTGGGGAGACAATTTGGTCCTCTCAATCCATCGAATGGAGACTGAATGAAAATTTAGTCCCAGGCACCGAATACCTCTTCAGATTTGAGGGCATTACAGACTGTTCGGGTAATAAAATTTCTAAGGAGGCATTTCATTGGTTTTACGATAACAAACCACCGGAGCTGCTATTCCTTGATCAACATAATGCTAATGTATTGTTCCTGAAATTTTCAAAACCCATGACTGAGGGCTTGGCTTCTCTACCTGAAAAATACCTACTCAATGATAGCATTTATCCAATATCTGTTGAATGGCAAGATGGTTGGCCTGATGAAATTACACTTCACTTTGAAAATAATTTGCCCACCGGGAAATTACATCACCTGAAAATACAAGGTCTTGAAGATACCTGGGGTAATACGCTTAAGAATGGTACACTCATAAATTTCCATTCAAAAAATTTACTGAAAAGCTGGAAAATGCCAGCTGCAAATATCCTGGAAATAGAATTAAGCGATTTCGACGGTTGGCTCACAGAAGTCGGAAATGAAAACTTCATGGTCTTCCCAAATATTCAGCCCGAACTTGTTTCGACAGTACCCGAGAATGGGCATAGAATCAAGCTTGTATTCTCCACGGATTTCGACGCCAACCTTCCCTTTATACTGAGAACCAAAGGTATTCGCACTTCGAATGGCAAAATTCTTCCGGTTTGGGACACAGAATTTATGTTTGATACGAGGCCTCCGGCACCGATACGGGCAATTCTTACAGACGCAGAAAATGTCTTTGTGGATTTTAACGAAAAACTGGACTCTGCTTCTGCCCTTTCCCTGGAAAATTACACACTTGAGCCCGAGATGAGGCATCCGGTGAATGCTAAGATGGCTTCTGACTCAACTGTGCTTCTGCACTTTTTACCGGCGCTGCAAAAGGAAAAAGTATATGATTTAATGGTTCGACATGTTGCTGACCAGGCCGGTAACCCAATGCCGAGAGGTGTGCGATTTAATCTTCTTTTTGACACACTGGCCCCGACTCTGATTCATTATAAAATACTGTCGGCCGATACGGTAATCTTGCAATTTTCTGAACCGATATATGGAGATGGTGTAAATGACCCGGACAATTACCAGCTTCATGACCCAGACATAAGGGTTTCCACGGTACTTTCAAGGCCATCAGATCCAACGATTCGAATACTGGTTTTTAACAGATCACTCAAAGACCGCATTTACGAAGTGGAAATTCTTAGGCTAAATGATCAATTGGGTAATACCGCAAATAACCTGGCTTTTGAAATTGACAATCGATATATCAATATCGCGCAGTGTACTCCTATTGACCATGAAAAAGTGGAAATCCGTTTTTCGAAAGTCCCTGATCTAGAATATTTCACTGAAAATACAGAAGTAAATGTTAATGGCTCCATTCTGAATAACGAGAACCTTTTGCATGCTGCGCATGATCGTAGCCTGGTCCTTTTGATGGAAAACCAAATGATTGAACTGAATCAATACCATTTTGTATTATATCCGCTACAGGCGTATGAAGGTTCTATTAACCCAAAACCCTGTACTTGTAGCTTTACTTATGATAATCTCATTGATGATATTTCCATTATCGGGGAAAGGATAATCGAAATACGGCATTCCTCCCCACTGCTTGGCACGGAAATGCCAACAGGAACTGGCTTTATGGGCAGTATAGAAAATACTGTGGCCCATTACCGGGTTAAAGAAAATGATCCAGCCGTTGCACAAATTATATTTACGCATGAACTGCCATCAAACATTGAGCTCAATTTCTACATTGGTCCACGTAAGACTGTAAATGACATTATTATCCCAGGTGCTTTGATCAGCATTTACATCGACAAGGAAAAACCAAAGATCACATCCCTGCAAATTCTGAATGAAAACACCCTGGAGCTGCAATTCAGCAAACCACTCAGAAGAACCCGTGCAGAAACGTTGGGTTATTATATGCTCATGCCTGGAAACCTCTACCCCGATGATGTCAGGCTTTTTACAGGTAACCGTGTGCAGTTGAGATTTTTCAATGCATTGCAGGCCAATAGTCATTACACTTTGGTCGTAAGGGATATCATCGATACGCAGGGAAATGTCATGTCGCCCGATACCTTGAATTTCTTTTTGCGTGCGCCGCATCATCTTTTACTCAATGACCTGGTTATTAGCGAGGTTTTCAACAGCCCCCAGAGCAGCGACCACTTTTCACACAGTTTTTTGGAGGTTCATAATACCCTGGATGACACCTTGCTCATCCGCAACCTTAAACTAATATTATCGGGAAGGGAGTTGAATGTGCCTGAATTTACAATTCAACCTAAAGAATATATCATATTTACCTCAAATAGCGGCGCTTCCGGTGTATTGCAAGAATATGGAAGTACAGTGGGAATAAGCAACTGGCCGGTAATGCGCAGGGAAATGGATACCCTTGCACTGATCAATGGTGTAGACAACTCAGTGGTATTTTCACTTGTCTGGAAAAGAGGCTGGTTTCAGTCTGATCAAAAAGCGCAGGGCGGATGGTCTCTGGAAATGATTGATCCGAGTTACGCCTGTGGCGGCGCTTCCAACTGGAGTGCCAGCACACATCCAAAAGGAGCGAGTCCCGGGAAACAGAATTCTATTTATGCCTCTAAACCTGACCTTTCTGCTCAAACAATTCAAAGAATTTACATGAAGTCTCAACATGAGGTAATGGTAGAGTTTAATCAAAAAGTCCACCCCAACTATTGGCAGTATGCCCATTTTTCAATCGAGCCCGAGATAGGTATAGAGTCACAAAAAACTGTCTGGCCATTGCACAATCAAGCCATACTCAGGCTTTCAGAGGTTCCAGCCCAAGGCATTCGCTATATTATAAAGGCGAATGGCATAAAAAACTGCTATGGTAAATGGGCCCGCAGTGAGAATCTGAGTGGATGGTTCTATTTACCTGAAAAACCCGAAAAAGAGGATTTGCTCATCAATGAAATTCTGTTTAATCCACCTACAGGCGGTTATGATTTTGTTGAAATCATAAATGTGAGTCAAAAATTCATTGACTTAAAAGATTTTAACTTTGCCAATGCCAGGGACTTGGAACTGAATGAAATAAGACAGATTACCGACCGAAGTCTAATGATACAGCCGGGAGAAATACTGGCTTTTACTGAAAACAGAAATAGACTTCTTTCAGATTTTCCTCAAGCCTATAAGGGTGATATAAGTGAAGTGAGTCGTCTACCTGCATGGAACAATACCTCTGGTTCAGTATTTTTATTAAATGAAACCCTCGATACCATCGACTACTTTCACTATCATGAAAACATGCATCATGCAAGGATCTCCAACCGCAGGGGTGTATCTTTGGAAAGAATCAACACCAACGTTTCGGCGCTGGAACCTGATAACTGGACTTCGGCTGCTTCAGCATCCGGTTTTGCCACACCCGGTTTACCAAATTCACAAAAAATTTCTTCTAAAAGAGTCAACGATTATACCCTGAAAGCAGATCCTGCAGTTTTTGCCCCTGAAGATCCTGCAGGCAGAAATTTCTCCAATATTTATTACAAACTGGCAGAGCCGGGCTATTCAGGTAATATCAGCATTTACGATATACAAGGCAGATTGGTAAAACACCTTGCCCATAATCAACTTTTGCCAACAGATGGATTCATACGTTGGGACGGTGAAGATGAATCGGGGCGAAAAGCCAGAATCGGATATTACATCATACATCTGGAGGCTTACCATCCTACAGGTAAAAAAGTTCAGGATAAAGCAAGGGTGGCAGTTGCCGGCATATTCCGATGATCAAGTGATTACTTTGGAAGCCATTCAATTTCAGAATGAAACACATATTTATGATGCCAGATTCGCCGTGCTTTTCGGAAATATGACTATTTCTGATGTTCTCTTACTAAAATCATATTTTATATGGCAGGCTTCCCCGCTAAATACGGGGTAGATTATGACCCCTGAAAAATCAAATTATAATCTGATGAAACCGACACGATTAAAATAATTATTAGACACACAGGGCAATGCCCCGAACGCTTTCGGGGTTAGTCGTCAAAGGTTCCATCTGACCATTGAAAAACAAATTATAAACAGATGAAACCTCCATGAGAAAATGGTTCTCACACATGGGAATGATTATAATGGGTGTTCCACCCCGAAAGACGGGGCAGGTTCTGACCTTAAAAAACAAAATATAAACAGATGAAACCTAGCATGTCGAAAATGTCACACACTGGAATGATTATAACCATGCTAGGTTCCATCAGTCCTTTAAAAAACAAATTATAATCTGATGAAATGCTATCTTTGAAGCATGAGGTCACCTGGATACATGTTTATTCGTATTCTTTGTTTTCTCCTGTTCAACTATTTTCTTTTAAACAACCTGCGGGCACAGGATGAAAGGGTGCTTTGCGTGCATGTAAAAATGCATGATAAGACAGATATTAAATGTTTTCAGATAGCCGACAGTTTGGCTGTAATTAATCATATTCAAAACATGGTTAATGAATGGGCAGCAGAAGGATACCTTCAGGTTATCAAGGACGTTAAATTTCAGTCAAATGACTCAGTACTTGCTGAAATCATTCCCGGCGAACGATTTTTTTTCAAACAGATACAATTATTACCTACAGAGGCCAACCTAACCTGGCTGGAGCCTGCAAGGTTAAGCCGTCTTGATGGCAAACCTTTTCGGCAGGAAGATTTAAGCGAATCTATTGATAATATTTTACAAAAGGCCGCCAATCATGGATATCCCTTTTTAAGTGCGCGCCTTGATTCCATCCGGTTTATAGAAAATACGGTGGAAGCCTGGTTAAAATTAGATCCGGGGCCCTTGATGATTTTCGACACCCTTGAAATTCATGGATACACAAAAATAAAGCGCAGCTACCTTGCCAGACATAGCAAAATAAAACCCGGAAGTCTCTATCGCGAACAGTGGATCGATGAATTACCACAGCGAATTGGTCAATTACCTTTTGTTACGCTTAAAGAAAAACCAGAGGTTTACGTATACGATAACCTCGCCAGGGTTGAAGTACAATTGGAGGAGAGAAAAATTAATCGTGCTGATGGTTTGATTGGATTTTTACCCGGCCAGGGCCCTGGTGGCAGCTTGCTGATTACGGGGTTGATCGACCTGTCATTGCACAATCTTTTTCAATCGGGCAAGCAATTTGATTTTCAGTGGCAAAGAACCGAAGTGGCTTCACAGATATTACATCTCAGCTACATTCATCCATTTTTGCTTGGAAGCAATATTGACATTTCAGGATCATTTAACCTCCTTAAACAGGACAGTTCTTTTTTAAACACAGATGCAAATCTCGCCATGAGTTTTCAAGCTGGATTGCGTCACAGATGGCAATTGAGTTTGCAGGTGAATGACTCCCGTACGCTTACCGTTGATCAGGTAATTCGCAATACAATCAACGAACAAGCCGCCAATTTTAATATCAGATATTATGGGATAGGCTACGCCTATAACGGACTTGATGATGTCTTTCAACCGCAGAAGGGGATTAGAACATCAATTCATCTGTCGGCCGGGGATAAATCATTCAGGCTTGGAATCGACAGTTTACAGGGTAAAGCCTTGCAATTGCAATCAAAAGCTGCTTTTGCAGGATACCTTCCCCTTGGAAAATACACGCAATTTGCCAGTGAATCATCTATGGGCTGGCTAATGGGAAACCGGATTTTTATTAATGACCTGTTCAGATTGGGTGGTTACAATACCTTAAGGGGGTTTAACGAGAATTTTTTCTTCACCGGGGCATATCTGATTAATCGTGCGGAATTCAGATATACCGGAAACGCAGGAACTCAGATTTTTTTATTATATGATCAGGGAATTATGTTCACCGGGCTCAGCCGTTCAAAGCTTGACTACCCAACAGGCTTAGGCGCCGGATTGAGACTTCCTGTAAAAGCAGGATTATTTACCCTGGCGTATGCCTTTGGAAGCAGTAACGAACAGAGGCTGGGAATGGACAGTGGCAGGCTTCATTTTGGCTTTACCGGCATTTTTTAACATTCATAATAAAAAGTATTGGCCTCAAACCATTTAATGCCGGTTAAAGGTTTGCTTTTCCAGGCATCAAGATGTATTAAATTCATCAGTTCGGATAGTTTTTAAGGAAGGCCTAGCAATTCCTTGAATTTATAAAATACATCTGTATTATCATATATACCACTAAATTTGGAGGAACCGGCACCAAAAGCAAAAGAGGGTACCATTATGCCTGAATGACCTGGAGTACTGAAGCTCACCACAACCTGACCACGTTTATAATCGCCACCTAAAATGCTCAAGGCTCCTGTCTCATGATCTGCAGTAACCAGTATAAGAGTATCATCTCGCTTTGCTGCAAATTCCATAGCCTTACCCACCGCTCTATCGAAATCGAGCATTTCATCTATGATATATCTTATATTATTGTCATGTCCGCCCCAGTCAACCTGTGACCCTTCAATCATTACAAAAAATCCCTTTTCATTCTGACTCAGAATTTCCAGCGCTTTTTCAGTAGCATCCGGCAAAAAATTATCCCTCCCATACTCTATTTTTGGCAAATGTTCGTGATGAACCAGCGCTGCCAGTTTTGGTCCTTTGGCATTTCGCAAATCAGAAAGCTCGGTAATTATCTGGTATTCTTTGGCTTCCAGCTCCTCCAGCAGATTTCGTTTATCCCGGCGATGAATAAATTCCTGATTGCCGCCACCAATGAAAACATCAATATCTGTTTTTAAAAAATCAGCAGCTATTTCCTCATAATACAATCTGGATCTTTGGTGAGAGATAAACGCAGCAGGTGTTGCGTGCGTTATTTTGGAGGTTGCAACCAGGCCGGTTGCAAATCCACTGGCAGAAGCGAGTTGCAATATTGTAGGAATTCTCCGCCCCCTGTGATCAATTCCTATATAACCATTACGGGTTTTTTTACCAGTGGAAAAGGCGGTTCCGCCGGCACCTGAATCAGTGACAAACTCGTCGTAGGAATGGGTAGTAATTAAACCGGTGACAGGAAAATGGCTCAGGTATAAATTCCCCTTATTGGCAATTTTTGCTGCGTGAAAATGGGCCAGACCCATCCCGTCTGCTATAAAAAAAATTATATTCTTAGGCTTTTTACCTTCAAAAGCTTTGGCGTCAAATTCAGGTAAAACTATTTCATGATAATCTTTATTTCTGTAAGTTATTCGCACAGTGGGATCAGCAGGCTGATTTTCCTTGTGTATTTTGGAAAGATTGCCATCCGATAATAGAAATAAAAAATATGCAACAATAAATATATTTTTGATCAGCATACATCAAATTTTTTTGCCAATGGGTCTTTCATAAGTAATTATATATTAAAGTGATTGATCATATCAATAAAATCTATCAAAGGTCGCATTTTAAGATATTCTCTCCAAAATAAACAATATATATGCCATACTAATGCAAGAAAAATATCTTATAAACATATTTTATCTTTTCAGCTGCCTATGATTGGTTTAATACGATTTTTTTTATTTGATTAGCTTTTGTTTTAATGGAACCGATATGTTTAAGGTAATTCCCGGAATCAGTATTTCAGAAGGAAATGTGGTGAAAACACTACAGGGAGACTTCACCAAGCTACTCAAATTCAATTATAGTCCGGTCGATTTGGCTAAATTGTTTGAAGACATTGGGGTGGAAGTTGTTCATCTGGTAGATGTGGATGGAGCTGTGCAGGGCACTCCTGTAAATTACCATGTACTTGAAGCTATTGCAGGACATACCGATCTCAAAGTCGATTTTGCAGGAGGTATAAGAACTGATGGTGACATTAATAAAGTATTTGAATACGGTGCTACTTATTTTACTGCCGGTACAGTAGCTGTAAACGAACCGAAACTTTTTTCTTCATGGATAATTTCTTACGGAAGAGAAAAAATTGCTCTTTCAGCAGATGCTCTTGATAAAAAAATCAAAATCAAAGGCTGGATGAAAAAGACTGATGTTGACTTATTTGAACATATTGAATTTTACTATTCCAAGGGATTGAAATATATAAAACTGACTGACATCGATAGAGATGGTGTTTTGGTTGGTCCCAATTTCGATCTGATTAAGGAAGTAGTAGAACGCTTTCCTGATATATCCGTTGGTGCAAGCGGAGGTGTAAGATCTGTTGAAGATATCAGAAAACTAAGAGATATAGGCGCCTATGCCGTAATCGTGGCAAGGGCCATTTATGAAGACAAAATCAAGATCGAAGATTTAAAAGAATTTACCTATGACAATTAAGGCTTATTGTAAAAGATTTTGTAAAATAGGTAAATAAAAACATTGAGCCTGAGTATCGAAAATGACCTTTTTTCTGAATTGTCATCTTTTTCGATCAAGTCTTCGCCAGAATTGTTTAAAGTAAAAAAACTCCGTTTTGCCAATTCATTATTGGCAATAGAATCCTGCTGGTGTATTGCCACAACTTCACTTTGAATATTTCCCGAACTAACCATGGTGATATGCAACATGGTAAAGATTAAGACAAACACCAAAAAAACCGAGGTTATTTTAATGGGCATGTTCATTTTTTTGGAAATTTAGTTTTGTTGATGATAAGGCTTTTTTTGTTGAAAAGCATCGTTCTATGAATAATGACGCAAGTTACAATATTTTCCACCTGATTTCCAAATACTAAACTTTGATGTTTGGTTTTTGTTAAATATTTGCCATAGAAAAATGAATTTTTTCAGGAAATCGGTATGATTTCATAAATTTCATCAAAAGAACGTATCACTTTATCGGCAAGGCTAAGATCCTGATTGCCAGAATTTGGATTATAATAGGCCACACAATACATTCCTGCCGCCTTGGCTGCTTTAACTCCATTTGAAGAGTCTTCAATCACCAAACATTGAGCTGGCTTTTTACCCGCTTTATCAGCCGTGATATAAAAAACTTCGGGATGTGGCTTAGAATGAGCCAGTCTCGCACCACTTATGGCAATTGAAAAATACTTTCTTAATTGAAACATGTCCAGCACCTTATCTATAATTTCTATGGAGGCAGATGAAGCCAGTAACAGGGTAAATCCGGCCTTTGAAAAATCCTCAATCAGGGTCATTACTCCGGGTATGGGCTGAATCTCTGGATGATTATCTAAATAAGTGAGATATCTGCTTTCATTTTCATGCAATAACTCCTCGGGAGTTGTGTTTAGATTGAATTCGCGAATCAACCGTTGGAAAGTATTTTTAGCCGAAGCCCCAACAAAACTTTGATGCATTTCCTTTGATATACGAATATTAAGCTCATCAAACATCTGACTTTCAATTTTCATATGTATGGGTTCACTGTCAATGATCACACCGTCCATATCAAAAATTATGGTGTCAATATCCTGAATATTCATTTTTTACTCTTTTTTCTGTTTTAGTTCTGGCTACCAGACGAATTCCTTAGTAATTGCTTTTCGCAAAAGATTGGTTCATTTGATAGCTGGTAAGTACCTACCATTTTCTCAACTTGCAAAGATAAAAATCCTATGCGTTTTTTTCTTATATGATCCGTCTTATCAAAATTAACAAAAGCATAACACAAGAATTAATCGTAATATTACGTTTTTGATACCTTTGCGACGAAATACAATTTTTCAATGAAAATTTATAATGTACATTACAAAAAAACTATTACTGTTTGCCCTGTGGGCGGGTATGATGTCGTGCCAACCTCAGAACCTAAAAACTGCTGATATGTACCAGGAACTTGAATATTACCTAAGGGAATTAAATCCGGAACAAGCTTTCTCTTCTATTTCCGAAGAAAGGAAGAATACTTTGGCAGAATTGGCTGGATATATCAGGGATAAGGTTAATGGAAATCAGGAAATTCGATTGACTTTTATTTGTACCCATAATTCACGTAGAAGTCATATCTCTCAAATATGGGCACAGGTGGCGGCCGATTACTACAAAATCAAAAATGTGAAATGTTACTCGGGAGGTACAGAAGTTACTGCCTTTAACCCCAGGTCAGTAAAAGCTATGCAAAGGGCAGGATTTACTATTACTACATCTGATAACAGTAATAATCCTACCTATAACGTATCCTATGCGCCCGAGGCAAAAACTATACAGGCCTGGTCCAAAAAATATGATGATGTACTAAATCCAGCTAAAGAATTTGCCGCCATCATGACATGCGGTGATGCCGATGAAAAGTGTCCTTTTGTAACCGGTGCAGATTTCAGGATTCCTCTACCCTATCTTGATCCTAAAATAGCCGACGATACCCCGGAAGAAGTTAGTACATATGATGAACGTGTAGCGCAAATTGCCATTGAAATGTTTTATTTATTCTCAATAATCTGAGAAAACATTGTCAGGATTGATTTTGAAGCTATGCTTTATTTTACATGAAATCAGTTATAATGGAATTGCCTGCGCTTGTTCCTGAGCAAGTATGCCATTTTCATCAAACATTTGCCAGGTACCCACTTTAATGCCATTTTGATAGAACATAAGGTAACGAAGAGTTCCTTTATCATCGTACAATCTCCAACGACCATCCTTATTTCCATATACAAATTTAATATCTCCGGTCAACACTCCATCCTCATTCCATTGCATCCATTTTCCGTGCTTCTGACCATTTCCAAAAAAACCTCTTTCCAAAACTCTGCCCGATGTTGAGTACTGAATATACTCGCCATCCTTTTTACCTTCTTTATAGGAAATTTCTTCCTTGATCACACCATTATCGTAATATACCTTTACCGTATTATTCAATAACCGGTTTTGAGCGTCATATGCAAGTCCATCGCGTACCTCCACCACCTGGGCAAATGCCGATTTAGTTAAAAAAAGTATAATTGTTAAAAATGCTATGCGTATCATGGGATTACATTTAAAAGTTAATAATCAAAGATACGCATATGTTAAAAACAAGTTAACTAAAATTACCTTAATGTTAAAAAAATTAACATTAACTTAACATTGAACCGGAGTTATCTCTCTGTCAAGCTGATGACGATGGATTTAGTATGTGCTGGAATGGATTGATTGAATTCTACACTTTCATAAGAAAGGTATGTAACTGAAATTTTATGTAGTCCCGGATAAACTTCAAGTTCGAACTCGCCATCGAAATTTGTGTATGTTATTTTCTGGTCATCGTCAAGCACCACTTTCACCCCAGCCAATACTTCGGCAGATTGAGAGTCTATTACTATTCCATAAATTCGGTGCGTTTCCTGCGATTGAACGGCAGATTGAGTAGAAGGAAATTCCATCTGCGATAAGACCCCTGAAAGAAGTTGAAATATAATGACAAACAGCATTATTTGCAAGTAGATTCTGTAATCTCCAAATGTAGCAATACATTGTTATGCTTTGATTAAGCTATTTTTATGAATGCTTTAATTTTATATTACTTTTATATTAACTCATTAGAATCAATTATCGTCTTTCCGAAGAAGTAACAGTTTTTATTTACAAATATTATGATAATAATAAGTACTGATATTTCTTGCAGACTATGTCAATTCAACCCCTTTTAAAACTTGTATAAACTATTATACCATATATATATCAAGAATTATAACATGTCTTTAAATGTTTCCTTTTCATTTATAAACTTAACGATTAAATAAAACTTTATTTGCGATAAGGTAAAAACTGAAGTCAAACTTTGCATCCAAATTAACCTTATTACATGCAAAGCTTAAAATCATCCTTACTACTTACTCTCTGTCTTTTACTTTCAACCTATACCCTATACTCTCAAAAAGGAAGTATCAGCGGCATAGTTGCAGATGAATCAACAGGTGAAACCATTATCGGAGCAAATGTTGTCATTGAGGGAACAACTCAGGGGGCATCTACCGACCTTAGTGGGGCATTTACCATAAGTAATGTTGATCCGGGCACCTATAATCTACGGGTATCTTATATAGCCTATCGCAATCGTAGCATTGAAGGAGTAACTGTAAAACCAGGGGAAACCACCAGGTTGAAGCTGGAAATTAAAGAGGATATTGCCGAATTGGAAGGCATTGTTGTGACCGGGGTTCGTGATGTAAGCACTGACTTATCTGTAATAAAAGCCATACGCGAAAGTATGCAGGTGGTAAGCGGTATTTCTGCTCAGTCGATTAGTCGTACTATGGACAGCGATGCTGCCCAGGTTGTGAAGCGTGTACCGGGTGTAACTGTACTTGGCGACAGGTTTATTGTCGTCAGAGGCCTTAATGAAAGGTATAATCAAGTATTGCTGCATGGGGTGGTAGCGCCAAGTATGGAGCCTGATGTACGCTCCTTTTCATTTGACGTTATGCCCAGCAATGTTATAGACCAGCTGCTAATTTACAAAAGTCCATCGCCAGACCTGGCCGGTGATTTTTCCGGGGGTCTTATTAAAGTACAGACCAAGAGTATTCCAGATGAAACAGGCACAGTATTAGATATTTCAACGGCCTACCGGACTGGAATGTCGCTGAGGGATTTCAAAGCTCAACATAGAAGAAGACTACACTGGACTGGCTTTAATGATGGCGCTGACAATTTACCTGTTAATTTTCCTGAAAACTTATCGGCAGGTGGTCTTACTTCTGCACAATTTGATGAAGCAGGCAGGTCACTGCCCAATAACTGGAAAGAAGAGACCTACAATTCCGGACTGGATTACAAAGTAAGCGCAACTCATTATTTCAGAAGAAACCTTGGTAAAAAGTCTATGCAATTAGGCAATATTACCAATCTTCAATACTCCAATTCTAAAACCATTTTTAATTCCGTCAATCGTGGATATGAGGCATTTTTATTCAGTGAGGATCGCTTTGATCTGCGTTATGATTTTGAAGACATGGAATATGGTCAGGAAATTTCTCTGGGAATCATGCACAACTGGGCATTGAGAATCAATGACAGGCACACCATTGAAATTAAAAACCTCTACAACCGTCTCACCACCTTCGATTTTATCGATCGTTTTGGCGAACAGGTAGCACAAAGTTTTACACAGGAACGCTTTACATTTTTCAATGAATACCGAGGCATTTACTCTGGCCAATTAACCGGTAATCACCTTTTGCCCAATGAAAATACGCATGCTGAATGGGTAATAGGTTACGGTACATCATTTAATGAACTCCCCGACTACAGAAGATACCGCACCAATGTGTATGATATTGAAACCCGTTCTTCAGAGTTGTTCATTCCACGCGGACAAACACCTGATTTTTTCGGCAAATTTTATTCTGAAATGAATGAAACCATACTGTCCGGTGGACTTAATATAGATCATACTTTTAATCATAAAAGTGAAAACACAAAATTTAAACCTGTAATAAAAGGCGGTTTTTATTTGGAATCGCGCCAAAGATCCTTCAGTGCCAGAAACCTTGGATTTCGAAGGGCAAATAATGCAGAGTTTAATATTGCATTGTTGGCACTGCCCGTTGAGGAATTATTCAGGACTGAAAACATCAATTCTACTGATGGGATAAGAATCGGTGAGAACTTTTCTGTAGGCAATTTTTTTGAGGCTGATAACGAACTCAGGGCCTATTATTTATCACTGAATTTGCCAATCTGGAAGTTTAATTTGTTTGGAGGCGTCAGAATAGAAGATAACGTTCAGAGATTGCAAAGCCCCGACAGATTTCAGCCCGGCACCAGTCTGCCACCCATTACTCCTGTAATAATTGATCAGACAGACATCTTGCCATCAGTTACCCTGGCGTACAATATCAATACTAAAATGCTGGTAAAAGCAGTTTATGGCAAAACACTAAACAGACCTGAGTTTAGAGAAATAGCTCCGTTTGGTTTTTATGATTTTCTGTTTGATGCCACCATTACCGGTTATTCTTTCCTGCAAAATGCCAATATTCAAAATTATGATCTTCGATGGGAATATTATCCCAGCAGTGTCGAGAATATTTCAATTGCCTTTTTCTATAAAGACTTTAGAAATCCGATCGAATCTCTTTATGGAAATTTTGGCAGTGAACAGAGCACGTTTTTCTTCAGAAATACTGAAAGCGCTTTTGTCAGAGGTATTGAAATCGATATAAGAAAATCATTTTCAGGTTTAATCCGATCGAAGTTTTTCAACAATTTAAGCGCACTTGCCAATGTTTCTGTCATTGACAGCCATGTAACTCTTGGAGATGAATTATCGGAGCTGCTCCGGGCTGGGAACCGACCTTTACAGGGACAATCTGATTTCATTGTTAACTCGGGACTTTTTTACGATGACCCCAAAAGAGGCTTACAGATAAATTTGTTATACAACGTCATTGGAAAACGTATCCTATTTGTTGGAGCCGGAGAGATCCCTGATACTTACGAAATGCCTAGAAATGTGATTGACATCAGCGCCAAAAAGATGATCAGTCAAAAACTTACTTTAAAAGCAGGTATAAAAGATTTATTAAATCAGGAATTTCTGCTTCTCCAGGATGGCAATGAAGATGGAATTTTTGATAGAAAAAACGACCAGATATTCAGGAGATTTCAACCTGGTACCAGCTATTCAATTGGGTTGACATATCAATTCTAAAAATAACTATCCTTAAAACAATCACTCATTTTAAACTTAACTCATGAAAAACCAACAAATTGGCAAAGCATTGACAGCAAGGCTGCTGGCTTTGTTACTGACTGTATGTACAGCGACCCTTATCCTAAGTGGATGCAGCGATGACGATCCGGAGGCCCCTGTAGCTGCGGCCCCATCATTAAGTCTTTCACCTGCAAGTACAACAGCTACGCCCGGACAAGCTGTGGGAACCCAGGTAACACTAAATGCTCCGGCGGGTTTAAAAACGCTCAGAATTTTGGTAAATGGCAGCCCTTCATCGCAATTCCCAAACCAAAATTTAGATGCTGCCAGCACTACATCTACCTTTGATCTTAATTCTACCGTACCTGAATCAGCAATTCCGGGCACTGCCATCAATTTTACTTTTATACTGGTAGACCAGCTCGACCGATCCACCGAACCCTCTACATTTTCAATTAATGTATCTGCAACACCTCCTAAGCCACTGGTTCAGGTTGGTGGCGTAACTGCTCTTCCAGGCTTTAGCGAGCACATAAAAGGCGTTGCCGTAGATGGAATCGAAGGTACCTACCTTGAGGCACGCACTGTAAATTTTACAAAAAATAAGATTTATGTTTTAATAGGTTATGTACGCGTAGGTCCGATTCCAGGCCCTGGAACTACTCCCCAAACAGACGATGGTCGTACCGAAGGTGTGCTAAATATTGAGAAAGGCACTGTAATAGTTGGGGACGAAACTTCTAAAGGAACCTTAATCATACAGCGTGGTGGTAAAATCAATGCCATTGGTACAGTTTCAGAACCTATAGTATTTACTTCTGAAAAAGCTCCGGGAGAAAGAACGCCGGGTGACTGGGGTGGTGTAGTATTATGCGGTCGTGCAAGAAACAATGAAGGTCTTAATGTACAATTAGAAGGTGGTTATGCCGCATGGCATGGCGGAAACAATGACGACGATAACTCCGGTACCTTGAAATACGTCAGAATAGAATGGGCTGGTATCCCGATCAATCCGAATGAAGAAGTAAACACCCTTACCATGGGTAGTGTGGGCAGAGGAACAGTAGTTGAATATGTACAAGCTTCCTTTGGTCTGGACGATCAGTTTGAATGGTTTGGTGGTTCTGTTGATGGTCGCTACCTGATTGCCTACAGAGGACTGGACGATGACTTTGATGTTGACCTGGGTCACAGCGGAAACATTCAGTTTGGCATAGGTATCAGAGATGCCAAAGATGCAGACCAATCTGGATCAAACGGCTTTGAAGTTGATAACAATGGAAGCGGTGCATTCCGACAGCCATTTACCACTACGGTGTTTTCTAACATTACCATAATCGGTCCAAAGAAAACCAGGGAAACTTCTATTTCTGCTGAATTCCAGCATGCAGCCCAGTTAAGAAGAAGCAGTAAAATCAAAATTTACAACTCAGTATTGACCGGCTATCCTATGGGAATCTTTATCGATGGTCTGGGATCGACTAACTCAGCTACCAATGACTCGTTGCAATTGCGAAATGTAATTATGGCAGGTGTTGAAGGATGGGGTGGCAACGGATATGGTAAAGCATTCGATTCGCAACGAGCATTCGGACACGCTTCTTCGATTGCAGCTGCCAATTACCCAGATCCTGTAATTGATGGTCTTCCATTTCGAGATGCAGGTGGTAATGCTCGTGGGAACCATCCGGGCGCCGAACCAAGGGGTCATGCTATGCGCTGGACTGAACCGAGTTTCAACGCCATTGAATGGTTCAACACTCCGGCATATAATAACAAATTTGTAGCTGCCTGGAACCAAACTGGTATTGATGGTTCAGTATTTGACCGCGGAATCCCAACTTTCCTCATACCTGAAGGCAGCATGCTGGCCAATGGAGCAAAATGGGATAATACACCGTTTGTTGCAAGCAATCCTAAAAGTTCCTGGTTTGGCTCTTTCGAACAAGTGCCTTATATAGGTGCCTTCGGTCCCTCTGGTGACTGGACTCAAGGTTGGGCAAATTTCAGCATCAATACCGATTACGGTATCAATCGATAGTAATTCCTGAAACTTATTGACAAAACAGACCGGCGACCTTACCGGTCTGTTTTTACTTTTTATCAAATTTCGCTATGAGAAAGTTTAATTTGTTTTTCCTCCTTATTTCGATACTTGTCGCATTTTCCTGTAACCACAATAACAAAACATCATACGATATATCTAATTACTTTAATAAATCGGAGCAGGATACCCTAATGGCCAACATTGTTACCTACATCTATAAAGTTCCTAAAGGCGTGAGAAAAGAAGAAAGATTTTATCAAGTGTATCGCCCTTTATATGTAAAACAAATTGATCAATTTAAGTGGATGTATTATCATATAGATGAAAATGATGAACACTTTTTCTATGTAATCAGACCTGCCCGCAATGTAAAAGGATATAAAAGAGGTGTAGCAGGTAGTTTTAGACTAAACGATAATTTTGAATTGACAGAATTCAGAGAAATTATGAATACGCCCATGCAGCCTGAGGAAGAAATTATGAAAAAATCCCTTTATCTATGGCAGGATCTTATGTATTATAAAAGCGTGGATCGTTATATATTAAACCGAGATTTTATAGAATTCCCTAATGAAAGTTGCCAATATGATTTTTTAAAAAAGGAATGGAGATACGACGTAGTGCAAAGTACCTCCTCCGAAGAACCAATTACAGAAATGCCTTAAAACCTGTTTCTATTGGCGAACCAAACCAGTGACAACATCACTGGTACTTCAACCAGCACCCCCACCACCGTGACCAATGCCGCAGGTGATTGCAAACCAAACAAGGCTATAGCTACCGCTACGGCCAGTTCAAAAAAGTTGCTGGCACCAATCATTGCAGCAGGAGAACATACTGCATGAGGGAGTTTCAACCAACGTCCTCCATACCAGGCAATAAAAAAAATAAAATAAGTTTGAATAATCAATGGTACTGCTGCCAGGGCAATTATGAGCGGGTTATTAACGATGTTTTGTCCCTGAAAAGCGAACAACATAACCAAAGTTACCAATAAAGCTATGATGCTAACAGGCTTGAGCTTAGGTAAAAAATTGTTCTTAAACCATTCCCCGCCCTTTCGTCTGATCAGACTTTTCTGGGTTAGTACCCCACCCACAAGGGGCACCACCACAAATATCAGTACACTGGCGACCAGGGTATCATAAGGGATTTCTACATTGGTAATACCCAACAAAAGTCCAACAATCGGTATAAACGCTACCAGAATGATAAGGTCATTGACCGATACCTGAACAAGCGTGTAATTAGGATCACCATCTGTGAGGTAAGACCAGACAAAAACCATGGCAGTACAAGGGGCCGCTCCTAAAATAATAGCGCCTGCAATATATTCTCCGGCCAATTCAGGGTCTATCCATGCCTGATATAACTTTGAGAAAAACAACCAGGCAAAAAATGCCATGGTGAAGGGCTTAATCAACCAATTGATGACCAGGGTGAGAATTACGCCTTTGGGTTTTTTGCCTACCTGCCTGACGCTTGCGAAATCAATCTGAAGCATCATAGGATAAATCATAAGCCAGATCAAAATTGCCACCGGAATATTTACATTTGCAATTTCCAGGCTGCTAATGACCTGAATACTATCCCCGGCAAGATGACCTATCCATATCCCGGCCAGGATACATAAAGCCACCCAAAGAGTTAAATATCGGTCAAAAAAACTTATGCTTTTCTTTTCGGCCATGCCTTAATATTTTTATATCGCAATATTACGATACTAATTCGCGAAATTCAAATCTTAAATACCTAAATCGATGAAATTTATCTGAACAGTAAAATTCGATGGTAAAAGAGAAATACTATTTAACACATTCTATATACTACCATAAATTAGTCCTGAAGAAGTGGCCATAATTACTACCAGCAATATGTATATAGCTGTTTTTTTATTTCCCAACACCTGTCGTATCACAAGCATATTTGGCAAGGATAAAGAGGGACCAGCCAGTAGCAAGGCCAAGGCGGGACCTTTCCCCATTCCGGCACCCATTAAACCTTGTAAAATGGGTATTTCAGTAAGCGTGGCGAAATACATAAATGCACCAAAAATAGAGGCAAAGAAATTGCTGAACAATGAATTTCCACCCACCAGTCCTGCAACCCAGGCATTGGGTATAAGTCCTTCACCTTCAGCTGTACCTAATAGCAAACCTGCTATCACTACACCAATGGCAAGCAGCGGCATGATCTGTTTGGCAAAGCCCCAGGTAGAAAATCCCCACTCCCGCGTTTCATCATTGGCAGTAAAAACCAAAATGGTAAATAGTGTACTCGCTACAATAAATGTAAGCAGGGTATTTTGCCAAATGGCCCATGTAATCAGGGTGAGTGCTGCAACCGCCAAAACATATTTTGCATTAACACCCAGAATGTAAATCATAGAAAAAGTAAGCATGAGACCAAAAAATGCAGTGATCCACCATTTATATGTGTAGATCAGGGACAAAATACCCTCTGAGGAAGATGGCGCACCCCAATTGGCAAAGACCAGTATGGCTACCAGAGAAAGAAAATGAAATGAGGTTTTCCACATGGGTCTTTCTTCCTGTATATCAGGAAAATTGAGTTGATCTTCAGCTTTTTTACGCTCTTCTTTTAGAAAGATTAAGTGCATGAAAAGGCCAATAATGATGCTGAATACTATTGCACCTATGGTTCGCGCCAGACCCATTTCAAATCCAAGTACACTGGCCGTAAGTATGATGGCCAAAATATTTATTGCCGGTCCTGAATACAGAAAAGCTATAGCCGGACCTAAACCTGCTCCTCGTTTATGAATACTGGAGAATAATGGTAAAATCGTACATGAACATACTGACAATATACTTCCTGATACGGATGCCATCAGGTAAGCCTTCCACTTTTTAGCTCTGGCGCCGAAATACTTTATCACTGAACCCTGACTTACGAAAACGGCTATAACTCCGGCTACAAAAAAAGCCGGTATCAAGCATAATATAACATGTTCCTGTGCATACCACTTGGTGAGTGCCAGAGATTCATAGACTGCATTGGTGAAACGCTCTTTTTCTACAGGTAAATGGTAAGCAAGCAAAAAAACACCGGTAATCCAGAGAAAAATTCTGCTCTCAGACCCATAAGCAGACCACCAGTCTCTCAGATGCTCTTTGACTTTTAGCCTTTTTACAGTTGGGTCATTATCTGTGGCGCTTTCCAAAGATGTGTTTTCAACGATAACTTCTTCTACTTCTGAATTTGATGAGGCAATATCAGTAATTTGAGACATCATGCAGATGTTTAAATATTAATACAATTAAAGCCAGCCGGCAAAAATAAATACATAGTACAGGCCTGTAAGTACAAATACAGATCCCGCTACATAACGCATGCTCTTTTCCACTTTAGTAAGTACATTGAATAACCTGGCAACCTTTGTCAGACTGTAGGCCAATAAAATGGTGAACAGTATTACCGGAATACCGGTAGCTAATGAAAATACAGGCGGAAGTAATAAACCTCCAGGACTTGATATCGTCATGGGTATTAACATTCCAAAATAGAGGGCACCGCTATAAGGACAAAAGGCCAATGCGAAAACAAGACCTATAACAAAGGCACCTAAAATTCCTTTATCGACAAATTTTTCAGAAAGCCTGTCCTGAAATCCATTCCCCTTCAAAAAATTAATCCTTATCACATTGAGCATAAACAATCCCACTATAATCAATACAGGACCCAGGTACTTTTCGCCATGTGTATTGAAGAAACTTGCAATCTTGAACTGACTCGCTCCAAAATACAAAGCCACGCCAATCAGGCTGTAACTAACACCACGACCCAAAGTATAGCTCAACCCACTCAAAAGAACCATTCTCTTGCTGCTCAGGTTTTTCGAGATATAGGCGGTTGCTGTGATATTGGTAGCCAGAGGGCATGGGCTAATAGCTGTCATAAGACCAAGCGCAAATGCTGCAACAATGGGTGTACCTGTACTTTCAAACAATGATTGCAGAAAATCCATCATAAGAAATTTCTGATTTTTTCTTTCAATCCCTCACTAAAAGCCTCTTCATTTCGAATATTCATAAAAGCAAACTGCGTAAGATCTTCTGCTCTTTTATTATCGCCACGGTGAATGATAAGTACGAGTGATGACCCATAAATTTCATACTCCTTTACGATCTCCTTATTTTCGGGATCATCAATATTCAAGACCCTGAAAATCACTTTTCCGGTCTTCAGTTCGTCAACGAAACTTTCCTCCACTACTTTCTTAGAGGTCTTTTCTATAGCAACACAGGTTATGCAACGGTGCGTACTGTGAAAATCTATTACCTCAACAAGATCAGCTTTAACGGTAGACGAAATTTCGGTTGAATCAGAGGGTTTTGGGTTGCATCCTGCCAAAACGAACCAGGCGAATGCAAAAATTAAATACGTGTTTTTCATAGTGCCGGTAATTGTTTATCAATTTCAGCTTTCAGGCCTGAAATAAATTTTTCTTCATTCCGGGCATTCATAAATCCAAAACGGGTTAAGTCAACGATTTCACTATTTTCTCCATTGTTCACCCGAAGATATAGCGAGCTTCCAAATGCTTTAAATTCTTCGCGCAAATGTTTATTGTCTGGATTGTCCAGATTAAAAGCATGGTATTTTACCGTTGCCTTGCTGCTGTTAACATTGGCAAAATGCATGTCAATCGTTTTTTTTGAATGCATTTCTATAGCTTTACAGGTAAAGCAGCGATTGGTGGTATGGAAATAAAAAACTTCAATGCTGTTTGATTGCGCACTGGCAAACTGAAAGCCTACCAAAGTCAAAAAAAGTGTCTGGGTTAACCAAAAAGTCGTTTTCATAATCAATAAAATTAATTTAACAGAGATTTAATTTCCTTAACATCAGCCAGTCTGCCTTTTACTTTTACTACTTCATCAATCACCAGTGCTGGTGTTGAAAAAATATTATAGGCTAAGATTTGGTCAATCTGATCAACCTTAATCACTTCAGCCTGTATACCGAGCTCTTCAATAGCCTTTCTAGCATTGGCTTCCAGATTTTTACACTTAGGGCATCCGGTACCGAGAATTTTTACTGTTTTCATGATGTAAGTTTTAATAGTTTATCGCAAATAAACGATGAATGTGTATAAAAAATTTTAAAAATAATCTTTAAACAAAGCCTTTGCTTCCTCCCAATTATCCTTATTGATGCAATATTTTACTTTGGGTGGCTCTATAGTCCCCTGGATTAAACCGGCTTCTTTAAGCTCTTTAAGGTGCTGTGATACGGTAGATTGCGCCATTGGCAGTTCATCTACGATATTTCCGGCAAAGCACCCACAACAATTTTCGAGATATTTTAGGATGTAAACCCTGGCAGGATGCGCCATTGCTTTGGCGTATCTGGCAATTTTAATTTGTTGTTCAGTATATGGGATAACTTTTAACATGATTAATATAGTATATCGCAAATATACGATTAAATTAAATAAAAAAATACCCTGATCACCTAAATACAATTTAATGTAATAATCAGGGCACTTTTTCAGTATCTTAGCACATGTTATCTACTCCTCGAATCTCTCATTGATAAATTCAAGTTCTTCACGTACCCATTCCATACCTTTTTGCAACTTAAATTCATGCCATTTCTCTTTGATCCCTTTTTCGGCATTTTCAACTTCAAATTTAAAGTTGTGGTTGGCCCGATTTGAATCCAGGGCATTATACAATCGATCCCGTAGTTTTTTATCATCCAAACTGGTAGCAAAATCTTCCATAACTCCATATTGCTGATTTTCATCCATGGCCACGATTTCTTCATATTCATCGGGATAGTCCTCAACTTCAGCCATGGCTTCATCCCATTCGGCCATATCTACCGCAGGTAACTTTAACTGATCGGGGAAAAAAATCAATTTACCCGATTCTACGTTCACAAAGCACTTGAAGCCTTTATCTAGTTTTATTGCGACTTCATTAACCTGCTTATCGGTAAGCTTTATCATGATTTTAAAAGATTGGATTTAGTTTTTTCGATTATAAAATAGTTAAAATTTAATTTTGAAATGCTGCCCAGCGAATACTTTGATGTAGTAATTGTCGGTAAGCCGGCAATGAAAAAACATCCGGACCGTGCCCGGGTTGTATATAAACGGTCCTCGTTTCAGGTGCAATTTCTCTGCACCATACGATTGGATCCATACTCTCCGGATGATTTGTACTAATGAGAATTTCGTTCATTTCATCTATCCAAACATTTCCATATATCTCATCAAAAAGCAAAAAATTTTCCAGATTAAGTGTTACGGGATGCGTTTTATTTTGAATCTCTGCCTCATACCTTACATTATGTCTATAGTTTGAAGCATTTGCAGCATTATCGGCAGAAAGTACATATTTTCCTCCCAGTACATTTTTATAAAAATCCCAATGTTGATAAGAAACGATACTATGATGTAAAAAAACCAATCCAGCTCCCCTTTGCACCATGTTTTCAAATGCTTTCATTTCGTTTTCATCGATGTCCTGAACCATATCATAAAAAAGAATGACATCAAATGAGTTAACCGCATCTGTTAAAAATACAGCATTAGCTTCAGGATGCTTTATTTCCTCATAGCTAATGTCTGTAAAGGAATCGATCATACCAAAAAATGCAGCCCGGTCAAAATTATGACCACCTGTAATCACCAGCATAGACAGGCTTTCTTTCTGGGCAGATACTGAAAAATTAATTGTCAGCATACAAGCCAAAACTACATAATAGGCTTTCATGATTACCGCTGCCTGATTTTCAAAGCTTTCACTTTTGTTTTCTTTGTTTCAAATAAAACAAAGATGCACTTTGTTTTCAAATAATTCAATGCAAAAATGCGGCTGCGCCTTACACAATGATTAAATTTGCTGAATTTTTCTGCAAAAGTCTGTTTTTTTGGATGCGCAGCAGGAGATTTTAATTATAGAAATAAATGAAACTAATTGAAGAAATTCAGAAAAGAAGAACATTTGGAATCATCAGCCACCCGGATGCAGGCAAAACCACATTAACGGAAAAGTTGTTGCTTTTTGGTGGGGCTATACAAACGGCAGGTGCGGTAAAATCAAGCAAAATTAATCGGCATGCTGTTTCTGACTTCATGGAAATAGAGAAACAAAGAGGTATTTCTGTAGCTACCTCCGTTATGGGCTTTGAATATAAAGACACCAAAATCAATTTGCTCGACACCCCCGGTCACCAGGATTTTGCTGAAGACACTTATCGTACCCTAACGGCAGTTGATAGTGTAGTAATGGTAATCGATTGCGTGAAAGGCGTTGAAATACAAACGGAAAAGTTGATGGAAGTGTGTCGTATGCGCAGTACTCCGGTAATTGGTTTTATCAATAAACTCGACAGGGAAGGAAGAGATCCTTTTGAATTACTTGATGAAATTGAAGAAAAACTCAACATTAAAACCAGACCGCTCACCTGGCCAATTGGTATGGGTAAAAGTTTTAAAGGAGTCTATAGTATGTATACAAGGAGTTTAGTATTATTTACCCCAAGTCAGACAAAGTTAAACAGTGATGATGCCGTAAGGATTGAGGATATCTTTGGACCGGATATAGAAAAATATATCGGAAGTTCTGCTGCTGCAAAATTGAGGGAAGAAATTGAGCTTATTGAAGGGGTATATCCTGCTTTCGATGTTGAAAGCTATCAAAAAGGAGAAGTGGCGCCTGTCTTTTTTGGCAGTGCAGTAAACAATTTTGGGGTTCAGGAGCTTCTGGATTGTTTTATTGATATCGCCCCCAATCCCAGGCCTCGTATGCTTGACGAACGACAGGTTCAGCCTGATGAAGAGCCTTTTACAGGTTTTATTTTTAAAATTCATGCCAATATGGACCCCAAACACCGGAATCGTATTGCCTTCGCCAGGGTGTGTTCAGGAAAGTTTGAACGCAATAAAAATTATTTACATACCAGGCTCGAAAAGCAATTCAGATTCAGTAATGCCACCGCCTTTATGGCACAGAATAAAGAAATTATAGATGAGGCCTTCCCGGGTGATATTGTTGGTTTGTACGATACCGGAAACCTGAAAATTGGTGATACACTTACAGAAGGAGAAAAAGGGCGTTTTAAAGGGATTCCCAGTTTTTCACCGGAAATTTTTAAAGAAGTTATAAACAAGGATGCCATGAAAAGTAAACAGCTTGAAAAAGGACTTCTGCAACTTATGGATGAAGGTGTGGCCCAATTGTTCAGTTATGAATTGGGATCAAGAAAAGTAGTGGGTACCGTTGGCGTCCTGCAGTTTGAAGTAATACAACATCGCCTCAAACATGAATATGGCGCCACCTGTGATTTTGTGTCGGTAAACCTGTACAAGGCCTGTTGGATTGAATGCCATGACAAAAAGAAACTTAAAGAATTTATTGACTCCAAATACAGGCATATTGCAAGGGATAAAGATGGCCAGTATGTATTTATGGCAGAATCCAGATCATGGCTTAGCATGGTACAGGAAAATTTCCCGGAAGTGAATTTTCATTTTACCTCAGAATATTAAACTTATGGCAATATCAAAGCCCGAAATCATTTACGAAGACAACCATTTACTGGTATTGAACAAGCCGGCAGGAATGTTGGTACAATCTGACGATACCGGTGACATGTCGCTGGAATTGTGGGGCAGAAAGTATATAAGGGAAAAATACAACAAACCCGGAGAAGCATTCCTCGAGGCCGTACACAGAATTGACCGTCCTGTGAGTGGACTCGTTATCCTGGCAAGAACTTCCAAAGCCCTTGAAAGAATGCATTTACAATTCAAAGAACGTGAAATCAAAAAACTGTATTGGGCATTGATCGTAAACCGGCCCGAAGAAGAAGAAGGAACACTCATTCATTGGATAAAAAAATATCGTGATAGAAATATTGTACAGGCATTCAATGAAACTGTAAAAGAAGGTCAATATGCCGAATTGAGTTACAAAACAATCGGACGTATCGGCAACGACTACCTCCTTGAGGTTAAACCTGTAACCGGCCGACCCCATCAGATAAGAGCTCAGCTGTCAAAAATGGGCTGCCCGATTAAAGGAGATGTTAAATATGGAGCCAGACCAGAGAAAAACAAAAAGCTTATCTACCTGCATGCACGTTCCATTACATTTACCCATCCCGTAAAAAAAGAAAACATGCTGCTTAGGGCCAATCTTCCTTCAGATGATAATTGGAACAAATTTAAATCGTTTTGATTGTATTGACGTATATTATATTGTGACTCCAATTATTTTGCAACATCAAATATTTATTTTAATTTTAAAATATACACCCATTTTGTAAAATACTTTTTATTTGCTGTCAACCATGGTTCATCGTGCAATGAACAAACACCCGGAATAAAATAAAAGCTTTTATTTTATAATGGAAAGATGAAATTTGAAGAAGAGAAATATGAATTAACACAAGCATTAAATGGAATTGTTTCCATTGATATGCTTCCGGTGCCAGCTATGATAGCAGATATTCAAGCCGACAGGCTTAATAATCTTTATATCAATAAAAAATTTACTGAAATTTTAGGATATACTGCAGAAGATATTCATTCTTTAGATGAATGGTTTTCAAAAGCCTACCCTGATGAAAAGTACAGACAGTATATAAAAACTGCATGGAATGATGCCATAGCCCGTTATGGCCAGAAACATGAAGTAAGCCCTACTTCAAGAATTAAAATTCGCTGTGCCGATGGCCAGGATAAATGGTTTCAGTTTCACACCAGTATAAAAGGTTCGGTATTTTACAATGTATTCATTGATGTACACGATTCAGAAGAAAACAGTGACCCACTTTCTGAAACCAGATTGTTACAAAGCAATCTTCTCTCGGTAATCTCGCACGATTTACGTAGTCCTTACAATACCATTTTGGGCCTTGTTTCTCTGATAAAACGGGAAGGGTTAAATGGGCCGATGGCCGAATATGTTAAATTGTTGGAAAAAACCACAATGAATGGCCTCTTGCTGATCGAAGATTTATTGCAGATATCTATGATGCAAAAAAATCTGGGGGATTCAATATCTAAAAATGTCTTGATAAAGAAATTTTTAATCGAAATTCTCGAAAAAAACAAGCCCTTGTTAAGGCAAAAAGGTCAAAAGGTATTTATAAAATGTGAGGATAGTCTTCAGGCTAATATCGATAACATTAAAACCGGCCTTATTCTAGACAACTTACTTAATAATGCCATTAAATATTCCTATCCGGGGCAGGTAATTTGGTTGAAATGTACTATGGAAAACAATCGGCTTCAACTCATTATTAAGGATCAGGGTCAAGGATTTGACCAAAAAGATTTACAATCGGTATTTAAAAAATTTGGCAAATTGAGTGCCCGCCCAACCTCCGGTGAAAGATCGACCGGGCTCGGTCTTTACATATGCAAAATTCTCGCAGATCTGTTGGGTGGTTCAATAAGCGCCAGAAGTGATGGTAAAGACAAGGGTTGCTCAATGACACTTGATTTGCCTGTAATATAGCTTGTTGAAATAAATATTTTATGTTTCAGTAGAAGGCTAAGATCAGATAGCATTATCGCCTTCTTGTCCTTTGATTTTAAGGCATTTATAAACTTCCTGAAAGCCTAATGGGCCATTTGCGAGAACAATAAGTGTATCACCACTATGTACTTCGGTAGTGCCATTTGGTGTAATAAAAGAACTATCCCTCTTCAGTAAAGCAATAATAGCATCTTTTGGAAAATGGAGGTCTACAATTTTGAACCCATCAATTTCAGAATTGGATGGAAGCACGATTTCCCTCATTGCCGCCTTGGCCTCCTCAGACATAAATTCCTCAACAACTGATTTTACAGTGAGGCTTTCCGGCAATGAAACTTTAAGCCAGCGAGCAACCAAACTCAAGGATGTCCCCTGAATTAAAAGTGAAGTGACTGAAACAAAAAATACGATATTAAAAATCATTTCTGCTTTTTCAATTCCAGCCAAAAGTGGATAAGTGGCAAAAACTATCGGAACAGCGCCTTTCAGGCCAACCCATGATAGTAAGAGCTTACTTCTAATATGAAGTTTAAAAACAGATAAACCAATAAAGGTGCTTAAAGGACGTGCAACAAAAATCAGAAAAATAGAAATCAGCAATCCTATTCCCGCTATTGGATAAACGTGACTCGGGAATACTAATAGCCCCAGGGTAAGAAATAAAACTATTTGCATCAACCAGGCGAGCCCGTCAAAAATTCTCATTATAGACTTTTTATGGATTAAATCCTGATTGCCTAAATAAAGGGCACACAGATACACCGATAAAAAGCCATTCCCTCCTATAAAATCAGTGGCTGAAAAGGTAATAAACATAAGAGCAATTACCAGAACAGGATATAAGCCTTCAAAATCAAGTCTGATCTGATTGATAACAAATTTACTGGCATAGCCAAAAGAGATCCCGGCAATCCCTCCCAACACCATTTGCTGTAAAAAAAGCGGAAAAACAGAGAACAAACTTTTATCTGGCTGAATTACCAATCCTAAAAAAGCGATGGTAAGTACGTAAGCCATTGGGTCGTTACTTCCACTTTCCAATTCCAGTGTAGGTCGTAGGTTATCCTTAAGTGCCATACTTCTGGAACGCAGAATACTAAAAACAGCCGCTGCATCGGTAGATGAAACAATGGCTCCAAGTAAAAATCCTTCATATAAGGAAAAATCTGTTACCATCCAGACAAAAATACCTAAAGAAATGGCTGTGATAAAAACACCCAGGGTCGATAAGGAAAACCCCCTCCAGAAAATGGGTTTGATCGTACTCCAGTCGGTATCTAAGCCCCCTGAAAAAAGTATAAAGTTTAATGAAACGATTCCTATGAATTGGGCAAGTTTTGGGTCATTAAATTCGATACCTATCAACCCCTCTGAGCCGGCCAGCATACCTATGCCTAAAAACAATATAAGTGTGGGTATACCAAATTTGTACGAAGCCTTACCCGCAATGATACTTACAAATAAAAGTAAAGAACCAATAAGTAAAATATTTTCAATAGATATATCCATGCACAAAAATGATTTATTAAGGCTATTTACGAAGGCTTAACAATAGCAATTAACTGCAATATAAACTATAGCTGTTTTGGTGGAGCTGGCTATATTTAAATAGAAGGTGTATTACCGCCATCTACCCTTATGCTTTCACCTGTTATATACGCAGCAGATTCGGAAGCTAAAAAGCCAGCTAATGCCGCTATTTCCCAGGATTCTGCAAAACGTTGCGCCGGTATACCTTCCATCATCATCTGCTCCAGTTCATCAGTACTCAATTCATATTTTTCAGCACGGGTACTGATAATCTGATTTAGCCGGTCGGTGCGGGTTAAACCAGGTAAAATATTATTTACGGTAATGCCAAAAGGTGCCAGTTCACCGGCAAGGGTTTTTGACCACCCTGCCATCGCGGCGCGAATGGTATTGGATACGCCTAGACCAGGTATGGGCACTTTAACAGATGTTGATACAATATTAATTATTCTGCCATAACCACAATTTTTCATTAATGGATAGAGCTGGCTTACAAGATGTTGGGCACAGATAAGATGTTGTTGAAAAGCTTTTAACAATTCATCCGGCTTAGCTTCGGTAATATTTCCCGGCGCAGGTCCACCGGTATTGTTTACTAAAATATGAAGCTTGCTTTTGGCAGAGGCATAATCAGAAATTATATTGAAAAGTTCATCTGGTTCAGAAAAATCAATGACCAGATAATCGTGAAACTGCCCTTTTGATGTATCTAAACTACCCAGGGTTTCAAGGAGTTTTCTTTCATCACGGGCTATCAAGGTAATATCAGCACCCAATGAGGCTAATTCTATTGCACATGCCTTGCCTATTCCTCGGGTACTACCGCAAACCACAGCTTGCTTTCCGGTTAAATCAATATTCATATAAAAGTAAAAAATTTATCAATTTCAGTTGTTTCCGTAGTATACCACCCTCCATATTTTCCCGGTAACTGAGTCTGAAATAAACAGGGAACCATCAGGCCCCTGTGCAAGACCCATAGGGCGGTGCTTTGCATCACGGGGACTGGCTACAGTCTGCACACCGGCAAACCCATCAGCAAACACCTCCCAATCACCAGAGGGCTTCCCATCTGCAAAAGGTACAAAAACCACATAATAGCCTTCCTGCTCCAGGGGCGCTCTGTTCCATGAACCATGGAAAGCTATGAAAGCTCCGTTTTTATAATGTTCAGGAAACTGATTTCCAGTGTAAAATAAAATATCATTAGGAGCCATATGTGCTGGAAATGCCATTATTGGCTGAGCAACACCCTCGCATCTTCCAGTGATTTTTCCATCGCCCCCATACTCAGGAGCCAGCAATTTTTTCTCCTGGAAGCGATCATGGTAACAATATGGCCATCCGTAATCATCCCCATCTTTAATTCGCAAAAATTCTTCAGAAGGAAGTTCAGCATTTTCTTCGGCAGTGTAATATTCCGGCCAGAATTGATCCAGTTGGTCCCTGCCGTGTTGTACGCCATATAAATTGTCGGAAACCGGGTTCCAGGCCAATCCTACCTGATGCCTTATGCCGGTTGCGTAATGGTATCCCTCTGTGCGGTGTTGCATTGGCTTTTCGGCTTCGAATCTCCAAACCCCTGCATGCCATTCGAGTTGCGGACAAGGATCTAATCCAGGCGAACCTGGTGTACGGGTTTTTTCCATACAGGCATTGGATGGAGCTCCGGTATGAAGATACAGAAAACCATTGTTGTCAAATGCCAGCGGCTTTGCCTGATGTTGGTTTTGATCTATGAGGCCGGTTACAATTTTTTCTGCCGGGCCAGCGGGCAGCAAATTTTCTTCATCCATTGGATACCGGTATACTGATGTATCTGAGGATGCATAAAGATATCCTTTATAAAATTCTATGCCGGTTCCTCCATAATCAGCAAATCCCTCCTTGATTTCATATTTTCCATCATTGTCAGCATCCCTCAATGCAACGATACCATAACCGTCATCATCTGCGGAACGCAATTTAACATATAAATCACCGTTTTGCTTTACTGCTATATGCCTGGCTTTACCCGTATTTTCAGCAACCACCAAGGCCCCAAAACCTTCAGGCAGTGTCAATCCACCATTATCAGTATCTCTTGCCGGTAAATTAAAATCATTTCCCTTTTTTTCTTTAGGAACACAAGCAAGGGCAACAAGTAAACATAAAAGTATAGCAGAGGAATTGTTGCGCATTATAAATTAAATTTAAGTAAAGTCCTTAAGGGATTTCTTTTTTGAAGCCTTAAATATACACAGTGGTGATCAGCCTTCAAACATTTCTACTTTTCGACCTGCAATAGAGAGATTTTCCCCTACCTGTTGATCATTCCACATATTGGAAATTACTGCTGATATTAAGGGATTCTGCAAGGCCCATAGATATGCACGTATAGCAGGCCTTTCTTCTCCAGGAAGAATCCTGTCGAGTTTCTGCACTCTCCACTCCGGCAAGGGTTGCAGGCTTTTATGATGTGTCTCCACTGCCATAGCTACTTTCATACCAATAATGCCAATATCTTGTTGATAAGCTTTTTGAATTGGTTCATCGAGATAGCCGGCATTGAGAATATTATAGGAAAGCATGGCAACGGCATATCTGTCATTATCAATTATAGCCCGCAAAACTCCTGCAGGATCGTTATGCGATGAAACACCCAAATTTCTTACTTTTCCTTCCTTCTTCAACTGGTCAAATGTTTCGAAAATTTCGGGTATGTTTACCTCTTCCGGTGCGTTGGCCCCATGAGGACACATCACCAGATCGAGATAATCTGTATTCAACCGGCGAAGGCTGCCTTCTATCGAATCTAAAATAAATTTTTTAAACTCCGGGCTGCCCTCTACTTTATGTGCATAGTCTTCGGCCATAGCATTACTCAGGTAAGTTCCTTCAACCGAACGGCTCTGTCCCGGCCAGTAGGTATAAAAATATCCCGGTTTATCAACTTGCCGTATTGATCTGATCTCTCTGGCTCTGGTTTGATACTGCTCCTGCTTATCGGTTGTTAAGCCTTTGAATATTTCTCTGTAGAGACGATCTCTCACACCATTAAAGCCACTGATTTTTGTATTTACGAATACTTTTTCGCGCATTGAAGATGCCTTAATGATTTTTCCGTATCCCTCCTCTGAAGAACCCCTGCCATAAGCCGGAGCTGTATCGAGGTAATTGAGTCCCATCTCAATGGCTTTTTCTACATGACTATAATTTTCTGCACTTACCGGGTCACCACCAAAAACAACCTCAGACACCATATACTGAGTACGGCCCAGTTTACGATAAGCCATGCCGCTTTGCCTGTTTCGCCATTCCGGGTTTTCATTTTTCGGGTCAGCAGTGTGCATTTTATCGGTTTGTCCCGTTTGCGCCAGAGATCTGGAAGGAGATAAGGCACTCAGTCCGACTGTTGCCAGTGAACTCAATTTTAAAAACTGTCTTCTGTCGAATGGCTTTTTAGATGGATCATTCATTTTGCTCCAGGTTAATAGGTTATAAACAAAGGGAAAATATTATTTTAACCCTTGAAAATAAACAATTGTTTCAAGAACTCGCCCATTTATATATTTCTTCTAGAATAAAGGCTTCCTCTTTGCTGAGATTGGCGGATTTTAGCGACTTTAGCAATCGCGCCGTTTGCATGGCTTTTTCCAGATTAAAGCGTTGTGCCGCAGAAATCCAGGAAAATGGAGGCAGATATTTTGGCGCAAATCCATCCTGATGGATAATGTTGCACATGGTGCCATATACTGCTCCGGTGGGTATTAAGGTATGAATACCGGTACATACATAATCACCCATAAAAACACCTAGTTTTTGCAGGCCTGAGTTTAAAAACTCCCCTGCATGCATATTGTAGAGTTTTACATTGCCCAGGGTATTTTTAAGGTTTGAATTGGTAGTGCCAGACCCGAGGTTACACCATTCTCCGATAAAGGCATCACCGAGGTAACCCTCGTGGATTTTGTTACTATTCCCTTGAAATTGCACATTTTTAAGCTCACCACCGACATTGCTGCCAGAACCGAGTGCTACATTTCCCCTTATTCTGCTTCCCGGATAAATATGGCATCCCTCTCCACATAAAAAAGGTCCCTGTATCACGGCTAATTCATGTATTTGAGAATTTTTACCGATGTAAACAGGACCGTTTTCCGCATTTATAACTGCAGATTTTATTCTAACGCCTTCTTCGACAAAAACATTTTTTGCATTATAAAAGTGCGTAAAGCCATCAATAGTTTGCACTTGCAAAGCAGGCAGACATAATATTTGAAGATCCATTTGAATCGCAAGTGGCAGATGTTTTTTCAAATCCCATAAATATTGAATTCTGTTACCCTCCAGGTCTATTCTTCTTCTATATGGTCTTTCCTCCAGATCCCCATATGCCACCATGGGTAAACCTTGGACATAGATTGCCTCCTCAGATCGCAATTGATCAATGGCTTTCACTAAACCTTCATCGGGCAGCAATGAACTGTCGATGTACAAAACTACATCAGATCTGTTAAGCTTATTCTTTGTAAGCCATTCACAGGAATGCTGTAATATGTTTGCCTGCGGAAACCATTTTTGCCATTTTTCCAGGATGGTAAACATACCAAGTCGAATATCACTTAGCGGGCGTGTAAGTGTTATCGGATGAAGGTTTGCCCATATTTCAGGTTTGTCAACCAGTACTATTTCCATGAATCAAATTGTAAGAGACCGTGTAATGAGGCAATTAAATGATTAATTTTCTGGCTTCCAAAACGAGATGTCGATGTTAAATATATTTTGTTTCAACGAAGATCTATGCTCAATGATACAAAAACATTTCTCCCTGGTGCAAAAATGGGTCTTTCCCGTTGAGCGGCAAAAGAGCGGTTGAGGTGTTCGTAATAATGCATATTCAGGATGTTATTTACTCCTGCAGAAGCCCGCAGCCAGGAATTAAATCGATACAAAGCGTCAAAATCGAGTAAACTAAAGCCGGGGGTGCGTCGCTCTCCAAAACTCTGGTTATAGCGGTTTTGCGCAATTACACGCCTGAATGCCCCGCTTATACCCAGTTTATTGTTGAAAAACTTAGCTGTTAGTCTGTACCGAAGATCCATAGGGGAAATTTCCGGAAGCGCCTCATTTTGTACCAGATCTTTTCCATAGGTGTAGGCCAACATTAAATTCTGCTCCAGGTAATCGGTAAAAGTCTGTCGCCAGCTAAACTCAAATCCACTTAACAAGGCCCTGTCTAAATTGCCAAATACCCTTACACCCGGACTGGAAGGAAAGCGAGGCGTGATTTCAGGATCGATGCTGCCTAAAATAAAATCATTTAAATAAGCCGCAAATAGATTTACTTCCAGATATGAATTAGCGGTTTTAAATGACATATTCAAATCGGCCTGGTGGTTGACTTCAGGCTTCAGGTCTGCATTTCCCAGCATTTCGTAAGGATCGAGCCCAACCGGAAAATAATTGATAAAGCGCTCGGTGAGGCTACCGCTTCGCTGACTTCGACCCAGCCAGAAACCCATTTGCAGATTATGGCTCAGCTCTCTGGAAACACCTGTACTGACAGAGGGGTTGACCTGCATGATATTTTCCGTTTCATTATGCTGCTGGTATTCTGTCTGAGGGTCTGCCAACCTTGCGTGGTTTAATTCGAGACGACCTGACATTACCCAACGGGTTTTACCTGAAAACAGATGAAATTCATTAAAAACAGCAGTTTTTGTAATCCTCGAGTCCTGCCAGGCATTATCGTAGAGGATATTTCCTGCATTTGGGCCCATAAGAAATTCACGTTCTCTTATGCCAGAGGCTGATTCAGACCGGGTATCTAAACCAGTGTACATTTCTGAACTATTGAAAACAAAACTCAATTCTGTTCTACCTCCAAACGCTTCGGTGGTAGCAGGCGTTTTGGCATTAACCATCCGAGGAGATATTTCACGGAGCGCATTACTCATCAGGTGGTCTACAAATGAACCAAAGGCTGCACTTGACCATTTTTTAAGATGTCTGGATTTGAACTCAAGATCATATTTCGCATTGATAAGCCAGGTGTCATCGCGAATCAGGTCCATGGGCAAGGCGGGGAAATCTGTGTTTTGGGCTATATTTCGGTTTACCGATAGCTGCAACATATCATTTTGACCCGGCTTCCATGCCAGTGATGCGCCCAGGCTGTATCGTAAAAAGTTTGCAGGAATTTTCACACCTTCTCCATCTTTGTAGTCAGATCCTTGTGCATAAGCACCATATATATTGAATTCATAATTGCGGTTGCGAAGGCCGAGATTTAGTTCATTTTTCAAAACATTACCATTACTTTCATACAGGCTGGAGGCACGTCCGAAAAAATCCTGTTTTTCAGAAAATCCTGGACTTACAGGCACAAAATTAATTGTAGCGCCAAATGAATTGCCGTACCTGAGGGCATGAGGACCTTTGTAAATATGTATATTTTCCATCATATTCAAAGCTACCTGACTTGTAGGCGGGTCCATTCTGTTTGGGCAGGCCGCAATGGCCGTTTGAACACCGTCAATCACTATATTAAGTTGCTCATATTTAAACCCTCTGAATACCGGATCAAAACCATACGATGCACTTTTTCGGATGCTCGAAAACATGGGATTCTGATTGAGTACTGCACCCGCATCATGCGACAATCGTTCGTGAGCATCGATATTTAGTGTGCTATTTCCCGGTTCTCTTATAGAAATTATGGTTACAGGTAAAAGGGTTTTAGGTATTTCTTTCCAAAGAATAAATCCCAACTCAAGGGCATGCTTTACCGCAGTTTCTTTTACATGCCATTGCCCGTAAGACAGATGAGAAAGATGTAGCTCGGCTCCCTCACGATAGCTAATTTCTATATAGCCGTTGGTATCTGAAATTCCATGTTTACCGCCATATGTAAAACCTGCCCCTACTACAGATTCCCCTGTTAGGGCATCTTTCAGTTGGATCCTATGCAAATTTGTTTGGGCATGTGAAATAGTACAAACCCATTGCAGCATCAAGACAAGGCTGATAATATATATATAATTGATTGATTTATTCATAACATTAAATTTGGCCCAACCCATCAGGAGAATAATGATGTGCGCATCAATAAGCATCATCTTCAACGACCAGGTCAGCGTTGTGAAAAAAATAAAACTGAGAAATTGAATAAAATAATCAGGATTTGGGGGGATGAAAAACCCCTTGTAAGAAGGCATTTAAGATCAATCCATCATTACTGAGAACAGGCATGACAGAGTCTATGGTTTCTGATGGACACGCAGAAACGATATTCTTTGAAGGTATCTGGAATAATTGTATTTGTTCTTCACCAATTCGTGTTGGTGCCTCGGGGGTTTCTGAATGGTTTTGCTCAATTAATTCCATTAAAATACAGGACCCACCGCAGGACGAAGTACTGATATATCTTTCTTTGCAAAGATTTGATGCTATATACTGGCGGTTAAGAAAAAAGGTACCATACACTACGGCATCTTTCAGACTTCCTAAAAGAATAACAGAAAGCAGTAATATCGGCGCCCATCGCTTCATTATACAAAGGTAAATATTCTTTCGGTATTTTATCTTTAAGCGATTTAAATTAGTTTTGGAAAGGAATAAAGTATGAAATAAAACTAATTGATTGATCGGGATTTTTAAAATAAAGACTATGGAGAAAAATACACTACATTTAAAATTTGGCACAAAAACATTATCGTTAAAATCACTGAGCAGTTTGTTATTGCTTATCTTATTTATTAGTTGCTCAACGGATACCTCACAAAAGGTTGCTCAGGAAGATGGTACCGGGTTTATTTTATATGATTATGTCCACGCCAAAGACCCTGCATTTAAATATGAATTGATGTATACCAGCAAAGAGAAGGGATATACTTATCATGCAGTAAGAATGGTTTCTCAAAACTGGCTAACTACAGACCTTGTCGATGAAACAGAATGGTGGCATTGGGTTACCCTTGTTGTGCCAGATGAAGTAAAACACCAGACGGCTATGTTGATGATTGGAGGCGGTAACAAAGAGAAAGGACTACCTGAAAAAGCTGATGGCACCAGTGTACAAATGGCGCTGGCAACACAATCTGTTGTAGCTAATTTGCACAATGTGCCGTTTCAGCCTATAACTTTCGCAGGGGATGATTACGGTAAAAGGGTTGAAGATGAATTAATCGCTTACGGCTGGCGGAAGTTTCTCGAAGGAGGCGCCAAAGATGAAGATGCCATATGGCTGGCCAGATTACCTATGACTAAAGCAGCTGTATCTGCCATGGATGTGGTAAGCGAAGTAATCAACAGTGAACACCAAAAACCCATTGAAAAATATGTGGTGGCAGGAGGCTCCAAACGAGGCTGGACTACCTGGACTACCGCGGCGGTTGATGATAGAGTAGAAGGCATTATTCCCATCGTAATAGACCTTCTCAACCTGGTGCCTTCCTTTCATCATCATTGGAGGAGCTATGGGTTTTGGGCTCCCTTTGTGGGAAACTATGTACATGAAGGCATTATGGATTGGCAAGGCTCTAAAGAGTATGACAAGTTGGTTTCCATTACCGAACCCTACTCTTTTATTGATCTTTACACTATGCCAAAGCTTTTGTTAAATGGCACAGGTGACGAATTCTTTCTGCCCGACAGCTGGCAATTTTACTGGGACGACTTGATCGGTGAAAAACATTTGTGTTATGTGCCTAATGCCGGGCATGGCTTAAAAAACTCAGATGCTCCCCAAATTATTCTCTCGTTTTATCAATCATTATTAAATAAAGAAAAAAGACCGCAGTATTCATGGTCAGTAAACGATGAAGGCTTTACCATTGAAACTGATCCTGCCAATCCACCCGCTTCTATTAAACTGTGGCAGGCGCATAACCCCGAAAGTCGTGATTTCAGAATAGATGTTTTTGGTCCAGGATATGTTTCGAGCAGTATTGAGATCAGCTCAGACGGTAAATATTCTGTTAAACTTGAGGAACCTGAAAAAGGATGGAAGGCCTGTTTCGTTGAGCTAACCTATCCTGGGGATGTCCCCTTAAAGTTTACAACAGGTGTTAAAGTGATCCCGGATGTATATCCCTTTGATGAATTTGTTCCGGTTGAGCAAAAAGGCACATTACCCTGATTTAGTGAGGAAATTAACAAAAACAAGCCGCAGAAATCTTGCGGCCTGTTTTTCATTTTCTGATAAGAGAGGATTAATTGGCACGAATTATCTGAGCTTCCGTCATCAACAAAGCTTTAATCAACGCTCAACTGTGGGTCAGCGAAAAAATTTATCAAATATCTTTTACCTGAAACCACAGTTCTTCATTGAAACAGGGTACTGGTATATCTGCTTTTTATGTTATTTAATTTTTTTAACTTCTATAGAAAATGCTTTGGCCGGATTTTGAACCATGAGAAGATCGATTTCACTTTCCGAAAATTGATTTTTCAGCATAGCGGGTAAAAATATATCGTAGATTGCGTTGAAATTTTTAAAATTTCCACCATTGGGTTCTCCAACATTATACCAGCCTGAGTCTTGTGAAATTAATACTTTATGCAGTAGGTTTGCCGACTTCATTTCTGAAAGATGCTTCATATGCATTTCTATTGATTCAATTTTTTCAGATATACCATCAAATTCTATCCAAACACCCTGTTTAGCCAAGGCTATATGATGCTGGTTGTCTTTTTCTTCCTGGGCATGTACCCAGATAAAGGCTTCCGGTCTGACTTTATTTTTTTTCAGAATTTCTACCTGTTGATAAGCGGCTTCAGCAAGTCCTGTATGAGAGGCAATGGTTAATCCGGTTTTAAGGTGGGTAAGTGCTGCTGCTTCGGCAAGAGATGCATGAAAAGCGGATAAACTTCCTTTGTCGACACCAATTTTGATAAAGCCGGGTAAAATATTTGTACCATCAATGCCATTTCGGGCCTCTTTAATCCACATGGCAGCTAGTTGGTTTGAATCTTTTCGCATCAGATTCCAGGGTATAAAAGCATTATCACGGGCTCCGTAAAAACCCGTGTTGGTGATAATATGAAGACCGCTTGCTCTAGATAACTGCTGTAAAATTTTTACATCCCTGCCAAGAAATGCCGGAGTACAGTCAAAAAATGCTTTACAGCCCCTCGCTGTTATTTCATTGAGGAATGGGAGAGCACGTTGATATACCTCGCGTGCATCGTACCTGAGCGGACTTACCTCAGAAGCGCCGATAAAATCGACCATGATGTGCTCATGGGGCAAAGTATTTCCAAGGGTACTGGCTTTGATCCTTCCATTAACGGTTTGAATAAGGCCTTTAATTTCAGGAGCCTTTTGCGCGTATATATAGTTTTTACCATAAATACCTGTGCTTAAGCACAAAGCTGAAGAAAGGAAAGTTCGTCGATTCATGTTGTTTACTTTAAAAAAGGAGACTAATACGAGTATTCCTGATATTCTGACAACAAACTATTAGAACTACATCTGGTATAAAAATAATATTTTTCGGGTAATTGTATATTGATTATTTGCATTTAATTAAGTTTGATTGATTTTATCCTGAAGCTGATGAATAATCAGCTTCAGGAATTGCGTTGATTAACTAATTAACTTATATCGAGATGAAAAAAAATTTTATTGCGTTATTGGCATTAGGTTTTATGGTGCTGGGATGTCAGCAAAATCAAAAAAAGGAAGTTATACTTCAAACAGAAGTCAGTTCGGTTCCTGAAAAACTACTCAGACATGTAGTACTTTTCAAATTTAAGGACGAGAGTTCACCAGAGGATATTAAAAAAGTGGAGGATGCTTTTCGTGGTTTAGCAACAAAAATTGAGGCAATTTACGATTTTGAGTGGGGCACAAACAACAGTCCAGAAGGTTTGGAGGACGGTTTTACACATTGCTTTTTGGTAACTTTCAAAGATGAAGAAGGAAGGGCAGAATATTTACCGCATCCCGATCATGAAGCATTTGTAGATATTTTGCGACCCCACCTCGATAAAGTGCTTGTAGTTGATTATTGGACTCAAAACTAGACTAAAACTGATATTCACTACTGAAAATCATAGATTCAGGTCAGCAATTAAATAAGCCCGCTGTTTAGCGGGCTTATTTATTAATATCTGTAATCATCATCATCGTCTTCATAGCCATCTTCATTTTCGTTATAGCTGTCGTAATCATCATCAGCCATATCGAGATCGTCGTCCCATTCTTCTTCAAGACTATTTTTACCAGTCCAGTCGCTGGCCACCACAAACCGATTTTCAAACCTCCTTTCATCAGATTCTCCAAACATGGTACCCATGGCAAAATCGTTAATTTCATCCAGGAAATATTCAGGATGGGCAGGCAAAAAGTCAAATACAAATTTTTTCAATTCTTCTTTTGATGTATAATTTTCAAGATGGATAATAAAAGTGCCATCGTCGTTATTATAATCGTTGTAATATATTAAGCCCTTCTTTTCATCGAGTTTAAGCAAAAAGAAGCTCATAGAAGCACTGGCTAAATTTTTATTCACAGAAATATCAAGCATAAACTCGCTTGTAAACAATGCGTCACCTTCGGGATCTACCAATTCGCCATCAAAAGTTACTCCTTCATCCTTAATAAAGGAAGCAAGGTCTTCAAGGTCAATGATATCTCCTTCTTTAACTTTTTCGATAATTTTATCTGCGAGCTCCGGATTAACCATGGAAATGATACTTTACAGTTTTATACCTCATTTATAAATTTTCTACCACAAATATAAAAGGCCTAGAATACACAACAAAAAATAATTGGGTGTAGCATCATGCATTTACAAGCTTGAACTGGCTTATATCTTGTCCTATAAGGAGTACCTGCTTAATTTTTCCGTTTCTGTCAATTTGAGGGTTTAAGCTTAGAAACAAACTTTTTTGCTGATTTTGATTATCTATGAAGTTAAAATCACTATTTACCGCATTGCCCTGAAGAATGTCATTCCACAGTTCCTCGAAAGCCGGGATATCTGTTTCCATCAAAAAGTCGGTAATTTTCATAATGTCGTATTGTCCAGGACTTATATTAAATGACTCCCTGAATCTTGTATTTGCATTTTTAATCTTCGTATCGGTCTGCAGCGTAACCCTTAACATAGATTTATCAACAGATTGTTCGATAAAAATTGACTCGGCCGTTTTTCTGGCCATTTCTTCCTGGGTTGCCTGGAGTTCTTCCATATTCTGTCGCATTTCTTCTTCCTGTGCACGCATAAGCTCTGCCTGTTCCTGTGATATAGAAAGCAGGTTTTTGGTTTTCTGATTATTTCTTACACTTACAATAGAAGATGCAAGGGATTCACCCAGTTTTTCAGCAAACTCTATTTCAATGTCCTGAAAAACTTTGAGTGATGCCATCTCTATAATACCCTGTACTTCGCCATTTGCCTTTAGCGGGATTATCAAAATACTTTTAGGTCGGCTGTCTCCCAGACCCGAACTAATATAAACATAATTTTCCGGCAATTTTGTAAGATGAATTGTTTCTGCTTCCAGGAAACACTGACCAATCATACCTTCTCCAATTTCGATGCGCTTATGCATATGTTTTTTACGTTCATAAGCATAACAGGCCATCATTTGAAGGTATACATTTTTTTCATCTTCATTGTTGACCATAAAAAATCCGCCTTGTTTCGCACCAAGATGATTGACCAGTTTTGAAATGACAAATTCTGCAAGTTTCTGACTGTCGTCCTGATATTTCCGGATCAGTTCTCCAAATTCAGAAAGCCCCTGATTCATCCAAATACGTCTGTCATCCTGCAGCTTTTGAGATTTCATATTGTCTCTCATTTTTATAAGTTCGCCGGCCAGATTTGATTGATTAAAGTTTGCATTGCTTTGGTCATATCCATTCCATTGTGCCTGGTAATTGCCCGATGATATTTTTTGAATAAATCCTGCTGCTTCCTTTAGATTATGAATCAGATCCTCAACGATCTCATTTTCTGTTTTTTCTTTGTTTTCTTGAGATGGATTAAAGACATATTTCCGGTTGCTGTCCTCGATTTCACGATAAATTTGGTTTCTGTGCCTTCGGTTTTTTGAAATCCTCATATCCGCAATTATAAGTGTAGGCAAGGCAATTACCAATATGCCCAATTGTAAAATCAAAGCCCATCTGAGATAATTTCGATAGGTAAGCTCAGCTTTATGCTTTAATTCAGTGGCAAAGCGGCTCGCTTCACGATCATAAACATGGTATACTTGCCAGGCTTCATAACCAGGATCGGCATATAGTATTTCAAGCGCTTCATCGAGTTTTCCCGACTCCACTAACTTATGCATTTGTTCGACAAGCAGCATATATTGTCTAAGTGCCAGTTCGGCTGTAGCCGCAATGCTCATATCAAAGCCGAGTCGTTCAAGTGTCTTTCTCATTTGGGCTAAGTTTTCATGATAAGTCTGCAATGCATTTCTGGCAGGAAAATACATTGATTCCACAGGGTGCAACATAAAGCCCCTGAGGCCCATATCAGCTAAATTCACATCTGCATTCAGGCGCTCCACTCCTTTGGTAATCTGAAGAACATCCTCTGAAAGCGCCTTATACTCTTCCATTTTTGATCTGAACAGAAAAACAAATGCAGAATTGAAAACAATAAGCAATAGGATGAAATATAGTGAAATTCGCATTCCCTGATTTTGCATCCACTTATGCAGTAAACTATTCATTGATACTTATTTAATACAAACACAATTTTTATATAAAATAACATAAAAATGTTCAATTGTCAGATGGGTTTGCATGTTTTTTGCAAACAATGCTTAGAAATGAGTATGTTACACTTATTTTGTCAACTTTTAATTACGGCATAACAACATTTTTTCTGAATATAAAAATATTAAATATACTGAATTGAGGACTTTTAGCACCATTATATAGAAAATATTGACTATTTATAACTATATAAGCTGTAATGATCAGGATATTTACTTTATTGCAATGAAAAGGCGCTGAGAACAGGCCTTCAAGGCTCTTTGCTTGCAGTATAATGTTGTCAACCGAAGTGTGCTGTTTTTAAAATGTGCTTTTTCACTAAATTTGCATCTGTAAAATTCATAATGAAATAAAACCCTTTACAACCAGTGTTCCTGAGACCTCTTTTTTTCTCATTTCCAAAAAGATATTTTATAACCTGGCACAGGCTGTATGAAAGTTTGTTCTACATTGTCGTAACAGTGTTGTCTTTTGGCCTTTTTGCTGCACTTCTTTATGGTTTTGAACATCCGGTGTTGTTAAGTTCTATTATTTACAGTTTGCCAACCGGAGTACTTTTTGCCATCGTGGATATCCATATGTCAGAAACCCGAAGTATTTACCGCAACCCTTCTTATCTGTCATTTATTGGAACACTAGGGTTAAAAATTGCTTTGGTGCTGATCACTTACTATACTTTTATTTTTTTCATTACATACTGGCTTGGACTTGGTGATGAAAAGGGAATGTTTTATAGCAATACTAAAATATTTTTATTCAGTGCCTTACCTAAAATTGCCTCATTGGCCTTGATACTTTTGTTATTATTATCTGTTTACAGTGCTATCAGCCGAAAATTCGGGAGCAATGTATTATGGCAGTTACTAACCGGATATTATCACAAACCCCGCAGTGAGAAAAGAGTATTTATGTTTGTTGATGTCAAAAACAGCACCGGTATGGGTGAAACATTACCCCTTCTCAAGTATAGTGAACTATTGCAGGAATTTTTCTTTGACGTCGGCATTATAATACACCTTTACAAAGGAATGATTTACCAGCATGTAGGTGACGAAGTGGTAATAACCTGGAAAATTGAACAAAATATGACAACTGCCAACTTTATCAGGTGCTATTTTGCCATGAAATTACGTATAAAGAGGAAAGAACGATTTTACATGGAAAGATTTGGAATAGTACCAGATTTCAGGGCAGCATTTCATTGTGGTGAGGTGGTAACCTCTGAAGTAGGTAAATACAAGGTTGAGATCGCCTATCATGGCGACGTAGTTAATACCACTGCCCGGATAGTCGATAAATGTAAAACGTTGGAATGTGACGTTTTAATTTCAGAAGATGTTTATGAGCTGATTAAAAGTAATGCTAATTATGTTATAGAATCGCTCGGGATAAGGAAATTAAAGGGAAAAAGTCAAAAAAAGGAACTTTTCACCATAAGGCAAAGGAGTAAGAAAGAATTCTCAAATCCGTTGGAGATGGTTTGAATCAAATAGAATTGTAAATATAAAGGTTTGTATGGCAGAGGCAGACAAATTTAAAACTTATCTGATTAGCATGACAGAAACTTATGTAAAGAGGTTTCTCGCTGATAAACTGGATGAAAAAATGTGCTATCACAATCTCAATCACACACTTGAGGTTGTAGAAGCAGCTGAAATTATCGGCAGAGGAAGTATGCTAAATGATGACCAACTCGAGCAAGTGATTATAGCCGCATGGTTTCATGACATAGGCTATTATAATGGCAGGGAAGGCCACGAAAAGAAAAGTGCCGAACTTGCCAGAGAGTTTTTAAACAAAACCACTTTCCCGGTACAAAAAATCGAAAATGTGTATAGTTGCATTCTGGCAACCAAAATACCACAGTCTCCTAAAAATCTACTCGAACAGGTTTTGTGTGATGCAGATTTATACCACCTGGCTACAGAAAAATTTTTCGAAAAAACCGAATTACTCAGGGAAGAAATGCTTGCTCATAAAATCTATGTACAACCCGAAAACTGGTTATCTACCAGTTGTAACTTTGTTACCAATCACACTTACTTTACTGATTATGCACGAACATTTTTACGCCCTAAAAAAATAAAAAATCTCTCCGTGCTCAAGAGAAAAATAAAAAGCTGGATTCATAATAAATAAATTCTCACAACATTTCGTACCTGTGTAAGCATTCTTACATAACAGACAAATTTACTACTGAAATCAATGTAAAAATAAAGAATGATGCAACCAGCACATTACATAAACTACAATGGCATTTATAAATCATCATATTTTTTTCAGACTTCCAAACAAAAAGGGTTACTTTTTTCTTTATTTCGATATTAATAATAAACATGTAACAAATTTTGCTAATTTGTAGAAATGTTAGCGAAAAATCATAACCAATAAAATTTTAGCTGATTATTGATGGAGAATCTTGCACAGAAATTTAAGGATATAAATATTTTTATGTTTTTTTGTGTTTTTCAGTTAAAAGATATACATTTGCATCAACCAAAAAAAGTTTCTATATACCAACAGACCTCACGGGTATGAAAAACATCAGCAAAAAAATTTTTACAGCAATATTGAGCTTGTTTTTAGTATTGCTTTCCCAGGCAGACATTTTTGGTCAATGTGAAGGCGGTAACGTTCTAATCAATGAAAAAATCAGATATTTAAGTGATTTTGACACCAACGGACGTCCTCTCAACATTATTGGCCAAAATATTATTACCGACAGCATCAAGGATTACATTATGAATGTGATTCCAGAGGGTGTAAGCCTTCCAGCCAACCGACCTGAACTTTTGTCAGAAGATCTTCAATTCAACACCATATTGACAGACTCTGCCGAAGTTTTTCTGACTTTTGTACTGCAGAGCGCAGGTTGGATTAATAGTCTGGGATTCTACACATTTGACGTTCAAAACCCTCCTCAAAGTATTGAAGAAATTGATTCTTTAATAATCATCTTTCCTAAAATTCAACAGGGAAATGCCATTTTCCCCGGAGACAAGGTATCACTGGGGCGATTCGGGCCTCAGACCGGTTTAGGCTATTTTTTGGTTGCCGAAGGATGGAATGAGGCAACAGGAACGGTTTGCCCCGATAAACACCTTATATTTACGGATAAAAGATTTAATACATTTAGTCCTGTAGGATTCAGGCAACATACGGTGCTTTTAGGCTTTGCGGAAGAAAATGCCTTGATAGTAGGTATGGAAGATAATAGAAGACCCGGGGGTGATCAGGACTTTAACGACCTTGTATTTTATGTGACTGCTGAGCCCAATGCTCTGGATACTGTGATGGTTCCTGAGCTGCCAAGAGCCTTGCTTGCAGGTGATACGACACTGTGTTCTCCCAACGACATGGCCGAATTGACCATCGAGTTTAAAGGACCAGGCCCTTATGAAATTATATATTCAAATGGCACTGATGTAGAAGAAATTAAAGGAATAGATACGCCTTTATTTAGTTTTGAAACCAGCATGAAGGGTGAAATAGTCCTCACTTCTGTAAGAAACCGTTTTGGAGCAGGTATTATTAATGGTGGTGCCAATGTACAACTGGTTGGAACATTTGCCTCGTTTGATTCGTCTTTCAAAATTGATTGTGATACTGAGTTCGATGAAATTGAAGTACCGGTAAACTTTTCTGGCATCGGGCCATGGACGCTCACTTACCAGATAGATGATCTGGAACCCACAATAATCCAAAATATTGAATTGCCGGTTTACAACATCCAGGCTTCTACAGGTAATCTCATTAAACTCCTGAGTATTCAGGATGAAGTGTGTCTAGTGGATCTCGATCAGGAAATTCTGATTGACCAATTTAGTGCTCCCAAATTAAACCTGGAATCGGAAGTCTTTATTTGCGAACCCATTTTAAACGCCTTCCTGCCTATATCTTTTGAAGGTAATGCACCTTTTACTATTGGATATACTTTCAATGGCATAAGCAATGATACTACCGTAAATGAAAATCAACTGATATTAGAGTTCAATGAAGCCGGGATTTTTGAAATTACATCATTTTCAGATGCCTTTTGCATTGGTGCCGGCGGTCAAACATCAGAAATTATACTTAAAAGTGCACCATCTGCTGCAATTTCTGGAAATTCAGTAATATGTGAAGATGAAACCGCATTTATTGAAATTTCATTATCAGGGACTGCTCCTTTTACACTTGTGTATGCCCGAAATGGTGAAGAAGAAACAACACTAACTACCAGTGAAAACATGGTAACTCTAAATCCTACTCAAAAAGGCACATTTACACTATTAAGTATCAGTGATGCATTTTGTGAGGGAACAGTTAGCGGTGAAGCAACTGTTAGTCCGGCAACATCAGCTGAAGTTGATGCGAATTTTAAAGTTGGCTGTGAAGACGAAGGCACACCTGTTGATGTCCCCATACTACTAACCGGAGCTGGTAACTGGGAGCTCGTTTATAAAATCGATGATAACGAATTCACCCAATCAGCTATAGAAAGTAATATATTTATCATTAGTGCCAATGTCGGGCAAACCATTTCACTTATTCAAGTGAGTGATGTAGCTTGTACAACACAGCTCGAACAAGTATTCTTTATAGAGTCTTTCGATGCCCCTGAATTGCTTCCGTTCGAAAATGAATCTGATTTAATTTGTGAAATTGATGGGAATTATTCTTTGCCTTTAAATTTTTCCGGCAAGGCGCCCTTCTATTTAAAATATACTTTCAATGGTGTGGAATCTGATACTACATTCAATAGCAATCAAGGAACAATTATATTGACAGATGCAGGAGAATTTGAGCTAATCTTTCTTGAAGATGCAAACTGTGAAGGTTCTGCTGGCCAAAAATTCATTCTTGAACTTTTTGATACCCCAACAGCTTCCCTGATTACCTCAGATCAGCAAATCTGCCCTGGAGAGGAAGCAGAACTTGAATTGAACTTTTCAGGTACTGGTCCATGGAGTTTTGTGATTGCAAAAAATGGGGTTTCAGGTGAAGTAATAACTACCGATGATAACACATTTATTTTCAAGACAAAGGATGCGGGCATTTATACAATAGCGTCGGCCGGAGATGTCAATTGCACAGCGCAAATATCTGGTGAAGCATTTGTCAATTTCTATGAAACCTCAGCTGCCATTGCCGAAGATTTTTCAGCGGGTTGTAGCCCCGTCGGCAGCGAGATAGAGGTGCCGGTAATTCTCAAAGGATCTGCGCCCTGGACACTTACCTATAAAGTTGGTTCCCAGGTAATTGAAGCCTCAGGTATCACAGATGACACTTTTATGGCAAATGGTATAGCTGGAGGCGATTTTGAACTAATATCAGTGTCTGATGAAAACTGTACGGTTTCACTTGACCAAAAAATCGAAGTAATTATCAGTGATGTTCCGGAACTAAGTATTGCCAATTCAGCAACATTATGTGAAAATGAAGATGGAACCGAAATTTCCATTAACCTTTCGGGACAGGCTCCATTTGTAATTGAGTATGATCTTAATGGTACTGTTACGGAACTTAGTACTTCTGATGACGTTTTAGTTATAATGGTAACAGAACCCGGTGTTTTACAAATACTTTCTTTCAGAGATAATTTATGTGAAGGTGAGGCAGGTCAAAGAGTTAATATTATAAATAAACCTGCACCTATTGCACTTATTTCCGGAAATGAAAGCATATGTGAAGGTGAAACAGCCAGTCTTAAAATTGCACTTAGTGGTAATACTCCCTGGTCTGTAACCTATACCGACGGGGTTGAAGAGTACAGCATTAATTCATCGAATGGGGAAGTTGAAATTATCACTGATAAAGCGGGTAACTACTCTTTAATTTCAGTGAGTGATGCTTTCTGTACTGGTTCTGTTTCAGGCAGTGCAGAAGTAATCATTAAGCCACTACCAACTGCAATTATAAGCGGTGGCGGGGATATTTGCGGAGACGAGACTGCAACTGTTGCCGTAGATTTTACCGGAACTGCCCCATGGACGCTGGTTATACTTGAAAATGGTGAGGAAAAAACATACACCACCATAGACAATCAACTTCTGCTCGAAACTAGTTTGACCACAGCTTTTAACCTGGTGAGTATATCGGATTTAAATTGCAGTGCTCCGGCTGAAGGAACTGCTGAGGTAAACAATCTTTTCGAAGATCTCAATGCCCGTCTGGAAGGCCCCGATGTTACTTGTTTCGGAGATGAAATAACAATACGCCTGGTTGCTGACGGAGTTATCGATCAAGTTAATTGGTCAGCTACCGGTACAGGCAGTATCGTATCATTTGATAATCAGGAAATGGTATATCTTCCATCTGAAGGACAGACAGGACTAGTAAGTATTAGTGCAGAAATATCTAATACTTGTGGTACTCAAATACTTAGTTTCGAAGTAATGATCAAGGAAGAACTGCTGGTTAATATTTTGCTTCCTGATGAAAAAATTCTGGTTAATACATCTTACCCATTTACAGCCGATAATTTGAATCTGACAGGTTACATCTGGGATTTCGGAGATGACAAAACTGCCAGTGGAAACCAGGTTTTTCACCAGTACGACAATACAGGAATATATGAAATAAGGCTTAATGTTGAGGATGAAGATGGATGTAGTGCTGAAGCAAGTGTTGAAATTGAGGTATTCATAATAGATCAGTTATACATACCTAATGCATTTAGCCCGTATTCATCAAACCCTGAAAACAGAACCTTAAAAGTTTACGGAGAAAATATTGATGAAAATGATTTTTCATTTACCATTGTAAACCGTTGGGGAAAAATTATGTATCAAACCAGCAGTTTTGCTGAGGCCAATCTCAATGGCTGGGATGGCAGAGCTGTCAATGCCGGCGATGAAAAAGCCTTAAATGTATTTTCATGGATTGTCAAGGGAAAGTTCTCTGGAGGTGATGACTTTGAAATTGCTGGCACTGTAACTTTGGTCAAATAAACTAAAGTAATGATATTGCACTAAAGCCCAATGGGTTGCTTACAAAAAGAAAAGGTTTGAAAATTAAAAAATAAAATGAAAACCGTTTTTATCAATCAGCTGTTTCTGATATGCCTGACAGGATTAATATCTTTGAATCTCAAGGCACAGGACCCGGTATTTTCGCAGTTCTATAATTCAGCTGTTTACCTCAACCCTGCTTTGGTTGGTGAAGAAGAAGATATATATCTTAATTTTGCACATCGATCGCAGTGGAGAAGTCTTGAGTTTCCATATACTACACATCAGGCTTCTCTTATGGTTCCCTATTATAAAGATAAACACCGAAGACCTGCCGGACATATTGGAGGCTTTGGTGTCTCATTTTACGGAGATATGAGTGGTGAATCCAGAAATCTGAAAACTTACGGTGGAAATGCATCTTTTGCCTATAATCTGCAATTGAGTGAAACGTATACCAGCCGTTTGACTTTTGCTCTTCAGGCTGGTTTTATTCAAAAACGTATAGACAAAAACAACTTGCGCTGGGGCGAGCAGTACAACCCTTTTATAGGCTTCGACAATACTATTGTACCTTCAGATATTGATCAGTTGGATAATAGTTTGTTTTTGGATTTAACTGCCGGTGCTTTTTATCGATATTATCCTGCATCCAACGACAAAATAATCAGATCTGTGTATGCAGGATTTGCTGCAGCCCACTTAAATACTCCGGATGAATCAGTCCTTGACGGAATAAGTAGCAGATTACCGGTTCTATATAAGTTACATGGTGGCTCCGTATTTTATCTTAGCGAAAAAGCAAGTATTTCAGCAAATGTGCTCAGCATGTTTCAGGATGGTGTAAACCAAACAAATATTGGTGCTTTCCTGTCTTATATGTTACCATATGAAGCATCAGGTGCACTAACCAATATGCTTACAAGGATTGGCGCATGGCACCGTATTGATGATTCTTTCATTGCGAGTCTTGAGTTTGTAACTAACAATTTTCAGGTTGGATTTAGCTATGACTGGAACGTTACGTCTCTGAGATATAACAACCGGGGACCCGGATCTTATGAAATATCAATGGGATACAGGTTTTATACTCCCGCTCCTCCGAAAGTACGTTACTAATATCATAAAATAATAACTCAAAGTTTTGATTAGTTTTATAAAATTTACATACTGCATTGAAATTTAGTCGCCGGGCTTATGAAAAATATTAAACAACTACATACGCTTATCAAAAGGGCTTTAACCCTATTCGTCTTACTTATATCAGTAAGCGTAATTGCCCAGGATGTTCAATGGGCTAGTTCAGTTCTTGATTATTCTTCTGAATTTGGAAGAAGACAATATTCCGCGCAACAAATTCTTGGGAAACCAAATGTATTACCCAATCTGGGATTAAGCCCTAATGCCTGGACTCCACGTAAAAAAAATACAGAAGAATTTATAAAAGTGGGCTTTGACGATGCTGCCTCCATTAGGCAAATTGCCATTGCAGAAACGAATAATCCCGGCGCCATAAAATATATATATGCTTATGATGAATCGGGCAATGAATATCTGCTAAATGAGTTCATTCCAACTTTCCTGCCTATTGAAGGGAGATTGTTTCGGTTTTTCATGGATCCAACGCCTTACAAAGTTTCAGCTTTGAAAATAGTAATTGATGGTGGCATATTACCAGGATATTTTGGAATCGACGCTGTAGGTATTTCAAGTAGTATGGATCCAATAACTGTTGAAATAAATGTGACTGATGATGTTAATAATGACTATCTTCCTGTTGCCCTTGGTCCTGAGATTAACACCGAATATAAAGAATTGCGGCCTCTGATCAGTCCCGATGGAAAAACCCTTTACTTCAGCCGAAGAAATCATCCTGATAATGTTGGAGGAGTAAAAGACGATGAGGACATATGGTATTCTCATCGTGACTCTGTAGATAGTCCATGGGAAACGGCTAAAAATATCGGCCCTCCTTTGAATAATAAAGGTCCTAACTTTATAAGCTCTATATCTTCAGATGGAAATTCTATGATAGTATTGCTGGGGAATGCTTACTACAGCAAACGCCGAATGATGGATGGTGTTTCTATGAGTACCAAACAACCCGACGGGAGCTGGACTAAGCCTATAAATCTTAAAATACGTGACGGGTATAATTATTCACCTAAGGCCAATTACTTTCTGACAGACGACAATAAGACCATGCTGATGTCAGTAGAGAGAGAAGATTCATATGGCGACCGAGACCTTTATGTTAGTTTTCAACTGGAAGATGGTACCTGGTCACAGCCGAAAAATCTTGGGCCATCTGTAAATTCAGCGGATGAAGAAGCTGCACCATTCCTTTCCATGGATGGAAAAACACTGTTTTTCTCGTCAAAAGGTTTCAGTGGCTATGGTGGATACGATATTTTTCTTTCCAGACGTTTAGACGACACATGGACAAACTGGTCAGAACCTGAAAATTTAGGGGCTTCATTTAACTCAAAAGAAGATGATATATTTTTCAACTTTACTGAAAACGATGAATATGCTTATTTTTCGAGGGGAAACCAGGACGATACAGACATTTATAGGGTAAAGTTGCCATATTACCAAAAACCATTGCTGACTTCTCCTTATGAATATGTTGGGCCAAAAATTGTTTTGATCGTAAAAGGCACTGTATATAATTCGAAAACCGGTGAAAAAATTGGTGCTGATATAGAATTTGAAAACTTTCTGGACAGTGATGACAAAATTGAATTGGTTTACAGTGACCCTGCCACAGGAGAATACAAAGTAAGGGTTCCTCAAAATATGGACTTCAGGCTTATAGCCAAATCAAGGGGTTTTTACCCTAAAGAAGATAGTCTGTTCCTAAGCCACTACACAGAAAGTGCTGAAATAGTCAAAGACATTTATTTAGATCCCATTATTAAAAATGAACCTATTGTTTTAAAAAATATTCAATTTGATTTTGACAGTGACGTAATTCGACCGGTATCGTACCCTGAGCTTGATAAAATATCGGAATTGCTGCTCGATAACGATGACATCAGGATTGAAATCAACGGACATACATGCAGTATGGGTTCTATTCCTTACAATCAGCGACTTTCAGAAAAGAGAGCAGCGTCTGTTGTGAGATATATCCAGGGAAAAGGGGTTGAAAAAGACAGACTATTCTCTGCGGGTTATGGCGAATTACAGCCTACCGCTTCAAATGAAACAGATGCAGGCCGAATTCTCAATCGTCGCGTTGAATTCGAGCTAAAAGATTTTGATAATGGAATACCAGCTTTATAAAGCAACCGGAAAAAAAACAAGACAATATATAGAGGCTAAATTTAAATTTAGCCTCTTTTTTTTAATTCATTTCTTTCAAAAGCATGGGTACTTTTCCTTAATTATTTTGTTTAAACTCTGCCCCACTGTTAAATTTTTAAAAACATCTCAGATAAGGTGAGGATTTAAATTTATTAATATCAATTTACTAAAAAAGGCTTTAACTTTGGGGTTCCATTAATTTATAGTGAAGATGAGTTTCTTAACCAAAGTAGTAGCAAATGTATTTGGCACCAAGTCGCAACGCGATGTAAAAGTAATTTTGCCATACGTTACTCAAACGAACGAAGAATATAAAAAGCTCCAAAACATAAGTAATGATGATCTCCGCGCCAAGACCCATGAGCTTAGGGAAGAAATAAAGAATTACCTTAAATCTATCGATGATGAGTTGGAGAGATTACATCAAAAAGTAAATGACAGTCCTGACATTGATCTTTTTGAAAAGGAAGAGTTATTTAACCAGATCGATAAAATTGAAGAAAGCCGCAATGACGAGTTGGAAAAAGTTCTTATGGACATACTTCCAAGGGCTTTTGCCATAGTAAAGGAAACGGCCAGGAGGTTTAAGGAGAACGAATTTATTGAAGTAAAGGCAACTATGCTTGACAGGCAGCTTGCTGCCCAATTTTCAAACATTGTTATTGAAGGTGAAGTTGCACGCTGGCAAAATTCATGGATGGCTGCCGGAAACAAAATTACCTGGGACATGCTGCATTATGATGTACAGCTCATAGGAGGTGTTGTTTTACATCAGGGTAAAATCGCAGAAATGGCTACCGGCGAAGGTAAAACCCTGGTTGCAACACTACCGGCATTTCTCAATGCACTAGCTGGCAGAGGTGTACATATCGTTACCGTCAATGACTATCTGGCAAGAAGAGACTCAGAATGGATGGGACCTATTTATCAGTTTCACGGACTTACCGTTGATTGTATAGATAAGCATCAACCTAATTCTGAAAATCGAAAAAAAGCCTACAATGCCGATATCACCTATGGCACCAATAACGAGTTTGGCTTTGATTACCTGAGAGATAATATGACTCGCGAAATGGATGAACTGGTACAAAGAAAACACCATTATGCCATGGTGGATGAAGTTGACTCAGTTCTTATTGACGATGCCAGAACCCCATTAATTATCTCAGGTCCTGTTCCAAGAGGTGATGAACACCAATTCTACGACATCAAACCGAGGGTTCATAAACTTGTTGAAGCTCAACGAAAAATTGTATCTCAATATCTGATCGATGCAAAAAAGTTTCTCAAAGAAGGTAAGGAAGGGGAAGGCGGTTTGGCTTTGTTCAGAGCCTTTCGCGGACTGCCAAAATACAAGCCTCTCATCAAATACTTAAGTGAAACCGGGATCAAAAATATTCTTCAAAAAACCGAATCCTACTATCTGGCAGAAAATCAAAAATATATGCCAGAAGCCGATGAGCCACTTTATTTTACCATAGAAGAGAAAAATAACAGTATTGAACTTACCGAAAAAGGCATAGATCTTATAACAGCCGAGGGTGAAGATGATAAATTCTTCATTATGCCTGATATAGGCCTGGAATTGGCAGCCCTTGAAAATGACACATCGCTCAGTGACGAAGATAAACTTAAAAAGAAAGAAGAGATCATTACAGATTACACAGTAAAATCTGAAAGGATTCACACCGTCAATCAACTGTTAAAAGCCTACTGCCTGTTTGAAAGAGACACTGAGTATATTATAGTTGATGGAAAAGTTAAAATTGTCGATGAACAAACCGGTAGGGTAATGGAAGGACGTCGGTATTCCGACGGCTTACATCAGGCCATTGAGGCAAAAGAAAATGTAAAGGTAGAAGATGCTACCCAGACCTATGCAACCATAACCTTGCAAAACTATTTCAGAATGTACCACAAACTGGCAGGTATGACAGGTACAGCTGAAACTGAAGCCGGAGAATTTTGGGAGATCTATAAACTTGATGTCGTGGTAATCCCTACAAACCGTCCGATTACAAGAGACGACCGGGAAGACAAGGTTTTTAAAACCATGCGTGAAAAATTTAATGCTGTGGTTGATGAAATTGTTGAACTTACTGAAGCCGGAAGACCTGTTTTGGTGGGTACAACCTCTGTTGAAATTTCCGAACTGCTAAGCCGGATGCTTCAACTTAGAAAACTCAAACACCAGGTTCTCAATGCCAAGCAGCATCAAAGAGAAGCAGAGGTTGTTGCTGAAGCCGGTAAACCCGGAACCATTACCATTGCCACTAACATGGCAGGTAGAGGTACAGACATCAAGCTTAGTCCTGAATCAAAACAGGCCGGTGGACTTGCAATTATTGGTACAGAAAGGCATGAATCGCGTAGGGTTGACAGACAGTTAAGAGGCCGGTCTGGCAGACAGGGTGACCCTGGTGCTTCACAGTTTTTTGTATCATTGGAAGACAATCTAATGCGATTATTTGGCTCAGACCGTATTGCCAAACTTATGGATCGTATGGGCTTGCAGGAAGGTGAGGTTATTCAACACTCTATGATTACCAAATCGATAGAAAGAGCACAGAAAAAAGTTGAAGAAAATAACTTTTCTATAAGAAAAAGACTTCTGGAATATGATAACGTTATGAACTCTCAAAGGGAAGTTATCTATAAAAGAAGGAGAAATGCACTTTCTGGTGAACGTCTTCAACTCGACATCTCAAATATGATGTATGATACATGCGAAGAAATTGCCACTGTTGCTAAACAAAGTGAAGATTTTGATGGATTTAAGCTCAATATTATTAGTACATTGGGTTTTGACTATAAAACCGATAAAGACACTTTTTTAAAGACTCCGGAAAATACCCTCACTCAAGAGCTTTATTTTACTGCATACGGGAATTACAAAAGTAAAAATAAACGTATAGCCGATAGAGCATTCCCGATTTTCCAGGATATAGAAAAATCTAAAGGTGCTACAATTATAGATGTGCTTGTTCCTTTTACTGATGGAAAAAAACAAATTGGTGTTGCAACCAACCTCAAAAAAAATATCGAAAACCATTGTGCTGAATTGATTCTTTCTCTGGAAAAAATGGCTACATTAGCTATTATAGACCATATCTGGAAAGAACACCTCAGGGAAATGGACGATTTAAAGCAGTCTGTTCAAAATGCCGTTTATGAACAGAAAGACCCTTTACTCATCTATAAATTTGAAGCTTTTGGTTTGTTTAAAAAACTCATTACCAAAATAAATGAAGATACCATTAGCTTCCTTTGTAAGGCTGATTTACCCGTTCAAAAATCAGACGAAGTTCAGGAAGCTGCCAGAAATCGCAAAGAAGCCAGGTCTCGTTTGAAGGAGTCAAAAGAAGAGTCAAGGTCTTTGCTCAGTGGCGGACAGGGAGCAGGAACTGAAACCAGAAACAGACCCCCGGTTGAAAAACAAATGCCGGTGAAGTCTGCTAAGGTTGTTGGCAGAAACGACAGAGTAACAGTTCAATATCCAGATGGAACGGTCAAAAAGGATGTTAAATACAAAACCGTTGAAGACGATGTGATCAACAATAGGTGCGTATTAATTGATAATTAATCAAACAATGGGCGAGTCAATTGTTAGTCCGTATAAAAATATTTATATGCCAAGAATATCTGAATGCAGGCATTTCAGGATAAGTGGTCTGATAATTATTGCTTTCCTGTTTACCCTGGGATGTGTACCTAGGGCTTCAAAAACTGCCAAAGTAACTGAATATTCTGAAGATCTGTCTGATTTCAGGCCTACACTGCCATCATTTGATACAAACTTGCAGGAGGAATCAGAAGAACAGCTAATCAGATATGTGCCTCCAAGAAATGATATAACACGACGAATTAATTATTTTCTGGATACCCTGGCATCTGGGCCTTCTGAAAAAATTCTCGAGGTTTTTACTATTCAGGTTTATTCAGGAACCAAAAGGGAAGAAGGAAATCAGGCAAGGCAAAAGGTGTATCAATTAATGCCTGATTCCAACCCTCAACTAGTTTATACTTCGCCGTTTTACAGGGTAAAGGTTGGTAATTATATCGACCGAATAGAAGCTAATCAACATTTGACCGCATTAAAAAAGGAATTTCCAGGTGCTCTACTTGTTCCAGAAAGATTGATCATTCATTAGACTATGATTAAACCAGAGCTTATACAATCACTGGCATCCCGAAATGCCAGTAAGATTATTAAATACCGAAGACATCTGCACAGCCAACCTGAACTTTCATTTGAAGAGTATCATACAGCATCTTTTATAAGAAATGCGCTAAGCGAAATAGGGCTTGATGAGATAATACCAATGGCAGAAACAGGTACTGTTGGGATTATCAGGGGAAATAACCCTGAATCAGGCGTGGTAGCCTTAAGAGCTGATATAGATGCTCTTCCTATTTATGAAGAAAATGAAGTGCCATATAAGTCAAAAAACCCGGGTTGTATGCATGCCTGCGGTCACGATGTTCATACGGCGTCGCTGTTGGGTACTGCTGCTATATTACTTGAACTAAAACAATCATTTGAAGGTACTGTAAAACTCATTTTTCAACCCGGAGAAGAAAAAACACCCGGAGGAGCCTCCCTTATGATTAAGGAGGGTGTTCTGGAAAATCCCAAACCCGGTTGCATATTAGGGCAACACGTGATGCCTTTGATTCCTGTAGGTGAAGTTGGGTTCAGGGAGGGCCTTTATATGGCAAGTGCAGACGAATTATACGTTACTGTGTTTGGTAAAGGTGGGCATGCAGCCATGCCTGATCACAACATAGATCCTGTACTTATTACAGCCCATATGATCACGGCTCTTCAGCAGATTGTTAGCAGGGCATGTGATCCAAAATTACCAACTGTGCTCTCCTTTGGAAAGCTGGAGGCACTCGGAGCCACCAATGTAATTCCAGACAAGGTGTATATAGAAGGCACCTTCAGAACTATGAATGAAACCTGGAGAGCAGAAGCACACCAAAAAATGAAAAAAATGGCAACAGCTATTGCCGAAGGAATGGGGGGAAGTGTTGATTTCAATATTGTTAAAGGCTATCCCTTTCTCAAAAATGATGTTGAGCTTACACGTCGCATAAAATTAGCGGCAATAGAATATCTTGGTCAAGAAAAAGTACACAATCTTGATATGTGGATGGCAGCAGAAGATTTTGCGTTTTATACGCAACAAACGGCTGCCTGCTTCTACAGACTGGGTACGCGTAATGAAGAAAAAGGTATTACCGCTGGCGTACATACGTCAAAATTTGATGTCGATGAAAAAGCCCTGGAAATAGGCGCTGGTCTCATGGCCTGGTTTGCCATTAAGGAATTATCCTGATTTTAGTGAAAAAGGTACCTATATACTTCATCTCTGACCTGATCATTTACTGAAAGTGCTAAAATGAGCGACACAAATAATCCGATAAGTGCATAAGCAAGGTCGCGGCTAAACAACTTAACTGCTCTTTTGGTGGATTTGATCCTTTTCTGCTGTTGTTTTCTGGTAATACTTATGGCAAGCTCTCTGCCGCCAAGCAAGCCGATAAATAACCAAGTTGTGCTCATGGGAAGCTTGCTCTCAAACAATTTGTAATACAAAAGTATACAATACACAAAATCTACGATGGTAGCTGCCCTAACATCTCTGACACCAGTTTTTTCATCAACAATTCCTTGTATTTTATCCCCTTTCAGATAAAACAACAGACCCAGACCAAAAAATATAAAGGAAGCAAAAAATACAAATTCTGTAGTATTTAAATTTCTTGGGAGGAAAATAGCAATATTGGCAGCATCCTGTTGCACCCAAACAGACCAAAGCAATCCACTTGTAATCCATTGTATTACCACCCAATACTTCGAAGGTTTCCCCTTAAAGAAATAAGAAAAATAGCGGTGTATTACAAACCAGATGATAAGCGCAACAGAAAATGCCAGCAGGTAACCTGACAAACTTTTCCATATAACCCCGACAATAGCGCTTGCCTCTGTAGAAAATACATTTAACAGTAGAAATGTAGTCGAAACAGGCATTCGCATTCTGGTAAGTATGAGTAGAACCAGCGGAGCTGCCAATTGCAAAAAAGTAAAACTGGTAGGAGCCTGATCAAATCCCTTTGATTGTAATCTCTGATAGCTTACATCCCCATCAAAAATTTGCCAGCTGACAAAGACCGTCACCAGATATATCACTCCCATAAAAAGCCACAGGTAATACCATTTCTTATCTTTATTTGAGGCGATAAAGGTTCCGATAGTCTGAATACTATCATTGGCAATGGCTGCATATCCAGCCAGCATGAAACCAACCCACATTGCTATGTGGGGGTATGGATATATAAAATAACATAAAAGACTCAGAAAGGCTACCAAAATTATAAAAACACGCTCCCGACTACCTATATCAAAGAGCTGGTATACAATTTTGGCCATTGCGGAAGAACTGATAGACTCTTTTCCCTTTTTAGCCATTTGATGATTTTGAGTAAAAATTTCAGACTACAAAACTAAAAATTGTTTGGTTATATCAATATTAACAAATTGTTAAGTGAATACAAAAGAATCCCTTAAAAGTGACGGTTCTAGATAAGTTCCCTGAATCGTTGCATAAATATTGAATATTTACCATCATTCCATGGCTTTTTCCATCAGAATAATTAACAAATGCTTTACAAGGTTTTGAAAAGAAAACCTGATTGTCATATTAAATTTGCATGCATAAAAATCTGAACCTGCGATTCTCTTGTACTATTTTCTTAAAACTAAAGTATACTTAATGAATTCTTCAAAATTTGGGGGTAGCTCATTAAGATATGCCAAAATCAGTCTTATGATGGTTTTGGCGGTTTTTGTCTTTTTGTTGTCAGTTGATCTGTTAATCAGTTCCCTTTCAGTAATAGGTAAGGATACCGTACAAAACATCTTAAGCATAGCTACAAATCCTTTTATCAGTCTATTTATTGGATTGGTTAGTACTGCAATACTACAAAGCAGTTCTACTTCAACTTCAATGATTGTGGCAATGGTGGCTTCAGGTTCTCTTGAGCTCAGCCATGCAGTACCTATGATTTTGGGGGCAAATATTGGAACAACCCTTACTTCAAATATTGTTGCAATAAGTTACATAGCACATAGAAAAAAATTCAGAAAAGCCCTCACCGTGGCCACCTCCCATGATTTTTTCAACATCATGGCAACTTGCATTGTATTTCCGTTGGAATATTACTATCAGCTTTTGAGTAAATCAGCTTCTTTTTTGGCGGAAATCCTAACCCTGACTAAAAAGGAAGTGATAGTTTCTCCGGAGATTACCATGTCTTTAATCGATAAAATGCCATTTAGTGAATGGATCTTGAAGGCCATTGATAATAGTTTTATAATACTTATCATTTCTATTTTGTTAATTATTCTTTCCATACGATGGCTTTCGAGGCTTATGTTAAAACAAATGATAGGTAATGAAAAGGAGTGGTTTTCGCATTATATATTTAAAAATTCTTATAAATCATTCTTTTGGGGAGGTATAGTTACTGCAGCTGTACAATCGAGCTCCATAACCACCTCCTTAGTAGTGCCGGTAGTTGCAGGCGGGCAGGCACGTTTTAAAAGAGTATTCCCATTTATTATAGGTGCTAATATTGGAACTACCATTACCGCATTGATTGCTGCCCTTTTTAAAAATGAGGCTGCTGTTAGCATAGCCATAGCACATTTTATTTTTAATATGCTGGGCATGGCAATTTTTCTCCCAATAAAACCTCTCAGACGGATACCCATGCGGCTGGCTGTAAAACTGGGTAAAGTCACAGAAAAAAATTTAATGGTCGGATTTATCTACCTGGTTCTTTGTTTCTTCCTGCTACCCTTTCTATTAATACTTTTAAGCACATAATACAATATCAGGTGTGAAGGAAGTATAGTGTTAATTTTTATGGTTTTATAAAATCATTTGTAATGTTATGCACCCAGTTAGTCAAAATATCGTTTAAATTGACATACACGTTTCTTTACTGGCAATAAAATTCTTATTTTCGTATAAGATAAACCGTAATTATTTTGAAAGATAAGATCAGACTGACCGAATTATTAAATCTTGATAGACTGATAGAGGCACTTACAAAATATCTTGATACCAAAAGTGAACTTCTCAAGCTGCAACTTAAAGAGCAAATCACCAAGATATTCACATCACTTATCACTGCGGTATTTACTTTGTCATTTGCGTTCTTTTTCGCCTTTTTCTTCAGCCTTGCACTTGGCTTTTTTTTAAACGAATGGCTTGGTAGCCGCTTTTATGGATTTTTAATAATTGCTGGTGTTTACCTTGTTATAGGTATTATTACGTATATATCTAAAGACACGCTAATTAGTGAAGTAATTTATGGTCTTTTTTTCAAGCGTGCTATTGAAGAAGAAGACGAAAACGAAGACGAAAATGAAGACGACCAGTTATGATAATCTCAGATTGAAGAGAAAATTTTTACAGGCAGAAGCGAAAGATGCCAGAAGAAAGCTGTTTAGTGAATTTCAAAGTTCTAAGGAAAAAACAGGTAATTTTCTGAAAACCGCTGCAATTATAGGGGGTGTTTTAGTCTTATCCTTATATACTGTAAAAAAAATATTTTCAGGCAAATCCAGTTCAGAACATTCTTTCACCGATATTGAGCCGAACAAAGGTCTAATGCTCACTGCTGCCAGCAAAGTTAAACTGAAAATTTATGAGCAGTTTCTATATAATATTGCGTTATTTTTACTTATGATTGCCAGAAACAAACTCATGAATTACCTTGAACAACAAGGAGAAGATGAAGACAGGGAAAATACTGAATTTACAAATTAACCATCAGCTTTCGGGTAAAAAATCACTTGCTGTACTTATTGATCCTGATAAAATAAGTGATCCGACTCTTTTTAACAATTTCATAAACAATTGCAATGACTTTCCGGTCGATGTTATTCTTTGCGGGGGTAGTCTGTTGGCAAATGGAAGCCTTGAAAAAACCATTCTTGCCATTAAAAAACTGACAGATATTCCCATAGTAATTTTTCCGGGTAGTAACTTTCACGTAAGCCAATATGCAGATGCTATTTTGCTATTATCACTAATCTCCGGCGGAAATGCCCAGTTTTTAATCGGAGAGCATGTAGTTGCAGCCCCTTTGTTGAAACAAGCCAACATAGAAATAATTCCGACTGCCTATATATTGGTAGAATCTGGTGGTTCTACTACTGTTCAATACATAAGCAATACCATGCCTATACCTGCTCACAAACCAGAAATAGGGGTTTGTACAGCTATGGCAGGAGAAATGCTGGGCCTGCAAATCATATACCTTGACGCGGGGAGTGGAGCAAAATTACCTGTACCTGCTGAATTTATTGCCTCGGTAAAGGCTCACACCGAAGTGCCTTTATGGGTAGGTGGCGGAATAAAAACTGTTGAAATGGCCTATAATGCCTTGAAAGCGGGTGCTGATACACTTGTTATTGGTACAGTCATGGAAAAAAACCCGGCATTTCTCAGGGAACTGAGTGAAGTATACCAGGTTTTTAATAGTAAAATATCAAATATTCATCAATGATTCACGGCGACGCATTTTACCTGCGGGTATGCCAAACATCATTTTAAAGCGACGGCAAAAATATGCTGTATCCTTATAGCCTACATCCCGACCTATTTCTCGTATACTCTTTTTGGAGGTTCTCAGTAAGTTTACAGCTTTTTCCATCCGCTGGTATTCTATGTAATCCTGTGGATTTATACCAGTCAGCATTTTAAAATACTGCCCAACATAATCTTCAGATACATTAGCAACGCTGGCAAGCTTCTTATTCGAAAGGTCGCCTTCAAGATTTTCCTTGATATATGCAAAAATATCTATTAACCTTGGATCTTTAAAATAGGTGCTATTGGTAGCCAATTGCTCAACAAACAAGCGATTATTAAGAATAAATCTAATCGCTTCAACCACCATTATATCGGTAAAAAGTTTAATCACGCGTTCATGTCCTGCAATATTATTGCTAGATTCCTCAAGAATGGATTGAAACGCATGTTTAATTTTGTAATTGTCGGTAATTATGAAAGGCGGTATATCAAGTGAAGAAAAGAAGTTAACCGAGTCAAATACCTTAGCATCAAAAGATATATAACTAAAATTCTCATCCTTTTCAGATCCTATTTCATGCCATGGCAGGCTTTTGAAGTAGAGTTCTCTCTTTGAGATGAAATCATCGTTGGAAAGGCTTATAGATGGGCCTAAACCATAGGTAATAGAAACGTTTTTTCCCCCTGGGATAAAGAGTATTTCACCTTTTTGTACCAGGTTCTTCTCTTTTCCATAGCGCAGTTCCCCTTCGTTTACCATGATAATGGTATTTTCCACATCGTAGTAATTCTCTATCGTAATGGGCTGTAGAATTTTAATGTTTCTTGCCTTCTTAAAATGAACTGCAAGAGACTCAATAATTTTGTTATAATCTTCCATCTATGAAATATGCAAAATTTGAAAACAAGAAAAATAATCTATCATTTTATATACTCCTGTAAATATAGCAAAATTATCATATTATCTATAATATTATATTTAATTAGTACAATTATTTATGATTGCTTTTTGTATTATAAGCAGGTCAGATCATTATATCCTCCTGAGTAATTCTCTATAAATTACTATTTTCTGTATTTCAGAGGTTCCTTCGTAAATCTGAGTGATTTTTGAGTCTCTCATTAGTCTTTCTACATGGTATTCTTTTACATAGCCATAACCGCCATGAATTTGCACGGCTTCATTACTTACATTTAAAGCCACTTCTGAAGCGAAAAGCTTCGCCATTGCCGCCGCCTTGGTATAATCTGAGCCCTGATCTTTTAGCCATGCAGACTTGTAGCAAAGCAATCTGGCACATTCAATCTCAGTTGCCATTTCAGAAAGTTTAAATTGTATTCCCTGGTGTTCCCCAATAACTTTACCGAATGACTTTCGCTCCTGGGCATATTTCATCGCCAACTCCCAGGCACCTGAAGCAATGCCTAATGCCTGAGCAGCAATGCCGATTCTTCCTCCATCCAGTGTTGACATAGCAAATTTAAAGCCAAAACCATTTTCACCGATCCTTCTGTCTTTAGGTACTTTAACATCTGAAAACATCAGAGAATGCGTGTCAGAAGAACGAATACCCATCTTTCTTTCTTTTTTACCAACCACAAAACCCTCCTGGCCTTTTTCGACGATAAAAGTGTTTATACCCTTGTGCCTTTTTTCAGGATCTGTTTGTGCCATAACCAGGTATATATCAGCCATACCTCCATTGGTTATCCAGTTTTTAGTGCCATTAAGCAAGTAGTAATCACCATAATCTACAGCAGTTGTATGCTGAGAAGTTGCATCAGAACCAGCTTCAGGCTCAGAAAGACAAAAAGCTCCCAGTAGCTCTCCTTTGGCCAGTGGGGTCAGATATTTTTCCTTTTGCTCTTCTGTGCCATATTTTTCAAGCCCCCAACAAACAAGTGAATTATTCACAGACATAATTACGGCAGCAGAAGCATCTATTTTGGCTATTTCCTCTAATGCAATCACGTAAGAAAGGGTATCCATACCACTTCCACCATATTTTTCAGAAGTCATCATTCCCATAAAACCAAGCGCTGCCATCTTCTTAACTTGCTCATAAGGAAATAATTCCTGCTCATCTCTTTCTATTACACCAGGGAGTAATTCGGTTTGTGCAAAATCTCTGGCAGCATCCCTTACTGCCATGTGTTCTTCTGAATAATGAAAGTCCATCGATATAAATATTGGTTTTGTACAAAATAAAAACTGGATTTATCTGAGCGAAAAGCAGCCAGATAAATCCAGTTTAAATTTATACAAATGGTTTTAAATATTTAGTCTCTTCTTCCCAGAAAGATCATAATATAATACAAAAGCGTTACCAGGGCACTTAAAGCTGCTACTACATAGGTCATGGCAGCCCATTTCAAAGCATCTTTGGCCATTCCCTGCTCTTGTGAGTTGGTTACTCCGGTGCTCGATATCCACTGCAGGGCACGGTTACTAGCATCAAACTCGACGGGTAATGTAACCAGTGAAAATGAAGTAACAATAAAATAAGCTCCGATAATGGTCAACAAAACAACGTCATATGGAAAGGTTTGAAAAAGGAACGCCCCTCCAAAAATACTGGCAAAGACTATTATATTAATAATTTTACCGCTTATAGCCTGGAGTGGTACCAATTTACTTCTGAGTTCGAGCCAACTGTAGGCAGTTGCATGTTGAACTGCATGGCCACATTCATGGGCTGCAACTGCAGCAGAGGCGGCGCTTCTACCATAATATACTTCCTCGCTGAGATTCACCGTTCGGTTCATTGGGTTGTAGTGATCGGTGAGTTCACCAGGCACACATGTCACCTGCACATCGTACAATTTGTTATCCTTAAGCATTTTCTGCGCTACTTCGGCGCCGCTCATTCCAGAAGCTAATCTGATCTGCGAATATTTTCTAAACTTGCTTTTAAGCCTTTGGCTCACGGCAAAGCTTAGAACCATGAACAAGATAATAATTACAAAATACATATTAATTTTGAGTTTTAATTTTCTGAATAATACTGCTTGTTGAAAATCCATAGGTTAATTCTATGGTTTCAACTTTTCCACCATTTTGCAATACGATAGATGCACCAACAATGTTGCTTATTGTGTAATCACTTCCTTTAACCAGAATGTCGGGCAATAAACTTTCAATAATAGGTTCTGGCGTATCTTCTCTGAAACATACCACAGCATCAACAAAAGCAAAGGCCGCTATAAGCCGTAATCTGGAGTTTTCAGGTATTACTGGTCTTCCTTCTCCCTTTAATCTTTTTACAGATTCATCACTGTTTATTCCAACTACCAGTTTATCACCTCTTTGTCTGGCTTTCTCAAGGTAATCTACATGCCCAAGGTGAATGATATCAAAACAACCATTGGTAAATACCACTTTATCTCCTTCTGATTGCCACTGTCTGACCTTGGCCAGGCATTCCTCAGGTGTAACTATTTTTTCAACGGTTAACATATGCGTTTCTCTTTGGTATAAACATACTGATAACAAAGCCGATTCCACCAGTTACCAACAACAATACAAATTGTGAGGTATGCAATAGAAACGCGAAAAACTTGCCATCAGCATCAGTGACTCCATATAAAATTAAAACACCACTTACCAGCAGATGATAGGGCCCTATACCACCTTGCACAGGGGTTGCCATAGCTATACCACCCATCAAGAGTACGGAAAGGCCAGCAAGAAATCCCAGGTGGGACGTCTCTGCTATGCTGAAAAATACAACATAAGACATAAAATAGTAAAGCACCCAAATAGTTACAGTTGATAACCAGAATAAACTCTTATGTTTTATTTTTCTGATGCTCAGCATTCCATCGAGCAATGACCTAATCAAATTTCTAACTTTTATAAACAATGGATGTCTTTTGATTCGATCCCTGAAAATTCTCAAAAGCACAAAAAATCCTGCTGCAATAAAAACAAAAACCCCACCAAACAAAATGAGCTTTGCAATACTTTTGTCAAAGCCATCGAGATCACCTTCAAAATAGCTTAGCATAAAACCACTTAGCTTATCGAATTCCAGAAAAAAAGTCAGCGCCACAATCACCAGCAATGTCAAAACATCAATGGCTCTTTCGGCTACAACACTTCCAATGGAGTTAGTCATAGAAACATTATCTGTTTTTTTCAGCACACCACATTTACTAACCTCTCCCATTCTCGGTACAAGCAGGTTTGCAAAATATCCGGTGAGGACAGCAAGAAATGTTCTAGGTACTTTTAGATCATAGCCGAGGGGTTCGAGCATTAAATTCCAACGGTAAGCCCGAATGTAGTTACTGACAGTTGCCAGAACCATCGACAAAATGACCCAAAAGTAATTTACTTCAGAAAATCTCGATAACATGTCTTTAAAATCGAGATCTTTGTATACAAACCACAATAAAAATGCGGCGATACCAAGCGTTACCACGTACTGCAAAACAGGTAAAGCTAATTTAATCAATGGCTTACTCAATGTTTTTGTTGTTTTTGTCAGGGAATATTATTTTGGGCTGATATTTTTTTGCCTCTTCAATTGGCATATGAGCATAAGAAATCAATATTACGATATCCCCAACCTGGGCTTTTCTGGCAGCAGGTCCATTTAGGCAAATCTCTCCACTACCTCTTCTGCCCTTTATGACATAGGTCTCAAGTCTTTCGCCGTTATTGATGTTCACCACCTGCACTTTTTCATTTTCAATGATATCTGCGGCATCCATCAAATCTTCATCCACTGTAATGCTTCCCACATAGTGAAGCTCTGCCTGCGTAATCTTAACCCTATGAATTTTTGATTTTAATACTTCAATAATCATGATTTCCTAAGCTGCTACAAAGTTACTAAAAAACCGTAATGTTATCTATCAATCGAACATTTCCTAACCATGCCGCCACACAAATTGATATTGTACTGTGATTTTTACAATCCGTTACTGTCTTCAAATTTTCTGAATCGACAATTTCAATGTACTCCAATACAAAGTTACCATTCTTTTTAAGGAATTCTGTCATTTTCATCTGAGCAAGTGATGGTGCCACCCCTTTTTGAAGCATTTCTTTACCCAGACATAATACCTCGTATAATTTGGGCGCAGCCTGCCTGTCAGCATCACTAAGCCTTACATTGCGCGATGACATGGCTAGTCCATCATGTTCCCTAATGGTATCGCAACATCTTAAATGAATGTCAAAGTTTAGCTCTTTTACCAATGACTGAATTACAGCGAACTGTTGCAAATCTTTTTTGCCAAAATAAGCAGCATCGGGCATGGTAATATTGAAGAGCTTGGCAACCACCAGTCCGACGCCACTGAAGTGACCCGGTCTGTATTTTCCTTCCATCGTATTTTCAAGCTCACCAAAATTAAAGACAATTTGTGGTTCAGCTGGATACATCACATTTTCATCAGGGTAAAAGACAAGGTCACAACCATAATTACCGAGCATTTCAATATCTAATGAATGCGGTCTTGGATAATGTTTTAAATCTTCAATATTGTTAAATTGAACGGGGTTGACAAAAATTGAGCAAATGGTAAAATCATTTTCCTCAACCGATTGAGAAATTAAACTCAGGTGACCTTTATGAAGTGCTCCCATGGTAGGAACAAAACCAATTGCTGCATCTTTTTTCCTGATTTCCTTAAGTTTATGCCTCAAGGCAGGAATCTCTCGAAATACTTCCAAAGCTCTCCGGATTTATTAAAATGGCGCAAAACTACAATTATAAATTGAAAACGTATGGAATTACACCATTTTTTTTATAATTTTGTATTCTGATTAATAAAGTATTATTAACCTAGCACAATTATGTCAAAACTTCGAATACTTTATGTAGCGAGTGAAATCAATCCTTTTCTACAGACTTCGCAGGTAGCGGATCTGGTGAGAAGGTTGCCCCAGGCAATGCAGGAACGTGGTATGGAAATCCGTATTCTGGTACCCAGATTCGGATTAATCAACGAAAGAAAAAACCGGCTTCATGAGGTAGTCAGGTTATCGGGTATCAATATTTCAGTGGGCGACGAAGAAAAACCGTTAATCATAAAGGTTGCTTCGATTCCAAATGCCAAGTTACAGGTCTATTTTATAGACAATGAAGACTATTTCCATAGAAAGTTTGTTTTCCACGATAAAGAAAATAAATTTTATGAGGACAATGATGAACGGGCCATTTTCTTTTGCAAAGGAGTTATTGAAACTGTAAGAAAACTCGGTTGGGCGCCCGACATTGTACATTGTAACGACTGGATGACCAGTCTGATTCCTATGTATTTAAAAACAACTTACAAAAAAGATCCCATTTTTAAAAATACAAAGACCGTTTTCACCGTTTATGATAGCAAGTTTTCACATAAATTTGGAAACGATTTGCTCAATAAGGTCAAAATGATGGACATTGAAGACAGCATGCTTGCGCCACTTGAAAGTGGAGATTTTGTCGGGTTCATCAAAACGGGAATTCAATATGCCGATGCTGTTATCAAATCTGAAACAGTGTTTAAAAATGGTTTGAATACCCTCTTTAATGAGCTGTCTGATAACGAAAAAGTTAATATCATAGACATTGAAAAAGACGAAAACTGCGAAGAATCGTATTATAACTTGTATAATGAACTTGCGGGATAGCATTTTGGGGTTGCTTACCGTAGCAACCCTCTTTTTTTTATTTGCGTGTGAAGAACCAGGAGAAATAGGAATAGGCATCGATCCAAATAACACCAACATCAGACCATCCTATATTGAAATCCCACTAGAACTTTCTGTCACTAAAGCAGAACCTTTCATTGTAAGGGATACTTCATTTTTCAGCAATTATTTTCCAATTGCACAATTGGAAAACGAATCTTTTGGAAAAACCCGGGTGAAAAACTTTACCAGGATTTATCCTAGAGACAGCCTTTTCCGCTTTAGGGAAGGTATGGTGGTGGATAGCCTTGTATTAAATTTATCAGTTGATCGCATCTACGGAAGTGGCACAAATCTGCTACAACATCTTTCTGTTCATGAAATTACAGAATCATTTGAACCAGGCAGAATTTATGTCAGCAATGAGAAACTGGCTTATAATCCAACACCGCTGGGTGAGTACAGCTTTATACCCAATGTAGCAAGGTTTGACACTGCAAGGCGATTTGAAATTCGTTTTCCTATCGACAAAAGCATTACTGATCGTTTTATAGAGGAAGCAAAAAATGACAGCACCGGAGCATTTATAATACCTGATAAATTTCCGGATTTTTTTCCGGGTCTTGCGGTTATTCCCGGTGAAAACAACAGCACCTTCTTTGACATTAATATCAGATATGATGGCCCTGTTTTTACTTCCTTTCTATCAATGTTTTACAGAACAGCAACAGATACTGCCAGGTATGACTTTCTGTTTTTCAATATACTTTATAATATAGAAAGAGATTTTAGTGGTTCTGACCTGGAATTTCTGGCAGAAGAAAATCAATTCTATCCCAGTGAAAAAGCATATGTAAAGGCAGGTACCGGCGTTTTAACCCAGATTGATTTTCAACCGGTCCTTGACTACTTTGATACAATACCACGCAAAGTCATCAATAATGCTTCTTTTGAGATTATTGCCGATTCATCTACCCGGTTCCTAAGGCCACCTGCATCGCTTTTTGTCTACAGTCTTCAACCTCCCTTTGATATGAGAAGACTTTCTCAGGAAAGCGCATATATGGCCCGTAATGTATTTAGTTACAGAATGCAATTCAGCTTAAGCCCAAGGCCCGAGGAAGCTGATGAAAATCTACCCTTACCAGGAAGATATCAGGTTGTAAATATACAGGGCAACCAAACCTCACCGGTGGCACTTAGCGAGTATATTCAAAATCTGATAACAAGAGGCAATCAGCCAACTAAGTGGTTGCTGGTACCGGCTGATTACGGAAATTCTTTCAACCAGTTTACAGCTAAAAAAGAAAATGTAAAAGTTAAAATATACTATACAACTTTGCGATAATACACATCGATCGTTTTTTCATCATCCCTTAACCAAACAACCCATGTGTGGAATCATTGCATATAGCGGCAAAAAAAATGCCGTTGAAATCATTATTAAAGGACTAAAGCGTCTGGAGTACCGAGGTTATGATAGTGCCGGATTGGCCTGCATAGAAAATAATCTCCTGACCATACATAAAAAGAAAGGACGGGTACTCGAATTAGAAAGCTATGTAAAAAACAGTAATCTGCAATCGGGTATTGCCATGGGCCATACCCGATGGGCTACGCATGGCTCTCCTAATGACACCAATGCCCACCCCCATACCAATACGGCACAAACCATATCAATCATTCACAATGGCATTATAGAGAACTATGAAGCCCTAAGAAAAGAATTGCAAAACAAAGGTTATAAATTTCGGAGTGAAACAGATTCCGAAGTTTTTGTTCATTTAATTGACCATATATATCAACAGCAGCAATGTGATATTGAAACAGCTACCCGAATGGCACTTAGCCATATTGTAGGTGCTTATGCACTGGTGGTAATGTCACAAGATGAGCCCGATACACTCATAGCTGCCAGAAAAGGGAGCCCACTGGTAATTGGAATTGGTGATGGAGAATATTTTTTGGCTTCTGATGCCACCCCTATTGTCGAGTATACACAGAAAGTAGTATTTCTGAATGATTTTGAAATCGCTACCATCAATTCAAATGGTTTACACATTAAAGATAGTAGCAATATCCCTCTCAGTCCTTTGGTGCAACAAATTGAATTGGAACTTGAAGCCATAGAAAAAGGTGGTTTTGAACATTTTATGCTCAAAGAAATATTTGAGCAGCCTCTTTCCGTTCACAATGCCATGAGAGGACGGATTCAATCCCATTCGGGAAAGATCGTACTTGGTGGTTTAAGAGACTACATAGATAAACTTGCGCAAGCTGACAGAATTATATTCCTGGGTTGTGGTACTTCCTGGCACTCGGCATTGGTCGCAGAATATTTTTTTGAGGAATATTGCCGTATCCCGGTAGAAGTGGAATATGCCTCAGAATTTCGTTACCGAAATCCAATCATTAGAAAAAACGATGTTGTAATTGCCATTTCTCAATCTGGTGAAACGGCAGACACTCTTGCTGCAATGGAAATTGCACGTGATAAAGGCGCCCTGGTTCTGGGCATTTGCAATGTGGTAGGCTCTTCCATCGCAAGAAATTCGACTGCGGGGTGTTACCTACACGCCGGACCTGAAATTGGCGTGGCAAGTACCAAAGCCTTTACTGCCCAGCTTACCGTACTTTTTCTTGTGGCTCTGGAAATCGCGCAGAAAAAAGAGACCATAAAAGAGGATGCTCTGAAAACCATAATGACAGAATTGGAAAGCATCCCTGCCAAAATCGAAAAAGCACTGCAACTGGATGCACAGATCAAATACATTAGTTCCATTTTTAAATTTGCGAGAAATTTTTTATACCTGGGAAGAGGCTTCAATTATCCGGTTGCCCTTGAAGGTGCACTTAAACTAAAAGAAATATCTTATATTCATGCAGAAGGATATCCAGCTGCTGAGATGAAGCATGGCCCTATTGCGCTCATCGATGAACAGATGCCTGTAGTTTTTATTGCTACCAAAGACAGTTCATATGAAAAAATCATATCCAATATACAGGAAGTTAAGGCAAGAAAAGGAGAAATCATTGCAGTAGTCACCGAAGGTGACCGGCAGCTGACTTCACTAACTGATCATCTTTTAGAAATTCCTGCAACCCATGAATCTCTCACTCCCCTGCTATCGGTAATCCCACTTCAACTTATGGCATATCACATCGCCGTAATGAGGGGATGTAATGTGGACCAACCGAGAAATTTGGCTAAATCAGTTACTGTTGAATAATAGAAAAAAGTATCAGATTGATTGGTAGTTTATGAATAATTCTTCATACGATATCAGCCATAATACGTTCTACCCGTTTGAAATAAAACAGGCCGCTGATAAACAACAGAAAGGTTAAAGAAAAAGAAATCCAGGCATAAACAGATGGGGGATCACCTCCCAGAATAGACCATCTGAAACCTTCCACTATTCCGGCCATAGGATTCATGTAATACATAATACTGCCCCAGGATGGCAGATTATCTACTATGGTGGAGGCAGGATATGCAATTGGCGTGGCATAAAGACCAAATTGTACAAGAAATGGCACAACATGCTGAAAATCACGGTAACGAATGGTAAGTGCACTGAGCCAAATACCCACCGCCAGGGAAGATATCAGGGTGAGTAAAATAAAAACAGGCATGAATACGATATTTCCCGACGGAATTATGCCGTATATGATAAATAATATAGCCAGAAAAAGCATCGCGATCGTAAAGTCTACGAAGCCCACTACCGCCTTGGAAAGTGGAATTACCAACCTAGGAAAATAGATTTTCTTAATCATTTCCTGTGCGCCAATAATAGAGTTACCAGATTGATTCAGCACAAAGGCAAAGTAGGTCCATCCAGCCATTCCGCATATTGCAAAAACAGGATAAGGTACACCCCCGGTATCTACTTTTACTGCTTTACCGAAAACAATTGTAAATATTAGCAGCGTCGCGGCAGGTTGTACAAAAGCCCAAAATAGTCCTAAAAAAGTCTGTGCATATCTCACCCTGAGATCGCGATATGCCAGGACCCAGAAGAGATCACGATAGCGTATTAATTCATGCAGGTTCAGTGCATATTTCTGTTTATCGGCATCTACAACCAGTTTTTCCATTTAGGCTGTTTGATCAGGTTTTGGGCTGCCCTCAGCAGTTGCTTCATCACTGTTATCTTTCAAGACTTCAGGACAATGCGCAGTAATGAGCTTATACCATGTAACAATCTTTTTCACATCTGAAGGGTACACCTTTTCAGGATCGTAATTTGGTGCAATATGCTTGATAAAAGACATAAGTTCCTCCTTATCGGCCTTGCCTTCTAGGCCAGGGTCATCACCGAACTCTTTATTAATTATTGAAAATACATCTTTGAGTGGAAGCGTTTCTTCAACACCAGTAGTATAAAGAGAGATTTCATGCAATACAGAAACTCTGTGATTGGGCCCGGTCACCAGGCGTTGTTTTGGATCACCTAACTGCTCGAGAATAAGGCCGCTTCTGGTGGGTTTAACAATTTTATACAACCCTCCCTTGCCAGCAACGGCTGCAATATCCTTTAATTCCATGTACAAATGGTTTTAATTTTGGCGCAAAATTACCTTTTTATGATCTATAAAAAAAAGAGTTTTTATCAATACTTATCGTTTGACCAATCCTGGTTTATGCTTGAAATATATTCCAGGACTTCAGATCTTCCCCTATGATCAACAGACGAAGAAATGAAAATTTCAGGAAGATACTCCCACACAAGCTTTAATTGTCTTTTATGAACAGCGAGTATTTTGGCATTTTGATTTGCAGATTGCTTATCTGCTTTGGTAAATATCAAAGCAAAAGGTATTTGTTTCTCCCCCAGCCATTCAATAAAATCGTAATCAATACTTTGAGGTTCTAATCTTGTATCCAGCAATACAAAAAGGCATGCCAGATTTTTTCTTTCCAGTAAATACTTTTCTATCATAGGTCCCCATGTTGCCCTTGTCTTTTTACTGACTTTTGACCAGCCATAACCAGGTAAGTCAACAAGGTACCAGGCGTCATCTATGCAAAAATGATTTATAAGTTGAGTTTTACCTGGTTTTGAAGAAGTTTTAGCCAAATTTTTTCTGGCTGTAATCATATTAATCAATGATGATTTTCCCACGTTAGACCGTCCTATAAAGGCATATTCTGGTTTATCATGGGAAGGGCATTGATCAACATTAACACTGCTTTTTATAAATTCTGCCTTGGCTACCATTTTTTTTATGCAATTTGTATTTATAGTGACGCAAGTTACGATGATCCCTGAGAATGGCCATCTCCTGGGATATTCAATTGCACAAGTTCTGAACTAATTTGTAGTTTAACATTCCGGCCAAAAGGCAGCGCAAAACTGTTTGGTATATGTCCGGCTGGAAAATCAAAACACAAAGGATATTCATAAGATTTAAAGTGCTCTTTTATAATGGAAATCTCATCATTACCAAACTCTTCAGGTGTCTCTTTAGATTCGGTAAATTTTCCAATAATACATGCCAAAAGATGATCAAGCTTTCCTGCCCGTTTAAGATGAATCATCATACGATCAATATTGTAGAGTGTTTCACCAACATCTTCGAGAAATAAAATTTTTCCATTCGTATTTATATCACTATTGGTACCGATCATGCTACATAATAACGCAAGGTTACCACCGGTGATAATTCCATTAACGCTTCCGAAGCGATTTTCCATGTGGGCAGAAACAACAATATCCTGAGCTCGGCCAAAAAGTGTATTCCTTAAGGATTCCAGACCAATATCAACCTTTTTCTTTTCGAAATAGGAAGGCATAATGGCATGTATGCTTTGAAAACCCAAATTGCTTAACTGACAATGCCATGCGGTTATATCACTAAATCCAATAATCCATTTTGGGCTAGCGTTAAAGGCTGTATAATCAATCTGATCCATTACCCGGTTAAATCCATATCCACCTCTTGCGCAAATGATTGCTTTTACATCAGAACTATTGAGCATAGCCTGTATATCGGATAAACGATCCGGATCTTTACCAGCAAATTTAAAGTGACTATCAAACAGATGTTTACCAGTAATTACATTCAATTCCCATGATTTAAAAACCTTCTCAGCTGCGTCAATATAGCTTTTCTCTATTCTGCTGGCAGGTGCAATAATTGCAATATGGTCTCCGGCTTTTAAAATTGGGGGGCAGGTAAGCATTGATTGGGTCTAAACTTTAGAAAAATCAAAATATAAGCACAAAGACCTCTGTTTTTGCAGAGGTCTCAGAAATATTTTATGAATATTAAATTAGTAATTATTCATCATCCTTTGGGGGTTCTACACCCAGCTTTCTAAATACAAGGTCAGAAATATTATCTTCTTCTCTTGCATAAAGTATAACAAATACGCCTCCTTGATCAGAGCTGAGAATATGGGTATAACCATTTTCTTTTGCTACTTCATCGATGGCCTTTTGAATTTTGTCATACGCAGGTTGCAGAAGTTCCATTTGTTTCCGTTGCATGGAAGTTTGCGCGTCCCGTTGAAATTTTTCTATGGATTGCTGCATATTTTGCAATTCCTGTTGGCGGTCCATACGAACTTCCGGAATCATGTTCTGAGCATTTTCCTGAAAATTTTTGGCTTTTTCCTGGAATTCAGCGATTTTATTTTCCAGCTGACTTGACAACTGTTTCTCAAAATCCTGAATATCGGCTTCTATTTGCCTCGATTCGGGCAGATAGCTAAGAATATACTCGACATTGGTATACCCTATTTTTACATTGCTTTGGGCCGATACGGTCTGCATCGCTGCAAATGCAAATGCAATTACTAAATACAACTTGATTTTCATCGTTTTACAATTTATTCTTTCAGTCAATTATTTTACTTTTTCAATAATCCCCAGTTCTTCGAGTACAAAATCTGTGTAATCATGCACCGGATCGGTATAAATCATCACTAAATCACCGGCTTTATCAAACACCATTGCCAATCTGTTGGCTCTTGCCACTTTGTCAACAGCCTCAAAGACTTTTTCCTGCACAGGCTTAACCAGTTCTTTTTTCTTGAGAAAATAAAGGCCGCCAACACCAAATACCTTATTATGGTATTCTTTTACTTCTTCCTCTTTTTTTCGAATCTCAGCTACCCTTTCTTCTTTCATTTCCCTGGTAAGTAGTACCTCTTCAGCTTTCAGGTTAGCATAATTAGCTTCTATGCTTTTATACATCTGCTGAATTTCCTCTTGCCATGCTGTTGCCAACGTTTGAATTTCAGATTGCGCCTTCTGATACTCAGGCATTTTGCCTAAAATGTAATCTGTATTCACATACCCAAATTTCTGTGCAAAAGATATACCAGAAACCCAGAAAACTAAGGGCAAAAGTAAAAATAATTTCTTCATTAGAAAATACATTGCTTATTTCGGATATATGCAACGTTGAAAACTGCGATTAAGTACACAAAAAGCTCCATCGACTATTTTTATCTGATTTGTTGACCAATAGAAAAATGGAACTGGGCGCCACTTCTTTCAGTACGACCTGGCAAAGTGTCGAAGCCATATCCCCAGTCGATTCCCAATAAACCGAAAGCAGGCATAAAAATTCTTGCTCCAAATCCTGAGGCCCTGTATAATTTAAAGGGATTGTATTCCTTAGCATTCCACCAGTTGTTTCCAGCTTCTGCAAATGTGAGAAGGAAAATAGTTGCAGAAGGATTAAGGGAAACAGGATAACGCATTTCAAAAACATATTTATTGTAAATAGTTCCTCCATTGGTGCGGTCATCTCCTCCTCCAAAACCCCAGTTAGGTGGCGTTACGGCATTATTTTCATAGCCTCGGAGGCCAATTATATCATATCCAAGTAAGAACATACCCTGACCTGCCAATCCATCACCTCCAACCATAAATCTATCAAAAGGTCCAACCGGAGCTTTTCTTGAATATGTATCGAGGAAACCCATATGCGCCCTGGCATGGAAAACCAGATTACCAACTACTTTTTGGAAAAAGCTGGCATCAAACATCCATTTGTGGTACTCTACCCATTCAAATTGTACCCGTCTGGGTGCCGTTTCATAATCAATATTATTAAACAATGAATAAGGAGGCGTTAGCATAACAGATAAGGATATTTGAGATCCCGCTCTTGGAAACATAGGTTGATCTATACTATTTCTGGCAAGAGTTGTGGTCAATGCAAAAGTTCTTGCCGTTCCTGTACTAAAACCAAGTGTTCGCGCGAACATTTCGTATTCTTCCAATTCGTACAAAGTAAATCCTAAAGAATTGGAAAGGGTAAAAAAGTCATCAGGCCATCTGAGTCGTCGTCCCAGGCCAAGACTTACGTTGGTAAGTTTAAGAGCACCACCTCCGCCAAAAAATGCTCCTCCACCAAACATCTGATTAAAGAAGCGATTATCCTGCACCGATCGGTTATACCCTACGGTTAAAGAATTTGGTTTTTTTCCACCCAACCAAGGCTCTGTAAATGTAAAAGAATAATTCTGAAATTGCCGGCCGTTTGCTTGCACACGCAATTGTAAGCGCTGGCCATCTCCAACCGGTAAAGGGCGCCAGTTGTCAAATTTTGGTATGTTTTTAACAGAGAAATTGTTGAAAACCAAACCAACTGTACCTACAAAACCAAAGAAGCCACCCCAGCCACCAGACAATTCTATCTGGTCACTTGGCCTTTCCACCAGTGTATATTCAATGTCTACGGTTCCTGCATTAGGGTTGGGAATGGGTTGAATACCAATTTTTTCGGGGTCGAAGTATCCCATCTGTGATAATTCTCGCTGTGTACGTATCAAATCAGTTCGGCTGAAATACTGGCCTGGTAATGTTCTGATTTCTCTCCGGATAACATGGTCGTTGGTTCGGTCATTCCCTTTTACAATTACATTACTGATTTTTGCTTGTTCACCTTCGTAAATACGCATCTCAACATCAATAGAGTCATGATCAATTCTTACTTCTACTGGGTCGAGACGATAAAATAGATAACCATGGTCCATATACAAAGAGCTGATATCCTCTCCCTGCGGGTTAAAGTTCAGTCTTTTATTTACCAATTCCATATCATAGATATCTCCCTTATTAATCCCCAGAACCGATTGGAGCTGCTCATCGGTATACACATAGTTTCCTGTCCAGATGATATCCCTGAAATAATATCTGTGTCCTTCTTCAATGCGTATATCGATATTTATTTCATTGGTTCCTGCAGAATATATTGAATCAGAGATTATAAGAGCATCCCGGTATCCTTTAGAATTATACCAATTGATAAGTTTTTCTTTGTCTTCTTTATATTCTGTTCGGATAAACTTTGAGGTCTTAAAAAAATTCACATTTATTCGATCACTTAGAAAATTGGTTATCTGATCTTTGTCTACTTCATAAGAATTGCTAAAAAAATCAATTACTTTTCTGGGGGTAAGATGTAGGGCGCTGTAAATAAGTTCCTCCGGGGCGGTAAATCTAAGTTTCTCATTGGTCTTTTTCATTTTAGACCTGAGTTTGGCTTCTGTGAAGGCTTGATTTCCAATGATGGTGATATCGTTAATTTTTACTTTGGATTTTCTATCAACATCTATGGTGATTTTCATGCCATTGGCGACCAGGGTATCTTTTTCCTTTATGATTTTTACATCGGCATTGAGATATCCCTTGTCGATAAAATAATTTCTTACAGTAAGTTCAGCATTTTTTACTACCGGATCAGAAAGCACTTTCCCCTTGATAAGCTTGAGTTTATCATTGAGATCACTTTGCTGTGTTTTATTGAGCCCTTCAAATTGAATCCTGGTGAGCCTTGGTCTTTCTGCTAGCTCCATGGTAAGCCAGGCTTTGTCTTCTTCAATTTTAGTAATATAAATTGAAACATCTCCAATGATGCCATTTTTCCACAATTTTCTTATAGCAGTGCTTATGGCATCTCCAGGTATTCTTATCTTGTCACCTACTTTGAGGCCAGACAGAGATATAATAGCGTTTTGATTTAAAGTCTCCAGACCACGGATTTTGATCTCTGCTATCTCATATTCCTTTGGGTCGGCATAGCTCAAATCAATTTTCTGCTCGGGTTGTCTTGCTCTTTGCCCAAGCCTAACTTGCGCAAATACCGTAAATTCTATGCTGAACAGCATCAAGATCAAAAGCGGTAGAAACAGCTTTAACTTTTTATACCTGCTCTTTTTCAGTAACCTTTCCAAATCTTCTTTCTCTTTTTTGATATGATGCAATTGCTTCTTTCAGGTGCTCTTTACGGAAGTCCGGCCACAAGACGTCTGTTATATACAATTCAGTATATGCAATTTGCCATAACAGGAAATTGCTTATTCTCATTTCGCCACTTGTGCGAATCAGTAGCTCGGGATCCGGGATTCCTTTCGTACAAAGATAATTTGAAAACAGTTCCATACTAATGTTATCCTCTGATAGCAAACCGCTTTTAACATCTTTTAACACTTTTTTAACTGCTTCCACTATTTCCCAACGACCACTGTAACTCAACGCCAAAATCAGGGTAAGGCCATCATTTTTACATGTTTTATTTATGCTGTCTTGTAATTCTTTCTGGCATTTTACTGGAAGCGCCTCAATATCTCCAATAGCTTCCAACCTGATATTATTCTTAATAAGAGTTTGGGTTTCTGACTGAATGGTAGAAACTAATAGTTCCATCAAGCCAAAAACCTCTGCCTGAGGCCGTTTCCAGTTTTCAGTGGAAAACGCATACAAAGTAAGGTATTTTATTCCAAGTTCCGCACATATTTCTGAAGATTCCCTGACGGCCTGTATGGCATTTTTATGACCAAAGATGCGTCTGGCACCCTGCTTTTTCGCCCAGCGTCCGTTCCCGTCCATAATTATTGCAATATGTTTAGGGAGATTCTCCTTATCTATAGAAAGATTCATTATCAGGATTTTAGAAGCATTACTTGATCAGTGCAAAGTTGTGCACTTTTTTCTAATTTTTAAAGATTTTAAGGCAGGCAATTCAATAAAAATCATAAGGACAAGGAATTTTGTAGAATATATACCCCAGACTTATACCAAAAAACTGATACATATCTTTGTCAAAGCGGTTTCCATATTGATAATCTTTCACTGAAAAATCTCCGCTTGAAGAGATATTATCAAGATGATCGAAAAACGTTTTTCTGAATCCATAGGTTATATCCAAAGTAAATTGTTGAGAAAGTGCAAATTTTAAGCCAAGGCCAAATGGAATCACCGGTTGTACCGGACTGAAATTATCTGTTGCTTCTGCATGACCAAACATGGCCATCACCCCTACACCACCCATTAAGTATGGTGTCCATTTTATAAGAGAGTGTTTATTTCGTATATCTAAAAAATTAAATTCACCTATTGCTGAAAGTTCTGTTATTAAAATATTGAATGCGTATGCCCTTTCTTCGGCAAATGCATCAATGGGGTATGTATCACTTCCTTTCAAACCACCAATCAAAGCTGAAACCCTTAAAGACAGATATGGGTTAAAATTTTGTCTGTAATATACTGTTAGTCCTGGCATTGAATTGGCTAACTGCGGATACCTTGCAAGGTCTCCAGTATACCACATTGCCCCAAGCCCAAGACCAATTTCATTCCGCTGGGCCAGGGTAACCTGACCCATGAACAAAAAAGCTATGCAACATGAAAACAGTATTTTCTTCATCAATTATAAGATATGAAAATTGTACTTAGCTATTTATTTACATGAAATTAGCTTTTACAGATTATTCTTTGCCTGCAAATAACGCAATAATATTCAATCTAAGTATGGAATGCACATAAAATATGCTTTAGTTACGAATATCATAGCCCCAGTTTAATTTCATTCTTAGTGTATCAAAAAAACTATGTTGTTCAAATTTTATCAAATGGGCATCGAAACCGCACCTTTTTATAGTGAATTTTTTATTAACAGGAACAATATTGGATCTTGAATCGATAGAAACCAGAAAAAAATTGGTTCTGGCTTCCACTTCGAGTTCAATACTACTTTTGGCAGGAACTACCAGGGGACGAATGCTCAGATTATGTGGGCTTACAGGAGTAATGATAAAATTTTGTGAGAAGGGCAAAACCACCGGTCCTCCGCAACTTAATGAATAACCAGTGGACCCTGTGGGCGTTGCAATTATGAGACCATCAGCCCAATATGCATTCAAAAATTCCCCATCAAGATACGCTTTTACCGTAATCATTGAAGAGGTATCTTGTTTTAAAATTGTAAATTCATTTAACCCGAAATTCAGACCATCAAAAACATCCTCATCTGAAACTACTTCTACGAGTAATCTGTCTTCAACCGTAAATTCCCGATTGAGAATGCTGTCTATGGCTTTTTGCATATGCTCCTTTGGTGTGTAAGCCAAAAAACCCAATCTGCCGGTGTTGATACCAAGAATCGGAACTTCACTTCTGCCAACGTATTTTACGGATTCAAGAAAAGTACCGTCACCTCCTATACTTAAAAAGGCTTTTGCACCCGAAAGACCTGCTGAATCACTAAAAATGCCTGTATCGCTTAAATCAAAGTCGAATAACCTGAGTTTTTTGTGGAATTTGTCTGAGATAAGAATTTTTACATTTCTTGACCTTAGCACCTGCAAAAGCTCATCAAGGAAAGGTAAAATTTCTTTTTTTGAAAAATTGCCATGTACCGCTATCCATCCTTCAGCATTACTCATATTAAAAAATGATTTGAAATAAGGATTTTGCGACTAAATATTGATAAATCTAAGAAGATTATCTATTCTTTCAAGGTTTTTCAAATTGTTTTCATCCTCATGAAATTTGGCAATCAGCTGGTATCCGCTTCTTTCAAGTATAACTGATATGGTACTCAAATCAGTAGTATTAATCTTTAAAGTAATATAAACCTTGCTGCCATCATCAGGATTTGGGCTCATAAAGCAACTCATGATCTTTGCATCATTGGTTTCAATGATACGACTAATCTCACTCAAACTATAATCGATATATCTCATGGAGAGTACTAAAATACTGCCCTGGCTTTGAATGGCTGCTGTTCCAGAAAAAGCTTTGAAAGTATCGCCATAGGTTGTAACTCCTAAGTATTCTTTATTACCATCTAATACCGCAACCAGGTCTGAATTATTATCATAAGCTGTCTTGAGGATATCAAAAAAATGCTGGGTATTTAATACGTAACAATTATCATGTTGAAGTTGAAATTGTGAAAGGACTGCATCAAGATTGTTGGAATCCAATAACATATTTTCATTGACAAGGCCTTTAAAGACTTTTTTATCAACTACAGGAAGCTGATTTATCTTGAGCTCTTCCATCCACAAAATGGCTTTCTCAGCCGTATCTGATGGCTTAAGAGCTGGAATCATTTGATTTATTAGTTCCTGCGCTATCATGCTTTTACTGTTTCGTGCATTAAAAATTCTTCAACAATTTCATTAAATTCTTCGGGTCGCTCCATCATAGGAGCATGGCAGCATTTGTCAATAAAGCGCAATGTTGAATTAGTCAGCAAGCGATTAAATTCATAAGCAACAAAGGGGGGAGTAATGGTATCATTCAAACCCCAAACTAATAAAACAGGTACTTTGAGTTTTGGTAAATCATCTGCCAGATTTTGACGCTGGGCCGATTTGGCAAAGGAGACAATTCTCAAACACTTGGGAATACTGGTAGTAATTTCAAATACATTTTGAATGTAATCTTCTTTTGCTGTTGCCGGATCGTAGAAAGTGTATTGAACCCGGTTCTTCACATAATCATAAGATCCCCTTCTTGGAAATGAGCTGCCCATAGAGTTTTCAAATAAACCCGAGCTGGCTGTAAGAATCAGACTTTGAATATTGCTCTGGTGCTTTAAAGCATATATCAATGCAAGGTGCCCTCCCAACGAGTTTCCTATGATGGAAAATCGATTTATTTTTTTTACAGCAAGGAAATCTTCAAAGTATTGAAGCAAACCTTCCAGACTGGCCCTTTTTAAAGATATGGTGTATATGGGCAACAAGGGTATTACAATTTTATACCGGTCTTTGAAGCGGTCAATAACATGTTCAAAATTACTTAAGGCTCCAAAGAGACCGTGAAGAAGAACTATGGTTTCACCACTTCCTTCCTCAATGTAATCGAACTCCGATATACTCTTTATTGCATAGTTCATTATTCATTCGCATTTTTTGCCTTATTACAAAGTAAATCAAATAATTTCTATTATCCACCTTGCATTTTATAACAATTCATCCAATTATACAACATCTGTAAGCCATGTTCTGTTAAGAGAGCCTCCGGATGAAACTGCAAACCTTCCAAATCCTGTAATTTATGACGAAAAGCCATTACTTCACCCTCATCTGTCTCAGCAGTGATTTGCAGACAATCAGGGACTTGCGTGCAGACCAATGAGTGATACCTGACTACGTTCATATGATCCGGCAATCCTCTGAAAACCCCTTCAGACAAACAATGAATTCTGCTTATTTTACCATGTACAGGCCTAATTGCCGGTTTTATTTTTGCTCCGTAAAAACTACCAATGGCCTGGTGTCCCAGGCATATTCCTAAAATTGGTATTTTACCTGCGCTTTTTTCAATTAACGCCATGGTGTAGCCTGCATTTTCCGGAGTTCCGGGGCCAGGCGATATCACAATGCCTTTATACCGATTGATATCTATTGATTCTGGCGCTAAATCATTTGTTAACACTTCAACTGAAGCCCCTCCCTGCCTGAAATAATCGACAAGATTATAGGTAAAAGAATCAAAATTATCAAAAATTAAGATCAAGGCCGGGTAAATTCTATCCACTCCTGAACATATGACATCGCTTCCTTTAATCCTGGAAATATTGAAATTAAAACATTTCCACATACCGGAGCAATAACAGATACCCCACCATACAGGCGTGAACCCGAAATCCATCCTTCTGGCAAGCTTATATTCAGAAACCCAAATATCCAGAGAAAAATGCTAATCGATAATGCCATTTTGAAAACCCCCAGCAACGCCCCACCCAAATTATCAACAAAACTCAATGGGGTAAATTTTATAGCCTTTTTAATGAATTTTCCAATTATACCGGTTACCATTAACACAGCCACAAAAATTATCATAAATGATATTAAAGGCAAGAAAGTACCTGCATCTGTGAATATGCCCGAAATGAAACCCATAACAGGTTTAATCCATTTAATGCCAAGAATTACAGCCAAAATCAAGCCAAAGAGTCCGGAAATTTCCAAAATGAGCCCCGACCTGAAGCCATTGGCCAAACCTATAACCATTAAAACCAATATGATTATATCCAGGGAACTCATAATGAAGAGACTATGCCTGATTTAGTAATCGCTTTACAACTTCTGAAATGCTTTTGCCATCGGCCTTTCCTCCGAGCGAAGCTGAAGCAGCCCCCATCACTTTTCCCATGTCTTTAATGCTCACAGCCTGTACTTGCTCAATGATATTTTTGATTTCAGTCTCAAGCTCCTCAGGGCTTAAGGCCTTGGGAAGATATCTGCTGATAATATCAACCTCTACCTGCTCTGCATCAGCCAGATCATTTCTACCTTGCTCCCTGAAGATGGCAATGCTGTCATTTCTTTGCTTTACAGCCTTTTGTAATAGTTTAATTTCTGTGTCTTCGGTGAGGGTTTCACTTCCTCCCTTTTCTGTTTCGGCAAGTAGTATCAATGATTTAACCGCTCTCAGCGCACGAAGGGCATCCTTGTCCTTGGCTTTCATGGCATTCTTTAAATCCTCTTCAATGGTTTGCTTTAAACTCATGACTTTAATGATTAACTTGCCGCAAAGTTAGCAAAAAATACGCTGTATGACGAAGTTGAGTGTAAATATAAACAAGATAGCTACTTTGAGAAATGCAAGGGGTGGCAATAATCCCGATGTAGTTCAGATTGCCAGGGATTGTGAACGATTTGGTGCCGATGGCATCACTGTGCATCCCAGGCCTGATGAAAGGCATATTAAAAAATCAGATGTATTTGACCTGGCCGAAGTGGTAACAACAGAATTTAATATCGAAGGCTTTCCCGATAAACGTTATATGGAAATCATCAGAGCCGTTAATCCCGCACAGGCAACCTTAGTCCCTGATCCACCAGATGCCATCACCAGTAATGCCGGATGGGATACCCGGAAAAATAAAGATCTGCTCAAAGACATTGTGGCTGAATTGAAGTCGTACGGAGCAAGAGTGTCCATATTTGTAGATCCTTCTGTATCTATGGTGGAAGCAGCAGCCGAAACAGGAGCTGACCGCATCGAATTGTATACCGAACCTTATGCCGCCAATTACTTTGAAGACAAAGAAAAAGCAGTGAAATTATATGTCGAGGCAGCTCTTGCAGCAAAATCAGCCGGCCTTGGCCTGAATGCCGGACATGATCTCGACCTGCACAACCTAAAATATCTCAACGAAAAAATACCATTTCTCGATGAAGTTTCAATCGGTCATGCTCTGATCTGTGATGCCTTGTACCTTGGACTCGAAAATACCATCCAAATCTATAAACGCCAACTTTTAAAATAATTATGATAAAGTCAATGACAGGTTATGGCCAGGCCAGGTATGAGAATGATAGTATTACCATTTCCGCAGAAGTTAAAACCTTGAATTCTAAATTTCTGGACACTACTTTCAGGCTGCCAAAAACACTTACTGATAAAGAAAACGAAATCAGAAACCTTTTAAGCGAGAAACTGGAACGTGGAAAAGTAAATACTACCATAGAACTCGTAAGACTTGCCGGCAATCAGGGTCAGGTTAAAATTAATGAAGAACTTTTTGAACAGTATTATAAACAGTTAAACATCCTGGCAAAAAAGAATGAGGCTGACCCTTCTGAAGTTTTTAAAATTGCACTTGGATTTCCGGAGGTGATAGTTCATAATCCTCTTGAAGAAGTAGCAGATGAAGAATGGAAACTGGTAAAGTCTGTTTTTCTTGAAGCACTCGAAAAATGCGACCAATACCGAAGTCAGGAAGGCAGCCAATTGGAAGAAAAACTTTTAGAGTATACAAATAGCATAGAATCTCTTTTAAATGAAGTAACAGAACTAGATCCTCAACGCATTGTACTGCTAAGAGAAAAATTGCACAAATCCCTGGAAGAACTGCCGGCTAAAATAGAATCAGATCCAAATCGCTTCGAACAGGAACTAATTTATTATATCGAAAAACTCGATATCAGTGAGGAAAAAGTGCGCTTACAAAGTCATCTTTCCTATTTTAAAGAAACCCTGCATTCACCTGATTCCAATGGCAAAAAACTCAATTTTATAGCACAGGAAATCGGACGTGAAATCAATACCATAGGTGCAAAAGCCTACCATGCACAAATACAAAGACTGGTGGTAAACATGAAAGATGAACTTGAAAAAATAAAAGAACAGGTTCTAAATATCCTTTAGTATTTATTGAAACTTCTTTGAAACATTGCCGTTCTTAGAGAGGTATATCGTAATATTGCGATATACTACTTTTAATAATAAACCTATGACTGAAGAGATAAGATTAAAGCAGATCGTGAGAGATCGATATGCAAAAATTGCTGATCAGGAAAAAGCATCAAAAAGTTCGGCCTGCTGCGGAAGTACAACTCCGGAAAACAAGGTATACAATATTATGATGGATGATTACACTGGAATTGAGGGTTATCAGCCGGATGCAGACCTGGGACTTGGATGTGGTTTGCCCACCCAATTTGCCAAAATATCCAAAGGTGATACCGTAATTGACCTGGGATCTGGCGCAGGAAACGATTGCTTCGTTGCAAGGCATGAAACAGGACTGGAAGGAAAGGTAATTGGAATTGATTTTACACCTGAAATGATTCGGAGGGCCAGAATCAATGCCGAAAAGCTGGGTTATAACAATGTGGAATTCAGGGAAGGAGATATTGACAATATGCCTGTAAATGATAATACAGCCAACGTTGTGGTAAGCAACTGTGTTTTGAATCTAATACCGGATAAACCAAAGGTTATGAAAGAAATATACAGGGTGTTGAAACCAGGTGGGCACTTTAGTATATCGGATATCGTAATGAAAGGAAATTTACCTGCTGCTCTGAAAAAGGATGCGGAAATGTATGCCGGCTGTATAGCAGGAGCCATCCAGCGAGAAGACTACCTGCAATTGATCCAGGATGCAGGGTTTGTGAATATTAGCCTGCAAAAAGAAAAAACCATTGAAATTCCGGATGACCTGTTGAGGAAATATTTGAATGAAGATGAAATTTCAGCATTTAAATCTGGTAATACCGGCATCTACAGCATTTCGGTTTACGGTGAAAAACCAGCTGAACCGCTCAATATTTCCACGAAATCAAATGTGTCCTTTAATGCAGAAATCCGGTCAGGCTGTTGCTGATTATGATAACTGCCTTATTCTACATACATGAAAAATCTCAGCCCCTTAGTATACAGGTACTAAGGGTTTTTTTCTGATCCCTTTAGAATGCAATATCATTTTGTTGCATTGCACAATCAAATCCCCTTTCATCAACACTAATCTTCTTTATTGAATAGCCTTATACCCTTTCGAATGGGTAATTACTAGATAGAATGTCTTTTTTTACAAAAATCGAAAAAACAGCAGTGTTAAGCAGACTTAGCTTTTCGATGGCATCAAATAACCTAATGTTTTAAAGTTTATGGAAAGAAATCAAGTGACTCATTCTGGCAGGATATTAATCGCATTGGCACTAACTTTTATTTTCGCCGGATGCTCTGAAAAAACTTTGCCGGATGGTAGTGTAAAAGACGTAATGGATGATTTAGTCACACGACTGTACAGCAATTATAATAAGAGCCAGTTGGATACCATTGGTCATAATTTTGTAATGCAATTCCTGAGCCCTGAAGAAAAGCATATCCTTTCTAACTCCCACTACAAATTTGATGTAGATGTTCCTGTAAAAGTCTCAATCATGCGCGACAGTGATCAAAAAGTAGTGCCTTTCTGGCTTCCCGAAAGCGGATTTACGAAAACCAGCCTTACAGTCAAAAACAGCCATTCGACATACGAGGTTTGGCAGAAAGACTTTAAAGCAGGTAAAATTGGATTGGGCATTAACGGATTTGACCGGCATCGGCCGGTATATTTCGTAAGTGTTCAGCCTTTGGGAAATGATGCTTCACCCAATATAAATGTGCAACACCCTGCAAGGCAATTGATCGTTGATATGGATGAAGGCGTATTTACCTATCACGATTGGACGGAGCTGGTGTTAACTGAAGTGCCGGAGTCATTGAAAGGTTCTAAAATGTTTACAACCATTCGGGGCCGCGCCCGTGAAGCCCATATTGTAGATGCTTTTAGAATCACTGCATGGCCATCTGGGGATCTGCCCGATCAGCTAATACTGACATGGAGTGCTGATCCTTCTAATTCAGTAGATATACAATGGCGAACTTCTGAAAATATAGCGAATTCAGTAATAAAATACTGGAAACAAGGAAATAGCGATACCACTACTTTGACTGCTGAACCATTTCGTATGGAAGACCGAATGTTGCAGAACGATCGCTATATATACAGGCATACAGCAAAACTCAGAGGTCTTGAGCCCTCGACAGATTATCAGTACATAGCTGGAAGTTCCAATGGTGGTTTTACCGACGTGAACAGCTTTAAAACCATGCCCAAACCCGTATCGGAATTTTCATTTATCTGGTTTGGAGATGTGCACAATAATGAAAAATGGGGTGAGCTCATTCAAAAAGCAGATGCAAGACACCCGGATAACGATTTCTACATTATTGCAGGAGATCTCGTAAATACAGGGCTGCATCGCGATGACTGGGATGAGTTGTTTAAGTTTTCCGGTAATGTATTTGCCTCCCGTGCTTTAATGCCGGTACCGGGTAATCACGATAATCAGGATGGCTTGGGAGCCTGGATGTACAAAGAAATGTTCAGCCTGCCTGAAAATGGGCCGGCTGGTGTTGTCCCTGAAATGACCTATGCCATACAGCATCAGAATGCACTTTTTTTAATGATAGATGCCACTTCACCGGTTGATGCTCAAACATCCTGGATTCGCGAACAACTTGCTGCTACTAGTGCTGACTGGAAATTTGCCGTTTTCCATTTCCCGCCTTTTAATGCAGTTTCAAATTACGAACGTATTATAGATGCCTGGGTACCGGTTTTTGATGAATTTGAAGTTGACTTTGTAATGAGCGGGCACTACCACTATTACCTTCGTTCAAAGCCAATGGTAAACCGTGAAGTTGTACAGGAACCTGCTAAAGGAACAAGATATCTGATCAGCATTGGCGCCAGTGGCAAAAATGAAGATGCTCAAAAGCCAGATTATGCTGAAGTGCAGTTTGCCGCATCCCATATTTATCAGCACGTAAAAATTGATGGTAAAAAAATGGAATATGTTTGTTATGACATGGAAGGTAAGGTGAGGGATCGCTTTAGTCTTTCCAAGTAAAACTAACTACGTATGCTTGTTTTTTAAAAGCAGTCATCTGATAACTTTTCATAAGTGCAGTGCTGGAAAACATCTTTCTTAGGGGTAATGCTTGCAGTTGCCCCGCTCCTGTCTTTCAGACTTGAGGCGCAAACTTTTTATGAGATCGGCCAATCGACAGAACAGCACAAAAAAGTAATGGTGGCCGCACACCGCGGTGCCAATGCTTTTGCTCCGGAAAATACCCTTGCAGCCTTTCGCAAGGCCATTGCTTTGAAAGTTGACTTCATTGAGTTTGATGTAAGAACTACAATAGACGGGCACCTCATTATCATGCATGATGCAGATATTGCACGAACAACCAATGGTAGAGGAAAGGTAAATGAAATTTCATTTAAAGAAATAAAATCTTTATCTGCCGGCGCATGGTTTAATGCATCATTTGCAGATGAAAAAATACCAAGTCTCAGGGACTTGTGTGAAGCAATTCTATTGCACTACGATTCTGGCGGGTATCAGGTAGGTTTGTATGTCGACTGTAAAGATGCCAATCCGCAACAGCTTGTTGATTCTATAAGAGAATTTGAACTTCTTGACGATTGTGTCTTTTATGGCAGCGACGAATATTTGATGGAATTGAAAAAATATGCCCCAGGGGTAAGGATTATGCCGTCCTTGCGCAAAGCCTCCGATGCCACTGAAAAGATAAACATGTTTTCCCCCTATGCTTTCGATGTTTCCTGGACTGCATTAAACGAAAATTTGATCCGCCAGCTCAGGAAAAAAGGGATTAAAGTATTTACCGATGCACCTCATCAAGAGCTCAGTGAAGAAGAATACCACCAAGTTATGCGTATGGGGGTAGACCTTATCCAGACCGACCATATTGGCGCATTGAAAAGAGCTATAGAATCCTTTTATGGGCAATAATGTCCTCCTTTGATATTGAAGTTATCGATATCATAAGGGCTTCAAAGCTTGTTGGTGAATATGCACCTGAATGAGGTCGGGCATGGTTTAAAATCAGTCAAAATGAAAAGGATCTGATGAAGATTTATTCATTCAAAAACGCTTTCATAAAATCATCTACGCTTGCATTTGCTTTTCTTACTGCATTGAAAAGTTTGTATAATGAATAGTCATATGGAAATTGAAATAAAGATGCTCCATCATTATCAAACAATTCCAATCGAATTCGTTCTACCCATTCCCAATTACTTTCATCCTTGTAGAATTTTATTTCATATTCGTATATTCTTACCTTTGTGCCATTTATATCAGCTGTATAAACTTTGCTGATGGGTCTTTCACTATTAGGTAAATTAAGTCTATCATTTGGTTCATCTTTCCATTCAATCACCTTTTTTTTGGTATCTTGAATCAGCTTAGCAACAAACCTCTCTTCCCGGGTTGAATCGAATTCCATACTAAAATAAACTTTTATTATTGTCCTTACCTATATTTTCTATGTCTGTTATCAATCTATTAAGTTTAATATATATTTCCGTAATCATAATTTCGGTCATTAATTGATTCTGTTTCGAAAAAATATTAAACCATTTTTTTTCAGAACTTTCAAATGTCCAGTTGTCGATGTCTTTCAAGCTATCTTTTAGCTTTAACATATTATCTGTTTCATTGTTTTCCAATGACTTACTTAAAGATTTAAGGATTGGTTGAATTTTACTCAGTTCATATTTAACATTTTTTTTGTTGTTTTCAAAATCAGCTATGTAGTCTGAAATATTTTCGCTAATCTTCATTAAGTCAGCCAAATTTTCTGGTAATCTATTCAATTTGAAGTTTTTCCGATTCAACCTAATCAAAAGACGTTTATTCCAAACCACTCCTATAAGGGTGAAAAAGGTTATTATTAATCCTATTAACGAAAATAAATTGCCATATTTATCGACCCATTCCATTTTATTTTAATTTTCTACTACCAATCGATGTCCTACAGTTTTTTGCCTTTGGCTATAAGCTCTACGATGTCAAGCACCTCTACTTCAGATTCTTTTTCCTTATTTTTTACACCATCGCTCATCATGGTCATACAAAAAGGACAAGCAGAAGCTATGATGTTAGCGCCCGTACGCAAAGCCTCCTCTGTTCTCTCAATATTAATATCCTTGCGACCATGTTCGGGTTCTTTAAACATTTGAGCACCTCCGGCACCACAGCATAAGCCATTAGAGCGGTTTCTTTCCATCTCCCGCAAATCACTGGTAAGCATTTTCAAGAGATTCCTCGGCGCCTCATACTCATCATTGGCCCTTCCCAGATAGCAGGAATCGTGATAGGTGATGCTGAAATCTTGTACACCATCAATAGGTGCAATGTCCAGTTTGCCTTCCTTTACAAGCATTTCGATGAATTGAGTATGATGGTATACTTCATAGTTACCTCCCAATTCGGGGTATTCATTTTTTATGGTATTAAAACAATGCGGGCAGGCAGTTACTATTTTTTTTACATTATATCCGTTTAACACCTGAATATTGGCCATTGCCTGCATCTGAAAGAGAAACTCATTACCCGCCCGTCTGGCCGGATCACCTGTGCAGCTTTCTTCAGGGCCCAGCACTGCAAATTTCACTTTACAATGGTGCAGGAGTTTAACAAAGGTTTTGGTGACCTTTTTGTATCTGTCGTCGTATGATCCTGCACAACCTATCCACAATAAGACATCAGCCTCCTCGCCTTTTTGAAAAAGATCGGCCATTACAGGAATTTCGATATTGCTATTCATCGTTAAATTTTTCTCAGGTTATTAATTATTATCAGCTTCTTTTTGCAATTCATCTGCCCAATTAAAGCGGTCGGCTGGAGAGAACTTCCAGGGTGAAAAGCTGGTTTCTATATTTGAGTACATTGCATTCCAGGAAGCAGGACTACCAGATTCCTCCATGGCAAGGTATCGGCGCATCTGCATAATGATATCCAATGGATCTATATTAACCGGACAAGCTTCCGTACAAGCGTTACAGGTTGTACAGGCATTGAATTCCTCCCGGGTGATATAATCATCCAGTAAAGACTTGCCATCTTCCACCTTTCCATTGTTAGCGGCCTTAAACTGACCCAGGGTCTCAGCCCTGTCCCGCACATCCATCATAATCTTTCTGGGAGACAGTTTTTTACCGGTAATATTTGCCGGACATGCAGAAGTGCATCTGCCACACTCGGTACAGGTATACGCATTCATGATATTCCACCAACTCAGATCAGTAACATCTTTGGCGCCAAGCCTGCTGATTTCCTGTGGGGTCGCATCATTTCCATTCTCCTGAATTCCCAGCATAGACTTTACCTCGCGGGTTACCTCCGGCATATTGGTCAAATGACCTTTAGGCTCCTGTTTTGAAAAGTATGTATTTGGAAACGCTAATACGGTATGCAAATGCTTCGAATAAGTTACGTAAATGGCAAAAGCAAAAATTCCAAGTATATGAAACCACCAGGCAAAACGTTCGATAAAGTACAAGGTCTCGGTACCTAAGTTTCTATAAAAGGGTGCTGCAAATATTTCACTAAAGATCAATGTCCCGGTTTTGGGAAAACCCGGATAATCTCTCTCCTGAAGAATTTGATCTGCGGCATTCATGGAAAGAATGGAGAACATCAGCAAAATTTCAAAAATCAAAATCAGATTGGCATCAAGTACCGGCCAGGAAGTCATTTCTCTTCCTTCGAATCGCTTAACCTTTAGAATATTCCGGCGGACCAGGAAAAAAACAGAGGCCAGGATTACCATCACACAGAGAAATTCAAACATATTCAGTGTAAGCGTGTAAAATGCGGTCATTTGCCAATCTTCAAATAACCTGGCTATAACACGGTGCGTGCCAGTAAGGCCATCCAGAAATATTTCTAAGCCTTCAATATTGATTATAATGAATCCCAGGTAAACAGTGAGGTGTAACAAAGCCGGGATGACCTTTTTAAACATTTTTTTTTGTCCAAAGGCGATCAGAATTACGTTTTTCCAGCTTTCGCTTGTACTGCGCTGGTGGTTTACACCATGACCCAATAATATGTTTGATCTTATTCTCAATATTCGTTTGGTCATCAACCAGGCGGTCACCGCGACAGCGAGTAAAAACACTATTTGTGCGAGCGGAGAAAAATCCATATTGTTTTTCTTTAAGCGATTAATTTTTCACTATTTATTTTTGCGATAGTAAAGCAAATTACTACCTTTGCACCACTTTAAGGCGGTGATGTAGCTCAGGTGGTAGAGCATCGGACTGAAAATCCGTGAGTCGGTGGTTCGAGCCCACTCATCACCACAAATCAAACCCTGTTCAAGCAATTGAGCAGGGTTTTTTATTGCCGTTTGCGATCATAAAAATAACCTAAAAAGCAGAAAAATGTATGCATGCATACTATTTAAATTTAAAATTTAAACAGAATCTAAATTATGGGGCAGGCAGGTACATAAAATGGGTTTATACAACCTGCTTTTTTACATAGTTTTTTGATTTTTTCAACAGTTGCCCCGGATGTTGTTTTATCTTTGGAACTTTTCTAAAATATTATTTCATGTTTGACGGACCAGATTTCCCCCAAGCCCTGGATGAATCTCTTTTTGAAGAATGGCTTGAAAAAGGCCGCGAAAGCAGGATTCCCTACACTTATCTTATGATTATTTGGGATGAATTGGATACCCGATACTTGCCTTTGTACACAGAAAAGATAAGCGATATACAGCGGCACGCCCGCTATGGCCAATCGCCGGAGAATCAACTGCTTGTTGCTGCATACGATTTGTATTCCGAAACAAGGGTATTGTGAGGGGGGGGTTAATATACATCAATCTAAATTCATTTCATTATTACGCTAAGATGACATCATAAATAGATATCATCATTAATCTGTGACTTTTTTGGTTAGGTTTTTGAGAAATGGAGCAACTTTATATAAAGTTGTAATGGACCAGGCATAACTAATGCCTCCTATGCAATCATGCTAGAAATCTTTTACTGTAAAGAATTTTTGGCTGGGCTTTCCGAAGACAGTACGGCTGCGCCTGACTGCTTCGGAATAAACTTCTTGCCCTAAAAAATTATGTATTTAGTGAAATACTTTTGTCTGAGGGCAAGAACCAGCGACCCTTCCCGATCGGTTCTGGAACCGATCGGGATCAGATGCTCTAACCGACTGCTAATAATACCCCGTCTGTCAGTCTTGTCCGGCATTCTTTTGCAAAAAGTCTTGTCTGTAGGCTTCATCGTTCACCAAACGGTCTATAAACTTTTTCGATTTCTTGCTTTTTATAAGGCGCTCAAGTTTCGCTGATTCTCCACGGCACAGACATTCGATTTGAAGTTTCAATTCCCAGGGAATGCCGCGTGATGACCAAATCTTATTCCGCTCTGCATCATTATGAAAGGCAAGTCTGGCATCCA
>JAFIEV010000016.1 GCA_020832305.1 Cyclobacteriaceae bacterium | reverse complement strand
AAAGTTTATAATCTTTGGAAAAGTTGAAAGGAGTAGTATGCAATTATTCGCTACGGGTTTCAAAAACACACGGTAATTTTGAGTATTTACAAGCCTAAAGGTTTGAGTTTTGAGCGTCAATGTAATGGAGCTAAAACCTGTCAGGTTTCCAAAACCTGACAGGTCTTTTGATGTAAAGAACATTGAAAATCAGCTATTTAATTGGTTAATGCTATGATTAACGGGAGAAGGAATTAAGCTGAAATATGAATCAACACGCGAGGCACGTGCCTTAACAAAGGTGGGCAGTCTGTCTCTTCCCGTCATTGCGAGGGTTAAGACTTAAAAACCCCACAAATCTAGATAATGTTTTTCAATGCTTCATCGGTAGGGTTTGGAGCCTTTTAGCCCATCCCTGGTGAGTCGGTTGACCTCTAAACCCGTGGCAATTCCGATAAATCGGAACAGGTTCCCCCACTGGAAGTACGGATGCCTTTCAAAAAACAACGCTCTTTTAACTTCCCAACCCTCGGGAACGCCACAAAAATCGCAGGTTGGTACAGGCGTGTTTAAAAACAACTTGCCGGTGCGACCCTGCATTAGCGATGATATTTCGAAGTGGCTGTAAGTATGACGGTATCTCCATATTGTATTTTGATTTCCTGTAGTTTCTCATTCATCAAAGCCTGTACTTCATTGTATTCAGATCTATTAAAGACACTTACCATTTCATCAGGGTCTTCCTGCAGGTCAAAAAGCTCCCATTCATCAATGGTGTAGTAATGGATGAGTTTATATCGTTCTGAACGGATTCCATAGTGTGGTTTTACCATATGCCAGTCGGGATAGGCATAATAGTGATAATAAATATTCTCTCTCCAGGCTTCTGGTTCATCGCCTTTCAGTAAAGGCAGCAGACTGCTTCCCTGCATATCCGCCTTTGCCGGAATACCAGCCATATCCAAAAAAGTCTGGGCAAAATCGAGATTTTGTACCATCTTATCATTTTTGGTTCCGGGTTGAACGACACCAGGCCATCGAATGATTAATGGCATGCGGAGGGATTCTTCATACATCCAACGTTTGTCATACCAACCATGATCGCCTAAATAAAACCCCTGGTCTGAGCTGTAGATCACAATGGTATTATCGGCCAGGCCGGTGTCCTCAAGATATTGCAGGAAACGCCCGATTTCCCTGTCCATTGAAGTAACAGAGCGAAGGAAGTCTTTGACATACCGTTGATACTTCCACTCCGTCAGTGCGTCACCCTGTAGATTGGAAGCTCGGAAAGCTTCATTTTCCGGGCCATAGGCTGCATCGAAAAGGGCAAGTTGCGCTTCATTCATATAGGCAGGATAAACCAGTTTGAGATCACCCTCATTCATATGGCGTGCGATTTCCATTTCCTGTACTTTGGCTGCACTGCTACGGTTGCTATAGTCATCATAAAAATTGCCTGGAAGCGGTAAATCTACATCTTTATACATATCGTACTCCTCAGGTGCAGGAACCCATTCCCGATGGGGAGTTTTATGAGAATAGGCCAGAAAAAAGGGCGCTTGATCTTTTTTGTTTTCTTCTATCCATTCAATGGCCATATCTGTGATTATGGTTGCAGTATAACCCGTAATGGAAGATTCTTCAGTTTTCTTATTGGACTTAAAAACGGGATTGTAGTATGAGCCTTGTTGCCCCTGGTTTGCCAGGATAGCCCAGTCATCAAATCCGGTCGGATCAGACATCAGGTGCCATTTGCCCATCCAGGCGGTACGATATCCATGTTCCTGAAATATCTTGGGAAAGGTAGTCTGAGCACCGTTAAAGGTTGTGTCGTTGTTCAACATACCGTTGAGATGACTGTGTTTACCGGTTAGAATTACCGCCCTGCTGGGGCCACAAATAGAATTGGTGCAAAAGGCATTTGCGAATAACATACCTTCATCGGCTAATCTGTCTAGATGAGGAGTTTTAACGAAAGAATGTAATTCCGGATTGTTGTTTTTCGGTCCATAGGCGCCAATGGCATGCGGTGCATGGTCGTCACTAAAAATAAAAACAATATTGGGGCGTCTTGATTCTTTTTCAGTCTCTTTACAAGCTGAAAAAATGGTTATTGCAAAACAGGTAATTATGGATAATCTTATAAATGGTGAGTACATTTTTAAATAAGGATTTTTGGTTCCTGCAATTTAGCACATCGACATCGAAAATGGTAAAAAATCACCCTATACTACCGATGGGTAAAAATAGCACATAATTTAAAAAAACCATTTCGATGTTAAATAATGGATGTTTTATCCACCAATAACACCCAGATAGCGGCCAATCCAGTATGGAAGCAGCCATATATCGCCACCACTGTTTTCCTGTTCGCCGGCGGCTTTATCTCTGTCGAGGTTAAACATATTTTGACTATGTCTCTGAATAGGCCTTTCTGCAGGTGAAAGTACATCTTCAATGGTTTGATTTCTGAAATTGGCCCCGAGCTTTACAATATCTTTTCTGTGACTATTCATGATTGACCAGTTGACCTGATCCAGGGGATATTCCTGTAAATACCAGATGGCATTGTCAAGGTCAAATTGATCGGTTCCTGTTAAAGCGGTCATGATATTCCAGAGGCCTTCTTTTTCAGGCCTTTCAGCTTCCCAGTGATCCAGGATGGCCTGTTTGTAATGAGCTTTTAGGGTATCATTAAAGGCATAGCGATACAACCCCCAATAGCCCAGATAGTACATCTCATCGTCACCATGATTCCAGGCACCTGACACCAATCTTGCCTTATCAGAGGCATCTTCCGGCGCTTCCCCCAGTTCGGCCATTGGCCTCATCAGGTTCTCAAAATAGCCATAATTATGCATGAGCCCGAAAGCCTTATCTTTATACTTTTCTTTACCTGTAAAATGATAAGCCGTTTGCAACATAGCCACAATGTTGGAAGAATTGAGTTTTCTGTCGCCGACATTGGTAGGATAAGCATTGACATATTCCGGATTCCATTTACCCCACAGGGTAGGTTTACCATCGTAATCAATTAAATAAAAATCATTGGCAACTATATGCGACATAAGGGTATCTATGAGTTGTATGGCTTTATTTTTAAGTGCTGGCTCGTCAATCAATTCAGCAATAACTCCAAATGCAAAAATATGTCCTATTGCTTCATCGCTGCTGGTGGTAGAATTCCAAAGCCATCCAGCTTGATGTGAGGGCTGCCAGTTATTAGATAATTTCAACATTTCTTTGTCTATATCACGGTGAAATGACCTCGCCGGAAATCCCGGGATGTTGTTAATGGTGAACAATCTTTCCATGGCATCCAGAGACTCTATGGTATTTTGCAGCGCCTCAGGGTCTTGGGTAACCACATAGCGAAATACTTCAGCCGCCAGGTACATGGCCGTCCACAATCCATCGTTATTGGATTCGGTAAGATAACCTGTTGAGATATTGCCTTCTTTCATACCTGATAATCCTGAGTTGAAACCATGCCGGATCTGCCTGTTTCGCACCTGCCTGTCAAAGAATTTGGCTTTTTCGGCCAGGGTCCATTGTTCAAAACAGATTTTCCCCAATCCTTTTTCAGTTAGCACCAATACCGAATGTTCCGGCCCGGCAGTAATGTGCAAAACTTCGTCACCGGGAAGCCAGCGCTTGCCATTGTAATAGCTGAAAGAACCATCGGCATTCAGCGAAAAAGCACCCTTGTTTGTCCCGAACCATACTTTGTCCTCAATACTTTCAACCCAGGTGATCTCTGTCCATGGCAGTTTCTGCTGCACTTCACCCTGGATCTTACCCGATTGTACATCGAGCTTAACATAA
>JAFIEV010000015.1 GCA_020832305.1 Cyclobacteriaceae bacterium | reverse complement strand
TTATGTTAAGCTCGATGTACAATCGGGTAAGATCCAGGGTGAAGTGCAGCAGAAACTGCCATGGACAGAGATCACCTGGGTTGAAAGTATTGAGGACAAAGTATGGTTCGGGACAAACAAGGGTGCTTTTTCGCTGAATGCTGATGGTTCTTTCAGCTATTACAATGGCAAGCGCTGGCTTCCCTGTAACGATGTTTTGCACATTACTGCCGGGCCGGAACATTCGGTATTGGTGCTAACTGAAAAAGGATTGGGGAAAATTTGTTTTGAACAATGGACCCTGGCCGAAAAAGCCAAATTCTTTGATAAGCAGGTACGCAACAGACAGATCCGTCATGGCTTTAATTCGGGATTGTACGGAATGGAAAACGGCGATATTTCCACTGGTTATCTCAGGGATTCTGACAATGATGGATTATGGACCTCTATGTACCTGGCAGCTGAGGCCTTTCGTTATGCCGTAACTAAAGACCCTGAGGCCCTGGAGAATACCAGAGAATCACTCGATGCCATGGAAAGATTATACACCGTAAATCCAGTACCCGGTTTTCCTGCACGATCTTTTTACAGAAGCGGTTACAAAGAAATACTCGGCAACTCCAAAGCCTGGCAACCCTCCGGCCATCCTGAATGGGATTGGAAATCCACCACCAGCAGTGATGAGGCGATTGGACATATATTTGCTTTTGGTGTAATTGCTGAAGTAGTAGAAGATGATGAGCTCAAAAGACAGGCAATAGAGCTTATTGATACGCTCATGTCTCATATTGTTGAGAATGACATGTACCTGATCGATTACGATGGCAAACCCACTTTATGGGGTAAATGGCATCCTGATTATGTAAATGGCTTCCCAACTAATATTGGTGACAGAAAGCTCAACTCATCAAATATTGTAGCCATGCTGCAAACGGCATTTCACTTTACCGGCAAAGTCAAATACAAAGAAAAAGCCTTCGAACTCATGCTTGATTACGGCTATTTCGAAAATTTGATGCGGCCAATATCAGAAATTGGTCTAGCACCTGAAGACGCCGATGATTGGGCAAAAATGCTTTCCAGTTCGTGGAACCACTCCGATGATGAGATGTATTATATGGGATATTGGGGTTTGTATCGATACGCCTTCAACGATACTTTAAAAGCGCATTTCAAAGCTTCGATACTTGATCATTGGGAAGCTGAAAGGCCTGAAAAAGAAGGCCTCTGGAATATTATGACAGCGCTCACTGAAACTGAAAAATTTGATCTGGAAGAAGCCATCTGGTATTTGCAGGAATATCCGCTTGATCAGATCAATTGGATAATAATGAACAGCCATAGAAAAGATATAGTAGAACTGGAAACAAATTTCAGGAGACAAACCATAGAAGAAGTACTTTCTCCCGCAGAAAGGCCAATACAGAGACATAACAGTAATATGTTTAATCTGGACAGGCCACAGGGTGATGGTGTGACGGAACATAGCGCAGGAGATATTTGGCTACTTCCTTATTGGATTGGGCGGTATCTGAATGTGATCAGTGAACCTTTGGTTGAATAAAAAGATTGTCTGCTTACTTTCCTCAGAACAGGCTATTGAGCGAGTCGGCTTGTTACTGTTGACCTCTGATACATAGGTTTTCAAACGGAAAAAAGTACCGCAGGCCACGGCAGTGCAATGACTAACTAGGGAGCGGTCAGGCACTGCCTTTTTATTTTTCATTCATATTAAACTCAAATGGCAATTGATCTGCCATTCTTTTATCTGATATTGATCCGAACCAGGAAATTCCTTTCGGATCAAAATATCCTGAGGCACGATCTATTCATTTCTGATATTTTTTAGTCTGATAATAATCACCCCTTCATAATTATCAGCATCGTAATGACTAAGTCTGTTTTTATCCTTTATTACTTCAATAGAAATAATGTCTTCTGTGTTTATTGAAGGAATATAACTCAATTCGTACCAATTGTATCTTTTTTCATCAATGAAGTATAAAACATTTTTTGGCAAATCCGAAGCATTGAACAAAGTTGAGGCCTCAGGCTTTCTATTTTCAATTTTAACTGTATCTGGCGATATCTCCACTTCACCAACAAAGTTTTTAGTATAGATTTCTATTGCCCCTTCAATGGCATTTTCTCCATATTTGATGATGGCGTTTTCTCCTTTAAGCACATTCAAACTGGCAATGTCCGATGCCCTGGCGTGTAGTTCCAGGTCTAAATCCGACAGTTTTCCTTTAATTACACCATCTATTATTACCAGGGGATTGTTTACTTCTAAAGGCTGCCTTATTCTAAGGCTGTCACTTTGATTCTCCAATGTGTTGCCCTTGTTCATGCTGATTCCTGATGCTGAGGCATTTTCATTGGCTTCCTTTTTATAAATCTGTAGCAAACCCTTTTTTACATTTTGTGATGTACTATCAGCGTATTCGGGTATATAAACCACAGAATCTGCATTAAGATCTGCCGGAAAATCTTTATGGAAAGGGACTGGCTCTCCATTGATTTCAAGGTATGGTTCTCCATACTTTTTTACAGTGTTATTTATGGATTTCTGAAAATTCAATAGGTCGATCCTTTCATAAATAGATTCCTGAAATGAGGCCAGATCCGTCTTTAAAGGATAAACCAAATTTTCATTTGCCGATGACCATTCTGCCTCCCGCCCTTGTCGTTTAAGGTAAATTGATATGCCTGCAGTAAAGATTATCAAAAAAATAATGCCAGTAAGAAGCAATGCACGCCTTTTTGTACCCTGTCCAGGTAAAGTTCTTTCAAAAAGTCTTGTGATCCGCATTTTAAAATCCGATGTTTGATTGCCAAATCCAATAGCGATTGGCAGATATTGAAGTTGATGCAGACTGAGCATGGCCTTGGCCAGAATATTGGGACGGCAGCCCATTTCAATGCTTAAATCATCACAAATATGCTCTCTTTCCTTTTGAATCACTCGTCTGAACATCCAAACGATTGGATGATAAAACATAATTGTCACCATAATCGTGATGATCAGGTTTATGAGGTAATCATTTCTTCGTATATGCCAGAGTTCATGAATCAAAATAGCTTCAATCTGCTCGTAAGGCATACCACTTAGCATAGATGCCGGAACTACAATCAAAGGCTTAAAATGGCCTATTGTAAATGGCGATTGAACTGCAGTTCCAACAAGTAAAATGATCTTTTTCCGGATATTTAATTGTCTGGCCAGGTTTTGAAGCATCTGCTGCCATTCTTCCGGCGCTGTCTTAGTGTATTTATGTGTGCTTCTCTTCAGAAAAATATATGATCCCAAAATGCGAACAGAAAAGAAGAATACACCTGACATCCAGATAAAGCCCGCTGAAATCATCATTAACGCTGGAATTGAATGGTCTTTGCTTTGATAGATCTGGCTAAAATGACGAATTTCACTCTGATCGGCAGTAAAAAGAACAGAACGTATTGACCCGGAAGTACTTTCGCCCACCGGCCAATCTTTTAATACCAATACCATGCTAAGGATCCATGATGCAAACATCAATACCATAAAAGTCGTTGCAATATTAAATCGGACAACAGGCCTGTTTCCTTTGAAAGCCCATAATAATAACAAACCCAGGCATCCGATGAGCAGACCTGAAACAAAATGATACATGATGCCCTTACCGGCCAGCGTTAAAAACATCAGAAAATAATCAATCATGTCCTTTTGCACCATCTTCTTTAGATTTTATTAATGTTTTCAGTTCTTTCAGTTCTTCCAGAGAAACGCGGTCACTGCCTAAAGCTTCGAGCAGCAGTGCCTTGGCAGAGCCTCCGAAAGCAGTCTCCAGCAGTCGATCCATCAGATTCTTTCTGGTTTCTTTCTCACTTATATTACTGACAAATCGTTGCACTTTATCCGTTTCTATTTTCCTCAACAAGTCTTTGTCTGTCATCCTTTGCATCTGTTTTAAGGTCGTGGTAGGTTTTACCTTTTTGTTCTTTGAGATCTCCTCATGTACCTCACGAACAGTAACCGGCTCATTTTGCCATACAATTTTGAGAATCTCTAATTCAGCATCACTGGGTCGAAGCATGTTATCTATATTTTCCTCAAAATAAACGACAAATGTCGTAATCACAAAATAATTAACGACATTTGTCGTAGAAAAGTTTTTTTTAAACCGAATAGTCCTTATCGTGGCTTGGTTGAGTCTTGATAGGGGTATTAATCGGTACCAGCTTGCAAACATAGGTTTTGTCTTGATGGGCATTTGGCAAAATCAATAATTCTGATGCTATGATTTGCAGGAATGCCACCTTTTAGTCATTTTAGTGGCTACTTGCTTGCCTTTATATTTTTCTATGATCTAACCTTAATAAAAATATGGTATTTACTACAATTGACTGGGTAATTGTCGGAGCATTCTTTGTAATTGTACTTAGCATCGGATGGGTGGCATCATTTACCGCTGGTAAAAACACTTCTGAATTTTTTCTGGGTGGCAGAGGAATGCCATGGTGGCTTCTGGGTGTTTCTATGGTAGCCTGTACATTTTCGGCTGACACCCCTAATCTTGTTACGGGAATGGTTCGAGAAAACGGAGTAGCTAAAAACTGGGCGTGGTGGGCATTTCTCATTACCGGCATGGTTACGGTTTTTATATATGCCAAGCTTTGGAGACGCTCAGGAGTACTTACTGACCTTGAATTCTATGAAAAACGATACAGCGGCAAAGCAGCCTCATTTCTCAGGGGATTTCGTTCATTATATCTTGGCTTGTTTTTCAATTGCCTTATCATGGGGTCAGTTACCCTGGCAGCCATAAAAATAGGTGGGATTATGTTCCAGCTGGAACCCTGGATTATCGTTGTAGGCGCATCGATCGTAGTAGTGATTTACTCAGCCTTAGGAGGTATAAAAGGGGTTATATGGGCAGACTTTTTCCAATACTCTATCGCCATGTTTGGAGCGGTACTTGCCGCTATAGTGGCATTAAAGCAGCCAGAAGTTGGCGGACTGGGAAATTTGTTGCAGCATCCCGCGGTGATTGATAAACTATCTTTTTTCCCTGATTTCAGTGATCCTTCTTTATATGTACCACTTTTGATCATTCCTATAGCCGTACAATGGTGGGCGGTATGGTATCCGGGCGCTGAACCTGGCGGTGGCGGTTATATAGCCCAAAGAATGTTGGCAGCCAAAAACGAAAAAAATGCAATCGGCGCTACACTTTTTTTTAATTTTGCTCACTATGCCTTAAGGCCCTGGCCATGGATTATCGTTGCTTTAGCATCTATGGTAATATATCCTGATATGGCCTCCATAAAGGCAGAGTTTCCCGGCATTTCTGACACCTATCTGAAAGACGATATTGCATACCCTGTTATGCTTTCCAAATTAAATCCGGGATGGCTCGGACTGGTGGTTGCCTCTATAATTGCTGCCTATATGTCTACCATTGGTACGCACCTCAATTGGGGCTCATCCTATGTAGTTAATGACTTTTATAAAAGGTTTATGAAGCCCGATGCCACTGAGAAGGATTTGGTAAAAGTTGGGAGAATTACCACCGTTCTTTTAATGATTCTTGCTGGTATCCTTTCTCTTACACTTCTTGACAACGCCACTCAGGCTTTTAATATCCTACTACTTTCAGGTGCCGGGTCAGGAGCCATTTATTTGCTGAGATGGTTTTGGTGGCGAATCAATGCCTGGACTGAAATTGTTGCCATGATTGTAGCCACTGTAATGGCCGTTATACTGGTAGTTTTTGTAGAAGATGAAACGTTGGCTACGACAGTACTGGATGGATTTACTGTAAAATTATTGCTCTCAGTTGGCCTAACAACTGTAGCCTGGATATTAGCTACCTATCTGGCACCGGGGGTTGATCCCGGCACCTTGCGGGATTTTTACAGGCTGACGCTGCCGGGTGGTCCGGGCTGGAAAAAGGTTGTACAGGAGGCGCGTGCCGCAGGTGATATGATTGATGAAAAGCACCATGGCAAACCCTGGGAGATGCCCATTCAGATTTTACTTGTATTTATAGGATGTATTGTAATATATTCGTGCCTCTTTGCCATTGGCAATTTTTTATACGGCAATATGCTTACCGGAATTACACTTTCTGTAGTGGCCCTGGCAGGTATGTTCTTTTTATTTAAATCTTTTGGAAAACTACAAGCAAACTAATCAATGTCTAACACTCAAACAGTAAAACCCCAGCTTCTGATACTTGCTGCCGGATTAGGCAGTCGTTATGGTGGAGTAAAACAAATGGATACCGTGGGTCGCAACGGAGAAGCCATTATAGATTATTCTGTGTTCGACGCTATCAGGTCAGGATTTGGCAAAGTGGTTTTTGTAGTAAGTAAAGCCATTGAAAAAGACTTCAGGGATATATACAGTCAAAGACTCAGAGGAAAAATTGATTTTGATTTTGCCGTTCAGGATGTATCCAATATTCCTCAAGGCATTAAAACCCATCCTGAGCGGGTAAAACCCTGGGGAACCGGCCATGCCATCTGGTGCGCAAAAGATAAAATTACGGCACCTTTCGCTTCTGTTAATGCAGATGATTTTTATGGTGTCAAAGCCTTTGAATTGATGGGAAAATTTTTGTCGACGGAGGCACGCGCTGATTTACACGGTATGGTTGGTTACTATCTTAAAGACAGCCTTTCGGAGTTTGGCACTGTATCGCGAGGGATATGTTCTATAGATGATAATCAACTTCTTACTGCCGTTACTGAACATACCAAAATCGAAGCAAAAGGAGATAAAATCATTTCATATTTTGAGGATAGTGAGCAGGAAATTGATCCTCTGTCTTTAACATCTATGAATTATTGGGGCTTCCACCCGGGTCTTTTTGAACAACTTGATGCTTTATTGGTGGATTTTCTGGATAAAGACGGAATGGATCTTAAATCTGAGTTTTACATACCCGGTGTGGTGCATCATTTGCTTGAAAAGCAAATGATCAAAATGAAGGTATTAAGCGGAGCAGGTAGTACTTTTGGTATGACCTATAAAGAAGAAAGGGCCTATACAGCACAACGCATTGATACTCTGATTGAAGAAGGCGTATATCCCAAAGCTTTATGGTGACAAAACATGTGATAGATACTGGAAATATTTTATCGCAATTCGGATTTGGAGATAATGTAGTACTTTCAGAACCTTTTGGAGAAGGTCATATCCACTCTTCATACAAGGTTACAACAACTGAGAATGTACTATTTCTTCAACAAGTCAATCAGACAGTTTTCAAAAACCCATTGTATCTGGAGCATAATATTCGCTTGATCGCATCAGTTTTGCAGAGCTATTTCGGATCAAATGATGAAAGAAAAAGTCTTTATTTTTTTCCTCTGAAAAATCAGAAGAACCGGATACATTTTGAAGATAAAAATGGAAATATATGGCGTTTAAGCCGGTTCATTGAAAGTAGTTTCAGTTATCAGGTAGTTCCAGATCCAAGTACCGCTCAAATGGCAGCGGCTGCTTTTGCTGATTATATACTTGCTTTGTCGGCCTGTAACAAAAAGGATATCTATAAAACCATACCCAATTTTCATAATGCATCATTGCGTTTAAGACAATTTGAATCTGCTATAAAAAAATCATTCATTCCCGAAAGAGTTCACGAGGCAAAAGATGAAATTGCTTTTTGCTTCTCGCGAGCCTATCTTGCCGACAAGTTGACAGGCTTACAAGAAAATAATAGTCTTAAAAAACGTATCGTTCACCATGATACAAAAATCAACAATATACTTTTTGATTCGCATTCTAGAAATGCACTTTGTGTGGTAGACCTTGACACCACAATGCCTGGAAATATTCTCAGCGATTTTGGGGATATGGTTAGAACAATGTGCAACGCAGCTCCGGAAGATGAAGGCGACCTAATTAAAGTTCAGTTCAGAACAGATATTTTTGAAGGCATTTCCAAAGGTTTTCTTAATGTATTGGCAGAGGAGCTTAGTCCAGAAGAACGCCTAAACCTGGTATTTGGTGCAAAACTTTTATGTTGGATGCAATCTGTGCGTTTTTTAACCGATTTCCTGAAAGGAGATGTTTACTATAAGGTTCAGCATAGTACTCATAATTTAATCAGGACAAGAAACCAGATTCACTTGCTGAAACAGATTGAAAAGGAAGAAAAACAATTACAGGAAATCATTCTGGATGTCTGCTGAAAAAGCACGAATCTATAATGTAAATTCAAGGTATTAAAATAAAACGAACCAACAAGATAGGCGATTTTCAGCGCGACCAATTAAAAATCAGCTTACAAAACACAGTAACTGTACAGAAATTTCAAGTTCTATTTTTGATGCGATCCCGGGTCATGTTTTGCTTTTCTAAATCGCGATTTTCCAACTCTCGGGTGCATAGATAAGCTATATAAGGTAAATCAGAAACAAAACAATGCCCACCAATAAAAGCATATGCAATATCTCAATAATGAGTAGCTTTAATTCCTTTTTATTAGATGGGGTTTTTTTGTCTGATTCCTCCCTGAGCATAATAAAGAAGTATATTTTTACATAAGTAAAATTAATTTGCCTTAAACTTTACTTCGTGTAATTACGTCCCATTTTGCAGGTAAAAAATGACCAGATAAAAAATACCCGGGCGCAACTTCATTTTTGTAATACAAGCAATGAAGATGCGCCTGGATAGGAATTGTAAACGCAGTTTACTTTACTATTATCAATCTTTTACAACTGAACTGCCATCACTTTTATCAATGATCACCCGGGCATCACCCCTATATCGAACATTGCTGGCCCCTTTACTGTTGATCTGCATATTTTTTTCTGCCGTAATTCGAGCTGAGGCCGCATGACTGGTGTTAAGCTCTACCTGGTCTGCCGTGAAATCAAAAGCAAAAAGCTTGGCACCATCACTGACAGTAGCATTTAGCTTTGTGCCTTTTCCACTAAGTACCAAACGGCTTTTGTCTTCTATCTTTGCAACAATTTCTCCTCCCTCATGATCGAGCTCAACCAATGAAGCATCTTTAGCTTCTACTTCGAGCAGTCCGCTGCTAAACCCTGCAATGTTGGCACGGGCATCATCGGTGAATGTGATAGAAGATATTTCTGGCATGGTGATGTAAATCTTAATTTTTGATTCATCCTTGTCTGAACCCCTTTTACTTTTGTGACTTATTCGAAGCTGATCGCCCTGTTTGATAACTTCGACATTTGCCACCTCACTTTGTCTGCCATTCACGATAACTTCATATTCGTTTCCTTTTCTCACTTTTACATCAAAATCGCTCCCTATATTGAGTCCATAAAAACCCGTCATTTCATAGTTTTTGAAATAACCCCTTATTTCTCTGAGATCTATACCTTCTGATTGACCATCGGAAGAGCCTTTCTCAGTAGGGCAATTCAGGCAGCGAAGTTCATTATTTTCAAATACCCAGATATATTCTTCATTTAGAAACTCATTTTTAAATCCTCTTCGATGCATGAAATTGCCTATCAGTTTACGCATTCCAGGTTCCATTACAAACTTTTGTCCATTAGGAATAAAGAAATTAATGGTAAGTTCCTGCGATCTGAAATGTGCGCCCCGTGCAAAAGATGCTCCGGTTTGAAAAATAAAAGTTGAATCTGATTGGCTATACCTGTATTCAAGCATACGGGCGTTGTCAGATGCTTCTGAACGATCGGTTCCAACAGCCTGATAGCTCAATTCAACAACAACCAATGCATCATCATGACTGCGAATATTCATTGTGATATCAGAAAATACGGCATCTGGCTGGCTTGCAGATCTTAAAACAACAGTCTTTCCGGCAATATCGTATTCATTTTTTTCAACATGCTGACCATAGGTGCTGAACTGACGCACTACGGATGGTACAGATGCGCTGAATACAGCAATAGCTATGAGCCAAAGTGCAAACATACTCCAGGCTATACGGCTGTTGATCAAATATTTTCTGGTGATGACAGAAAAACCAAGTATCGCCAGACCCATGAATGGAATAATTAAACCAATTATCAGTGATATTCCGGGAAGAAACTTCAGGTCTTGTTTTAATACATCAAGGGGAATGTTGTAGATCATATCTATTTCTCCACCAGCAATTATACCCAGAAGTACACCTCCACCAACTATTAATGCTGCAATGCTGAGGATGCCGATCAGAATTAATAAAATTCCTGTGATGATTCTCAAAGCATCGACAAAGAAATGAAGGAAAGGCCCCATTAATTTACTAAGAAAATCAAATAGAGTTGCAATAAGCCTGAATGGAAAAAGTAAGATTTTCACAAATACGTTTTCTTCTCCTTCGCTTACACTTAAGCTTTTCTTAATGGTTGATTCAATATTGCTCAATGTAACTGGCTGACCTTTCATTTCCATTTTATCAGTGATGGACTTCGCCTCGGGGAGTATAATCCAGAGAATAATATAGAGAATCACGCCAGTGCCACCTGCAAAAATTAATGCCACGAATAAAAGCCTTATGAGCACCACATCTGTACCGAAATAAGCTGCAACACCTCCAGCTACGCCACCTAAAACTTTCCCTTCTGGATTTCGGTACATTTTTTTAACTTTTCGCTCTTCTTTCAGAGCATCATTGCCTGGCACTATAATCCAGAGAAGGATATAGCCAATAAAAAGAAAACCAGCTATTGAAGGCAATACTGAGACACCAAAGAATAATAGTATAAAAATCAGTCGTGTCCAAAGAGCGTCAATATTAAAATAATAAGATATTCCTGATAAAACGCCACCTAGAAGTTTTCTCTTGGTATCGCGATACAACCTTCTGGTTGTGGAAGGATCACGTACCGTTTCTTCCTTTTCATCTTCTGCAGTTTCTGTTCCTGTACTAAATAAGCCACCTTCTTCAGCTTCCTGAAAATCTTTAATAGAGCCCATTGTACCTATCAGGCTCTTTACATCTTCATGAGCTATGACTTGTTTTCCGTCTTTTAGATTATTGAGAAATATTTCTGCAATTCTACCCTCTATATCTGCTATGATCTCATGGCTGTCGTCAAAAGTAGAGAAATACCGGTTTATGGAATCCAGATAATTTTTTAATGGCTCATAACCATCTTCTTCGATGTGAAATATTATGCCACTTACGTTAATGCTTATATTCTTTTTCATTGTCGTGAAATTATTCAATTTGAAAAAACAGACCTTAGATTTACGCCATAGGGGCGTTTTTATCTTTCTGAATGACCATTTGGGTAGACTCTACCAATTCAGACCATGTCTGGTTTAGTTTTTCTAAAAACCTTGCTCCACTGGCTGTGAGTTTATAATACTTTCGCGGAGGACCGCTGGAAGATTCAACCCATTTATAATCCAGCAAACCCGCCTTGCGCAACCGGGTAAGCAATGGATACAAGGTGCCTTCCACAATGACTATTCTGGCTTCGGTTAATTCACCAATTACATCGGTAGCATAGACCTCACCTCTCGAAATTATATGCAAAATGCAAAATTCTAAAATACCTTTTCGCATTTGCACCTGTGTGTTTTGAACTTTCATCCTTCTGTTCGTTTATGTTGAATGCAAAACCCGGCATCCATCAGGAACCATTAAAAACAAAGCAATTTACAGATTGTCAAATTCTGAAATCTCCTGTTTCAATATTACCTTGCATTACAAGGTACCTGTATGTTTTTAATAGCCTGTTATACCAAAATCAATTATTATACCATATACTGCGGCAAAGGGAAAAAGGTCAAAAAATCGCAAAAAACGAATATATCAGAATGGAGTCTTTTCCCCGTGTGTCCGGTTTCAGGCACAAGGTGTTCAAAAACAGACACTGGATTGCAAACAAACGATGTAATAGTGCTAAGTCCACTGAAAAACAAGGAGATCTTATAAAAAATACCTGCAATATCGATACAAAACTGTCATCAGAGCCATTTTTATATGCATTCCACTAAATTTATAAGCTTATCAATAAATTATTTACTTATTTTGCTAAATATTTACCATAAGAAAACAGGTGAGAACAGGTATCATAATGTCCGTGTTGGTTGCTGCCTTTCAGTCGGTACTGGCGCAGGTCTCGGCTCCAAAATATAGCAATGAATTTCTATCGATTGGAGTAGATGCAAGGGCGCTTGGTATGGGTAAGTCTGTAGTAGCCAATAGCGGAGATGTAGCTTCTGGATATTGGAACCCGGCAGGACTCACCCGAATGGAAGATAAATACCAGTTTTCACTAATGCACGCTGTGTATTTTGGAGGTATCGCCAATTTTGACTATTTGGCTGGCGCTACTAAAATTGACAGTTTGAGCAGTATTGCTTTTTCTGCCATTCGTTTTGGTATAGATGACATACCTGATACCCGTTTTCTATACGATGCCAACGGAGCCATTAATTACGACAATATTCGCTTTTTCTCAGCTGCTGATTACGGTTTTTTATTGTCCTATGCACGCAGGCTGCCGGCTTTGAATAACTTAAGAATGGGCATGAATGCAAAAGTTATACATCGTGTAGCAGGTCCCTTTGCCAATGCATGGGGTTTTGGTCTTGATGCAGGAATTCAATATGACCACAAAAATTGGCTTCTAGGGGTTATGGTAAGAGATATTACGGGGACTTTCAACGCATGGTCTCATAACCCCGAAATGGTGCTTGACGTGTATAACCAAACCGGAAATGAAGTCCCCGAAAACAGCCTTGAAATTACTCTTCCAAGACTTATAGCAGGCATAGGACGAAGATTCGATATTTCCCAGCATTTTAAGCTTTTATCAGAAATTAACTTAGAAGTTACTACAGATGGAAAACGTAATGTTTTAATTAACCCTGGCAGGTTTTCCATAGCCCCAACAGGGGGTATTGAGTTATCTTTTAAAGAAAAAGTATCATTTAGAAGCGGTGTCGGTGAATTTCAGAGATATCTGCAGCCCGGAGGAAGCAGGCATTGGAGCTATTTACCTTCTGCCGGACTTGGTATTGTATTAAATGCCATCACCATAGATTACGCCATATCTGATATAGGTAATCAGGCTGTAACTCCATATTCCCATATATTTTCCATTAAAGTAAGTTTAAAAGATGCTCAAAAGTAAATGGAAAATAATATCGATATGTAGTCTGATGATTTTGTGTTTTAACGCAGGTTATCTGATGGCTCAGTCTGAACAATCCTGGATTAATTTCAATCAGTCTTACTTTAAAATTAAAACCGGAAAAAACGGCATTTACCGCATTAGCTACAATGACTTGCAGCAAGCTGGATTTCCGGTAGATCAGGTAGATCCCAGGCGTATACAGATGTTTCACAGAGGGGTAGAGCAGGCCATTTTTGTTGAGGGCCAACTCGATGCCCGCTTTAATCCTCAGGATTTTATTGAATTTTACGGCAAAATAAATGATGGTACCCTTGATGCCGCCTTGTATGTAAGTGAAGATGCACAACCTCATACATACTACAATTTGTATTCAGATACTACTGCTTATTTTCTCACCTGGAGCCTTACTCAAAATGGGAGGCGCATTAACAGTTACACAGAAAATAATGTTGAAAATCTGCCGGCAGAAACCGGTCTAAACAGGACCGTTTTACAAATTTTAAATCAAAATTACAGTGCCGGGCGCCATTATCCTCTGGGTTCAAGGAGTGCAGAAACTTTTAAAAGTGAATTTGATTTTGGTGAAGGCTGGACTGGCCCCAGCATTCGAAAGGGCAACACACAAACTTTTGAGCTTAATTTAGCTTCGCCAAATACAACTGCAGATCGCCCTTTACTTGAAATGGTACTGGTTGGAAGAAACAATCTTAACCACAGGGCTGAAATTTTTGCCGGCCCAAGCTCTGTTAATCTGCGAAGCCTTGGTACACTGGAATGGAGTTACCACGATCAGGCATTTTTCTCTGCTCAATTACAGTGGAGCGATGTTGCAGCCAATGGAAATCTTTTTATAAGAGTACTATCAAGGGGATATGAGGATAATGATCCTGATTTTATGTCAGTTTCACTGGTAAAAGTGAATTATATCGCTTTGCCCAATCAAAACAACAGTCCTTTTTACACCTTCAACACCCGGCCAAACAGCCAGGGTAAGAGCTATCTGGAAATTCAGAATGTACCGGCCAATGCCCGGATGTATGACCTAACAGATCCAAATGCCCCGATAAGGGTAGGTATCAATCGCTCTGGCAATAGTATTAATGCAATTGTACAAAATACTTTTTCTCCAAGACAGATCACCATTACTTCTGAAATACTGCAGCCAGGCATTCCTGAAATGACCCCAATGAGAAATATAGTGCCGGGAAATCACAATTTTTTAATCATTACACATCCCCGTCTCAGGCAGCCTACAGGCAATCTTTCTGATCCGGTAAAAGCTTATGCTGCCTACAGAGCTTCTCAGGCTGGAGGCAGTTATGATACGCTAATTGTCGAAATAGACCAATTGTATAACCAATTTTCTTTCGGAGAAACTACCTCATTGGCGATCTATAATTTTTTAAAATACATGTCTGCAGCCGATCATCAAAGAAGACATGTTTTACTTATTGGAAAAGGTCTCACACCTAATTACAATGCTCACAGGGGTATCCCCAATAATGACGTCATTCAAGACCTGGTTCCCACCGGTGGTTATCCGGGCAACGATATGATCTTTAGTACTAATATCCGGGGCAGCGGCTTTATACCATGGTTTTCTACCGGAAGGCTCTCAGCAACAAGTTCGGCAATGGTAGCCGATTATTTGAATAAAGTTATTGAAATGGAAAACCTGCCTTTTACTGAACTCTGGCGCAAAGAACTGGTTCATTTGAGTGGGGGTCGGGGAATAACAGAACAAACCATTTTCAGAAATTATGTAGATCAGTTTAAAGCTGTTGCCATTGAACCCTTTTTAGGCGGACGCGTAACAACACAAAGTAAAAGAACCAACAATAGCACCGAACTCATCAATATCTCTGAAGAGGTAAACCAGGGAAAATCGCTGATCACATTTTTTGGGCATTCGGGTACAACAGGTACAGATATAGAAATTGGATATGCAAGCAATGATGGATTGGGGTATCGAAACAAAGGTAAATACCCGGTCATTTTAGTTAATGGATGCAATGCAGGAGATACTTTTTTCAGGGGTTTTGGTTTTGGTGAAGACTGGATCGCAACCCCAAACCGTGGCGCAATAGGTTTTATTGCCCATAGCAGTCAGGGTTTATCAATTTATTTAAAAAGATATACTGATATTTTTTACGCAACAGCATTTGCCGATAGTTCCTACATAAACCGCCCGCTAGGAGAAATCCAGCAGGAAGTTGCACGCAGATATCTTCAGATTTTTCCTGAAACGGCGCTGCATACCACGCAAGTTCAACAAATGACTTTACAAGGTGACCCTGCTGTAAAAATCTTTGCCGCTGACCTGCCTGATTATGCTTTATCAGAAGACCGGGTATTTGTACGGTCTAAGGATGGCGGGCCGGTAAATGCCTTTTCAGAAAGTTTCGATTTGGGCATAGTTGTACAAAATACTGGTAAGGCTACGCGAGATTCGATAAATATTACCATCAGAAGAACACTAAGCAATGGTCAGACAGAAAACCTGCCATCTGAAAAATTTAGTGCCGTTTATCATCAGGATACATTGTTTATAAAAATCGAAGGCCGGGGTCAGGACAGTTATGGCAATAATCAGTTTGAAATTGTATTGAGCATCGATGAAGGAAAAGATGAGCTGAATCTTCAAAACAACAGGATAGTATTTAATTATTTCATGCCATTAGGCGGGCTGATTAGTATGTACCCCTACAATTATGCCATTGTCAATCGTACAGACATTCCACTATACAGCCAATCGCTTAATTTACTTACTGCAAACAGAATACATGAAGTAGAACTCGATACATCCAGATTCTTCAATAGTCCGGTAAGGAAGCGAACCAGCTTCCAGGCCAAAGCGCTTGGCAGATGGGATGTTAACTTATTCCAAAATTTGCCGGTTAAAGATTCAACTGTATTTTATTGGAGAAGTCGATTTGGAGATCCTCAGGCAGGTGAGATCAATACCTGGGACGTACGCTCATTCACTTTTATAGCTGATCATCCCGGGGGATGGTCTATGTCTCAGTTCCCGCAATTTGAAGGAACAGTAACCAATGGTATTACTCCAGATGCAGATAAACGTCGTTGGGAATTTCAGAAATTTACCTCTGACCTAAAAGTGGTGACAAGTGGTCCGGTGCTTGGAGAAACTACCCTTGAAATCAATGAATCACCTTACATTTTTCAAACCCGTCTTTGTACGCCAAATACGGTAAATATGGTAGCTTTTGAAAGATCTACCACCGCACCATACCTTGGCATTCGCTTTTCTCAATTTGATGGGCTCGATCGAAGAATGTGTGGCAGAATCCCTAATGTTATTAACAATTTCAACAACAATGAAATAACGGGAAATCAGCGATTGGTAGAAGCTTATATTAATGCTATACCAGTAGGAGACTATATTCTATTATTCACCATAAGTGAGGTGCTGTTTCAAAACTGGCCGGAAAGTACGCGTCAGAAACTTACCGAAATTGGTGTAGATCTGTCATCCCTTGAAGGCATTCTCAATGGTCATCCTTTGATTATCCTTGGAATAAAAGGAGCTGCCCCGGGCACCGCTACTGTGATAAAGTCACAAAGCGATAATCCGCTGGAAGACATTATTGAACTTAATACACAAATCGAAGGAAATTTTCTTACAGGAAATATAAGCAGCCCATCCTTAGGACCTGCACTAAATTGGGGTCAAGTGCATTATGAAATTAAGATTCCGGTTAATTACGATGAGACGCCCTCCATAAACCTGGTTGGCATCAGGGCCGACAACACTGAAGTCAGGGTAAAAGAAAACCTCCCTCCTGGTTCTACACCGATTAGTGATATAGATCCTGTTCAGTTTCCATCATTAAAACTTGAACTTGAGGTTAAAAATAAAACAGGGATTCCTGCTCCACAATTAAAGAAATGGATGGTAAGTTTTGACCCTACCCCTGAAGGAATATTAATACCTGATTTCGATGTCTCAGATCAACCTGTTCTTTTGCAAGAAGGCGAAATTAAACATCATGCTTTTCGCTTTGTAAATGTTTCTCAAAAGCTCTTCACCGATTCAATACGTGTGAGGTATAATGTTTTTAACCAAAACCTGATCATCAACAAAAGAGATAGTTTTAATATTGCAGCCCCAGCCCCTGAAGCATATACACCCTTTACTTATGAATTACCAACCCTAAACCTGGAAGGACTCAATAACCTTACACTTATTGCGAACCCGGGTCTGCAAAGAGAATTCACCTTTAACAATAACCGTCTTGATTTTGTAAACCACTATAAAGTGGAAACTGATAAAGTAAGTCCTTTACTTGAAGTAACAGTAGATGGAAGGTTTATCCTGGATGGTGAAATTGTATCACCCAGACCAAGAATATTTATCAGGATGAAGGATGATAATAAAATTCGATTAAAAACCGACACACTGGGTATGGAGATCTCTTTGAAAAAACCTTGTGAAGGCTGTCAGTTTGAACGAATTTCATTTTCAAAATCAGAATTAAACTGGACACCAGCAACTGAAGATGCTGACTTCTCCATAGAATACAGACCTGAAGATCTGAATGATGGTCTGCATAACTTAAGGGTCATGGTGAGTGATGCCAGTGGCAACACCATTGGTCCTGAACCCTATACCGTAAGTTTTGAAGTGATCAATGAATCTACCATCACCAACTTTTACCCTTACCCTAATCCTTTTTCGAATTCGGTAAGATTTGTTTTTACGCTTACCGGCAACGATATTCCCGAAAATTTCATTATACAGATTATGACTATATCGGGCCGAATAGTTAGAGAAATTCGCGCTGAGGAAATTGGCCCGATTCGTATAGGACACAATATTACCAAATATGCCTGGGACGGAAAAGACGAGTATGGCGACCAACTTGCAAATGGTGTATATTTGTACCGGGTTCAGTTTGACACTCGTTCAGATATACCGGCACATAGGGCCATACAGGACGATCGTGGATTTAAAAAAGGTTATGGAAAATTGTATCTACTTAGATAAATAAAACTTCGTTGATCCCGATGATTTGTGCATAGCTCAACAGACAACTAAAAGATTTTGTAGGATGATTCCCAAATCGGGTTTCAGGTCAACTGATTCGGTTATTCCTTTAGACATGGCAAATAAAAACAAATTGTAATCAGATAAATACTAATTTCAGCTACAAGACCAGGTAAGGGACAGGCTTTTTATGGAATCAAGAAAAGAAGAAAATAAAAATTTATCACAGCCAGAGATTCAGTGGAAACGTCTGGCATTTTTTACACTTGGATTTTCGGCTATTTTACTTTTATACCGATATTTCGCAGAACCTTATTTTAGTCCTTCGGCTTTAAAAATTGTTTACAATAGCGAATGGGTTACATATTTTGCTTCTGATTCAAGTCTGCAATTCACCGCCCCGGCAGAATTAAAAACAGTTTATCTGCCTGAAAAAATTGATTATATGCGGTACATCCAAAGTTTTCAGTATGATTCGGACGGAGAACTTCAGATTTCTGTAAACATTTCAGTTTTTGAAATCGGTGAAAAAGTAAGTATTGAGGGCGCATTGCAGGGCGCATTGCATGAATTATCACAAATACAAGGTCTTACCCTGGTAAAAAATAAAGTGGAGGAGATTCAGCGTGGTGGTAAAGTAATTTCTGTACAACAAGGAGAGTTCTTTTTAATGGATGAACGATATACTTTTGTGAATTTGGTTTCTGCCGAAGATTTACACCTTTGGCAATTAACCGTTACTTACCCTACCAAAGATCTTTACGGCAAAAAAATTGCTCAAAAAATGCAGGATAATTTTAATATTTTGCTATAATTTCTTTAAATGGCATCGTTTTTATAGTGATATGGTATTTTGCAATAGTGTGGTTATTAAAATTATTGATTGTTTTGAGTTTGATTGGGCGTAGTGGTAAATCCTGTTCTACTTTGCATTACTGCAAAACAGTATATGCTATATTTACTTTCATTTTTTTTACAGTCGCATTGCCTGCGGCAGCATTATTATCTGATTCGGAACATGACATAATCAAGCAAAAGCTTTTAAAAAAGGCTATGGATACCTCAGATTATGAAAACTATCTGTCGCAAAATGATTCTGTTATTAATACACAAAAGAGAGATGGCAGCTGGCCGGATTTAAATTACCTGTCAGAAGTAGGTAATGATGCAAATTATCACCTTCATCTAATACGAATAAGGGCTATGATTTTCTTTCAAAAAAATCGCGCAGCGGGTGGTAAAACAGAAAATCGTCAAACGACCAGAAAAATACAAAATGCAATAAATTATTGGTTAGAAGTTACGCCCTATTCTTCTGACAGGTACCTTCAATATACCGTTATCCCTGATCTTTTGTACGAAATTGCACTTGCCGGGAAAGATGTAATAACGCCCGAAAGCATAGAGTCATTGCTTGAGGTCATACCACAAATGGGCTACCCTATACACATAATGGAACGTTTCCCAAAATTATCGCATCAAATATATCAAGCCATAATTTCCGGCAACCATGATCAATTGCTTGAAGTAAAAAAGGACCTCTCTGATTTATGTCGATTCAGGTATCCCGAAGGTATTCAACCTGATTTCAGCTTTCAGGCTGAAGGACCATCTATGCATATGGGCAGCTATGGTATTGAATATCTCGAAAAAATCTCCTGGTTTATTTTTCTTTTCAAAGACACTTCCCTCCGTTTTGAAGATGAAGAAATATCCTTTTTACTGGATTTTATTTTAGAAGGCCACCAATGGATGATCTTTGGCCAGGTATATGATCCCAGAGCAAGGGCGCATTTAGTAAGCAATAGCAGTTACAATGTTCAACCACTTATAAGGGCACTGAATTATTTAAAAGATGCAGGTTTTTGGAATGAGGAACTTCGCTTACTGGAATTAAAACTCAAACAACAAACAGGTCCGCTTACAGGTACGGTTCAGGGAAACCGGGTTTTCTGGAGGTCTGATTTTTTAGTCCATCGTCGTGAAAATTATTATGCCGCACTGAAATTCATTTCGTCCCGAACCAATAGTGCTGGTGCCATTGATGGTATGGGTTTGAAAAATTATTATCTCTATGATGGTAGTTTACTGGTCATGAAATATGGAAATGAATATGAAGGCTTGTATCCTGTCTGGAACTGGAGGAAAATTCCGGGTGTGACCTGTGAAATCAGCAATAGTGACCCGCCATTGTCTGAGCCTAAAAGAACTTTGCTCGAATTTTCTGGGGCAGTATCCGATGGTCAATATGGCCTGGCCGCTATGAGCTACCACAGAGATTCAGTTTTTGCCAATAAATCCTGGTTTTTCTTTAATGATGCCATTGTCTGCATGGGCAACGAACTTCAAATGAATCTTTATGGTTTTTTTTCAACTACTATTGAACAAAACCGACTTCAGGGAAAAGTATTTTATGGGTATCGCAACAGAATATTTGAACTACCTGCCGGACAACAATATCTGCCAGCTGTAGAATGGATAAAACACAATCAAACAGTTTATCAGTTTCTTCAGCCCGGTGCTGTGCAGGTGTATACAGGGCCTGCAGAAGGATCCTGGAATTCTCTTAATGATCTTGAAGAAAATAACGAGGTTGAAGATAATGTTTTTTCTTTGTGGATCAATCATGAAAAAAATGAAGACAGCACCTATCAATATTTAATTATGCCATTTGTTGAAGATGATGCATTAAATTACTATCGCAGCAATAATTACACGATTATACAAAACGACAAAAAAATTCAAGCTGTTAGTCACAATGAGGATCAAATGCTACAAGCTGTTTTTTATGCACCGGGATTTATAGAATGGGACCGGGGCAAAGAAATCTATGTTGATAGTCCGTGTCTGCTAATTCTCAGACTTTATGATGGATATCTTTGGGTGTCGGCGGCTGATCCTTTACAGCAACAAAGTAAAATCAGCATAGAAATCAACATGAAGTTTTTAGACGACGACCAAATCAAATGGAATGCTGATAAAGGGACAAGCACTATAGAACTTGCCTTTCCACAGGGTTTATACAGTGGAAGCAGTGTAATCAAAAATTATTCATTTTTGCGCGGTTGGGAATAAAGGTCAGATGGTAACCTGATCTGGTCGGCATAAAATTTCATGCGGGTGTGGCCATCTGCCATCAGGTCAATTTTTTCAATACGATCATATTTGTGATTGTAAAATACCTCCACGAGATGATTCCCCAATTGATATAAATTGATTTTATATTGATAATACCTAATAGCCACAATAAAGTCACCCTCTTCATAGAGTATCTTTATTTTATGCTCGAGTTTAAGCTGACTAAATTCTTTCCAGGTAATACCAGCCATACTTTATGTTTTCTAACTAAAATTCAAAGTCTACTACGACTCTGTCAGATGCTACTTCAGAAACAAATGCTACTACCTCCTGATGTTTAGGGTGTACCTGATAAGCTTTCAACGCTTCCCTGTCTTTATGAGTAGTAATTAATACCATTTCGTAGGCAGCAGGACTTACTGTGAAATTTTGCCCCACTTCCAAAGAATCTATTTCCTTAATAACCGCAGGAAGTTCCTCCAGTTTTTGCTTTAACATAGTTTTATTTTCTTCAGCACTATTATCTTCCGTCTGCTGCCTGAATTTCCACATCACAACATGCTTAACCATAACTCTTTATTTAATTTATTACTACGGTACAAAAGTAATACACGTATTAAACAGATAAAATGAACAACATTAATTCATGAGATTTTAAAATTAATCATACGTAATCTTGCCTGTACCAGTCATTTATTCAATAAAAATAATTGACTTTGCCTTAAATCGGATTGCAATAATATGAAAAAACATACTCCCATTATTTTTATTCAAAGAAAAAATAAGTCAAGTCTCTAAATGGCGCTACCGGCCTATATTGCTTTTTTTAGTAGCTAAATTCATGGCAATTTGTATTTTTGCCATAAACATCCCAAAAGGAAATGTCTGCTAAACAATCAAAGAGAAAAATTGTAAAGACGGAAAAGGTTGAACCTCAAATACAACAGGTTGTACAACATAAAGCCTTTCATCAAAAGCTGGATTATTTCCTGGAGAAAAGGGTTGATATTTTCTTATATATTTTTTCAGGCCTGTGGGTTTTACTGAGCATCTTGTTCTTTGATCCAAAAGTGTCTATTGGTGGAGACGATTCAGAATATATCAGCCGTGCATACGAATTCTATGAAAAAGGAGTGTTTCCATCTTTTCAGGGGCCTCTTTATCCTATAGTACTAAGTATATTATATGCAGTTGCCGGTTTACAAATTATTGTATTTAAGGTATTTTCAATATTTTTTTACTTTGTTCATCTTTGGTTTTTCTATAAACTTCTCAAAAAACACCTTCCACTACATCTCACTGCAATGATAATGCTCATTTTGAGCATTAACGCTGTTTTACTGGAATACACAGGTACAACATATGCAGAGGCAATATTTTTAATGTTACAGGCAATTTACTTGTATTGCTTCGACAAGTATATACTATCAGAAACCAAAGAAACATCTTTAAAGTCTTATCTGTATTATGGAATTATTGCTTTCCTTTTGTTTCTGATGTTTATTACAAAAAATATTGGTTTAGCTGCTTTCGCAGGCACTTTTTTGTTTCTCATCGTGTCAAAGCAATGGAAACCATTGATAATCATAAGCTCTTGCTATTTTCTATTCATTATTTCTTTTGAAACCGGCAAGAGATTAATATGGGAATATGATGCCGTTCAGATTTCCTCCCAGGGAAGTACCCTGCTTAATAAACATCCATACGATGCGAGCCAGGGGCAGGAAAATTTAAAAGGTTTCATCATGCGTTTTGTTCAAAATTCTGATGACTACCTGTCAAGACATTTTCTCGAGATCAACGGTATACGTTATAATAGCAAGAAAACCATCCCCCTGGTCAGTCTATTCATTTATGTTTTAATTGCAGCCGGCCTGTTGCTGTCTTTCAGAAAAAATGCATTCTGGTTTTTTACAGGCATTTACACACTTACTGGTATCGGAATTATTTTTATTGTTTTACAGACATATTGGAGCCAGGATCGGTTAATTCTGGCATATTTTCCTGTTCTTCTGGCCTTTTTACTGTATGCCAGTTATACATTGCTGGTGAAAAAATTTGGTAATAACTGGATATACCTGATAGTTCTTTTTCTTTTTTTGGGGGGAAATATAATAAAAACTATTGCCCTTAGCCCTGAAAAGTATACAGCAATGAAACAATACATCAAGGGCGACAACCTGTATGGCTTTACACCCGATTGGATCAATCTTATAAAAATGAGCCAATGGGCTGCTAAAAATCTTCCTGAAGACGCTTTCATAGCCAGTCGTAAACCAGGCGTTTCATTCATTTACACACAAGGAAAAGAATTTTTTGGCATTTGGAATGTGCCTTCTGAAGACCCTGACGAATTATACAAACTGCTCAAAGATGCCGGCGTTACCCATGTGATAATGGCGAGTTTGAGGGTTTTACCCGATCGCAAAACCGATAGGGTGATAAATACCATCCATCGATATCTGGGAATAATCTATGAGAAATACCCTGAAAAAATAGAAATTGTACATGTAATAGGTGAAGACGAAAAGGCTTTTTTATACGCAATCAAATAAAGCCTTCAACTTCTTATAATTAAAAATAAATGCAAGGTGTTATAAAACGCAGAACCGAATTTCTCAATCATTTTGAAGAGCTCGCTCCACAACATGTAGCCTATAGAGAAAAGTACAGCTATTTTTGGGATAATATAGTAGACTATTTTAATTATTTCATTCATGAAAGCGACACAGTACTTGAGGTCGGTTGTGCAACGGGTGAGACCCTGGCAAGATTAAAAGGTCATCATAAAACAGGTATAGATTTCTCTCCTGGTATGATTGAACAGGCCAGGAGCAGGCATCCTGAGCTAGAATTCATCCTTGCTGATGTTGAAAACATTCCTGATGACCGACAATATGATGTAATTATCGTTTCTCATGCCATTGGGTATTTTGTGAATGTTCTTTCTGCTTTTAAAGCCATAAAAAAGGCTTGCCACCCCAAGACTAAGGTAATTGTTAATTATTACAATTTCTTATGGGAACCCGTGCTGAGAATGGGTGAATTCCTGAGATTTAAAAAGAAAAGTCCAAGACAAAACTGGCTGACGCGTCACGACCTGGAAATACTCATGTACCTGGCAGGTTTTGAAAACTATCGCCACACCCGTAGAATGATTTTTCCACTGCGCATTCCATTTTTTTCATATTTCATCAATAAATATCTGGCCAGACTTCCCTTAATAAATTATTTCTGTCTAAACCAGTATACATTTGCACGGGTGGCCAGAAGTGAAGATAGCGGCGATTATAGTGTAAGTATAGTTATTCCTGCCCGAAACGAAAGCGGCAATCTTGAATATTCCCTTAAAAGAATGCCCAAGTTTGGCAAGTCAATGGAAATTATTTTTGTTGAAGGCAACTCTACCGATGATACCTGGCATAAAATGCAATTACTTCCGCAACGTTTTCCTGATTGGGATTTAATTATTGCCCAGCAAAATGGAAAAGGAAAAGGTGATGCTGTGAGAAAGGGCTTCAGCCTGGCCACCGGGGATATCTTGATGATACTTGATGCAGATCTCACAGTCGCACCCGAAGATTTACCGGCATTCTATGATGCCATTGCTGGTGGTAAAGGGGAATTTATAAATGGAGCCCGATTGGTTTATCCCATGGAGAAAAATGCCATGCGTTTTCTTAACTTATTGGGTAATAAATTTTTCAGTCTGCTTTTTTCATGGTTGCTGGAACAACCGGTTAGAGATACCCTGTGTGGAACCAAGGTTATTTTTAGAGCGGATTATCAAAAATTAATAGATAATCGGCAATTTTTTGGAAATTTTGATCCCTTTGGAGACTTCGACCTGATTTTCGGTGCTTATAAACTCAATCTGAAAATTGTGGATTTACCAGTACGATATCATGAAAGAAAATATGGAGATACCAACATCAGCAGGTTTTCTCATGGCTTCTTATTATTAAGAATGGCCTTTTATGCAGCCAGAAAAATAAAGTTCTGGTAACTTGAAGTCTGTCAAAAATTGTAATACATAGATATTTGCAGAACCTGGTTGGTGTGCCGTCGCTCAATTATCGTAGAAGCTTCAATAGCATTGAGCAGTCCCATATTATAGTTAAGGCCAAAACATATGTTTTCGCTGAGCAAATAGCCAAAGCCCAGTACTACCGCAGCATCAATATTTCTACGGTCAGGTTGAGGCATTGAACCGAAAACAGACCATAAACGGGCCGATAGAAGATAGGAAATCTGTCCTCCCAGATTAAATGATACATTGTCTAAAAAATATAGTCTGAATACCAAAGGCATATTCAGATAATGATAATTAAGTCTTACTTCCCTGGTGGGGTCCAAGGCCGCTCCCTGCAACGAATAAGATAATTCAGAATGAAGACTTACCATATCAGAAAAAAAATGCTCATAAAAAATGCCCCCATGGTAGCCTACCCTGGCCAGATAACCCAGCTCCTGACCGCCAATGGTTGAAACATTCATACCAGCCCTCAGACCAACATTCTGGGCTTTTAATGCCGTGCAATTCATAATCAAAGCACAACAAAATACTCCTATATAATAAATGGTTATTTTCATCATAATGAAAGTGTAAAATCCTAAACTGCTTTATTTTGAATCGATTATATCGGCAATTTATATCTAAATACACTGCTTATCAAAGGGCGAATCCTCAAAATTTTTAATTATTACCACAATAAATGTTGAATTTCTTAAAAAATAATACATAGTGGTTTGACTCTCAAAATTCATATATGCCTGATTTACTGTATATTGAATCTCAATATCTAAAGTATCGAACGAATAATATTACAATGAATTGAATTTCTGTTTATTGAATTTTAAATTTCATACGATTTTTCGTTTTTTGAACCACTATATTGCACTACAATACGTCCATTCATGATTCGTAAACTACTTATAGCTGCGGCACTTATTTTTTCGGTCAATATCGTCTATGCACAAGACGAAAAAGAAACCGCCAGACAGATCGTGGAGATCGCCAACGAAGCTTACTTTAAATTAAAGGTAATTATTATTGCCAACGAACAGTATGTGCAGGCTGCGGAACTTGATCCTGAAAACCTTGAAGCCAATTACATGGCAGGCTTTACCTATTTACAAACCATATATAAATCGCGTTCAGTTGAATACCTGCTCAGGGTTTACCAACAAAACCCCGATTATAAATACAACCTTTTGTATATGATTGGGCAGGGATATCAATATGGGCTGGAGTTTGAAAAAGCAATAGACTATTTTCAAAGATATCAGGAAAAGGTGAGGCAACGACCCGGTCACAGAGGGGAGGATTTTACCCCATTAACAGAAGTTGAACGAAGAATTTATGAATGTCAGAATGGATTGGAATATTTGCGCGATCCTAAAAAACATGTGATCGAAAATATGGGGCCGATGATTAATTCAGAATGGGACGACTTTGCCCCTGTTCTCAATCAGGATGAAACGCTTTTGGTTTTTACCACACGGCGGCAAGATGGAAATTTAAATGAAAATGTTTTCGACGATTTATTATATTACGAAGATATCTTCTACTCTACCCGAACTCCCGGAGGTAAATGGGGGCCTGCACAAAATATTGGAGAAGTCATCAATACAACTTTTCACGATTCTAACCTCGCCCTAAGTGCCGATGGAAAACAGCTTTTTATTTATCGCAGCGTAAATGGAGGAGATATATATGTATCTAACCGCAAATCTGATGGCGTTTGGCAAGCACCTGTTTCTATGGGAGAGAACATAAACTCTTCATTCTCTGAAAACTCTATTTCGATTACACCGGATGGAAACACACTTTTTTTCAGCAGTGACAGGCCAACCTCAAGAGGAGGTCTTGATATTTACTTTTCACTAAAAGACCGTAGAGGTAAATGGGGAGCGGCCGTAAACATTGGCGACGTTATTAATACCCCATATGATGAAGATGGCCCTTTTATTGATTATGATGGCAAAACATTATACTTCAGTAGCAAAGGGCACAAGGGTATGGGAGGTTATGATATTTATCAAACCGTTTATGATAGCTCCAGCCAGCAATGGAGTGAACCGGTTAATCTCGGATTTCCTATTAATACTCCTGACAATGATATTTATTTTGTAAGTACTCGTGATGGCAAAAGAGGCTATTATGCTTCAGCACGCGAAGATGGACTGGGTTTTACAGATATATACCATGTAAAGCTCGCAGATATTACGCCTGAAATAGATAGAAAAACAGCAGAAAAGGTAGACGATAGTAACCTATTTGATAAAAAACCTGAAGCAGATAGTCTGGCAAAAGAAAGAGAATTGCATGCAGAAGTTACTCCGGAGCCGCAGCCCGAACCAGATCCGCAACCTATTCCTGAAAAAGCCCCCGTGCTTCAACCTGTTACCTTATGGGTGAAAATAGTTGAATCTAATGCTAAAAGACAAATTCCTGGCAGATTAAGAATTACCGGCCCGCCAAATCAGTCTCCAGGCAATTTAATACAAGTAGAACCGGGCTTGTATAAATCGGAATGGCTTGTAGGAGAAGATGTATCCCTAAACTTAAGTGTTGAGAGTGATGGCTATATGTTTGTTAATGATAAGATCGAAATCCCAGCTGCCACAACCATGGCAAAGGAAGTAAGAAAAACCGTAGAGCTTGATAAGCTTCAACCTGGTTATAAAGCTATTTTGCGCAATATTTACTTTGACTTTGCCAAAGCTACGCTCAAGCCAGAATCATTTGAAGAATTGGATAAGCTAAAGCGTATGTTATTGGAAAACCCGGCCTTTTTTGTCGAAATAGCAGGACACACAGACAATGTCGGCTCAAAATCCCTGAATAAAACCTTGTCGGAAAACCGTGCAAAAGCTGTAGTTAACTATCTGATTAAAAATGGTATTAATGCAAACAGACTTTTTCCCGTGGGATATGGTCAGGAAAGACCTATGGCCAGCAACGACGATGAAAAAGAAGGAAGAGAATTAAACAGAAGAGTAGAATTTGAAATACTGAAAATCCAGCAGTTTTAGAACTAATATTTAAATTTCATTTTTGGAATAAGCATGGGCACCTCTTTTTTATACTGTATATAAGAATCGCCATAGTATTTGATAAGTTTCTGTTCTTCAAGTCCGATGCCAATAATTATATATAATATACTGACACTAACTAAAATCAAAGATGAAACCGTAGGTGTATACAGAAAAAAACCTGTGAGCAGCAATATTGTACCTAAATACACCGGATGACGCACCACTGAAAATATACCGGAAGTAACAAGTTTGTCGTACTCTTTTTCAGTCGAGTGAATACCAAGAAATTTTTTAGCATTGAATGCCCTGAACGACCGCATTAAAATAAAAATACCCCAGTATGCTATAAACAATCCGGCATATTGAAAATGATTTCCCGGAGTCAATACATATTGAGCCGGCTGCAATGCTCCAAGCAAAAATACAATTACAAATGCCCCTGTAGAAAAGATTACGTAGAATCTTCTATAGATTGTTGCATTCAGCTTCATACGAAGCATAGCAAATTCCTTTACTTTATCATTTGCAAGAAAACTATGCAAGACAAAGTATAACAGCCACAAAACGACTAACCATAAGTACATTTTCGAATAAGTAGATATATAATCTAAACCAGAAAAAGCGCTGCCGGGTTTACATTATACCCATCATTTGCATGAGGTGTGCAGCGTTAAAGCTCCGACAAATGCCATTTTTTAATCTATAGTCAAAATACAATTTACCATCTATTACCTGAGAGGTAAAACTAAAATTTCTCAGGCCTGGTAATTCGCCTTCCAGTACACCTAGCTCAAGGTCATGTGTGGAGATTAGCCCACTGCAGTTTAACTGACTTAATTTATTAATTAAGGCCCTTGCCCCCTGATGTCGATCATGTGAATTCGTTCCCTTTAAAATCTCATCAAGCAGAAAAAAAACACTTTTATCTTCTTTTAGCATATCGAGGAGTTGCTTTAGTCTTAACAACTCAGCATAAAAAGATGAAATATTCTCAGACAGATCATCTTGAGTGCGCATACAGGTAAATATCCAAACAGGTGCTAATTGCATTTGGGCAGCCTTTACCGGTGCACCACAAAAAGCCAACACCATATTTGTTCCGATTGTCCTTAAAAAAGTACTTTTTCCCGACATATTTGAACCTGTAACTAACGTTATACTGCCTTGTCGATCAATTGCAAAATCATTGCTTATTGCACTTTTAAAAATCAATGGGTGTGATATATCAACTGCCTGAAATCTATCGACATTCTCATTCACAACAGGAAAAGAAAATAAAGGATTTGCAAAAGAAAAAGCAGCCAGGCTTCCAATAGCTTCAATTTCTGCAAGTGCATCGAGCCAGGTACCAAAATACAATCCATAACGCGCCCTCCAGATTTGGGCACTGTAGTAAAGCCAGACATCTGAAATAAAAATTGAATTGAAAACCCAGTAAAAGAAATTACCCCTTGAATCAAACCAGTTGAGTGTATTTTGAAATTTTCTTAATGCCTTTGACGCTGTTCCCCCGGAGGTCAAAATTTTATTGCGGTTTTGCTTTAAAAAAACAGAGGAAAAACCACGTTTTTCCACTAAAGTAAACATGCTCTCATAGACCCTGGCCACTCCCGAAAATCTATTTAACACGTTTTGCAAGGTCGCAATTTTTTTCTGATAGAAACTTAACCATATTGAATTGACGATCCAGGACAATAGAAAAAAATATATGCTAAGAAAGCCGGTGATCCATAAAATCAACGTCGCTAAGGCCAGAACAGATAAAAAAATCGCCATAAACCGATGTACTACCGGCAACTTCACTGGTGGCCCGGAAGTCCATAAGAGCACCGCATCCTGCACCTTTTCATCAATAACAACACCCGGAAAAGAAACCTGCAAATCCTGTCTCCAGTCCAGTTCTCCGCAAAGTTCCTTTACTGATTCCTGCCGGCTATTTATTTCTTCAGCCAGGGCTGGAGATAATAGCCATTCCATCAATTTTCTTTTTCCCTTGGGGCTTTCAGACCTATTGAGCAGTTGAAATATGGAATGATCACCCAGAATATCGAGGTCTTTACTATAGTGATGCTTATCATCGGCATAACGCCCCATTCCATCAAAAGAATTTAACTCGCCGTGCAGCTTTTTCAATTCCTCTTCATTCAAATGAAAAAGTTTTCTGTTTCGGGCTGCCTGAAAGCTTATCTTGCGATGCCATTTGATCAGTATTAAGAAAATCAAGGTATAAACTGGAATCACAACACTTATCAAACCCGATGATTTAACAGAAATGGCATATATTAGCACTGTGAGAAACAATACAAAAAGAGAGAATCGGAGGCTTGCAATACGCTTATATAAACGCTGATATCGATTATAAGCATTTTCGAAATTTCCTTTTCTGATTTCAAAGATTTTACGGGGATCAGAGTGTTCTTCCATTTTTGAATAATTAATCTTCAAAAATACCCCGAAAAGCCAAGATAAAATCTATTGTCGCACGATTTTTAGTCTTTGCGTTTTACCCCCTCTTTGAAATTCTGCTATGTATAACCCCTTTGTCATTCCTATAGGCATATTTTCAAAGCTCATTGTATTAAGACCGGGATTTAAATTGTACCGGCCGATATACAGTGATTTTCCTCTGGTATCGAATATCTGAAAATATGCTATTTCCTCCTGATCTGAGCTTAGAGATATCATAAAACTATCACTAAATGGATTGGGGAATAATTTTATTTCCGAAATTTCATCCATATCCTCCCCTGAATAGATTTTTTCTGTATCCAATGAGGTAACAACTTGTTGGCTGGTCACTAACATTTCTGATGCTTCTATAGGAATTTTTGTGCCCGGATAAGGAGATACAAAAGATTTTGTTCCTGACACCCGGACTTTTGCCTCAGGCATTTTCGAAACAAATGTTATGAATCCAAGGGTGTCTATTGAATAACTGCGCCTGTAATGTCCCTTCGAATGTAGTGAAACCAGAATTTCACCTTGTTTTAAAGTCTGATGCGCAATAAGACCATTATATTCCTTTTGATGAAATTGCACAAATTCAAGGTCATCATCCTCCCATGACAAACAAACCCGCATTGAAGACATATCGAGGTTAGCACTTAAAACCAATGGGAATCTAATGTTGCCATTTGCATCAGCTTGTAACTTTGATGGTAATTCGGTCCGTAGGGGCACTGTTGCAACAAGAGAAAATCTGTTAGATTGAATATTCTCTTGTATGTCAGAATCTGTATTTTTATATGGGATTTCAAACCCTGAATGTAAACGATATAATGATCTGAACTGTTCGTCCAGAAGATAATATTCTAATGTATCATTTGTTCCATGATAATGATCATATTTCAGGTTGAGCGTTCCTTCTGACCTGCTTGCTATACCCACAGGGTATACAGATACCTTTTTATCTGCATCCAGCAACAGAATGGATTGCCACCGATTGCTTTCCCCTTGAAGTGCAATTTCAGCACCGCTGCCAGAAAGCTTTTCTGCTTCCTTGCTGGCATCAAATCCCTTGGTTGCGGGGTCTTTAATTCCTGGATAAAAGAGAGTTTCGTCTAAGTGGCGATTGTTTGACCATATCGAAATTTTAGAATATGCATATTCAGGCTGTATATCCCTGAAGAAAGTTCCCTTTTTATAGTTTTTGGCTTCCTCGGTAAATTGCAAAAACCCATCCTGACCAGATGCTTTCACAAAAAAGGATTGCCCGGGAGCTATTAAAGGCTCTTCACCATTTACTGACATTCCGTTTACAAATGATGCATATCTTTGATTTTGGGAATCCCAAATGTAAACCGCATCATTTACATTACTTTTAATAATCCCCTGGGCATTCCAGTGTAATGTGGCCTGATAAGGATTGGGTACCAGGTTCCAGCCTCCGCCTCCAAAAGATTCAGGAGTAAAGTCAAGTGCAAAACGAATATCCCCAAAATGCAATTTTCCGGTATTTACTAAAGTATTTCTGCCATTGTTTAAATCCGCGCCAAAAAAGAAGATATTAAAAGCTTTATTTGAAATAAGGTGATCAGAATTTCTTACCGGTTCCCATCCATCAGAACCATTGTTTCCATTGGTGCCTTTGCCTTCTACATAATGAAATACCGTTGGGTTCATATTTCTGAAAGGTCCTTCAATGCCAAAACTTCGGATCGTTTGTGACCAATCTGAAATATTTTGATTCAATACCGGACTGGTCAGGAATCTCCATCCACTCCGGCTACCGGGGATAAAACGTTGAACAGTAACTTCACCTTCGATCGCTGCGCCTGGCGGCAAATTACCCAATTGGGCTGAACCCCATGCTCCGGATAAAAAAGTAATATCCCCTAAACCATCAGCATTAGCAACTAAAACTACATTTTCATGAAGGAGAAGTGTCCCTTTAAACCGTACACTCGCATAATTAAAAAGCCCCTGCGTATTTTGAATCTGCCAATTGTATAATTGAATTATACCACTTCCCTCAAGTTTTTGTTCCTGTGTTCCATTGAAAATAAAATGGGTCGCTTCTCTTGCACTTAAATTTCCTTCGCAAAGCAAATTACCACGCAATTCAATAATGGCGCCTTCGCGAAGATCCAAATGGCCTGTATTTAGAATAATTAAATTACCTGGTATATGAATTGCATCATGGATAATGGTATGATTAGCAACAATGAAATCTTCTGGTTCACCTACCTGCATTACACCACTAAAGGCGGACTCTAATCCCTCCGCATTAGCAGTAATTTCAATAAAACCAGTACGATCATAGAATACGTCTCGAACCCATAGATTGCCTTGGGTCATAAGAAGTTGAGTTTCACCAGGAATAAACAAAATGCCATCGCCACTAAATAATTGCACTTGTACCTCTATGTCATTTCGCTGATCAATATTGCCCAAGCGGTCTGTAGCTGAAATACTAAGATCAAATTGCTGAAAAGGCCATATATCATCAGGCAGGTAGGTGAATGAGAGCTTCGTCGCTTCAACTGTAATCGGTAAAGGGTCTAAAGCCAAGGGTTGGTTGCCATGGATTCTAAACTGGGTACCATAAGTGAAACTTTCCATTTGAGAAATCTGTAGTGAAATTCTTTCATCTGTCAAGACCGGATTTTCTGTCAACCATAGAGATAAAGTAAAAATTTTGTGCTGACCATTTGGCACCATTACAGAACCTGAATCCAATTCCAATAAAATTTTTCCATCTTCAACAATCAGGCTGTCAAATACTTTCTCATATTCATCATCGCCGGTAATTTTAACTCCTGCAATCCGTTCATATACAGATCTCTCTGGCTGAAGGCCTATCTCAAGCCAAATTTTTTTCACCATGGTAGGGCTACCATCCTGACCGCCCTCATCGACGATCATAAAAGAAGCAACATCAATAGTCTCTTGTACTTCAGTAATAATGGATGGAATACCATCAGGAACTTCAAAATTTGAGTTCATTGCAAAAAATGCATCTAAATCACTCGTACACAGATTGATCAGAGAAGCGAGTTCTCCGATCCTGTTCTGATCATCCTCTAAATACATATAAATATCATAGCAAGATGATTCTTCGAGGCCATCTAGTACTACAAAGTCTGATTGCACTGTGCTTGTTAAAGACTTTGTGCCAATTACAATAAAATTATGATCGGCTCCCTGTAAGGCAGATTTTATCTGACCAATGTCAGGTGCATTTTCACCATGACCTGCTACGGCATAATTAACATTTGCTGGCTGGTCAGACTGCAAGGCCAACAAGAGTCCATTTTTTAATGGGCCGTAAAATGAAGGGGTACCTTCTGTAAAAAATGGCGGTCTGAAATCATGAACTTCACCGTATATTCTCAATCGACTGATGCGCCATGTACCGATGGCCTGGCTGGCATTTTCAGCATAAAACCTAATGGTTATCTGGTCAAAAAACTGATTTTCCGGCAAACTGAATAATACTTCCCTGTCTCTTGCCAGCTGCGCAGAATCGGTCGTAAATTGTACATTGCCATGTTTAGACTGAAAGTTGTCAGCGCTGGTTTTTACATACCATTGAGATGGGCCTGTACCAGATCTTCTTTCATCAAATTTCAATGCATGTAGTGCAAATGAAAAACCCTCATCTGCACTTATTTTGATTTCGTAATATTCTGTGCGCGTCTGGTTATGTAATGGCCAGTTTGAAGCGTTCAAAGCCCCAGCCCCCTGCACGGCATTAAGCCCACCGCTTCGTTGAATAATACTTTGTTGAAGCCCCTCTGTATCGAAGTCCGAGACTGCCTGAGCCTCATTTCCATTCATACCAGTAAAGCTGAATTTTTGTATCGTTTCTAGCTGATTTAATATAAAATCAACAAACAGGCCCTGAATGCCACTATGCAACCTTACACGTGGCGCATCTTCTCCGTGGTATTTTAAGTCATCCCAACGAACAGAACCATGTGAAAATGCAGTGAGAATAAGACCCTGATCACTTAACAATACACCTTCACCTTCAATAACTGTAAGACTAAAAACAGCTGATCTGTCCCGATTACCAAGCGCATCAGTTACCTCTGCAGCGACCCTAAAGGATTCTCCATATCCAGTAAAAGAAGGTAATCTTAAGCCGGCAAACCTATCCGCAAAAACCTTTACACGATTTACCGTTCCGTTGCCCGGTGAAGAAGGTCTGCCTGAATCAGCGTTTACAAAAGGGGTTTGTGAAGATTGATTACGCGATATAGTGAGAACCAAAATCTCCAGATCGGTAACCTCTGACATAAAACTTACCCTGATTTCGAATTCCTGTGCAGTTCCGTCGGGAATATCAATGCCCGTACCTCTGAACCTGAAAGAAGTTTCACCATTTACTTCAGCTTCTAAAAGACAAACACCCTGATGAAAAAGACCGGCTTTACGTATGACATTGGACCCGTTTGTAAGAAAAAATAAGCTATCTAATCTTGTCGGGCGACCATCAGTACTTAAGGTTGGCCCCCCGTCTCTGACTGTAAATCCAAATATACCGGTACTGTTTTGCTCATTTAATGGCCCTTCAGTTTGGTAGGACAGATAATCTAAATTCGCCTGATACTCGTAACCAGGGGTAGGAATAATATCAGAAAGCTGATCATTGAGTGTAGTGACTGTATAAGATGCCGCATTTTGCGTATTATAAACAATTCTATCTCCGGTGCAATTATATTCAAAAATCCTGAAATGGTAGGTTTGATTACTTTCCAAACCCTGAATGGTACTCCGGTTTAGCTGAGTTGAAGTAATGGCAAAATGGTCATCTGCCAGATTAGGTATTCCCCCCATAGTCCCGCTAGTTTGATATTCTATACCATTCTGGGGGAAAAATTCTACCGGCTCATTTTTTCGCCCTATCACAAGGCGTCCTGAACCTGAGCCGTTTCTCCACGATAACCGGGTATCGTAAAAACTGGTCTGCTGGCCATCAATGAGGTTTTGAGTACCCTGGGGCCGGGAACAGGGTTCAGAAAAAATCTGTAAATTACGAAGCCGCCATTCTGCTGCCTGGCCCGGACCACCACCACTCGACCTGTACCGGAAAGCAATATAAAAACCCGGGTCTGGAATCGCAGATAAATCAATTTCTCCTGAACCCACATAATTGATAGCTGTTGCCGGCGGGCTATATAACAAGGCATGCCAGTCTGCCAAAACAGGATTTCCAACACCTGTATAGTCGTTTGAATAATAAACCTCTACCGAAGGAAAAATTACATCTGAAAAATTGCGCCTTACTTCAAAAATCAGTTTAAGTGTACTCGTTTCATTAAAATTAAAATGAGGAGAGATAAGCCAGGTATCAGAAGGCTCTGTGCCACCTCTGCCATCTGCTATAATAGAACCGCCTGTTTCTGCACAAAACCATGGCCTTCCAGAAAGTGTAACAACCTGCCAGGCACCCCCTAAATTGCAATTTTGAAAACTTTCCTCATAAACCAACTCTTCATCCTCAGCTGGAATTAACATGAACAAATCTTCAAATTGACTAAAATGCTTTGAATACCCCTCATTGCCGACATTCTCAGCACAAGCAGGATTAGGCCAGTAAATCAGGCAACACCAATAAATGATTGCAGCCCTCAATAAACTAAACCAGTGGCCTTTAAAGTATAAATGGTTAATAAATAGAAAATTAGCCTTTTTGCAAAGTTCGTGGGTACGACCGGATGATAAAAATCCAGTCATAGTAGTACAAGTTGATTTATACTGCTATTATAATTTTTATTAAAAACAAAGTCAAGAATATATAGATTAAAAAATAATTAAATTATTAATTTCGCTGTAATGTAACCCGGTAATTTCCATCGACACCGGAAATTCTTCCTGTGGATGATGAAGGACTAAGTTCAAATGAAAAAGTAATTTGCTGCTCTGTTATATCAACAGCACTAATTTGTGTAATGGAGGCTCCCGATAATTGTATAACAGAAGTGCTGGTTGTCCAATTCCAATTGCCTGAAGGTGCAAAAATAAAATCATTTGCCCCGGCAGCTACAAAATTTGATGGTGCATATTCCGGTCTCCCTGAAGAACCGAAGCTGAGACTTAAGTTTGAAAGTTCCTGTTCATTAACCCCGGTAGGTAAATTCAGGACCTGTACCTTTCCTTGTCCTCCCCAGGGGCTCCCAACATCCAGAATCTGAGCATTTCTTTGAAACTCATTTAGTTCCAGTTCCTCCGGTATTTCTTCACATGAAATAAACAATACCATTGAGGTAATCAGGGTGGATACTAAAAGATATTTTATTTTTAATACTTTCATGGCCTTCGTCAATTGATTTTATACATACAGTATTTATGTCTATGCGAAACAAAAGCTGCAACTTCCGAAAAGAATACTCAAAATAGGTGAAAAAGTTTTGATTAAGGGCAAGAAATAAAAGAAATATCATTTGAAAGAATGCATATCAATTATTTTGGTACAGAATTCATACTCGTCGATCCGGTTGGAACAAATAATAAGTAGTTGATGTTTTTCAAGCTGTTGTACCCTGTGCAGGTACCATTCTACACCACTCTTATCCAGATTGGTGGCCGGTTCATCGAGTAAAACAATTTCTGCATCTGCAAAAAGAGACAAACCGAGTTTTAGGCGTTGTCGCATACCAGTTGAAAAATCCCTGATTTTTTTATTTTCCGAACCATGGAGTTGAAGCAGCTCCGGCAGATCCTGCAATCGATATGTATCTTTGAGTTTTTTAAATTTAAAGTGAAAGTGCAGTAATTCCGTCAAGGTAAGTTCTTCCGGAATTTCCAGGTACGGTGCCGTAAGAGCAGTATATTTATAAATCTGATCAGGCTCTATTGCCTTGTCATTAATTTTGTATTGTATGCTACCCTCCGAAAGAAGCATATTGCCGGATATGACCTGAAGCAGGGTAGATTTTCCACTTCCATTAGGTCCTGTGATCGCATAAGTAAATGAGTTATCGAAAGTTACATCGAGATTTTTAAATATCCACTCCCTGGAAAATCTTTTACAAGCATTCTTCAGATGTACTTTCATCAGTATATGATTTGTTATTAAGTTATCATAACCTGCCCTTTATACCTATGGGCAGCTTACCCTGAACAAAAATCTGAGGAACACCCTTCACAATCATTGCAGCGCATGATCCTTGTATATTCTTCCAGCTGTGTGGCTAATGAAATATCAGTTTTAATAAGATGGATACCACTACCGCCATTTGCCGTTGCTGTAAATTAGATTACTGTTCATCTTTATCAGCCCCTCCACGTATTATACCACGGTCAGATTTTCTGATAAAGTTTAGAATTAATTCCTTTTCTTCACTTTCCGGCAGGCTTTCTTCTATCACTTCCTGGGCTTTGGAATTATTATATCCCTTATGGTAAATATTTCGGTAGATTTCCTGAATTGCGGCAATCTTTTCATTGGTAAATCCACGTCTTCTTAATCCGATGATGTTGACACCAGCAAAACTGAGAGGTTCTCTGGCAGCCAGAATATAAGGAGGAACATCTTTTCTGATCAATGAGCCACCGGCAATCATCACATGTGCCCCAATTTTCACAAACTGATGTACGGCTGTTGCCCCTCCGACAATAGCCCAGTCATCGATCTCAACATGACCGGCCACCTGTACACTGTTTACAAGTATACATCTGTTACCAATTACACAGTCGTGGGCTATGTGTACATAGGCCATTATAAGTGTATTAGAACCAATTTTGGTGGTTCCTCTGTCTTTGGTGCCCCGGCTAATTGTGGCAAACTCCCTTATGGTGGTATTATCACCAATTTCAACAGTACTTTCCTCTCCATCGAATTTGAGATCCTGAGGTATTCCGGAGATAACAGCCCCTGGAAAAACTTTGCAGTTTTTTCCAATTCTGGCGCCATTAAAAATGGTGACATTAGGGCCTATCCAGGTACCTTCACCTATTTCTACGTTTCCTTCAATGGTAGTAAATGCTTCGACTTTTACGCCCTCACCTATTTTTGCATCAGGGTGTACATTTGTCATTGGATGAATATTCATCAGCTTTTCTTTACAATACTAGCAATCATTACACTTTCGGTAACTAATGTGTCACCAACATAGGCTCTGCCCCGCATTTTGGCGATACCTCTTTTAATAGGTTCAAGCAGATCACAATGAATTACCAATGTGTCACCCGGGAGTACCATTTTTCTGAATTTACAATCTTCTATCTTCAAAAAGTAGGTCCAGTAATTTTGAGGATCAGAGACTGTATTCAAAACAAAAATACCACCTATTTGTGCCATGGCCTCCACTATTAAAACACCAGGCATTACTGGATTGCCCGGAAAATGGCCCTGGAAAAAATACTCGTTGGAAGTAACATTTTTTATACCTGCAACAGTATTATCGTCAATATAAAATATTTTATCTACTAAAAGAAATGGTGCACGGTGTGGGAGCATGTCCTTAACCTGATTGATATCATAGACGGGAGGCAGGTTAGGATTGTATTTAGGCACACTGCTTTGCTCCGTTTCTACCATCATTTTCTTAAGCTTTTTGGCAAAGGCAACATTTGCCGCATGACCCGGCCTTGCTGCGAGAATATGAGCTTTAAGAGGACGGCCTGCAAGGGTAAGATCTCCAATCAGATCCAGTAGTTTATGTCTTGCGGGTTCATTTTTATGCCGAAGTTCAACATTATTCAGAATGCCTTCTTTTTGAACTATCACTTTGGGCTTATTAAACAGTTCGGCAAGATAGTCAAGCTCATCTGTTTCTACCAACCTGTCTACAACAACTATGGCATTATTGACATCGCCACCTTTAATGAGGCCCTGTTTGTATAACATTTCCAGTTCGTGCAAAAAACAAAAGGTACGACTTGAAGCAATTTCACTTTTAAAGTCTGAAATATGGCTAAGCATGGCATGCTGGCTTCCCAGCACAGGTGAATTATAATCGACCATTACTGTGACCCTGTAATCATTGAGCGGCAGGGCGCCAATTTCAACCTCACGACCTCTGTCCTTATAGGATATGCTTTCAGGTACTTCAAAAAAATTCCTTAGTGCATTTTGTTCTTCCAGTCCGGCAAATTCCAGCGCTTCAACAAATTTTTCAGAACTGCCATCCATTATAGGAGGTTCAGGACCATCGATCTGAATAAGAACGTTGTCAATTTGCAATCCTGTGAGGGCCGCCAGTGTATGTTCGACGGTATTGATGCGGGCGCCACTTTGCTCTATGGTCGTGCCTCTTGAAAGGTCAACAACATTGTCGACATCAGCATCTACTATAGGTTGACCAGGCATATCTGTCCTCTGAAATTTTATACCATGATTTGGCTTTGCCGGTAAAAACTTCATGTTACTTAATACACCTGTGTGCAAACCTACCCCTGAAACCGTTACGGTCTTTTCAATAGTGTGTTGTTTAATATGCATTATTGTATGCTCTATTTGGCAGGCAAATTTAAAATTTTTTCTTCAAGTTGTCTTACCCTTTCCCACAATTCAGGCAAGTTCCTGAAAACAGCATAAGATTTCATGTAATCTTTCATTTCAAAACCAGGACTACCCATTTTAAAAGTGCCTTTTTTATCTATGGATTTACTGATGCCCGATTGCGCGGCTATGGTTGTACGATCTGCTATTTGCAAATGTCCTACAATTCCTACCTGGCCAGCGATTACACAATTTTTACCAACTTTGGAAGAGCCCGAAATACCTGCTTGGGCTGCTATTACTGTATTTTCTCCTATTTCTGCATTGTGCGCAACCTGAATCAGATTATCAAGTTTGGCTCCTTTACGGATAATGGTATTGTCAAGGGTAGCACAATCAATGGTCGTATTCGCGCCAATGCTCACATTGTCCTCAATTATTACATTACCTAATTGCGGTATGGTTTTATAGGAGCCATCACTTTGAGGTGCAAATCCGAATCCATCACTACCAATTACTGCTCCGGAATGAATGATACAATTATTACCCACCTGAGTACCTGCATAAATTTTTACACCCGCATAAATTATGCAGTTGTCTCCAATATTTGTATTGTCTCCAATAAAAGTCTGAGGGTATATTTTTGTATTGTTGCCAATTCTTACATTTTGACCAATATATGAAAAGGCTCCACGGTATATATTTTCCCCTATTTTACACCCTTCTCCGATATAGGAAGGCTGCTCAATACCCGATTTTCCAATCAAAAGGATTTTTTGATATTCTTCAAGTAGTGAAGTAAATCCGGAATAAGGATCTGCCACCCTCAGTAAAGATGAATTATATTTTCTTTGTGGTCTGAAATCTTTACCTACTATAACAGCCGTCGCCTCTGTCGTATACAAATACGACTCATATTTTGGATTGGCAAGAAAAGAGATAGAGCCCTTTTTGGCTTCTTCGATTTTTGAAATCGAAAAAATCTCTTCCTGACCGTTTCCTTCCAGTTCTCCATCGAGAAGCTCAGCTATTTCATTTAAGGTAAATTTCATACCTGATTGAGTTCTTTATCTAACAAAAATCTTACAAAGATATGGTTTTGGGCATGCACAGATAAAACTTTTTTACAATTTTACGCATAGCTTTTATATTCGGCAAATCAGCAGCCTCTTCAATATCATGAATATCGCCTGATTTAGAAATTATTTTTATACGTTGACCCCCTCCAATATACGCTGCATTTGTACGCTCGCCCTGTAAAACAAAATATTCCGCCTCCTCATCTGTCAAAAAATATTTGTCTTTAACATTAGAAAGTGCCCCCTTCATTTCTTCATTTGTAACAGGATTCTCTGATAAATAGACTTTAAACAGGTTTCGATTTAGAAGCATGCCAGATAACATCTTTAATACTTTATCTTCTGATCTGTTCCCTTGCTTGATGGCCCACATTACATTGTAATCATCGAGGCATAGATATGCGTTCAGCAAATCGGGTTTTTCCTTTAAATCTTGCAGGTTCAGATCCTTTTCCAAAAAAATTTGCAAAACATCGGGTAAGTTGAACTTGCCACTTCTGATCAATTCTCTCAATCTCAAAATGGTTTGCACTACCATTTGCTCTACTCCTATGGTAGTTTTGTGCAAATAGACCTGCCAGTACATCAACCTTCTGGCACTTAAAAAATTTTCAATGCTATAAATGGCCTTTTCTTCTACCACCAGTTCATCATTATGAACATTCAGCATTTTAATAATACGATGGGCACTTATTTTCCCCTCTGATACCCCGGTAAAAAAACTGTCTCGATTTAAATAATCAAGTCTGTCTATATCCAATTGGCTGGAAACAAGTTGGTTAAAAAATTTTCGATGGTACTGATTTTTAAATATTTTAAGGCACAGATTAAGTTTACCGTTGTATTCTTCATTTAATCGCTCCATAATCAAAGAAGAAAGATCTTCATGCGCCGCCCCGTGTACAAGAATGTGTTCCAGTGCGTGAGAAAAGGGTGCATGGCCAACGTCGTGCAGTAATATAGCTAGTAAAGATGCAGTATATTCTTCATCGTTAATGACTATTTGCTTTTCCCTCAAATTGTCCAAAGTCTCTTTCATTAGGTGCATGGCACCAATAGCATGATGAAATCTTGTATGTAAAGCACCCGGATAAACAAAATCAGTCAAACCCAATTGCCTTATACGACGTAATCTCTGAAGGTAGGGGTGATTGATTACATCGTATACCAATTCATTAGGTATATTTATAAATCCATAAACCGGATCGTTGATAATCTTTTTCTTGTTCAAATTTTTTTAATTTGAAAATTGTGAATTCTTTAGAGTTAAATTAATAGAAATACTATGCAAAGATATAATATTTTATGGGCAGATGATGAAATTGAATTACTCAAGCCCCATATACTTTTTTTAGATAAAAAAGGTTATGACATCACACCAGTGACCAGTGGCGCTGAAGCTATAGATGCTGTTGAACAAAGTAATTTCGATGTTATTTTTCTGGACGAAAACATGCCTGGGATGACTGGCCTTGAAACACTTACTCACTTAAAGACCATGCGGCCTAGTGTGCCAGTGGTGATGATTACTAAAAGTGAAGAAGAACATATTATGGAAGAGGCCATCGCTTCAAAAATTGCTGATTATCTTATCAAACCAATTAATCCCAACCAGATACTACTGTCTGTTAAAAAAATTCTGGATAATAAACGACTGATTTCCGAAAGAACTACTTTGGGATATCAGCAGGAATTTCAGAAAATATCTATGGCGGTAAATGATTATCTCGATTATAACGAATGGTCTGACTTATATAAAAAATTAGTATACTGGGATCTGGAAATAGGAAGTACCGGAGAAAATCAAATGGCTGAAGTTCTGGCTATGCAGAAAAGTGAAGCCAATACAAATTTTGCCAAATATGTTATTGAGAATTATCAGGACTGGCTACATGGCAGCTCAGATGAGCGACCTCTTTTATCTTTCGAAATAATGAAGAAAAAAGTATTCCCGGAAATAAAATCAAACCGTCCCTTGTTTTTTATTGTGATTGACAATCTTCGGTTTGACCAATGGCGGGCCATTCAACCCATTATAATGGATTATTTCAACATTGAAAAAGAAGAACCCTATTATTCTATTCTCCCAACGACAACGGCATATGCGAGAAATGCCATATTTTCAGGTATGATGCCCCTGGAGATGGAGAGAATGTATCCCAAACTCTGGGTAGGAGAGGACGTGGAAGAAGGAAAAAACAACTATGAAGATCAGTTTTTAGACAGCCACCTTAAACGGATGCGCATGAATATCAAACACAGCTATACAAAAATTAAAAACATAAGCCAGGGAAAAAGCCTGGCCGATAATATCAACAATCTCATGAAAAATGACCTCAATGTTATTGTTTATAATTTTGTTGATATGTTATCGCACGCCCGTACCGAAATGGAAGTAATCAGGGAACTGGCTCCTGACGAATCTGCTTATCGTTCACTCACACGATCATGGTTCCGGCATTCTCCATTACTCGATATTCTGCAAAAAATTTCGGAAAAAAACTCGAAGGTAATCATAACAACAGATCATGGTACCGTACGTGTTAAAAAGCCTTTCAGAATCATCGGCGACCGCAATACCAATACGAATTTACGCTTTAAAATAGGTAAAAATCTTGGCTTTGAAGAGGATAAAGTATTTGTATGCCGAAAACCTGAAGATCTAATGCTGCCACGTATTAACGTGTCATCAACATATGTTTTTGCCGTTGAAGACTTGTTTTTTGCATATCCAAACAACTACAATCATTATGTAAAATATTATAGCGACACATTTCAACATGGTGGCTTATCTATAGAAGAAATGGTAATACCAATAATTTCGTTAAATTCGAAGTAAAATTCAGTTAAGTGTAATTGTTACAGGATTTGATTAAGTAAAGGTGCAATTTTCTTCTGAATCGTTAAGTGATTTACCTTCAATTGCAGAGGCAATTGCAGAGTATGCCGGAGATGAAAGGGTCTGGCTTTTTGAAGGTGACCTGGGGGCAGGTAAAACCACTTTAATTAAAAGCATTTGCAAAGCTTTTCAATGCAGTGATACCATAAGCAGCCCCACATTTTCTCTGATAAATGTATATTATTCAGAGATGTATGGAGAAATATATCACTTTGATCTCTACAGAATTAATTCGGTAGAAGAAATTTTGGATATTGGCGCAGATGAGTACCTTGATTCGGGAAATTATTGCTTTGTCGAATGGCCTGATAAATTAGGCAATCTAGTACCTGTTAAACATTTGCACATATCTGTTGAAATTGAAAAAGGAAACCGAAGAATTATTAATCTTACAAAATATGAGTAAAAAGCCAAGAACCGGTTTTGAGGAATTGGCAAGAGAGAGCCGTCATTACCCTCAGGAGGCATTGCTCAAAGTTCGCAAAGAAGAAAAATCATTGTTTATAGGTATACCCCATGAAATTTCTTATCAGGAAAAGCGGGTTGCCCTTACTCCCGGAGGTGTAGAAGTTTTGGTAGCCAATGGTCATAATGTCTGGGTAGAAACCGGAGCAGGCCGATATTCTAAATTCAGTGATACACAATACAGCGAAGCAGGCGCCCGTATTGTATATTCTCACGAAGAAGTATTTGAGGCAGATATTATTGTAAAAATAGAGCCACCTACTCTTGAAGAAATTGAACTTTTAAAACCCGGCAAAACTGTAATTTCTGCTTTGCAAATGGGCAATATGAGCCGGGAATATATTCATGGCCTCACCCAGAAAAAAGCTACCTGCCTGGCCTTTGAATTCATTGAAGATAAGGTAGGTGGAATGCCTGCCGTTAGGGCTATGAGTGAAATTGCAGGCATTTGTGCCATCAGAATTGCTTCAGAATACCTGGGAACTGAAAAAAATGGAATGGGTGTAATTCTCGGAGGCATCAGCGGCGTACCTCCAACAAAGGTTGTGATCATTGGTGCAGGAACCGTTGCCGAATTTGCCGCAAGAGCTGCATTGGGTCTCGGTGCCGAAATAAAGATCTTTGATAATCATATCTATAAACTTCGCCGCCTGAAACACAACCTTGGCACACAATTGTACACCTCAAGCCTCGATCTCAATAACCTCAGAGATGCTTTAAAAACGGCAGATGTGGTCATTGGCGCCAAAAGAGTGGAAAAAGGGAGAAGCAGATTTCTCGTCTCTGAAGAAATGGTCAGCCAAATGAAAGATGGTGCAGTGATTATTGATGTGAGTATAGATCAGGGAGGGGGATTTGAAACTTCTGACATCACCTCACACGATCAGCCAGTATATGAAAAATTTGGCGTAATCCATTATTGTGTGCCCAACATCGCATCAATGGTACCCAAATCTGCGACAACTGCTTTGAACAATATTTTTGCCCCAATATTATTGCAAATGGGTGAAATTGGTGGTGTCGAAGAAATGATATATTGCAATAAATGGTTCGCCAGAGGGGTTTACACCTACAGAGGTAGCCTGTGTAATATGCAAATTGGCCGAAAACTCGACATGGAATATAAGGACATAGAATTGATTCTCGCTGCCAGAATATAAGCTGCAGACCAGAAAAAAAATGAATAAAAAGATCAAAGCATCTACATTGATGTTTGACGCTTCATTCGATCCATAAATGATTGTAAAATTATGGCAGCACTTATTTTGTCTAAATTTCCTTTATCTCTTCGGTCTTTTTTGGTACTTCCAGCGGTAATCATAGCTTCAAGCGCCATTTTTGAAGTGTAGCGCTCATCTTCAGTGAAAATTTTCTTCTCAGGATAATTCTTTTCAAGGTATCTGACAAATTGCCTTACCTGAGAGGTCATATGAGTGTCGGTATTATCTTCTTTTAACGGCATACCAACCACAATATATTCAACCTCTTCACGAAGTATATATTCTTTTATATAAGCATATACTTCATGGGTTGACACAGTAGTGAGGGGAGTCGCTATTATCTGCAGAGGATCTGTTACTGCTATTCCTGTTCTTTTCTTACCTAAGTCAATAGCCATCCATCTAGCCATCTAATTCAGCTTTACCTTTCTGAGATACTTCCGTCTAACCTGGTTTTCGAGAATCACGGCTTTTGGCATTAAAATGTTGTTTTCAATATTGGCGTGTACAAGCAATTCCTGCTCAAAAGATCGCAATGCCTCAAAAGTAAGCCTGTAAAAATTACTTTCATTACAAGCTAAAGTATAATTTTCTGTAAGGCTTCTGATTCCATCCATCTCATTATCTACACCATGATGATCCAAAGAAAACTTTTCCATAGAATGCTTTTCTGATTGGTAATAAACTAAAGAAGGATTTGCCAGGCCTCTCGAAGCGTCAACCAATAACCTTATGTAACTGAACATGTGGTTTTCCTCATCATAAATATGCTGCACAAAATCTTCAACAAAAAGGGGAAATACAAATTTCAAGTCTTCCCGTACACTGTCAAGACTATAAATCTTGGGCAAACCGTCTATCAGACGCGACAGGTAAGGTAATTTTCTATTGATAAACTCCTGATGTTTGTGGCTTAGATATTGCAATATTAATTCTACCGGGTACTTACCAAAATCAAGAGAAGATTCATTTTCGTCTGATACCGATGATTCCAACTCAGTTGCAACGTTTACCGGATTGAGCCCTTTTATGCGACAAAGTTCTTCAAGGGTCTTATCGGTATGTTCAAAAAACTTTATGCCCATAAAATACAGTACATAACCGTACATATAATTTTTTACGACTATATCTGATATTTTCGTATATATTAGCATAAGACGGTCTTTTCAGAGGCTTAAATTCTGTAATTCTGTTGAAAACATCTCATCATTTTTCGTAAAGAGAGTATTTTCAATAACTTGCAATTAAATTAGTTTTAATGAAAACCACAAAATAATCGTACATTCAATAATCAAAATACCATACAATATGTTTTGTATATAGTTAACCACAAATTTTGGTGAAGGTTGTATAGATATATTTACACGGATTAAATACTTGTATCGTGAATAAAATCAATAATTCAAAATTTCAAATCAGAATGCCGCTTATACTCACACTGGGTCTGGCCGCAGGGATATTCATAGGAGCTACAGTTGTTGAAAATGAGCCCGGGGAACGTAGCTTTTTGTCTGGCATAATGAAATTCAGGGAGGTAATCACATACATCGATAAGGCGTATGTGGATGAAGTAAATACCGATGAGTTGGTTGAAACAGCCATTGTGAAAATGCTTGAAAAGCTTGACCCGCATACTGTTTATATACCTAAAAAGGAAGCAGAACTATCTAATGTTGAGCTTAAAGGTGAATTCGAGGGTATTGGAATTGAATTTAATATTCTTAAAGATACCATATATGTGGTTGCACCTATTTCCGGGGGGCCTTCTGAAAAAGTGGGTCTAATGGCGGGTGATAAAATTGTAACCGTTGATGGTGAAACTGTGGCAGGCATAGGCATAAATAACAATATGGTTTTTGATTTACTGCGTGGCCCTAAAGGCACCAAAGTTACGGTCGGTATAAAAAGACGCAGCTCAAAAGACTTGCTTAATTTTACCATTGTTCGTGATAAAATACCAAGAACTTCTGTAGATGCAGGATATATGATTGACAATGAAATCGGCTATATCAAAGTTTCAAGGTTTGCTGCTACCACCTATGATGAGTTTATGGAACAACTAACCCGTTTGAAAAATGAGGGTATGAAAAAACTCATCCTCGACCTTCAGGGCAATCCTGGTGGTTATATGGACAGGGCCATCAATATTGCTGATGAATTTTTAAAAGATAACGTTTTAATTGTTTCTCAGTCAGGAAAAGAAAAAAGATATAATGCCGAATACAGGGCTTATAGAAAGGGCATATTTGAAGATGGTGTGGTTATTGTGTTGATAGATGAAGGAAGTGCTTCCGGTTCAGAAATTGTTGCTGGCGCACTACAGGATAATGACCGGGCTCTGATCGTTGGAAGAAGATCCTTTGGCAAAGGACTGGTTCAATCTCCAATCACATTATCTGACGGTTCAGAGCTTAGACTCACTATTTCCAGATATTATACTCCTACCGGAAGATCAATACAAAAACCTTATGAAGAAGGATTGTCTGAATATCAGGAAGATCAAAGAAGAAGATTTGAACATGGCGAATTCTTCCATGCCGACAGTATTAAGTTTAATGATTCGCTCGTTTATAAAACCAAAAAAGGAAGGCCTGTGTATGGCGGAGGCGGTATAATGCCCGACTTCTTTGTGCCACTTGACACTTCTTATTCATCGTCGTACTACATGAAGCTCTTTTACAGCAATGCTCTAAGGGAATATACATTGTCTTACTATGAACAAAATAAAAAGACACTTGACAAAATGCAGTATGCCGATTATCGAAAAAATTTCCAAATAAGCGAAAAAATGCTTAACGATTTGATAAAACTCGCCGAATCAGCAGAGGTTCCCTTTGATAAAGATGGTTTTGATCGTTCAAAAGATCTGATAAAAACTATAATTAAAGCTCAAATAGCAAGAAGCGTTTGGAAAAATGACGGATACTTTCCAATCATTAATGAAACAAACGAGATATTGCAACAAGCACTTAAATTGTTTGATGAAGCTGAAAAACTGGCAGCGCTATAGTTGATTTAACCCAACTTGCCACTGAGCCACCTAAAATCATCAATTTTCATCATTTTTTGATACTGAAAAATACCTTTACGGGCTTTAAATGCGGTTTAGTATTCTAAAATCTCGTTTGTAGTGCAGTATGGTGTTTGTTTTT
>JAFIEV010000013.1 GCA_020832305.1 Cyclobacteriaceae bacterium | reverse complement strand
CTATTATAGAGCATAACTATGGTACTATTAAACGACAATGGAACTTTCACTACATCATTACCAAAAGAGGAATAGACAGGGCCTCAGCAGATGTGGGATTTATGTTTACAGCCTATAACCTAATACGGATCTTCAACCTGATTGACAAAAAAGCGCTCAAGGAATACTTGAAGGCGCTCATCCCTTGTTTTTATCGCTATATGGCCCGTATGGAAGCCTTTTTAAGCCCCCAGGCCGTCTCGAAAATTTTGTGTCCTGCCCGTGGAAATTTTTTAAAATTGGCAGCATAAGGCCTTAAAAGGCTTTATATTTATGTCTCGCAGGATGTATTGAAAGCAGAATTGAGGTTTTTAGACAGACTGGCGTGATGCGTGATCCGTAATGCGAAATACGTGATGGGTACTGTGCGTAATGGGTGTGGGTGATGGGTAATTCGGGGGATGGGAGAAACGCTCGAAAACGCAGAGCATTGGGAGAGAGAACAAATAGCTCAAAGGTGAAGGGTGAAAGGTCAAAGCGAAACAAGACTCGGTGATTGTTTCAGGTGTATAATATATTCTAATTGGGATATTTAATAAACGTGGATAATTAATGTGTTCTTACCCGGAATTATCAATTTATAATTGGAAGGAAATACTCTTAAAAAATGTGTTTTTATGAACACCCCCCTGAATCCCCCCTCACCTGTCCCGGACTATCGTTCGGGAAGGGGGGATTACACTCTGGTTAAAAATGGCTTTAAGGTAAATTAGTTGTTTTTCTTAAATTATAAAAGAAATTAAGGTAACTTAATGTACTCCCCCCTTGCCTGTCCCGGACGAATGTTCGGGAAGGTTGTGGTATTGTATTTAAAATAATTACTTTATTATTAAATCAAGGTTTTGTCGTATAAAAAGAATGTCTGAAATGTGCTTTTACTAACACCCCCCTGAATCCCCCCTCAAAGGGGGACTTCATTCTGGTTGAGATTATTATTAAAGTTAAAAGAAGGATATTCGTTAAAAATAATTGACTAAACATTAGTCAATTGTACTCCCCCCTTGCCTGTCCCGGACGAATGGTCGGGAAGGGGGGACTACACTCTGGTTAAAAATGTCTTTAAGGTAAATTAGATGTTTTTCTTAAATAATATAAGAAATTAAGGTAACTTAATGTACTCCCCCCTGGAGGGGGGCGAGGGGGGTGTTATAGTAATGTTTTATAATTAATATACATTAAATATGTCATATATTAAAACATATACAATTCAATAAAGTTCAAAAAATAAAAACATATATCTATATAATACGCGTAAATAAATTTTTCACATGTCCAAAAAGCGAAATAAAATAATACCCTATCGAAATGACTTAAAAGAGAAGGCCAGAGAACTTAGAAAACATGGTACATTGTCAGAGGTATTACTGTGGCAGGAATTAAAAAACAAACGACTTGGTTATCAATTTCACAGACAGGTGCCCATGTTGGATTATATAGTGGATTTTTATTGCCACGAATTAATGTTAGCCATAGAAATTGACGGGGAAAGTCATGAACATTCGGTGGATTATGATGACATCAGGCAAAAAAGACTTGAACAGGAAGGAGTGCGATTTTTCAGGGTGGATGATAAAGATGTAAAACGAAATATAGATTGGGTAATTAAAGAGTTAATATTTATTATTTCTGATTTGGAGAGAAATTAATATAGCACTCATCTAGCCGATAAATTGCGATAGCTCAATGATAATGTTTGGGTTGGGTATGGTATTAAATTGAATAGGTGTTTTTGTAAAAATATAAAACTAATATTAACGAACATTATGAACACCCCCATGAATCCCCCCTCACCTGTCCCGGACTATCGTTCGGGAAGGGGGGAATGCATTCAATTAATTTTTTATCACCTCTTTTTAAAAAGAACCATCAATTTTAATTTAATGATATTTTTAACCGTAATGTACTCCCCACATGCTTGTCCCGGACAAATGGTCGTGAAGGTTGTGGTATTGTATTTAGAATAATTACTTTATGATTAAATCAAGGTTTTCTGGTATAAAATGAATGTTTGAAATATGCTTTTACTAACACCCCCCTGAATCCCCCCTCAAGGGGGGACTTCATTAGGGTTGAGATTATTATTAAAGTAAAAAGAAAGATATTCGTTAGAAATAAGTGACTAAAAATTAGTCAAATGTACTCCCCCCTGGAGGGGGGCGAGGGGGGTGTTATAGTATAATATGAAAGATTAAAAACAATTATAATGCTATATTTATATAGGTTATCTTACAAATAATAATTGGTATATGCAGATATATTGTAGGTGTATTTGTAAAAATATAAAACTAATATTAACGAACATTATGAACACCCCCCTGAATCCCCCCTCGCCTGTCCCGGACTATTGTTCGGGAAGGGGGGACTTCATTAGGGTTGAGATTATTATTAAAGTAAAAAGTAAGATATTCGTTAAAAATAAGTGACTAAACATTAGTCAAATGTACTCTCCTCTTGCCTGTCCCGGACGAATGTTCGGGAAGGAGGACGAGGGGGGTGTTTGTGAATTTATATATATCAATATATAACAAAAAAATAAGGAGTTTGTCAATTTTTACATAACAATAATTGCCAATAAAGAAGACTGTCAGGGATTTGTTAACCCGTAGCACAGACCTTGCGGATTTACCATCGGATATAACCAAGTGCTGAATTGCAATCTAAGCTTTTATTTGCCGCCTCTCTGCTTATCAATTGGCAATAAAGTCTTCTTTGCGGGCGTAGATGCCGGCAATCCTGCGGTAGTTAAACAAGGCTTTCCGACCATCTTCCAATACCCCGAGTATATTGTTGTCTCCGGGTATGCGGTGATACAGACTCAGGGTACGATTCTTCAATTTATCGATATCTTCTATTTTTATAATAAACTCCGGCGGGGTATTAGCGAGGCTGTCGTAATGGGGGAACATGCCTTCTTCAATAAAACGGTCGGCCTGAAAATATTCAAACTGTTCTATATACTCCATCATGGCAGCAGTATCCAATGGTTCGATGCCCGGCATTTTTAAAAATCCGGCAAAAAACTCTATGTCAAAATCATAGTTCGGATTATAGGGATAATTTGCATTGAGTTTGAGGAGGCTTCTCCATGTGCTTGAAAAAAGCAGCCTTCTCCTCCAGTCGATGGCTGGGATTTCAAATATGCCCGCCACATAGCTGTCGTAGCCTGGGAGGTTCACAATCCATGCCTGGCCATTTTGATTATCTGTAAAATAAGACAGTGTTTTAGTCAGATTACCACCGGCATAAAAATGGCTTATTTTCCCTTTGCTATCATAAATCTGTACTTCAGCACCTTCGGTTTTTAATCCTTCAACGATTTCTTCAGCCTGGCTCCGGGATACGCCACGACTCACTTCCATCTGTCGCAATACAGTCAGTACCACCATCATAATACCTTCATCTGCTTCATACGCTCCGTTTACTGTCCATGTACCACTGGTTCTTTCCAGCACTATATTTTCTTTTTGCCGGGTGATATGAATTTTCTGAATAGAAGCAGTATCTGCAACTGAAAACATGCCCGGGTTGCCCATGGTGTCTTTTCTCTCTGTGCCCGAGAAATGCAATATTAACGCGATGAGGCTCAATATCCCCAGCAGGCTTAACCATCTTATGTTTTTTTTCTTTTGGTTCATGTAAATGCAGAATATTTTCTTTTTCTCAACAGGGCCTTGACAATGCCGAAAATGATAATGGCAAGGATGGGCAGTAATATATTTATAATTTGGATCAGGGTTTTTTTCTGATCGGTTTTAACCTTATCCAAGGGCCGGATGGTAATTTCTTTATTGCGGGCCAGAATCAGCCCGTCAGCATCCAGCATATAGTGCAGCAGGTTTAAAATCACATCTTCGTTGGCGTATCGCGTTTGCGTGTAGGGTTCATAGCCCAGTTCGAGGGGCTGACCGGTTCTTGGATTGATGGCATTGACAACCAGGTCACCATCTCCACAAAGAAAAATGGCAGAAGGCTGACCCTGATCGACAAAATTATTTTTATCAACACCATCGGGCAAAATGCGATTTTTATAGGCAGAGGTAAAGCTGCCTTCCAGCAGATAACCCAAAGGCAACTGTCCGGTGGTGAAATATTCTGGTTTCATTTCTTCCCTGAGGTCATTGAGACTGACTCGAATCGGTGCATTGACCACCCTGCTGTAGGGTGAGCTGAAGAATAGGGGCGTTTTTACTATACCATCGGCTTTTACTGTATCGATGGTGCTGATAAATCGGGACAGCATGGCATCGCTGTTGCGAACTGCGGGGTGTTTGCTGTATTGATTGATCAGTGGAAAGTAGGGCCATGGCATCATACGCACTTGTGGCTGGTCACCCATCCGTCCTGCTACCACGGGATATACGCCGGAATTCATGTCCAACACCAGATTGCGGTTAACCCTACCCCCATACCGGAACAGGAGGTCATCGAGGTTCAGGTCATAAGGCACAGCCACAGTTCCGGCACCACTCACCGAATCCATATTGACATACAATGCATCAATCAGAAACAAGGCCCTGCCGCCTTTCATGATAAACTGATCAATTTTATACAAGTCCTGTTCGCTGAAGGCATCTCTCGGCTTGGCAATTACGATGGCATCGAGGCCGGAGAGGTCCTGACGACGAGGAAGATTAACATGCATTACCCGGTAGTACTCCAGCATGGCGCTGCTGAGTCCGGCCAGTTCCAGCGTGTCCGGGCCATTATATCCATGCACTATGCCTATGCGCCAGGGTTCGCTGCGACTGAGACCAACAATGGTCTTTGCCAGTTCATATTCCAGTCCTTCTATCGATTGGTTCAATTGTTCGGCCGGACCGGCTGCCCGGTTTCCCCGGAGCAGCATAACCCCACTTTCAGAAGCGCCATACGAGACAAGGGCGCCTGGAAAAATGAGCTTTTCCGTTCGTTTTCCTTCCGATTGATCCATCACATTGGTGGGTTGTATGCCCCTTTCTGCCAGACTATTATAAAATTCATTGCGTGCTTTTTCACTTTCTGCAGCCGAAGGATCCAGAAATCGATATTGCAGGTTATCTCCGGCATACACCTTAAACTCATCCAGGGTTTCCCTGATGGCATTGCGCAACCTTTTAAAACCTGATGGCAGGTCGCCTTCCAGATACACATCCACATACGCCACGTCATCGAGCTCCTGCAACATCGTTTTGGTAGCTTCTGAAATAGTAAATCTTTTTTCCTCTGTAAGGTCTAATCTAAAAAAGTACCGTGCAGACAGCTGATTCAATACGATCATCAACATCAGGCCGCTCAGCAAAATGAGCCAGGATTCGGTTTTTTTGCTATTCAGGTTTACCATTTTCTGCTGCTCATTACAAAGTTGGTCAATAACAACATCAATGCGATCACGCTTAGAAAATAGACGACATTGCGCGAGTCAATCAATCCACGGCTCATGGCATTGTAGTGGTATAAGATGCCCATTTGTTCGATTTTATAAGCAATGCCTCCCCAGAGTGGCAAAGCAGCCAGCGACTGAAAGCCCGAGTAAATGACAAAGCACAAAAAGGCAGCTATGATAAATGACACCACCTGGTTTTCGGTAAATGAAGAAGAAAAGATGCCGATGGAGGTAAAAACGCCGCCCAGGAGGATGAGTCCTGCATAAGAGCCCATGGTGCCAGCAGTATCGATATTGCCTGCCGGGTTGCCAAGCTGGTATATGGTGAGGTAGTACAACAAGGTTGGTAAAATGGAAAAGATTACCAATACAAAACCAGCCAGGTATTTCCCCAGAATAATTTCCCAGTCGTGCAAGGGCTTGGTGAGCAGCAATTCCATGGTGCCTGCCTTTTTTTCTTCTGCAAACATGCGCATGGTAATGGCGGGTATAAGAAAAATAAAAACATAGGGGCCGAGGTTAAATAGGGTGCTCATGTCCGCGAACCCGTACTCCAAAACACTGGTATCAGGAAAAACCCACATCAACAATCCGATGCTGGTGAGGAATACGGCTATGATGATATAGGCAATGAGCGAATGAAGAAAAGCATTGATTTCCTTTTGAAGTATATAAATCATTGCGCACTCGTATTTTGTGTTAATTCTCTGAAGATATCTTCCATATTGCTTTCTTCCTGTCGCAGTCCGAGCAGGGTATATTGATGTTGATTGGCGAAGGCGAAAATCTGTTCTCTTAAATCGCGATCTCCGGAGGTGCTGATTTTCCAGGCATGTTTGCCTGCGGGTTCAACTTTCTCTGCGCCATCGATGGACTCAAGTACATCAGGACTAAGGGCTTCTTTAAATTCAACGATAAAATACCTCCGGCCTTTCATTAGGGAAGAAAGCTCGGCCGGAATGCCATCGGCGACAATTTTACCCCGGTTGATGATCACCACCCGGTCGCACAATGCTTGTACTTCCTGCATGATATGCGTGGAAAAGATAACGGTTTTATCGCGGCTTTCCTGCTGTATTAGCTTGCGTATTTCCAGTATCTGGTTGGGGTCGAGCCCGGTGGTAGGTTCATCGAGAATCAGTACATCGGGCTGATGCAGGAGCGCTTGTGCCAGTCCTACGCGCTGTCGGTACCCTTTGGAAAGGGCGCCGATTTTTTTGTTTTGCTCCAGGCCCAAACCACATCGATCCACAACGTCCGATACTTTCTGACGCAGGGTTCTGGTATTGCCCAGGTGCAGGCTGCCGCAAAAATGGAGGTATTCATGAACATACATATCGAGGTAGAGCGGATTGTGTTCGGGAAGATATCCTATCCGCTTGCGTACGGCCAGCGGGTCTTCCTGTACATCAATGCCACAAATCTGTACACTTCCTTCGGTAGGAGGCAGGTAGGCGGTAGCTATTTTCATGGTGGTGGACTTTCCCGCTCCGTTGGGACCGAGAAAACCGAGGATTTCACCAGGCCGCGCTTCGAAGCTGATCTGGTCAACTGCCCTTTGTTTGCCGAAAATTTTGCTTAATGACTGTACTTGTATGGACATAGCCTGCAAAGAAAGCACAAATATATAAAAATCGTGGTATTTGGTTGTTTGAAGATCATTTTAGAGGTACGTTTTGCGTTTTAACTTACCTACATAATCTAAATGAAATGTTAAGTTTAGTATGGTAATGTATAAAATCAGAATATTTTTTTTGAATTGTGACTAAACGAAATTTTGAGCAATAAACTTAATTTACTCATTTGAAAAACCTGTCAATTTTTCAAACAGTTAAGTTGGGGAGTTTAGTGAGGCCGAGAATTAAAAGTATTTATTTAAACAAAAAACCTTCTTAAAATAAATTTAAGAAGGTTTTTTTCGTAGCCCGTAGGGGATTCGAACCCCTGCTACAAGGATGAAAACCTTGCGTCCTAACCCCTAGACGAACGGGCCATTGTAAAAGCGAGTGCAAATATAGATGCTGTATTTTGAATTGCAAATGCTTTTACTTCAAAAAGTGTAAAAAAAATATTGGGTATATGTAATTTTAATGATAAATGTCACCTTTTTTTGGCCTGTCCTTCGTACCTTTGCAGCGGTAATTTGTTCTAACCTCAAAACACCAATTTATAATGATTAAAATAGGTATTAATGGTTTCGGAAGAATCGGAAGACTTGTATTCCGTTCTGCAGTAAACAGACCCAACGTTCAAGTTGTGGCTATCAATGACCTCATCGATGTTGAATACATGGCTTACATGCTGAAATACGACTCAACCCACGGCCGTTTCAACGGTACGGTTGAAGTTAAGGACGGCAAACTCGTAGTAAATGGCAATGCCATCCGTGTAACTTCAGAAAAAAGCCCAGCCAACCTCAAGTGGGATGAAGTAGGTGCAGACTATGTTGTGGAATCAACAGGTTTATTCCTTACCAAAGAAACAGCACAGGGCCATATCGCTGCCGGTGCAAAAAGAGTAGTGATGTCTGCTCCTTCCAAAGATGACACCCCTATGTTTGTAATGGGTGTAAACCACAAATCATATAAGGCAGATATGCAATATGTTTCAAACGCATCTTGTACAACCAACTGTCTGGCTCCTTTAGCAAAGGTACTTAATGATAAATTTGGCATCGTAGAAGGTCTTATGACTACGGTTCACGCGACAACGGCTACACAGAAAACCGTTGACGGCCCTTCAATGAAAGACTGGAGAGGTGGACGTGGCGCTTCTCAAAACATCATTCCTTCCTCTACCGGTGCTGCTAAAGCTGTAGGTAAAGTTATTCCTGAATTGAATGGCAAACTTACGGGTATGGCCTTCAGGGTTCCAACTCCTAACGTATCTGTAGTTGACCTTACCTGCCGCCTGGAAAAAGGCGCGACCTATGCTGAAATCTGTGCTGCCATGAAAGCGGCTTCAGAAGGTGAACTGAAAGGCGTTCTCGGATATACTGAAGACGCAGTGGTTTCCAACGATTTCATCGGTGAAGAACAAACTTCAGTATTCGATGCAGAAGCAGGTATCTCTCTTAACGATAACTTCGTGAAAGTGGTAGCATGGTATGACAATGAGTGGGGTTATTCCTGCAAAGTGGTTGACCTTGTAGAATACATGGATACTGTGAAATAATATAAATAATTTCATTCCAACATTTTGAAAATCCCGGTGCCTATTTGGTTCCGGGATTTTTTATGGCCAAATTCTGTATTATGGGTCTGCTGAAAAATCTAAAGCATATCTGATATTATGCAGGTTTTACCTGGCCTCATTCAATTACACATTTAAATCGCATGGCAGAATCCTGTGTGGAAAATTCCAAAATGCAAACACCCTTTGGAATGCCAAATAGATCAATTCGGTTTAATGGGCTTAATGAATTCAGGTTACTAAGCATTTTTCCATTTATATCATACAGATTCAATCTGAAGATTTGTGGTGAAGGATGGTTTATTTCTATAATCAAAAAGGAAGATGCGGGATTGGGAAAAAACCTGAGTCCTGATAAATCTAAGGGAAATGACAGGCTTGTTACAACTTCTGGTTTTAAAACGCCCCTTACTTCGAGTTTTTTATCGGGCATACCAGAAACCCTATGAACCAAGTCACCTGTATAAGTCCCCGGTGTACCAGGCTCAAAGATCACAAAAATACTTTTTTCGAAAAACTCTTTTTCAGGAGTGTAAACCATATCTGATGTGTAGGGTCCGCCAGGAGTAAAGGCTAATCTAAAACCATCCGGAGCGCTGATAGAGACTTTTTCCTGCAAATACCTGGTATGCACAATGTATTCCATCTCCACAGATGATGGATCATCTGTGGAAAGGGTATCGAAATTTAAAAGATGGGTGCTAAAATATAGGTTTCTTTCAAACTTTCCACTGCCTTTGAGCTCTACGGTTACTGTTTCTATTGCCGCCGTAGATATATACATGGTTCCTGTATATTCCAGATTATCAATTGGCTGAAACCGAATGAATAGGTTTACTTCTATTCTTTCATCGGTAACAGGAATTTCAAGCATCGATTGGTAATTTTGGCTTTCATGGAGTGAAACAGTAAAATGATCAGGCATATGAATATGCAGGCTTCCAATCAGGTTACTGCCAGATAGCTGGACTATGGCAGAGGTTGAATAATATGGGATATTTACAACCTGAAAATCAATAGCATTAGTGGAAACAATGATCTGAGGTAAGGGGATGCCTTTTCCATTCAGTTCCAGTCTTACCGGCTCATGGTCCCGCGTTCGGTGTTCGAGAAATCCCGTATAGGACTTGGCTTCGGAGGGACTAAATCTGACAAAAATATCCCGGTTAACCTGTCCGGAGGAAGGATTGATATTCAGGCTGTTTCTGTAGGTACCGTTGATGCTGGTGGCTATGCTGTATCCATTGGGAGCCGTGATGGTTACTGCATTTTGAAGCCATCTTCCTGTTAAACGATATTTTTGTGCGACAGAATTTTTAGTAACAAAACATTCACCAAAATCAAGTGCGAGGGGTTGAATTTCCAGAAAAGGCAGGTGAATGCCTGAGCCGGTAAGTTTTACCTGTTTTATATCGGCGCCTTCTGATTGAAGAACCATATTACCTTCGTATATCTTTGACTCGAGTGGTTGAAAACGGACGAGAATGAGCTTGTCGACTTTTTTATTTAACACGGGTATCTCAAGCCTGCTAAAATAATTTTTACCTTCATCCATGGAGGCGGTAAAATGATCAGGCAATTCGATATGTATGTTCCCGATAAGATCAATGCCTGAAATTTGTAATGCAACTGGGTCTGAGTTTTCAGGTATGGCAATTTCCTGAAAATCAATAGCATTAGTGGAAACACTGATTTGAGGCAAGGGGATGCCTTTTCCATTCAGTTCCAGATAAACTGGCTCATGGTCCCGCGTTCGGTGTTCGAGAAATGCCGGATAGGATTTTGCTTCTGAGGGACTAAATCTGACAAAAATATCCCGGTTAACCTGTCCGGATAAAGGATTGATGTTCAGGCTGTTTCTGTAGGTGCCGTTGATGCTGGTGGCTATGCTGTATCCATTGGGAGCCGTGATGGTTACCGCATTTTGAAGCCATCTTCCTGTTAAACGATATTTTTGTGCGACAGAATTTTTAGTAACAAAACATTCACCAAAATCAAGTGCCAGAGGTTGAATTTCCAGAAAAGGCAGGTGAATGCCTGAGCCGGTAAGTTTTACCTGTTTTATATCGGCGCCTTCTGATTGAAGAACCATATTACCTTCGTACAACCGTGCTTCTACAGGTTTAAATCTGACAAAAATGGTCTTTGTGATATTTGATTCTATCGGTGTAAATTGGATTTGATTCGTCCAACTCCCCCCTGTAGATTCGGATACCAGAAATCCTTCAGGCATAGTGACTCGTAAAGTTGTCGTTAAGTGATTTGCTGTGATTAGAAGTGTTTTGACGTCAGAAATCTCACTGGTATATATCGTTCCAAAATCCAGGGTATTTTCTGAAATCTGAATAAAAGGAAACAGTGCCAACGTTTCATGCGCTCCGATATCAAAACCAGCACCTCTTGGCAAAGAATTGCCGTAAAAATCCCTTTTTCCTACATCAATATTAAAAGGAGATTTTGACAGGTCTAAACCTTTATCAATTATTTTTGAATCTGATGTAAGCGTGTAGGCCGAAAGTGTATTCAATAAAGCTGTATTACCTAATGTGATACCCCCACCCGCAAATTCAAGTCCCGGGTCAATTTCAAAGCCGATTTCAGTTAGTCCGTTCCAGGTTTCCTGGCCATTTACTGCCGATTTCCATGCTGTAAGTGAATTATAAGTATTGCCCCATATTATGCGAATGGGTTGCCCATTTTGCTGCCAATATACATTGTTTTGGAAAAGCGCACGGCTTGTATCCATAGCTGGAGCATTTATAATCGGAAAATTGTTATCTGTGATGAAAATATTATTTCTGATTTTCTGGCCTTTTATATTGGTGCCCAGAAATCTCACAGCAGAAGGAGTGCCATTGACTGGCCTTCCGCCCATAAAAATGGTATTGTTGTACACTTCATTGTTTTCAACCACGTCATTAGCTCCGGCTCCCCAGAACATAATGCCACTATAATTGCCTTTTCTGCCGTCATTCTGACTGATGTTGTAACGAACAGTGTTGTTTTTAAATGCTCCATAATGGTTGGCTCCTGAAAATTGAGCAAGTAAGAAGCCAGCTCCGGCATTGTTATGCGAATAACAATATTGAATAATGCAGTTTTGACAGGCACCATCCAGATCAAAACCACCCCCATCAGCACTAGCTGTTTCGTTGTTAAAAGACTCACAAAACTGAATGGTACTGTTGAGGCAATCCCAAAGCCAAATGCCAACAGGTCCGCCTCCGGCATAGTCATTCCTGGCTCCGTTTTTATAAGCAATACAGTGTTCAATCAAGGCATTGATTGTTCCACTTACAATGATGCCAGATCCGGAATGGGGTCTTATTCCATTAAAGCCCATGTTATTATGTGAAATTACCCTGCGAATGGTAATATCAGACATACGTCCTTTGCCCAATTCCCGGCCGATGTAAATACCATCGCCTGCAAAGCCTGAAACCTCTACATCTTCAATGAGCATGTAGTTCAGGGGATTATTTGAATAATTCCAGACCAGTATTCCAATAGCGCTGGATGGCCCAGGCAACGGAACACCATTGCCCTCAATGATCAGTCTTTTGACTTCAAATCCCAATCCGGCTGCTGTTCCATCCTGTGCTAAAAAACGCAGGGCATGGGATCCGTTGGCTTTTATAACTGCTGACCCTGCGCCATAAGAAGAAATTATAATAGGATTTTCAGGTAATCCTCTGGATTGATGCAGGTTGATATTTAAACCTTCGGAAGTTGTAAAAGTCTTGCCTCCTTCAAATAAAATACGATCCCCCGGCTTGAAACCCGGATTAACGCTGTAAGCCTGAACCTTTTCAATACTTCTCCAGGCCAGGTTAATTTGGGCCCCGGAATTGGCATCATTTCCTGTTGTGCTGATAAAGTAATCTTTAGCCATAATAGGTTGCAGACTCAGGATTGCCAAAATCGCAAACCAGACTATCCCTGCATATTTCATAGGTCGGTTGAGTATTGAATTAAAATGTAATATACTATGACAGATTATCCGGAATTTTCTACTTTGAGAAAATCCCATTGATTTAGGGTGTAAAATAACTTGTTATATGCTCTAAATCAATGACCTGTGACTTAAATGTACATTAAAAAAACAGCTTTCCAAAGATGCTTATCCCCCTGCATTAATTTTTTTACCAAATAATTTTCCAGAGGAATTCATAGAGGAAAAGGCAATTTATGCTGGCCTGATTCCTGTGAACGAATTACATATTTCTTCTGTATTGTCCACCTGATTCGTAGAGTGTCTTCGTAATTTCACCCAGGGAACAGTATTTAACGGTTTGCATAAGCTCATTGAAAATATTATCACCTCTTTGACTCACGAGATGTAGGTTTTTTAAATACTTGTCACGCTTGTTTTTATTTCTTGTCTGAAATCTTTTGAGGGATTCTATAGCGAACTTTTTTTCTTCGTCGGAGGCGCGAATTACCTCAGAGGCTTCGCTGTCACCGGGCTTGTTTTCCCGCGTAAAAGTATTAATGCCCACCAATGGGAGAGAGCCATCTTGTTTCTTTTGTTCATACAACATTGATTCTTCCTGAATTTTCGAGCGCTGGTACATGCGTTCCATGGCCTGTAGTACACCGCCCCTGTTGTCGATGTTTTCAAATTCCTTTAACACTGCCTCTTCAACCAGATGTGTCAATTCTTTAATGATAAAAGACCCCTGATGCATATTTTCATTCATGTATAAGCCCAATTCTTTGTCAATAATGAGCTGTATGGCCAATGCACGACGAACCGAAGATTCTGTTGGGGTGGTGACCGCCTCATCATAGGCATTGGTGTGAAGGGAATTGCAATTATCATACAAGGCATACAATGCCTGCAATGTCGTTCTGATGTCGTTGAAGTCCATTTCTCTGGCATGTAACGATCGCCCGGAGGTTTGTATGTGATATTTGAGTTTCTGTGACCGCGCATTTCCTTTATATAGATACCGCATGGCAACGGCCCATATCTTTCGGGCAACGCGACCCAGCACAGCATACTCTGCATCCATGCCATTGGAAAAGAAAAAGGATAAATTCTGGGCAAAATCATCGACTTCCATTCCCCTCGATCTGTAATACTCCACATAGGTAAAGGCATTGGCCAGGGTAAAAGCCAGCTGGGTAATCGGGTTGGCGCCGGCTTCAGCCATGTGATATCCGGAAATGGAAACTGAATAAAAATTTCTGACTTTGTTTTCGATGAAATATTCCTGGACATCACCCATCATGCGCAGGGCAAATCCCGTCGAGAAAATACAGGTGTTTTGTGCCTGGTCTTCTTTGAGTATATCTGCCTGAACGGTCCCCCTGACTTTCTGAAGGGCTTCACTTTTGATTTTTTCATAGATATCCAAAGGCAAAATCTGATCGGCTGTAGTGCCAAGCAACATCAGTCCCAGTCCACTGTGATGCGTGGTGATGTTACCTTGATAGTGCGGAGGATCAGGTATCAGGCTTTTGATGCTTGTTTCAACCTGCTCTGTTAATCCCTCTGCACGAATATATTTTTCGCATTGCTGGTCTATGGCCGTTTGTAAAAACATGGCCAGTATGTAGGGCGCAGGGCCATTGATGGTCATCGATACAGATGTATTCGCAGCGCAAAGATCAAACCCGGAGTAAAGTTTTTTCATGTCATCCAAGGTGGCAATGCTTACGCCTGCGTTCCCGATTTTGCCATAAATATCCGGCCGCATATCGGGGTTTTCGCCGTAAAGTGTCACAGAGTCGAAAGCGGTTGAAAGCCGTATGGCGGGTTGATTTTCAGAGAGATAGTGAAAGCGGATGTTGGTGCGCTCGGGGCCACCTTCCCCTGCAAACATTCGAGTTGGCATTTCTTCGCTGCGCCTCAGCGGAAATACACCGGATGTGTAGGGAAATCTGCCCGGAAAATTTTCTGTTAGCTTCCATCGAAGGCGGTCACCCCAATCGGAAAATACCGGCACAGCAATACGTGGAATGGCAGTGCCGGACAATGTATTTCGCCATAGCGGGTCGCTTCGTTTTTGATTCCTTACCTCATATTGCAACTCGTTTTCCTGGTATTTTTTTACTGACTGATCCCAGCGCTCTAAAGCATGCAGGTTTTGCTGATCCATTTCGCTTCTGATCGCATTGATTTTTTCCTTAAGCCTCACCGTTGCCGGATCATCGGGATTCAGTTGTTTTTCGGCCCCTTCCAGTTGATACAAGCGGGAAGCCAGCATTGCCTGCTCATCAACAAAAGCATGATATTGATTGTGCAATTTTTTAACTTCAGCCAGGTAATGCTTCCGGTCAGAGGGTATAATCCTGATAAGACCGCTCAAGGCCTTCATTTCTTTTTCAATGGCTTTCAATTTGAAGTCATGAAAAGGGCCTGATAATTTTTTGCAAATCAAATTGTAAAGATTGTCAGTACCGCTATCCCCAAACTGAGAAGCAGAGGTGCCTATCACCGGGATTTCTGCTTCGCCTGTGTCCCAGCGTCCATGGGATCGGCGATATTGTTTAATCACATCCCTGAGGGCATCTTCACCACCAGCTTTTTCAACTTTATTTACGGCAATGGCATCGGCATAATCGATCATGTCGATTTTTTCTAATTGAGAGGCGGCGCCGTATTCCGGGGTCATCACATACAATGAGAGGTCACTGAGATCGGTGATTTCTGCACCCGACTGTCCAATACCACTGCTTTCAAGAAAAATCAAATCAAATCCTGCAATTTTACAGAGGTCAATGGCTTTATAAGAGGCCTTGCTTAAAGCCCCTCCACTTCCACGGGTCGCCATAGATCGCATAAAAATGCCAGGGGCCGAAGCCATATTTATTCTGATGCGATCACCTAAAAGGGCGCCACCACTTTTTCGTTTCGATGGGTCTGCCGACAATATGGCTATGCGTATTCCGGGATGTTGTGTGTAAAACCTGCGTGTCAATTCGTCGGTAAGCGACGATTTGCCCGATCCTCCGGTTCCTGTAATGCCGATAACAGGGATTTGATGTTTAGCAGCCAGCTCTGAAAGTACTGTAAGGGCTGGCCCATTTTGGGACGTTTGGGTTTCCAGCCAGCTTAGCCATTTGGACAGTTTAATATCATTGAAAGGTTCTTTCAGGTCCTTTATATCCGGGTTAAATCCTTCCAACGTATCAAAACTACAAATCTTCAACAAGTCATCCACCATGCCTTCAAGACCCATTTTCCTTCCATCTTCCGGAGAATAAATCCGGCTGATGCCATAAGAATGGAGCGAATCGACCTCCTCGGGAAGGATGGTGCCACCCCCACCTCCGGTTATTTTTATATTGCAGCCTTGTTCTTTTAGCAAGTCGTACATATAAGCATAGAATTCAATATGACCACCTTGGTAACTGGTGACGGCTATCCCCTGTGCATCCTCCTGTATAGCGCATTTCACAATTTCTTCTGCACTGCGGTTATGACCCAAATGAATGACTTCAGCGCCTTTGTGCTGCATAATTCGACGCATGATGCTGATGGCGGCATCGTGACCGTCGTATAATGAAGTTGCACAGACAACGCGAATTTTGAAACCATCCTTCTTCATACAGTTAACACTAGGGATAGTAAATAAAAGAAGCCAAGGGCCACTTTTTATCAGATGCTTTTATAAGATTATTTCTTTAAGAATTAATCCTCAACTAAATACTTTCGCGAAAGTAAAGAATGTGCATAATCACTAAGTTGTGCCTTATTTGAGGTATGCACTGCTGTGTTATATCTGCTTAATCCTTTGCTCAATCAACTCAATTAATTTTTTAACTGGTACAAAGTAAGGCTTGACTTTTTCTTCCGTAAAATCAAAAAAGTCTGCGTAATCGCCCTTTTGACGCCATGTAAAAAGCTGAGAGTAGATTTTCCCAAATTCGGCAGGAAAATCTCCTGTTTTTATAAAATGTTCTGAGAATTTTATCTTTACCCCACTATGAGTGGTGGATTTATGGTTTTCATTAAGAAGAAGTGCAATAATCGCGTAGTAAGCCGAGTAGTAGAGTCTGTTAATCGCAGAATTCCACCGCTCTTTTTCCGCCAAAAGGGTTGCATCTTGAAGTGTTTCCCTGGCTCTCTCTAAACGATAGTTTACTAAGTCTTTTTTTATAATAGTCATTTTAGGCGTATTCCTTCAGCATTTATATTTTCATAAAGAGGCGTTGATTTATATTTTGTGTTCCACTCTTTTTTTGAATAAATTATTGGAGATATAATTTGACCTGTTTTAAGTTCTATATCGTAAAACCTATCCATTATTTCTGTTTCAAGCGAAAATGTAATGTTATCCTGGTCTAATAAGATTAATAAATCCCAGTCTGATAAAGGTTTAAAATCTCCCCGTGCGTGAGAACCAAATAAATAAATTTCAGAGTCAGGGTACTCCTTATCTGATACCTCTAATATCTGTTGAATTATATTTTCATGCAAAGTCATATATCAAATATAATCAAATTATGATTCCTAAACTCTCAAAATTACAATAGTCGAGATTAAGAAAAGCCTGAAGTAGCTTTGTTATATATAACCTATACGTTTAAAAATGGCAATCTGGTTTTAATTTCCGGACTAAAGCGATTTAAAAAAGACGAATAAAATGGTTTTCGAGGTGGTTTCGCATGGCGTTACGGAACAATTCAGGAGAGCCGTTTTCCAAAATGTCAACCAATCCTTTATGAGAGACGAATTTGCGTGCTTCAGCGGGTATTTTCAGCAAGCCGCTGTGGTGGACAAAATCAAAAAGTGGAAGCAGCATTTTCTGGAATTTTTTAAGGGAATCATTGCCGCTGATTTCATATAATTTGCTGTGAAAAGCAATTTCCTGTTCAATCGAAAAAACATGGGCGCCTCCTGTATCAGCCTCCATGGCCACAATGGCCCGCAACTCGATGATATCCTCGGCACTTATGCGCTGATAAATGAAATCAGCCATTCCGATTTCAAGCATTAAACGCAATTCAAACAACTCGCGCAAGGTATCCTGATCCAGAATGTGCGGATTCATGCTGCGATGCATGATGCTGAAAATATCTGGCCGGGTAATGACGGCACCTTTTTTTCTGCGAGAGCTGATTAAACCCATCACCCGCAATCGAAGCAAGGCCTCCCTGATTACCGTTCTGCTTACCCCAAGCAATTCCGCCAGTTCGACTTCCCTGGGTATGGAATCACCCACCCTTAGTTTTTTTTGCCTTAGCAATTCCACCAGCTGCGATTCAACCTGATCGACCAAACTTAAGCCATTACTCTCTTCAACACTTTTTTTTACCAGAGTTAGCTTCATATTATGTAATACATATTATATATTCGTGGTTGCAATATAGGCATGAATGGTCTTTTATTGCAAACTAATTAAGTTATTTCAAGTGAAAATGGTATTTTTTAAGGGTTAGTATGTAATACATAATAATTGCAGGGATTTAGACTTAGGAAAAGAATTCATGTATGTGTACAGGCAGTACCTCAATATTTAGAAATTTTTTGTATTCGGTGATAGCATGGGCAATTATCGCCCTGAGTGTTTTTTCCTGCAAAAGCGATAAGGCAGATCGACCTAATATTTTGTTTATCATAGCGGATGACATGGGGGCCTGGGCTTTGTCTGCTGAATCTGACCTCAATGCCTATACGCCGCACCTCGACCGTCTGGCATCGGAGGGTATTGTTTTCACACAATTTTTTTCCAACAGCGCCAATTGCAGTCCTTCCCGTGCTTGTCTGATTACCGGCAGATACCCCAGCGAAACGGGGATTACCGATGTGCTGGGTCGCGCTGAAGTGGAAGGCTTGCCCACCGATATGATTACCTTTCCCGAGGCATTATCTTCAGAGGGTTATCGCACGGCCTTTATTGGCAAATGGCATCTTGGTGAGCATGAAAGGGAATACTGGCCAGACAGCAGGGGCTATGAAAAATTTGCAGGTTTTTCTGAGAAAGGCGCCCAATCCCTTTCTCCGACCATTATCGTAGATGGTCAGTGGCAGACATTCGAAGGAGCCTATACCAGCGATCTTCTGGCCGATTTCGCCATTTCATTTATTGGAGAGATGCATCCTTCAAAGACCGGTGATCCTTTTTTGCTCTCTTTGCACTTCTGGGCACCACATGCCAATACAGGTTTTCCCGATGGTATGGAGCCTCAACATGGAGGCAGGTCATGGCTTCCTTTAAAAGATGTAGATCTATTGACCTGGGATACTTTGAAAGTGCGTTTTCCGGATCCGGATTTTCCCAATCTCGACACCCTCACCCTCGACCGTATGATCCGCGAGTACCATGCCAGTGTACATTCTGTTGACCGCAATGTCGGCAGGGTACTGGACTATCTGGAAACAGAAGGTCTTTTGGAGAACACCATTGTAGTCTTTACATCCGACCATGGATACATGTCGGGTCATAATGGCTTATGGCATAAGGGCAGAGGGTGGTGGATGACCTTCGATCAACATGACCCTGCCGGAGTTTATGGAAACCGGCGAATCAATGTTTTTGACCATAGCCTGAGGACGCCATGCATTGTGCATTGGCCCAAGGGTTTGCCAGCACCAGATCGTTTGCACAACCCTTTGAGCTTTGTAGACTGGTTTCCGACCTTAATAGATATGACTGGTTTACAGGCCCGACCTGAATGGCAATTGAGAGGTAAAAGCTTTTATCCATTGATGCAAAAGAAGAATGTTGAAAGAGATACTGATGTCTATGCCGAGTTTACACATCTCCGCTCCATCCGGACGAAGGAGTGGAAGCTGGTACTGGACTTCTCGGCTGATGCCCTGCATGAGTTCTATCATATAGCCGGAGATCCTGAAGAAAAGCGAAACCTTTTTGCAAGTGATCAGCCGGAGCATCAGGAAGTTAAAAGAGAACTTAGAAAGAGGATTATTAAAAAAATGGAACTGTTAAATGATCCATTGCTTCTCAACTGGAAAGCTGAAAATAACCTATGAAAATGGCATCGCATGACCTGAAATTGAATATGAAGAGATACACATCCCTATCAAAGATGATTGCCGGTAAATGCTTAATCATTGTATTTTTACTGTGCTTTTCGCTTGCTTATTCAGCCTGTGCAAATGATGACAAAGGAATGCGGGTTTTATTCCTGGGAAACAGTGTATTTTATTTTCAGGGAGGATTGTATCAGTCTTTTGAAGGTTTTTTCCACGAAGATGGTATTGCATGCGAAGCGGTAAGTCAGAGGGAGGCGCCGGTTAATAATCATGGCATAACATTTTTGAATTACGGACGCATTCCCAATAGTTTACTGGAAGTGGCAGCTGATCCAAAAATTCATGAAATGATACGCTCGGGTAAATATGATTATGTAATTCTTGAAGCGAGAAGGGAGGGCCATTTGTTGCCTCCATGGGTTCCCAGGCCACCGGATAGCACTTATGAAGCCGGAGCCTCCATTCCATACCATGAAAATTTGAAGGCCTTGCAATCCATGTACCAAAGCATCCGCAGTTCGGGCGCCAAAATGGTATTGTACATGCACCCAGGCTCTCAGCATCTGTCTGAATGGAAAAATGCAATGAGTCTTTTGTATCTGAAAATGTATCAGGACCTCTGTGCAGATCTCGATCCTGCTGACATACATAAATTAATGTTGGTGCCCGCCTCTTTGCTGTGGTTGGATGCCGTAAATAAATATGGTGTTGCTGACTGGTATGCCGATCATATCCATGGCAAGGCTATGGCACGATATGCCAGTGCCTGTATGCTGTATACCTGGATCACGGGTAATAATCCGAAGGAAAACCCTTTCAGGCAGTTACCCAGGAACTGGCGTGAAGATGCTACCACTCCCGCAGAATTATTGGCGGAAGAAGATGCGATATGGATCAAAGAGAGGGTTTGGTTGTATTATCAGATATACAGAGGTGATTTTTAATCGAATGGGTAATATGAAAGGCTGGTCACTTATCGCAGTATCATTTGTTCTCTTTTCTTGTGGGGAAAGTAAGACCATAGATTCACCCAATGTACTGTTTATCATGGCAGACGATATGGGCTCCTGGGCTTTAGGTAAAGAAGGAAGTCCGAATGCTTTTACACCCCAGCTCGATAAACTGGCTGACCAGGGCGCTGTTTTTACAAATTTTTACTCCAACAGTGCTGTTTGCAGCCCTGCCAGGGCATCGCTTATTACTGGATTATATCCTTCTGCAGCTGGCATATTAGACGTTATTCGTCAAAAGGAAGAAAAAGGCTTGCCCATTCACCTTTATACTTTGCCTCAATTGTTCAGGCAGGCTGGTTACGAAACATTTTTAGTAGGCAAATGGCATTTGGGAAGTGTCATGGACCATGACTCTCCTAAAAATCGTGGATATAATTGGTTTACGGGTTTTCCTCATGGAGGCAGGCGTTCTTTGTCTCCCGATATTATGATAGAAGATGAGTGGTACCGAGCCGAAGGCAAGTATACATCAGACCTGCTCACAACTTATGCGCTTAATTATTTAGAAAGGCATAATCCCAAAGTCACCGGTAAGCCCTTTTTTATGTCTTTGCACTATTACGCACCCCATGCCAATACTGAATTCCCGGAAGGTATGGAGCCCCTGCATGATGGTCGATCGTGGTTGCCTTTGCCAGAAATTGATTTAAAACCATTTACATCGGGAAATATGGTATTTCCTGACCCGGATTTCCCAGATCTCGACACACTGCTTTTGGATCGCATGACCCGTGAGTATCATGCCAGCGTACATTCTATAGATAGAAACATGGTGAGGATTATTGATTTCCTTAAAGCGAATAATATTTTTGATAATACTATAATCATTTTTACATCAGACCATGGTTTTATGATGGGGCATAAAGGTCTTTGGCATAAAGGAAATGGTCGCTGGATCACCCGTACCGGTACAGACCCGCAAGGAATGTATGTCAACGATCGGACCAATTTATTTGAACACTCATTAAAAGTACCTTGCATAATAACCTGGCCTGATAAAATAGCTAAAAATGTAATCGTCGATCAGCTTCTCAGTTTTGTGGATTTTTTTCCTACACTACTAAATGCTGCCGGTATTGAAGTGCCCAGCGATTATCCCTTGCCTGGTAAAAACTTCCTTCCACTGCTTTTGGGCAATGATTTGCAGTTGGACGAAACATATTATGCTGAATATGTGCACCTAAAAGCATATCGCAGTAAAAACTGGAAACTGGTATATGATATTTCTGAAAGCCCTAAGTATGAATTATATAACCTAAGCATGGATCCTGAAGAAAGCAATAATATGTTTTATAGTGATGATCCGTTGGTAATGGAAAATTTGCTTAAGTTGAAGACCGAATGGAAAGAAAAAATAAAAGCGGGTGACTTACCAAAAATATTTTTGAATATATGAAAAAGTCGCAGATTCTGGGAATATTGGTATGTTTTGGAGCGCAGATGTTGCTCTGGTGGCCTGTTATGGTTACTGCACAAAATAAGCCCAATGTGCTTTTTATTATCTCCGACGATCTTACCACCACAGCACTTTCTCAATACGAAAACAAGATATGTCAGACCCCTCATTTCGACAGGCTAGCTGCTGAAGGCACCTTATTTATGCGGGCCTATTGTCAGTTTCCGATTTGTGGTCCATCCAGGGCTTCTATGCTATCGGGTTACTATCCACATGCGGCAGAGAGTTTTCAACAGACCAGTGGAAGGGAAAATGTAGGGTCTGATAAAAAGATGTTGCCGCAATGGTTTAAAGAAAACGGCTACCATACCGCAAGGGTAAGCAAGATATTTCATATGCGGGTACCCGGCGATATTGAAGAGGGGACCGATGGCACCGATGACCCGGATTGCTGGGTGGAAAAGTACAACAGCCAGGGTCCCGAATGGCAGGCTCCGGGCGAAGGTGAGCTCGTCCAGAAAAATCCGGATGGCACGCTACCCATCCGTGGAGGCAATGTAATGACCATTGTGAAAGCCGATGGGGATGACCTGGTACATTCCGATGGAAAAACGGCCGAAAAAACCATAGAGCTTATTAAAAAACACAAAGACAAACCCTTTTTTATCGCAGCAGGCTTTGTGCGGCCTCATGTGCCCTTTGTCGCACCCCGGAAATACTTTGAGCCGTACCCCCATGAGCATATGGTTTTACCTCCGAAGGTAGAGGGCGATTGGGAAGATATACCACCGGCTGGCATCAATTATATTACCAGCCTGAACAGCGAAATGTCTGAACAGCAGCAAAAAAAGGCAATAGCCGGATATTATGCGGCCGTCTCTTACATGGATGCCCAGCTTGGTAAAATACTGAAAGCCCTGCGCGACGAAGGTCTGGAGGATAATACCATTATCGTTTTCACCTCTGACCATGGCTTTCACCTTGGCGAACACGACTTTTGGATGAAGGTAAGTTTGCATGAGGAATCGGTGCGCGTGCCCTTGGTTATCAAAGTCCCAGGTCAAAAACCGTCCGTTAATTATGCATTCGCAGAATTGATTGATCTATACCCGACGCTTACTGAACTTGCAGGATTACCGCTGCCTCAGGAGGTACAGGGAAAAAGCCTGGTGCCCATCATTAAAGATCAGCATGCATCGGTTAGAGATCACATATTTTCCGTATCGGTTTTCCGCGATGTGAAAAGCTTTTTGTTGCGCGATCATAACTGGGCTTATATTCAGTATAATGAAGATGCCTCAGAAGGGATAGAACTCTACAACATGCAGTACGATCCGGGTCAGTATAATAACCTGGCAGGGAACCCACTTTTTACAGGGGTGGTGGAACACTATAAAAAGCACTTACGATACCGGCTTAGTGAAGTTCGGAATAATGATATTGTTAAATTAGAAGAATAGTATGAAACATAAGTATTTGACTATATTGAGTATTGCCTTTGCACTTTTCGCATGTCAAAAGCAGGTTGAAGAAAAAAAGCCTTACAATATCCTGTGCATCGTAGCCGATGACCATGCATTTCAGGCCATCAGCGCTTATGGCGGAGAACTCATTCATACCCCAAACATCGATCGTCTGGCCGAAGAAGGTTGGATTTTTGACAACATGTTTGTCACCAATTCCATTTGCGGACCCAGCCGGGCTACCTTGCTCACCGGCGCCTACAGTCACAAAAATGGATTTAGAAACAATGGTGATGCTTTCGACATCCATCAGCCACTTTTTTCCAGAGAGATGAAAAAGCAGGGATATCAAACGGCATGGATGGGAAAATGGCACCTTGGGGTTTCACCAGAGGACTCCTTTGATGAATGGGTGATCTTGCCCGGCCAGGGTCATTATTTTAACCCTGATTTTATAAGTCGTGAAGATACTTTCAGACTGGATGGATATGTCACGGATCTGATTACCGACCTTGCCATCGATTTTCTGGAAGATCGTGACCCTGGCAAGCCTTTCTTAATGGTAGTAGGTGAAAAAGCGCCACACCGCAATTGGATGCCTGATCTTCAGGACCTTGGGAGATTTGATTCCATCGACTTTCCGCTGCCTTCCAATTTTTATGATGACTATGAAGGCCGACCAGCCGCCGCAGACCAGGATATGAGCATCGCTAAAACTATGCGATTGCGCGAAGACCTAAAGGTGCATCTTGAATATGATAAAGGAGGTTTTGGCAGGCTTAACTCCACCCAGCGGGAGGCATATGAAAAATATTACAATGAAAAAATCAGTGCTGAATATGAAGGAATTGCAGGAGATGATAAGGCCCTCACAGAATGGAAACTTCAAAGGTACCTCAAAGACTATCTGGCTTGTATAAGTTCTGTTGACCGAAATGTGGGTCGGCTACTGCAATACCTTGAAGCAAGTGGTCTCCTGGAAAATACCATTGTAATATACACATCTGATCAGGGTTTTTACCTGGGAGAGCATGGATGGTTTGACAAGCGCTTTATGTACGAAGAATCGCATAAAACGCCTTTTATCATCAGGCATCCGGATACTAAACATTCTAATAAGCGGGTCCGGGAAATGTTTGCATTTGTAGACCTCGCGCCTACTTTTTTGGAGTGGTCCGGCGCTGGCATTCCTGAAACTATGCAGGGCAGGTCTTTTGCGCCGCTGTTTTCAAAAGATGGCAGTTTGCCACAGTGGAGGAATTCGGTCTATTATCATTACTACGAATATCCCCAGCCGCATCGCGTGGCACCACATTTTGGCATAAGAACCGACCGCTATAAATTGATCAGATTTTATGGCCCTTTTGAGCATTGGGAACTGTTTGACCTGCATGAAGATCCGTATGAAATGTCCAATGTATATGGCGTGTCAGCGTACGAAAAATTAACTGAATCTCTAAAAAAAGAACTTGTACAACTGGCAGAATTATATGAAGATGAGGAAGCATTGGACATCATTTTAAAAGAAAAGTAAATTAAATATTGATCACTATGAGAAGACCTGATTGCTGTGGGATTTCTAAAGGCCAGGCCGATATGAGGTTGTGGAAAGCGCTTGTTTTTGCCATGCTTGGTATAGTACTGTTGCTTCTTTTACCACTTGCCATTAAAGGGCTAAATCAGGGAAAAACCGCAAATTCAGACAAACCCAATATTATCATCATTCTGGCTGATGACCTGGGCTATGGTGATATTGGCGGGTATTACGCAGGGAAAGCGGTTACGCCCAATCTCAATACTTTGGCCCACGAGGGCATGTTGTTTACCGATTTTCACAGCAATGGACCCATGTGCTCTCCCACCCGGGCGGCACTGCTTACCGGTCGTTACCAAAACCGTATGGGCATAGAAACAGCACTGCCCGGTCAATGGGAACAATTGGGAAAAGGCGCCATCATGGGTATAAGTAGTCCGGAAAACATCCGTGAAAAAAGCATCGCTGCCTACCTGAGGGAAGCAGGCTATGCCACAGGATTTTTCGGCAAATGGCATTTGGGCAATCATCCTGATGCCAATCCTGTGCATTATGGCTTTGACGAGTTCAGGGGCCTCACCAGCGGTTGTGGAGATTATTTTTCTAAGTTAGACCGCTTTGGATACCAGGATTGGTGGTATAATGAAAACCTGGAATTTCAGGAAGGTTACACTACCGATGTAATCACAGAAAACGGCATTGAATTTATTAAAAAGAATAAAGAAAAGCCTTTCTTTGTCTACCTGGCACATTTGGGCGTGCACTTTCCCTGGCAAAGACCCGAGGATGGTGTCCTGGAGATCAGAAGAGAGGGGGAGGAATTTACCAGTAATTATCCCGGACCCGGCAGCAAACTTGGTCCGCATACACCAGAAAAAGTGCCTGATGTACTTAGTGAAATGATTGAATCGCTCGATGTCAATGTTGGGCGCTTGATGCAATTTCTCAAAAAGGAAGGGCTCGATAAAAATACCATCGTCTTCTTTACCGCCGACAATGGTCAATACCTCAATTATCAGGATGATGTCTGGCCAAATGTAGGCTCTAATGGCATACTCAGAGGGGAGAAATCAGACCTTTATGAAGGAGGGCATCGCGTGCCGGCCATAGCCTGGTGGCCGGGTAAAATAGCCCCGCTTTCGGTTTCGCACCATACTTTCATGACATTTGACCTGCTGCCTACATTTCTGGATATACTCCATATTTCTTCGCCGCTGGAAAACCACCCCAACCGGCTGGATGGTATAAGTATGCTGCCGGTCTGGATTAATTCAGAGGATCTGATGCCTCAAAGGACTTTGTTTTGGCGTACTCCTGGCCACAAAGCGGTTCGAAAAGGCCCATGGAAGCTACTGCAAACCAGGGAAGGGGCTAATTCTGAGCTATACCATCTGGTGCAGGATATATCTGAAAGCAATAATCTGATCGACGTGCATCCTGAAATGCTGGATGTACTTACATCGGAATTGACAGTATGGGAAAAGGAAATAGACGACAAATAAATTCGACATACACATTCATTTGATTAAAGCATTCAAAACAAAACGGATAATATTATGAGACAAACAATTTTTTTAGGACTGTTTATATTTTTAGCAGCCTGTGCTTCGCCGCAGAAAGAAACAGCAGAGCACCTCATTGCGGCCATTGAAGAGAATCGTTTTCATGGCTGGCCAGCCAACAATGGTGTTTGGATTTGGGGAAATGAGATCCTGGTAGGGTATACACAAGGTGATTATGACAACCGGGAAGGTCATAATATTGCAGGAATTGAGGAAAGTAAATTTTCCCGTAGTCTCGACGGGGGGCAAACCTGGCAAATGTTTGATCCGGAAAATTTTCTGGATGATGAAAATGTAAAATGGCTGCCTGCCGGAAAAAAAGACCTGGAAGGTCCTGTTAATTTTCAACACCCCGGCTTTGCCATTCGTTTTTTTGGCACCGGTTATCATGGAAATGACGATCCTGAAGGTGGCTTTTATTATTCCTATGACCGAGGCGCAAACTGGCAGGGGCCATATTATCTCGGTGGCCTCAATGCATCATCAGAAATCGAAGGTATGACCATCAGTGCCCGTACCAATTACATTGTGATGGGAGAGAATGAATTGATTTTTTTCTCGTCTCTGCACGATGGCATCACCAATCGCCTTGCCGCCATTCAAACCAAAGATGGCGGTATGAGTTTTAAATTGCTTTCATGGATTACGCCACAGGATGATGAGGCTAATGACATTATGTGCAGTACAGTTAAGCTCAGTGATGATACATTTGTGCTGGCCTATCGAAAAATTTATCCGGCCCTCAAAAATACCAAAGGCAATAAGGTAGAAACCTATGTTTCCAATGACCGCTGCAAGACCTGGCAATATCAAAGCGAGGTTAAACTGTTTGAAAGCAGTTCTAATCCGCCTGCCTTACTGGCACTACAGGATGGCAGCCTCCTATGTGTTTATGGTGACCGACACTACAGTCGTATGGCTGGAAAATACAGTAAAGACCAGGGAAAAACATGGGGTGAAGAATTTATCTTCCGCGCTGATTTCAAAGATACCAACAGTTATTGGGATTTTGGATACCCGGTGCTGGTACAACGACCGGATGGCAAACTGATATGCCTTTACTACTGGGCCTCAAACGACAACCCACAGCAGTACATAGCCGCAACCTTATGGACAGCACATCGCGAGAATGAACTCTTTGCGGAAGAGAATTCTGTACAGGAATGATTTTTTCTGAGCCGGATAACAAAAATATTAGGCTTGGTGAAAGCCATTGAATACTTAAAATTTTAAAAGAAAATAATTCATAATGACCAAGGCCTCTGTTACGATAATTTTTCTGTTTCTGTCCTGCATTTCCTTTGCCGGCCCTCCCGTCAATCGACCTAATGTGATTTTCATCATGGCCGATGACCTGGGCTATGGCGATTTGGGATGCTATGGCCAGCAGATAATAAAAACACCTTATATCGACAAGCTTGCAGATGAAGGTATGATTTTTACACAGGCTTACGCTGGCGCATCGGTTTGTGCACCTTCACGATGCAGCCTTATGACAGGCTTTCACAATGGCAATAACCGGATCAGGGATAACCTGCCGCATGGTATTTATCTGCGACCCGATGATTTTACTGTAGCCGAACTGTTAAAAAAGGCAGGTTATGTCACCGGAGGAGTGGGGAAATGGGGCCTGGGTATTCCAGGTACCTGGGGACTGCCCAATCAACAGGGCTTTGATTATTTTTATGGTCACTACAATCAGGATCAGGCGCATTTTTACTATCCCGATTATCTGTGGGAAAATGATCGACTGCAATTATTGCAAAAACTGGTAATTGAAAATGAAGTAGGAAAAATTGCAGGCAACCGCGGAGGTGAAAATGTCTTTTACACGCATGACCTTTTTACCGAAAAAGCGCTCGGATTTATTCAGCAAAACCTTGAGAGACCCTTTTTCCTTTATCTTTCCTATACCATTCCGCATTTTTCTGATTATCCCAAAGAGAGCCCTGACCACTTTATTGTACCTTCCGATGAACCGTATACCCATGAGAACTGGCCGCAGATCGCCAAAAATTATGCGGCCATGATCAGCAGAATGGACAAAGATGTTGGTAGTATCGTACAGTTGATCAAAGATCAGGGACTGGAAGAAAATACGCTTATCATATTTACCAGTGACAATGGTCCCTATCAGGGTGTGCCTACCCCTATTGAATTTTTTAACAGCAATGGTCCGCTCAGAGGCGGCAAGCGCGATAAATACGAGGGAGGAATTCGGGTGCCCTTTATCGCCAAATGGAAAAATGTGATCACGGAGGGTTCCCAAAATCATAGGCCCATAGCCTTTTGGGATCTCTTACCCACACTGGCAGACCTGGTGGATTATCCTGCTGAATTCCCAACAGACGGGATTTCTTTTCTGCCAGACCTCAAAGGTAAAAAGACCATGGGACATGAATTTTTGTATTGGGATTACGGACACGTACGGGACACCTACATTCAGGCCATACGGTCAGGAGATTATAAGCTGTTGAGCTTTCTCAAAGGCAAAGATGTGCGTTATGAGCTTTACCATTTGGGTAACGATCCGGGTGAAAAAACGGATATCAGTAAAAAAAATCCGGATGTAGTAGAAAAGCTAAGAAAAATGATGAACGCGGCCTATACCGAAAATGAACATTATCCGGTAAGAATTGTGCATTGATAATTGTAATATGATAAAAGCAGGTTTTATGAGGTACTGTATTTGGATGCTGGTTGTTTTGCTATTGCAGGCTTGTGGAGATTCCAGGTCTGACAAGCCTAATTTTATCATTTTTTTTGTCGATGATATGGGCTCACAAGATGTGGAGCCCTATGGGCAGACATTGATTCAAACCCCAAACATCAGTCAGTTGGCGGCGGAAGGAATGCGATGGTCCCATGCTTATTCTTCCTGCCCGGTTTGTTCACCCACGCGGGTGGCTATGCTCACCGGAAAAAACCAGGCAAGAATTGGCTTTACCGGTCATATTACCAATATCGACAGGCATCGTTACCCTGATAATAGCCGCATCATCCCACCCGATGATTACATGTTTTTACCTGTAGAAGAGGTCAGTTTGGCGAATGCATTGAAACCCGCAGGATATACCAGCATAAACATAGGCAAATGGCATGTCGGAGGCGAAGGTTTTATGCCGGAAGACCATGGTTTTGATTACAATATTGCAGGGTACAGCAGAGGGGCACCGCCCAGTCATTTTTATCCGTATGAAAATCCTGCCCAAAAGGCAAATCCATCCATACCCACTTTATCCGGAGGAAGTCCGGGTGAATACCTCACCGACAGGCTCACCGATGAAGCCATTGCATTTATAAAGGAACATAAGAAAGAACCCTTTTTAGTATACCTGCCTTATTATGCGGTGCATACACCCATAGAGGCACCGGATGAACTGGTAGAAAAATATAAGCCCATTGTGGAAGGTTCAGTGATTGATCCGGTTTATGCGGCCATGGTTGAAAGCGTAGATCAAAACCTGGGTCGCATTATGCAGGCTTTAGATGACTTCAAACTCCATCGCAAAACGGTATTGATTTTTACCTCTGATAATGGCGCCATTCGCAGCTTACAAGGTGACAGAAACATCGCCGACCTCGGGCCTTTCCGGGAACAGAAAGGTCATTTGTACGAGGGAGGTATCAGGGTACCCCTTATCATTCGCTGGCCGGGCGTGGTGCCGGCAGGTGTTGTTTCAGATCATCCTACCATCACGTATGATATATATGCTACGATCATGGATATCGTGGGCAGTGATGCCAAACCGGGGAGCCCGCTCGATGGGAGGTCCCTGATGGCTGATGTACGTGGTGACATCATAGCCAATCCCTATCCTTTGTATTGGTACTATCCGCATTATTCTCCGCGGGGAAATAAACCGGGTGCCGCCATACGGCTGGGCGATTATAAGCTGCTGGAGTTTTATGACCCTGAGATGGTCGAACTTTATAACCTGGCCGAAGATCCGGGAGAAAGCTATAACCTTGCAGGGGAAATGCCTCGCAAAAGGGATGAATTGCTGAATATGTTGCGTGAATGGCTTTCAAGCACTTCGCCTATCATGCACACCATGAACCCCGATTATGAACCAAAGATAAAATGAAAGAGGTCCCGATACTATATTATAGCATGAGAAACAGGTTTGGCTCCATTATATTGGCCTCTCTTGCATTCTTATTTTTTATTGGTTGCAAGCAGAAAACTGAGAAAGAGGACAGGCCCAATGTCCTGATGATTATCGTAGACGATATGGCCGATTGGGTGGCTGCCATGCAGGGTCATCCGGATGTAAAAACGCCAAATATCGACAGATTGGCATGGCAAGGGATTATGTTCACCAATGCCCATACCACCTCGCCCATTTGCGGACCGGCCCGGGCAGCGCTGCTGACAGGCCTTCGCCCGGAAACTACGGGTGTGTATACCAACATCGGCACCTACATCGATTACGTGCCCAATGCCTTGTCATTGCCACGCCATTTCAGAAACCATGGTTATCATGTCATGGGAGCGGGAAAAGTAAACCATGGATATACCAAAATAGTCGATAGCAACTGGGATGACTACGGTCCGGACACCGGAATCGTAGGTACGCCTTTTACAGATGAAGAATTGCAGACTGAAAACATGGATCCCACCATTACCATCACCCGCGACAGGCTCAATGTTACCCTGCCATTCAACCGCATGTCGAACATCGACAGGCCTTACAACAAATGGAGCACCTTCGATTGGGGGCCGCTTGATGTGGAGGATGAGGATATGCCCGATGGCCGCATTGCCAATTGGGGGGTAGAGCAAATTAAAAAGCAATATGATAAACCTTTTTTCATGGCCCTGGGCTTTTATAAACCGCATCTCCCCTGGTACGCGCCTAAAAAATATTTTGATCTTTTCGAAGGCACAGATATTTCACTGCCACCGACCAAAGAGGGAGAACTGGAAGGGCTTTCACAGAGCGCAAGGGATTTCGCCCATTTGGCCTGGACGGCAGGCTGCCATAAAACCGTTCTTGAATTTGATCAATGGAAACAGGCAGTCCTGGGTTATCTGGCAACCATAGCTTTTGTCGATGCACAGATAGGGAAGCTGTTGGATGCCCTGGAGCGAAGTGATTATGCCGATAATACCCTTATTGTGTTTTTCAGCGATCATGGCTTTCACCTCGGAGAAAAAGAGCATTGGGGTAAGCATACTCCCTGGCAACCGGCAACGCGCGTTCCTTTTATGATAGTACCTCCAAAAAAAATACTAACAGGGTCGGTTCAAAGAGGGATGGTAAGTGAAGCTCCGGTAAACCTGCTTGATGTTTTTCCAACGCTCATCGGGTTTTGCCAACTGCCGGAACTATCCTTTTTGGAGGGCAATAGTCTGTATCCTTTGGTTCTTAATCCCGAATCAACATGGAAGAAGGCAACGGTAAGCAGTATTGGCAGGGGAACCCATAGCGTGCACACCCGGGAGTACAGGTATATTCAGCATTATGAAGGCTCCGAAGAATTATACCATTTGAAAAACGATCCGCATGAGTGGCAAAACCTGTCAGCACTGCCAGCATACCAGCCCCTGATGCATGAACTTCGGGCATATATTCCAGAAGACACTACAGTGCGGCACTGGGTACGGTGGGACAAATGGAAAGCCATTATCCGGTATAATCAGCCATCGATGCTCTTTGATATTTATGAGCCCAATGGCATTTCAGAACAAAACAATTTGGCAGATGCGCATCCGGAAATACTTGATCAAATACAGAAATACATTGAAGATCACCAAATCGAAAACAGAAGAGTAGACCTGAGCAATCTTATCCAATAAGATGATGATAGACATAATTGAATACAGAACAATACTAAAAATACAGCTGCCGGGTATGCCGGTCACCATATTGCCTTTTATGTTGCTCTTTACTATTGTGGCATTTTCTTCCTGTAAAAACCCCATGACAGAGGTGCCTGCTTTTCATGATATTTTTTTACATGACAAAGAAAACATCACAGGCCATGCTGATAAATCTTACGAAAGGTTCAGGGAGCCTAATGTAGTTATGACTATCTCGGGAAGAATTGTGGTGGTGGTCCAGGGGAGGAATAAATCTGACTGGTGGGACCGAAGTGGCCAGGATTTATATTGTAAATTCAGCGATGACCACGGAATCACTTGGTCAGATCCTGTGCTGATGGTGGCTGAGGGAGAGAAATCCATTGTGCCAAATGCCACTGTATACGACCCGGTACATGGCCGGATTATTACTTTGTACAATGTTGTACAATGGCCTTTTACTGATCCGGAAAGCAGGTACAGCTGGGAAGGACCCGAAAACCTACAGTATGTAATCTTTAGTGATGATGAAGGTTTAAGCTGGAGTAAGCCACGTGATATTTCAAACGTAGTAGAAAGGGACACCTGCATACAAATTTTTGGGGCAGGAGAAGGTATTATGCTTCAGGCAGGTCAGTTTAAGGGCCGTTTGATTGTACCGGGAGGCGATTTTTGCGGGCCATATAAGCATGTTTTTGCCTGGATCAGCGATAATTATGGAGACAGCTGGCGGATAGGAGAGAGCGTTCCCAATCCGCATGAAAGGATTACACCCTGTGAAAATGCGATCGTGGAGCTGGCAGATGGCCGATTACTGATGAGTGAAAGGAGCCATGAGCCGGGATGGCGCTGGCAGGCCTACAGTGAGGATGGTGGTGACAGCTGGAAACCCTTCTTTGAAGTGCATGACATCCCCGATGTGAGTTGTAATGCCAGCATTATCCGCATAGAATACAATGGACAGGATGTACTGCTGTATGCCGGCCCTGTTGGTCCCGATGCCGACGCCCATGAAGGCACCTATGTGAATGCCTATGAATGGAATGATCGCCGGGTTAATGGTACTTTGTTTGCCAGTTTTGACAATGGCCTTACCTGGCCCTTGCGTAAGAATATTGAGCCTGGCTTTTTTGCCTATTCCAGCCTGATCGGGTTACAGGATGGCTACATCGGACTGGTCTATGAGGCCAATGACCACAAGGACATCCGGATGATCAGGATTTCAAAAGATTGGATTTTTAGTAATCATAAAGCATTAATCAAATGAGCAGTTTTTTGAGCCCTCAGAAATTTCTACAGGTTGCTGTTTTCAGTTTTTTCATTTTCACTACTGCCTGCCAACCATCAGAGCAAGTGCCTGAGTGGCCCAACATCATTGTAGTGGTAGCCGATGACCTGGGTTACGGCGACCTTGCCAGTTATGGCAATACAATTGTTAAAACGCCACATCTCGATGAAATGGCTGCATCGGGCATTCGCTTCGAAAGATTTTATGCCGCTTCGCCGGTCTGCTCACCTACCCGTGGCAGTATTCTTACCGGCAGACATCCTTACCGCTACAATATTCCATGGGCCGGACGTCACCCTCTTCCATTTGAAGAAATCACCATCGCAGAAGCGCTGAAGGAAAAGGGATATGCATCCGGACATTTTGGAAAATGGCATTTAGGTGGATTGAGTAAAACCATCAACCAAAGTTACTTCCCCGGTGGCCCGTCACCCTATTCTCCTCCCTGGCTGCATGGTTTTGATGAATGCTTTTCCACCGAATCCATGATGCCGACCTACAATCCCTATTATCATGTAGGTGGCGACTATGCTACCGAAGATTACCGACATATTCAGGCCGAACCGGTGGCAAACGGCCAGCAACACAACGGTTTCCGTTGGAAAGATCACTACTGGACAGGTCCTGGAAAAATAGTCGACGAATGGTTGGAAGGTTCGGATTGTGCCTTGATCATGGATCGTGCCCTGGACTTTATCCTGAGAAAAAGTCAGGGAAAAAAGCCTTTTTTTGCCTGTATATGGTTTCACACGCCCCATACACCCATCGTTGCCGGCGATGAGCATAGGGCCTTATATGCTGACCAGGATCTGCAGGGACAACATTGGTACGGCAGCCTGAGTGATATGGATGATCAAATGGGTCGTCTGCGACAGGCGCTCAGGAAATTAAACATAGAGAAAAATACTATGCTCTGGTTCATCAGCGACAATGGCCCCTCTTACATCCATTCCTACAATGACACTGGCGGACTCAGGGGAAAAAAGGCTGAATTATATGAAGGCGGAATACGCGTGCCGGCCATCCTCGAATGGCCCAAAACAATTCAGGAAGCAAGTGCTTCTTCCTTTGCCTTATCTACCAGTGACTTTTATCCAATGTTTCTGTCGATCAGCAGCGTGAAAATGCAAAATCAGCCGGTATTGGATGGCCAAAATGTATGGGATGCTATTTTAAAGGGTCAACAAACCAGGGGACAGCCGATTTTTTTTCAGTCGCCCTTACCGGTCAGGCTTAAAAAATCGGAGACCCTCGATGAGCAACAGTATGCAGTGATTGAAGATGAATGGAAGCTGATAAGTGTCGATGACGGACAAAGCTATCAATTGTACAACCTGAATACCGACAAAGCAGAAAGCAGAGACCTCTCTTCGGAATACCCGGAAAAGGCCGATGATCTGAAAAAACAGCTGGAAGCCTGGGTGCTCGATTGCAGCGAAAGTGCTAAAGGAAGAGATTATCACTATTAAAAAACAAATGATATAAATATGAAAATGTATAAAATGATTAGCCTGGCATTGCTCACACTGCTAGCCATTGCCTGTCAACCGCCTGCTGAAACGCCGGATATTATGAATGAAGTGAGCCTGGTTGCCGTAGATCTGAGTCAGGATGAAAGCCGCAGGGTAGTGGTAGACCGCGAAGAAGGTCAATACCTCGGGCATATTTCCACCATACTGCTGGAAGATGGAAAAACCATTTTTGCCTCTTACCCCAAAGGGCATGGCCGTGGACCAGCCATACTGAAAAGAAGTGATGATGGCGGTCTGACCTGGAGTGATAGACTGCCAACTCCGCAAAGCTGGGAGACCAGTCGCGAAACGCCAACCCTTAAAAGGGTAATCGATGCCGAGGGAAATAAAAGGATTATTTTGTGGTCTGGACTATATCCCATCCGTATGGCCTACAGCGAAGATGATGGTGATAGCTGGACTGAACTCGCACCGGTTGGAGATTGGGGTGGTATCACTGTAATGGGCTTTACCGAAGCCTTGCTTACTGGCCAGGGCCACTATATGGCTATGTTTCACGACGACGGCAGGTTTATCAAGGGTGGTCCGAATGAGTTCTGGGATTCACCCGCTGGTGAAAAGACCGGAGCAATGACCTTGTACACGACTTTCAGCCACAATGGGGGTATGAGCTGGTCATACCCTGAAGAGATCTTTACCGAAAGCGAAGTGCATCTTTGTGAGCCGGGTGTCATCAGGTCTCCGGATGGTAAGCAGCTGGCTGTTTTATTGAGGGAAAACCGCCGCTTGAAAAACTCATTTGTGATTTTTTCAAACGATGAAGGAAAGACCTGGAGCGAACCCAGAGAGCTCCCTCTGGCTCTTACCGGCGACCGCCATACCGCTAAATATGCTCCTGATGGAAGGCTTTTTGTATGCTTCAGGGTGATTTCTCCTGAGAACAAAAGAGAAAACCGGCCATTTGAAACGTCATTTGGAGGTTGGGTCGGCACCTACGAGGATATAGTGAACGGAAATGAAGGACAGTACACCGTAAAACTGGGGCAGAATTATCCGTCGTCCAGTGGATGGGAATATGACACCACCTATCCAGGCGTAGAAGTATTGCCGGATGGCACCTTCGTTATCACTACTTATGGACATTGGGAGCCGGAAACCCTTCCCTATATCATAAGTGTGAGATTTACCCTCGATGAAATAGATGCATTGGCCAACAACAGATGATAAATTTATTAACATGATACAAAACCATATAAAAGGGCTGATTGCCGCTCCATTTACACCTATGCATCCGGATGGAGGGCTTAATATTGGCATTATCAGCGATTATTACCGATTTCTGAAAATCAATGGCGTTGCAGGTGCTTTTATCTGTGGCTCAACGGGCGAGGGGGTTTCTCTTACCCAGCAGGAAAAGAAGCAGGTAATTCAAGCCTGGTCTGAGGCCACCCGTGGAGATGCCGATTTTAAAGTAACAGTCTTTTTGGGGGGTACCTGTCTGGACGACTGTATTGATCTGGCCCGGTATACAAGTGAATCTAAGCTGTATGCAGTGTCTTTTACTGCGCCATATTACTTTAAGCCGGCCAATGTAAAGTCTCTGGCCGAGAGTTGTAAAAAGGTAGCTGATGCTGTGCCAGAGCTTCCGTTTTATTATTACCATATACCCGTTCTCACTGGTGTCGGATTTGCAATGGTCGATTTGTTAAGAGAAGCAGATGGCAAAATACCCAACTTTGCAGGCATCAAGTACACCCATGAAGACTTTATGGATTATCTGTCATGCCTTCATTTTGGAGGTGGAAAATACGATATGCTTTGGGGCAGGGATGAAAATATGCTGGCGGCTTTGTCGTTAGGCGCCAAAGGTGCAGTGGGCAGCACATACAATTATGTAGCGCCGCTGTATTTGCAGTTGATGGAGGCCTATGAAAACGGCGATCTGAAAAAAGCAAGGCAACTCCAGCAGGTCTCCATTGATCTTATTTCATTGCTGGGTAAATACGGTGGAATTGCTACCGGCAAGGCGTATATGAAACTGGTAGGATTGGATTGTGGCGAGTTCAGGTTGCCGGTAAAAAACATGAGTGCTGATCAATTTGAGCAATTCAGAAAGGATGCAGAAAATTTCAACTTCAGTGAATATAAAAGTTCATTGATATTGTAGAATGGAAATAGGTCAAAACTCACAGACAGGGCATATAAATAGAACAATTTCCTGTCTGTACTTAACTGTATTTTTAAATTCTGAAACAAATCGATAAATTTGCATCATGATTTTTTATACCGATACTTTCATACGCGTTATTCATCATCATGGTGTTTGCGGCAGGCATTTGCACCACCGGAAAATGAAGTTTTGAAAAACTGAGTGGTATATGCAATTCCTTTTAATATAAAAATCTTTGTAAATAATCTCTTTATGGATACCTATCTACGGCTGGCGATTCAAAAAAAAGGCCGATTGAGTGATGACTCTTTGAGTCTTTTAAAAGAATGTGGGATAAAATTCAGCAATGGCACGGGTAAGCTAATGGCTGCCTCGAGAAATTTCCCCATTGAATTCCTGTTTTTACGTGATGATGATATACCAGGCTATGTTGCTGACGGCGTTGCTGATATAGGCATTGCCGGAGAAAACGTGGTACTGGAAAAGAATAAAAATGTTTCTATAGTAAAGCGTCTGGGGTTTTCAAAATGCAGGTTGAGTCTTGCCATACCCAAAGGTCATACTTATGAGGGGCTGACTTATTTCAACGGAAAAAGCATAGCAACATCATATCCTAATATTCTGGGCCAATTTCTTCAGCAAAATAGTATAAATGCTGAAATTCACGAGATCAGCGGTTCAGTGGAAATTGCTCCTGGTATTGGACTGGCTGAAGCGATATGTGACCTTGTGAGTACCGGCAGCACCTTGCTTTCCAACGGACTTAAAGAGGTTGAAACGGTTTTGAGGTCTGAGGCTGTTCTTATAGCCGGGGAATCTTTGACCGAGGCAAAACAATCTATACTCAACAACTTGTTATTTCGTTTGGAATCTGTACAGGAGGGGCGAAACAATAAATACATTTTGCTGAACGCTCCCAATGAAAAGCTCGATGAAATAATATCTTATTTGCCGGGTATGCGAAGTCCGACCATTATGCCGCTGGCGCAGAAAGGATGGAGTTCATTGCATTCTGTAATTAATGAAGATGCATTCTGGGAGGTTATAGAAAACCTTAAAAAGGCCGGAGCAGAAGGTATCCTGGTGGTGCCAATTGAAAAAATGATTAAGTAATTATGCGCGTTGTTAAGTATCCTTCCAAAGAAAATTACGCTGAGTTGGCTAAAAGGCCGGTTATGGATCTTAGTGAAATACGGGAAAAGGTTAAGCCTATCCTGCAAAAGGTAAATCAGGAAGGTGACGAAGCAGTAAAATACTACACCAGAACCTTTGATGGGGTTGATCTGGAAAGTCTGGCAGTTCCTGATGCGCAAAAGACAGAAGCCATAAAGCAAATATCAGTTTCTTTGAAAGAAGCCATAGATATAGCTTTTCAAAATATCGAAAAATTCCACCATGCACAAATCGATCCAGGCATAGAGGTGGAAACCATGCCAGGGGTTGTTTGCAGAAGAAAGAGCCGACCCATAGGTTCGGTAGGACTGTACGTTCCGGGGGGAACAGCTCCTCTATTCAGTTCTGTGCTTATGTTGGGAGTTCCTGCCATGCTTGCCGGTTGTAAAAATATTGTGCTTTGCACTCCACCGGATAAAAGCGGTAGAATACATCCGGCGATGGTATATGCTGCTTCCATATGCAATATTACCCAAATCTTCAGAATTGGAGGTGCGCAGGCCATTGCGGCCATGGCCTACGGAACCCGTACGGTGCCTAAAGTATATAAAATATTTGGTCCGGGTAATCAGTATGTAACGGCTGCCAAGCAAATGGTAAGTATGGAAGGCGTTGCGATTGATATGCCTGCGGGGCCTTCGGAGCTTGCTGTTTTTGCTGATGAAACGGCCAGGCCTGAATTTGTGGCAGCTGATTTACTGAGTCAGGCAGAACATGGCATTGACAGTCAGGTGATATTGGTCACTACCGATGAAACGCTGATGGATAAGGTAAAAGAGGCCATTCAACTACAGTTAGAACAGTTGCCCCGAAAAGAAATTGCTGCCAGGGCCTTGGAGAACAGCAGCATTGTCTTGGTTAACAATGAACAGGAGGCTGTAGATTTGCTAAACTATTATGCTGCCGAGCACCTGATTATTGCCTCTGATCATGCAGATAAAGTGGCAGATGGCATTGAAAATGCCGGATCGGTGTTCCTGGGTCACTACACCCCTGAATCTGCCGGTGATTATGCATCAGGCACCAACCATACCCTGCCAACCAACCAGTCTGCCCTGGCCTACAGCGGTGTATCGCTTGATAGCTTTGTAAAGAAAATCACATACCAGGAGATCAGTCCTGAGGGTTTGAAAAATGTCGGTCCTGCCGTTGAAGAAATGGCCGCATCAGAACAACTTCAGGCTCATAAAAACGCCGTGAGTATACGGCTTAAAAGTCTTATATAATTTTTTATGGACATTCGCGATCTGATAAGACCACATCTTCTTCATTTAAAGCCTTACTCTTCTGCAAGAGATGAGTATACAGGAAAATCAGGAGTATTTCTCGATGCAAATGAAAATCCGTTTGGTACACCGGGAGGATATAGCTACCATCGCTATCCCGATCCGTATCAGTCGGCCCTCAAAGAAAAGATTTCAAAAATCAAGGATATCGCGGTCGGGAATATTTTTCTTGGCAATGGCAGTGATGAGGCCATTGATTTACTGATAAGGGCTTTTTGTGAACCTAACCATCATAATGTTTGCATAACCCCTCCAACCTATGGCATGTATGAAGTGAGCGCTGAAATCAATAATGTTTCTATTACTCGCGTAAACCTTCAAGACGATTTCAGTCTCGATTCTGATGTGCTTTTGCAAAGTATCAATGCACATACCAGAATCATTTTTCTTTGTTCGCCCAATAATCCCACAGGAAACAGCTTGCCGGTACAGGAAGTAATTAAAATTTTAAAGGAATTTAAGGGAATTGTAGTGGTTGATGAAGCATATATAGATTTCTCCCTGCAAGACAGTATGCTATCACAATTGCAGGATTTTAATAACCTGGTAGTTATACAAACCTTAAGTAAGGCCTGGGGTATGGCTGGCCTGAGATTGGGAATGGCTTTTGCCAGTGCTGATATAATAAATTTGTTGAATCGAATTAAACCACCCTACAATATCAATGAGGCGACCCAGAAAATTGCCCTGGAAGCGCTGGACCATGTAGCTGAAAAGGAAAAGCTGGTGACTGAAATATTTGCGCTGCGCGAGGAATTTGGGCTTAAGTTGCAAACTATGCCACATGTGCATAATGTATACCCTTCGGATGCGAATTTTTTATTGGTTAAAGTAAGTGATGCCCGGCAAGTCTACCAAAAATTAATAGAGCAGCAGATAATTATCAGGGACCGATCTAAGGTGCAGCTTTGCGAAGGATGCCTTCGGATAAGTATTGGTACTCCCGATGAAATGGCCATACTGGAAAAAGCCTTACTGGAAATATTGTCAATGCTGTAATGGCAAGCTTCTGCTTGTTCAGGTGCTTATGGCGTTGGTTTCCAGTGGTGGCAGGAGTGGCGCTTTTTTCTCCTGATACTCTTGCATGTTTTTCAGTATGGCATCGAGCATTTTTATAGCATTTATTATAAAAGGGCCTTTGTTAAGCATGACGCAATCTGCCCTTTGTGCCATTACTGCATCAGTAATTTCGGCCCTTGAAGGGATGCCTTTTTTTGCGAGTTTTTCCAAAACCTGTGTTGCCCATATGGTGGGTATATGTGCGGCAGCACACATCCATAAAATCTCTTCCTGAATTCTTCCGATATGTCTCCATCCGCATTCAATGGCCAGGTCGCCCCGTGCAATCATTACCCCGATGGGTTTTACCTGCATGGCAGTGAGTAAAATTTCGGGTAAATTTTTAAAGGCATTCTGTGTTTCAATTTTAAAAATTACCCCTAATTTATTGTCGACCTTTAATTTTCTGAGCGCTTCAATCAAATCTTCCACATCCTGCCGGCCGTTTACAAAAGACATATTTACAACATCTGCATATCTGGCGATAAATTCCAGATCTTCCCGGTCCTTGGGCGTCAATCCACTAATGCCCATACCTGCCCTTGGAAAATTGATACCTTTATCAGACCTCAGTCTAGATCCATTTTCACCTGACTGTATGATTTTAACGGTAAAACTGGCTGAATCGGCTTTAAGTACGATGGCTTCAATTTTACCATCATCAAAAAACACCAGGTCTCCGGGGTTGACTGAGGTAAATATTTCTTCTGATGTACAAGGGATATGCGCTATTTGAAGCAATTTACCTGTCTCATCTCTCTTAGCAGGCGCTCCGGGCCAGTCGTCTTTATGAACCAGTAGTTCATCATCGTTGTATAGAATTATTGACTTTTCTACCGGGCTGAGTTCACCAACCGGAATCATTTCAGTTTTTTTATCCCCTTCTATTCTGAAAAGGGTGCCTTGTTCGATATATGCTGAATTTGGGCAAATGGCACACACCCTACCTTCTTCGATGTGATGAATATAAGCATGTCGTTTTTTCTTTCTCGTGTCGGTAAACCAAACTACTGTATCAGGCGCAAGTCTTTTCATCCACACTTCCGGTACAGGAATATGTTTTGAGGGGAAAGGCCGGTTTTCAGGGATGTCAGCGATAAACCAAAATTCTACCGCTCCTGTTATTACTCCTTTTCGGTTTTTTTGTGGCCTCAGGTGGATGATGCCGGGTTCTGTTTCAATTGCTCCTGTTCTGATTTTTGGTCCACCCAGGTCCATCGTGATTTTGCATTGACGGCCAATTTTCTCAATGGCTTTTCGGGTGTGGGTGATCATGCCCAGCCAATTGTCGGGTTCATCGTGGGCGCAATTGATCCTCACGGTATTCATGCCAGCCAACATGGCATGGTAAACAAGATCAAAATCAGAGGCAGCCTCTGAGGGCTGTGTTACCATAATCCGCACACTGCGTTGTTTGGTTTTGTAGCCAAAGAGTTCCTTATTTCTTTTTCTGATGATTTTCTGACCCCTCTTTATGCTGATATGAGGTATAGGCCGGTTTTTGGAGTTTTTACCAATAAGTGCGAGCAGTGCATGTCGGATGGCAATAAGGCTGGCCATGACATGCGACTCGGCTTTTGCGAGTCTTGACATACCAAGATTACCCAACCGCTTTTGTATTTCCCGCAAATCAAAACTGCGCAGTGCAAGATAATGCACCAAATTTATAGCGCTCTGTTTATAATCATCATGCACCCTGTCGATCTGGTATTTATACCTCTTTTCATTTTCCTGACAGGCTTCCATGATCAGCTCAAGGTCGGCAATGATTTTTTCAATTTTTGCGGAATTGATTTTCATCTGTTCACCTAAATGATTTATGAATCTCAAAAATAGACTTTTCATTTTACCTTCGTGAGAAATTTTGGAAATTATTTATTGCCAGACTTTAGCCTGCCGGTTTTTTGTTAATGATTGTAGTTTGTTCCTGCCTGAAAAAGCGCAGATAATTTGGTATTGAAAAGGAATATATCTTTTGTTTTTCTACTAAATTCTGTAAAACCCTGAGGAATCATACTCGTCTTTAATAGTAGAGGAAATGCCGGAATATCCGGACTTTTGATGTATGCATTTTTTTGATTAAATTTAGATTAACATCTTAATAACCCCTTTACAAATGAGAAAGATAATAGTGCCAACCGATTTTTCAAGACAGGCGACCTACGCTCTTGATCTTGCGGCTGATTTTGCCAGACAAGGTGATACTATGATTACCTTAATTCATGTAATTGAATACTCTAAAAAGAATGTTACTTTTCTGGGGAGCTCATCATTGAATACCATGGCTTCGTGGTCAACCGGCGTTGAAATGGACGATGTGTATTTTGTGGAATTGTACAGAAAAAGGAGAGACCAGATGGCGTTGGTCATGGAGGATGAAAAGTATCAGGGTCTCAATATTCAGGATAAAATTATGATGGGTTCTCCCTATCATGCCATTGCTGAAGAAATTGCTGAGCAAGACGCTGATTTTATCATTATGGGAACCACCGGGGTTAATGATTGGGAGGAAAGCCTTATTGGTTCCGTAGCTGAAAAAGTTGTAAGAAATGCACATTGCCCGGTGCTTACACTAAGAAATGCTGTGCGTTATGAAGACATTAATCAAATTGCTTTTGCCTCTGATTTTAAAGAGAAAATCTTCCCATTTGCCAATATTCCCAAAAAAATACAAAGTTTCTTCAATGCAAAGCTCAACCTCGTTTATGTGAATACACCTGGTAATTTTAAAAATGAACGCGTGATTCGACGCCGAATGATTGATTTTGCTACTGAAAATAAACTTGAAAATTACGAAATTCATCTGTATTGCCACGAACACGAGGAAGAAGGTATCGTCTGCTTTGCTGAAGATTACAAAATGGATATGGTAATGATGGCCACGGAAGGTCGTACCGGTTTCTCAAGATTGTTTGAACCCAGTATTGCTGAAGATGTTGTGAACTATAGCAAAAAGCCTGTAGTTACCTTCAATATGCATAAAGTTCAAAATCCGGAGGTCGTAAAATAAGAAGGGTCAGCTGAAATAGAATGGGTCTATAATGTAAATTCAGGATATTAAGATTAATTTTCAAGCCAGGTGATTTTCAGCGTACCCAGAGTAGAGTAGAGACACTTCATAATACCAGGCGGCAAATCTGCCGCCTGGTATGAATTTTATTTTTTCACCGTTTTACCTGCATCAGCTGATTTCAGGTCTATTATCACATGCTCGCCTTTAGCCCTTGAACCCATACCCTCCAATTTTAACAAGGCTTTTTCACGGAATACATATTCAGGATAAACCCGCTGACCCACCGGCATGACAAGCCTGCGTTCATCTTTACCTGTATCCTCAATTTCCCGCGAAATGGGAAAGAGATTCATAACATCGCTTTCAAAGGGTCTGAGCATTTGCATAATATCTTTTAGATGGGTGGCAGTATTTAGGTATTTTCTTCGGAGTGAAGGTCGAATAATGGCAGGCATAAATGACGAATAGGGGCGCAATCGCCTGTTTGCAGCCGTGGTAATCAATGCAAAATGCGTATCTGTAATGCCGGAGTGTGGGTCGGTATGCCGTTCGAAAATACCAGCAAGACTCATCCATTGCTGGCCTTTATTATAAACAACATAAGGGGTTTTTTCACCTGGATGCCTGATCCACAAGATAAAAGCATTGGCAGGAATTAAACATCTTTGTGTGCGTACTGCAATTCTATACGCCTGATGGGATGGCAGCTCCCTGCTGAAGGCTGTGAAAAACAGACTGGCATTACCTGCAGAGGAAAAATGCCTGAATCCCCATTTCAGGTTCTGCAACACCGAAGGCTCATCACAACATACGCCCGCTGTATTACCATTCATGGCAATGTTGTAAGACGGTAAAAAGCCAAAGTTAAACGTTGCCTGAAATTCGTTTTCCAAATGAGGAACATCTCCCGTTAAGATAAGTCTTATTGACATGCCGGATAATTTAATTAGCAAAATACTAAATAAATTAGCCAAATTAAAAAATTTATGCCTTGATTTTTATCGGTGGTTATTTTTTGTCAATTGGCGATGGTTTTCAGTATTTTTATGTGATTCGGCAATTTTAGAAATGCCTGCCTTCATTTCATTTTGAAGCGATTCAGGGCCGCCCAAAAATTTAGGGGGAATGTTGTGGAGCAAATTAAAAGTGTAGTTGACAATAAGGGTCTTTTGGTTTTGCCAGGGATAATATAGGGTAATCGCCATAGAATTTTCGGTCGTTTTATGCATTAACACCCTTCCATAATTGTAATTCTTTTGAACAACAACTTTATCTGGCCTTCCCAGGTTGGGTTGATGCTGCTCAAGGAATGTCAATATAGAAGCGATTTCAGGATCTTGATTTTCAGTATTATATACCTTCAACAGAAATTGAAATGAAGGTGAAAAGAAAGTTCCTTCCACTTTAAAATGGTTAGCGCCCAATGCCTCGATTTTATAATCCTGCATGGAGGCCTGAATGAACCCGGGATCTGTTATTCTTTCAGCACTGTAGTAATCGGTTCGTAAAGGACTCAGGAAAGCTACTTTGGTACTCAGCAGATAGTATGAGCCGGCTTTTTCAGAATTTTCATTTAATCCTGAAAGCCATTGTATGATTTGGTACTGTCGTCTTGTTTCCTCTGCCGGAATAAGAGACTTTTTATTTTTATCCAGTAAAAGAAGGTTGAATTGTATGCCGTCTTTATTGATAAAATCGGGATTTATACTAAAGTCGGGATGTGTTTCATCAGAAAAATTATATGGTTGAGCATTAGACTGTTTCAAAAGTCCGGTTATTAATATTATCACTAAGAATGCATAAAAGGGGTTTCTCATAAAAAAGTCTTTATACCTATACTACGAAAAAATCGTGCCAAAGGACAAAATTAGTTAGCAAAGATGATTGATGAATGGTATTTGATCAAAAAACTTAGACGGGTAATGTTATGTGTAAAAAAAGAAAAAACCGGAAAGTTAATTCCGGTTTTTTTTAGTGGTTTTACTTCGACATCATTTCAGCACTTCTTTGAATAAAATCGGTCAACCTTTTACCGTTGAGCATATTTTGTGCCAGCATACCAAGGTCATAGGCCTGGAGCGCAAGTTCTTTTTGCCGGTTGTCATCTGGCTCAATCAGAATTTTAGAAATAAGACTGTGATTGCCATTTATGATCACATTGTGATGCAGGGGCATATCGCCCATCATAGCCATACCTCCTCCAAGTGCCGACATATCTTTCATACGGCGCATAAACTCAGGAAGAGTCAAAACGACTGGCATTTCATCTACAGGTAATGACTCGATCGTTACGGTATGAGAGCTGTTGCCGATGGCATCTTCAAATATTTTCTTTATTTTCTCTTCTTCGTCCTTACTCAAAACACTTTCCTTCTTTTCATCACTTTCTACCAGCCTGTCTGAAGTTTCAGAATCCACTCTTTTCCAACGCGTTTTTTCGAGCTTCATTTCCATTTGATTGATGAAGTGGTTATCGAGAATGCCATCGAGTTTCAGCACATCATAACCTTTTTTCTGCGCAGACTTAATAAATGCATCCTGAGCAGATGCGTTGCTTGAATAGATATACACATGATTGCCGTCTTTATCTTTTTGAGCGCTCTCAATATGCTTTGTATATTCATCAAGGGTAAAGTATTTGTCTTCGGTGTTCTGCAATAAGACAAAGGTCTTGGCCCGTTCCCAGAACTTTTCATCACTGATGATGCCGTACTTGACAAAAACGTTGAGACCACTCCATTTTTCTTCGTAAATTTTTCTGTCTTTTTTAAACAGGTCATTAAGCTTGTCAGCAACTTTTTTAGTAATGTGGGCATTAATTTTTTTCACATTGCCATCTGACTGAAGAAAACTCCTGGATACGTTGAGGGGAATGTCTGGTGAATCTATTACACCATGCAGCAACATCAAAAATTCGGGTACAACATCTTTTACCTCTTCTGTAATAAATACCTGTCTGGAATAAAGTTGAATCTTGTTTTTGTTGACATCAAGCTCGTTTTTCACTTTTGGGAAGTATAAGATCCCTGTAAGATTAAAAGGATAGTCAACATTGAGGTGTATCCAGAACAGCGGATCTTCTGAGAATGGATAGAGTTCTTTGTAAAATGCGAGGTAATCTTCATCTTTCAATTCTGAAGGCTGACGCGTCCAGAGGGGTGTGGTATTGTTGATCACCTGCTCCTTTTCAACCTTTTCTTCCTTGTCCTCCTCATTTTTAACCGTTTCTTCCCGTTTGCCGAATACGATAGGAACAGGCATAAATTTGCAATACTTATTCAGGATCTGACTGATTCTGTAATCTTCCAGGAACTCTTCTGAATCTTCTGCCAGGTGCAGAATCACTTCAGTACCTCTTTCTTTTTTATCTGCTTTACCTATTTCAAATTCTGTGCTGCCATCACAGATCCAGAAAGCTGCCTCTGACCCCTCCTGATAGGAGAGTGTCTTGATTTCCACCTTTTTTGCGACCATAAACGCAGAGTAAAAGCCAAGACCAAACATACCAATAATCTGCTTGTCTTCCCCCTTGTCTTTATATTTTTCTACAAATTCAGCAGCTCCGGAAAAAGCGATCTGGTTGATGTATTTTTTAACTTCATCGGCTGTCATGCCAATACCGCGATCAACCACTGTTAAGGTTTTGGCTTTCTTGTCAACCTTAACTTCAACTTTGAGCTCGCCGAGTTCACCTTTAAATTCTCCGATGGATGCCAGACGGCTGATCTTTTGAGTGGCATCAATGGCATTGGATACTAGTTCCCTGAGAAATATTTCATGATCTGAATACAAAAATTTCTTGATGATAGGGAAAATATTCTCGGTGTGAATTGAAATGGTTCCTTTTTCCTGCATAACTCTTAAAATTGATTTGTTAACCGCATCACAAACATTATTCCATAGCTGTTTATAAGGCCAGAGTAGTCATGTAAACTGACAAGCTGACATATTTATAATACCACTTTGTCAAAAAATCATGAAGCAATTCCGTCTTATGAAATAATTGATGCTATCTCGCCCGTTTTTTTGTACTTTCGTATAATGAATTCCATTTGTATGCAATTGGCCAGTGTAATCTTTTTTATGTGTGTTTTTGCAGCATGTGTCGCATCTGCTCCTGGTCAGACTGCCCAGGGCAAGCAGGGCATCAGTGGTAGCATATATTGGTTTCAGGGAAATATGATGCCAGGCCCCGACAGACCTGCTGTAAGAGGGCAGGGTGTAGTAAGGGAAATATATATTCTTCCATTGGTAAAAAGCCAGGACCTCACAGGTCAGGGACCACTGTATGCCGAAATACCATTCGAACCTGTTGCAGTTGTCCGATCAGACGAAAGCGGCAAATTTTTTGCTATTCTGGAACCTGGCATTTATTCAGTTTTTACCAGGGAGGCCGATGGCTGGTATGCCAATCTTACAGATGGTCAAATGCGTGTTCATCCTGTTGAAGTGGTGCAAGGCACTTTCACCAATGTAAAAATCGAAATCAATTATATGGCGTTTTATTAAAAAATATTTTTTAGCCATGCAACCCTTTTATCCTGCAAGTGCATCTACCCATTGAAAACCCTTTAAAATGATTGTTCGACTAGGTACAAGCCTGACAGAAAAAGAACTGATACACGGTTGTGTACAGCAGGATGCAAAAGCACAACGTCAGCTATATGAGCAATATGCTCCGGTCATGCTGGCTACCTGCTGCCGATACCTGAAAAATGATGCAGAGGCTGAAGATGCAATGCTCAACGGCTTTTTAAAGATTTTTCAAAAAATTGATCAGTTCAAAGGAGATGGCAGCTTTGAAGGATGGATGCGAAAAATTATGGTGAATGAAGCACTCGCCCTTCTACGAAAAAATAAAACCATGTACCTGGAAGTAGATATTGAAAAAGCAGACAAAGAACCCGATTACCATAAACTCGAAATGGAAATGAATGCAAATGACATATTGAAAATACTGGAAGATCTTCCCACCGGATATCGCACCATATTTAACCTGTATGCCATTGAAGGCTACAACCATAAAGAAATAGGAAAAATGCTGGGCATCAGTGAAAATACTTCAAAATCTCAACTGAGCAGGGCCAGACTTTTATTGCAAAAAAGATTAATAGACCATGAGCATAATGTGACTTCTAAACTACATCGCCATGAATGAAAAGAACAAGCTGGATGCCTTTATAAAAGGCAAGCTTCAGAATCTGCAGCAGCAGCCAGCTGCGGCCACCTGGGATAAGCTTCAGGCAAAAATGACCCGGGAGAAGAAAGCTTTTCCATGGTGGCCGGTTTCAGTAGCTGCGTCAATTTTCTTGCTTTCTACCTTGGGTTGGTGGAGGTGGTCAGGTACAGACGAGGAACTGTTAATGGTTGATAAACAGCAACCCGCTGTTCAGCAGAATCTGCACCATCAAAATCAGAAGCCCTCAGAGCAAATTGCAGATGAACCTTCTACTTCGCAGGGTTCAGCGACAGCTGATAAAAGCATGAAAGTTGAAGCTCAGGGGAATCAATTATTTGCTTTAAAAGCAGATGTGCCTCTGGAAGAAGAATTAAAGGCTGAAGTGGTGGTAAGCCCAGGGGAAGTTGCTGTTGATCCCTTGCTGGCTGAAGTTGAAATAAAGAGCCTTGAGATTAAAACACAGGAGGCCCCGCGTCCCAAAACTTTAAAGGTGATATACAAACCCGGGAAGCCGGAGGAGACAAAGGATAATACAGAGCCAGACTTTGAAGAACTGAATAAGGAGAAACGTGGTTTGCTCAGATTTGTAGCACTGGCACGTGAAATAAAAGAGGGAGAACTTTCTTATGGAGAATTGCGCGATGCTAAAGACGATCTTCTGGCCATCAATCTAAGGGGCATCAGGTCCAGGATAAATGATCAGATTTTTGATCGTACTGAGGAAAATGAGCCCTGAGCAGCAAGCAGACAGAAATTGGTATTTTATAAGCGATACAATATTAACCATACAACCTAAAACCTGCGCCTTAGCACAGGGTTTCTAAAAAACTAAATTATTAATCAGATGAAACGATACATGCTTTTAATTCTTTGTTCCTTTTTAATGTCAGGCGTAATGGCTGCGGTCAAAACACCAGAGGTTTCAGATAAGGATACCCTGGAGGTTATTTTCGGCGAAAAAAGTAAAGTGATCATTTATGTCGATCAGATGAGCGATCTCGAAGACCTGGCAAATTATGATCTCAACACCATCATTGAAGATTTAAAAATCACATTGATGGAAAAAGAAATCACAGAAGAAACACTTTTGATTGAAGACACCAGTGGCACGATGTACCTACGTGAAAACAGGGTTAGGAAAGAGGAAACATCTGAATTTAAACGCCTGGAACAGGAATTTGAATCAATGTCTGAAACTGGGGTTGAAATAGAAACCAATACACCCAGGCAAACCGGGTCTGCCGCACCACAAAAGGTCAGAAAACCTGAAAAACGGACACACCACAGCACCAATTTTGACCTCGGGTTCAATAATTATTTGCAGAATGGCAAATTTCCTGATGCAATAGGGGAGAATTATGGTATAAGACCATGGGGATCCTGGTATGTAGGCATGCAGTCAAATTGGCAAACACGCTTGGTAGGACCCTTGTCATTGCAATGGGGCCCATCATTAAGCTGGTACAATTTTAAACTGCAAGATCCTTCGGTAAGACTTTTCAGGGAAGATGGCGTGGCAGCTTTTTTACCGCTCGACCCCGACCTGAATACCATAAAAAGTAAACTGACTGTTTCTTACCTGGGCTTCAGTGCCGTGCCAATGTTTGATTTTGGTTATAAGAGAAAAGTCAGGAATGTTGAAGGCAAAAACTATAAATACTGGAGTCGCAACAACGATGGTTTTCGCATAGGAGCAGGAGTATATGCAGGATACAGAATTGGCAGTTATACCAAACTGGTATGGCGCGAGGGGGGAAGGCAGCGAGATCGGGAGCGTGATAATTACTACCTGGAAAACCTGCGGTATGGTTTGAGAGGAGTGCTTGGCTTCAGAGGCGTAGACTTGTTTGTGAATTATGATCTCAATCCTCTGTTTGCCAATGAACGCGGACCAGAATTAAATGCCATCAGCTTTGGAATTACCTTTTGACATTTCAAAAAAGACAGATTAATAAATGACCTCTGGATGCTTTCAGAGGTTTTTTTTGATCCTATGCTAAGGTAAGCGTATGATTTACTTATGCTTTTTGGTAAATTATTTTGAATTACCGCCTAAAATTTGATTTGCTGAATTTGCAAACATTGAAAAAAATCGATAACATGTTTAGATTTTCGGGCTTTTAATATAAATTTGCAAAGAATATTTCTTCTTTTACCAAGAACAGTGTATGGATGAACGCTCTGCTATTCCGCGATGGAAGATTGAACCATCGCGAAAGGTGTTTGATTTTCAATTAGGGGAATTTTGGCAGTATAAAGATTTGCTACTGCAATTTGTGAGAAGAGATTTTCTGGCCAGCTACAAACAAACGATTTTAGGGCCGGCATGGCTGGTTTTGCAGCCTCTTCTTACCGCTGCCATGTATATTGTGATCTTCAGCAGGGTGGCACGTATTTCCACAGATGAACTTCCGCCGGTGCTTTTTTACCTTCTGGGCATTATTCTGTGGAATTATTTTAGTGAATGTCTTGCCGCTTGTGCGGGTATTTTTAAAGATTATACTGAGATATTCAATAAAGTTTATTTTCCGAGGCTTATTGTGCCATTCAGCTCTTTATTTTCTTTCCTCATTCGCTTTGGAATACAGTTTTTACTTTTTATGGTGGTGTATCTGGTATACCTTTTCGCCGGGGCATCCATACATATAACCTGGAACGTATTGTTGCTTCCGGCGGCCTTGATTATGGCAGGGATGTTTGGTATGGGTATAGGATTGTTAATAGCCTCAGCATCCACCAAATACAGGGACCTTTACAATCTGGTTGGATTCGGATTGCGCTTGTATATGTTTGCAACGCCTGTATTTTATCCCATTTCCATCATTCCTGATGAATACAAATTTATAATCTGGCTCAATCCTCTCACCGCCTGTATTGAGACATTCAGAATAGGATTGCTTGGGAGTGGATACTTCGAATGGTCATTTTTCTTAATCAGTGCCCTTACTGTTTTGATCATATGGATTTTAGGCGTTATAGCCTACAACAGGGCTGAGCAAAATGTGGTGGATGTTATTTAATAAAAGTGTAAATTGAAAAGTACCGATGTCGGATACCATTATTAATATAGAAAATCTTCATAAAATATACCGCCTGGGTAATTTTGGCACCGGCACACTTAAGGATGATCTCACCCGTTGGTGGCTTGTAAAGGTCAAAGGGCAAGAAGATCCCTTTATTGATTTGAGCAGTCAGAACATCAGGGAGCAAAGCAAAGATATAAAATATGTAAAGGCACTCGAAGACATCAACCTTTCTGTAAAAGAGGGAGAGGTTTTAGGCATAGTGGGCCGAAATGGTGCCGGTAAATCAACTTTACTTAAAATTTTATCCAGGGTTACCCTGCCCACCAAGGGCTCGGTATCAGGATACGGCCGCATAGCCAGTTTGCTCGAAGTAGGTACAGGTTTTCACCAGGATCTCACCGGAAGGGAGAATATCTTTCTGAATGGACATATTCTGGGTATGCGTAAAAAGGAAATCAGGGAAAAATTTGATCAGATTGTCGATTTTTCAGGGGTACATCAATACATCGATACGCCAGTGAAAAGGTATTCATCTGGCATGTATGTGCGTTTAGCCTTTGCCGTTGCAGCGCATTTAGATCCGGAAATTTTGGTAGTCGATGAAGTACTGGCCGTAGGTGACTCTGAATTTCAGAAAAAATGTCTCGGAAAAATGCGGGATGTATCCAAAAATCAGGGACGTACCATATTGTTTGTGAGCCATAATATGCAGGCGGTAAAAAACCTGTGTCAGCGGGTTGCTTTACTTGAAAGGGGTCGCTTGACCAAAATAGGACAAACGGATGCCATTATTGGTGCCTACTTAAATAGCGAACAGTCCAACCGCCTCAGTGAATCCTGGCCAAATATCCAGGAAGCCCCCGGGAATGATGCCATAAAAATCAAAAGCCTTACGCTCCATCCGAGCTATGTAGAAGGGCAGGATCATATCGATATACGCACGCCCCTGGTTTTTAATTTTCAATTCTGGAATCAAAAACAAAATTTGAAAATGTGTATTGGGGTTCATTTATTTAGCCTGGCTGGAGAATGTATTTTTGATGTTTCCTCACCTTTACAAACCTTTGATACCGGTTTGGTGGAAGGCAGTATGGAAATTCCCGGAAATTTTTTAAATGACGGTTCTTACTATTTGTCCCTGATATTTGTCGAGGAAGGAACAAAGGAACTTTATTATCACGAAGAAAGTATCTTTTTTGAAGTGGAAGATCACAGGACCATAGGTTGGTATGGAAAATGGATGGGCTATGTGAGGCCTTCTTTTCCTATTAACTTTCAAGTTAAGGAAGCCAAATTGAGTTTGTAAGATGGCAAGTTTTAAACCTTATCATATTGTACATACTGATCTGAGCGAAAGTTCAGAAATACCTTCCGAAGGATTGCAGTATTCTCCGGTGTATCAGGTGTTTTGGTGGAAAAATATCGCCATTGGGGATTTATTTATTGAAGAAAATACAAACCTTTCAAGCGTCGGGGAGCATGGGCGTTTAGTGATGAAGGCAATTCAACCTTTTCTGGATTTCATTCAAAGAGACACTCAGAATCGGGAAAATTGGCGAAATATTCTGGACTTCTACTATACGGCTCAGAAGATTAAGGATGAGCGCCTTCCGACCGTTTCAGTAGTGATTTGTACCCGAAACCGAACCGAGGCACTTAAAAAATGCCTTCTTTCACTCAGAGAACAGACCATGAAGGCACACGAAGTTATTGTTGTGGACAATGCGCCCTCAGACCGGTCGACTGAATTGATGGTCAAAGAGTTCCCTGAGGTTAGCTATTTGGTGGAGCCCAGACCGGGTCTTGATTATGCCAGAAATACAGGGGCGAGGTATGCCAACTCAGCTATTGTTGCATATACCGATGATGATGTGGAATTAAGACCCAACTGGCTGGAAGAGATATCATTATCCTTTGCACGATATAATCCGGATGCCCTTACGGGATTAATAATTACAGCCTCTCTTTCAACTTTGGCCCGGTACAGGTTTGAAAGGTACTGGACCTTTAACCGGGGTTATGTCGCGAAACATTATGATTCAACATTTTTTCAGGCTCATGTATCAGAAGGAGTACCCGTTTGGGAAATAGGGGCAGGGGCAAATATGGCATTTAAAAGAGAGGTATTTGAAAAAATCGGATATTTCGATGAAAGGCTCGACGCCGGTGCTTCGGGTTGCAGCGGGGATTCAGAAATCTGGTACCGGATTTTAGCTGCCGGTTTGAGTATACGATATGAACCCAAGGCCATAGCTTTTCACCATCATAGAGAAGATATGAAAGGATACAAGCGACAAATTTTTAATTATATGCGTGGATTTACATCGGCGATTCTCTTGCAATGGAAAAATCATGGGCACGAGGGGAATGTTAAGCACTTAAGGTTCCTGATTCGGTATTATCCCAAACTTATTTATATGAGTTTAAAAAACCGTGATTCAGGAAGAATCAGTACCATATTGAATGAAATCATGGGAATTATAAGTGGGTTTATCTACTATCATAAACAAAAAAATAATCCCGCCAATTCGTAAAGATATTATGCATTATACTGCCATGACCAACGAAAACACTTTTTCGGATAAACCGATCGTATCGGTAGTCATTCCCTGCTACAACCATGCACACTATTTACCTGATGCTGTACAAAGTGTGCGTGAGCAGACTTACAGGCATACAGAAATTATTGTGGTTGATGATGGATCCAAAGATCATACCCGTGACTACTGTTTGTCTCAATCAGATATCATTTATGTTTATCAGGAAAATCAGGGTTTATCGGCAGCCCGCAATAAGGGTATTGATTATGCTCGTGGTGCCTTTCTGGTTTTTTTGGATGCCGACGATCTCTTGTTCCCCGAAGGTATTGAGATAAACCTCCAATATGTGCTGGCACATCCAAAATGCGGTTTTGTTTCCGGGGGACACATTAAGTCGGACCTGATTTCAGGGCAACCTTTTGTAGAGCAGGATTACCAGCCGGTTTACGAAAACCATTATCAGGCCCTATTGCAAGGCAATTACATAGGGATGCATGCAGCAGTAATGTATCAGGTACATGTATTTGATGATTTGATCTACGACACAAGCATGAAGGCCTGTGAAGATTATGATCTCTATTGTAAAATAGCACGGCAATATCCCGTTGTCTGCCACGATAAGTTAATCGCAAACTATCGCCTGCATAGCAGCAATATGTCGGGCAACATACCCTTGATGCTTGAGAATGTATTGAAAGTACTTGATCGACAGAGGCCATTCATTAAAACCTCAGAAGCGTCAATTGCACTGAAGAGAGGGAAGAAGGTATGGAAAGAATATTACTGTGAGCAGTTATGGAAGAAATATCACAACGATGAACAAAAGAAACCAATAAGCCATGATGAGCTTTTATTGCTTTTAAAATATGATAAAAAGAAATATATGAAGTACTTACTGAAAAGATCAAAACTCTATCTGGTATATTGGGCCGAAAGTCTTATGCCGGTTTTTTTGGCGAGGTTCTTAAGGAGAAAAGGTATCCTCAACAGAGGTATTTTGCTGCCCAATACCATAGATGGCGGCCATTTCGAAAGATTTGAACCCTTCAGCAGAAGTTATGGATTTGACAGAGGCGGGCCCATAGATCGCTTTTTTATTGAGCGCTTTTTGCGTTCTAATGCCCATAGTGTTAAAGGCAGGGTACTCGAAATTGGAGATAATGAATATACCCTGATGATAGGGGGTAATAATGTGGAAATCTCAGATATTCTTCACGTAAATGAAAATAACAAAAAGGCTACATTTATCGGGGATCTATCCGATGCACCTGGCCTGCCATCGGATGCTTTTGATTGTGTCATACTTACGCAAACGCTTCATTTGATCTGGGATGTGAAAGATGCACTGGAAACATGTAAACGTGTTTTAAAAAAGGGAGGCTGTTTATTGCTGACCGTACCAGGCATCAGCCAGATTGAAGTCGGAGAATGGGCCACCACATGGTACTGGTCTTTTACCGATCGCTCCATAAAGAAATTTATGAATGAGACTTTCGGCGAAGGAAATTATGAATTAGAGGTTTTTGGAAATGCCTATCTGGCCTCTGCCTTTTTATTTGGCGCAGGACAAGGCGAAGTAGATCCGCGTTTTTATGATCTGCAAGACCCCTACTATCAGATGTTGATTTGTGTAAAAGCCGTTAAGCATTGATCATGACTGGCTTTGGCTCTTTAATGAATCGATTGAGAAATTTCAGACATCCACGAATACTGGTGTTGATGTATCATCGCATTGATGATGTTGAGATGGATCCATGGAAAATAGCCGTGCACCCCAGGCATTTTGAAGCGCAGCTTCAGGTTTTGACAAAGTGGAATGTAATACCCGCCTCCAGGATCGGGGATTTCAACAGCAAAAAAAGTTTCAGAAAACCAGCCGTCTGCATAACGTTTGACGATGGCTATCGCGACAATGTTGAAAATGCACTTCCTCTGTTGGAAAAATATGAATGCCCTGCTTCCTTTTTTATCAATACCTCCTACATAGGAAAGCAGAAAGAATTTTGGTGGGATATGCTTGAAAGCATTTTTCTTTCAGACATACCGCTGCCAGAAAAAATTGAACTCAGCCATTCCGGTGAAAAATTTGAATTTGATTTGGGCCAGGATGCCAATATGCATGCCGAAACCATGAAAGCCCACACTAAAGATTGGATTGCCTGGGAAAAGGCCCCAGGCCAACGACACGAGATATTTTATAAAGTTTGGGACATCTTCAGAAAATGCCCGCCTTTTCAGAGGGACTCGATGGCAGAACAGCTTCTAGATTATGTGGCTAATCATTATAAACCAGACCAAAGAAGATATCCCTTGACGGATGCGCAGTTTGAATTACTTGCTGATCATCCGTTAATAAATATCGGAGCGCATACCCATTCACATCCCGCGCTCCCGGCATTGAATTATACAACAGCACGGGAGGAAATATTACTGGGAAAGACCAATTTAGAGGCCAGAATGGGGAAAAAAGTGTGGAATATGTCCTATCCCTTTGGCAGCTATAACAAGGAAACCCTGGCATTACTGGCTGAATTGGATATAGACCAGGCTTTTACCACTGAGGCCATACCTGTAGAGCCGCATAGCCATACACTCCGCCTGGGCAGGTATCAGGTTATGGATTTGGATGGAGATGCTTTTGAGAAACAACTGCAACAATGGTTTTTATTTAGAAATTGATATGGATACTCAACCCCTGATTACTGCGATTATTCCGTTTTTCAATGAAGAATTATTCTTAAACGAAGCAATAGAAAGCGTAGTAAATCAGACCTATACAAACTGGGAACTTATTCTGGCTGACGATGGCTCAGATCCTCATGTGTCAGAAATTGCAAAGGGATGGGCAACTCGTCAACCCCATAGAATTTTTTATATGGATCATGAGCACCACGCCAACAAAGGAGTGTGTGTGACAAGAAACGCCGCCATTGCTAAAGCCAGGGGAGAATACATTGCATTATTGGATGCCGATGATTACTGGCATCCGGGGAAAATTGAATTTCAAGTGCAAAAAGTATGGGAATATCCCAAGGCAGATATGATCGTAGGAGCATCAAATTATTGGAGGAGCTGGAACACCGGCAACGTTGAAGATGATATAGTGGTTAAAGTCGCCGGTCTGGAAAAGGAGACTTTTTTTAAACCAGGTGAGTTAACCCCTGTCATCTATCCTATGACAGAAGCTGCTGCCCCTTGTCCTTCTTCATTTTTAATACGAAAGCAGTTTTGTATCGATATAGGTGGATTTGAAAATGATTTTCGGGGTGACTATCAGCTTTACGAAGATCAGGCTTTCTTATCTAAAGTATATTTGCATGGGCATGTACTGATTAGTCCTTTATGTTTTGAGAATTACAGGCAAAGAAAAGGATCATGTGTTGATGTGGTTTCAGCTTCGGGAAAATATCATGAAGTTCGTAAATATTTTCTCAAATGGTTCGCCAGATACCTCACGCAACACAGAATCAGTAATCCAGGAATTCAAAAATCCTTACAAACAGCATTAATGAGATATAAGAAACCCTTATGGTATAAAATAAGGTTTGAGCTTCCCCGAAAGCTTGAAAACCTTTTTAAGTAAGCTGTTAAATTATGTAAACTTTGAATTCAGTTATGGTGAAGGGGAACTGACCTGAAAGATGATATTTTCAGTTCCCGGTGCTGGAAAAATGCTTCGGTTGGTTTTAAAATACGCTTTTGAACAGATAATTCACGATGGAAAACAACTACAATCTATGAAATCCCTGATCACTGTTTTAATGCCGGTTTATAATTCAGAAAAATATCTCGAAGCGGCAATTGAGAGTATTTTACAGCAAACCTATGCTGATTTTGAATTTTTAATTATTGATGATGGATCCACGGATAATACTCAGGAAATTGTATTGTCTTATGATGAGCCAAGGATACAGTATCTTAAAAATGATTTCAACCGGGGTATTACTTATACATTGAATAAAGGCATTGATATTTCAAGGACAAAATATATCGCCCGTATGGATGCAGATGACATCAGTTATCCAAAACGCTTTGAAAAGCAAATGGAAGTCATGGATCTATATCCTGAATGTGCAATGGTATCATGCTGGGCAAGGGAAATAAATGACAATGGTGAAGAAATTGGAACTCAGGTTTTCAGAAATCTGTATTTGTATTACAACCTGACTTTTGAGTGTTGGGTGTATCATCCAACGGTGATTTATAAAAAGGAGGCTGTTGAAGCAATCGGTAAGTATCAGAAAAAATTTTCGGAAGATTTTGACCTGTTTTGGCGCATTTCGCGTCATTACCCCATATTCAATATCGATGAAGTGTTGTTGGATTACCGCATTTCTGATTCAAGTTTGTGTAAAGTTTTGAAAAAGAATGATTATGATATATACAACAGAGAAAATGTTTGGAGAAATCTAAAGTATTACATGGGCGAAGATTTTATTTTGCCCCCAAGCATTTTTGAGGCTTTAAGGCATAATTTTACAGGTATAATGGAATTGAGTAAAGTGGATGACATCATTCATTTATTCAGGCATCTGGATCAGATCAACCATCAAATAATCAATAAAGAAGCCTGTCATAAGGATATCTCCTGCATTAAGGAGGCCATGTGGTGGAAAAAAGAATATATGATTGAGTATTTAGGTCGTAATCTGCCAAAAAGGACAGCGATACAATTTTTATTGAAAATGAATAGATTTGATCGTCTTCTGAAATTTGCTGCCGATTTTGTGAAAAGCAGGCTATTTAATGAAAATGGAAAACAATAATTCTGATTTTTTTCTGCAACGAACCCCTAAATCCCCGCCGGTGATTCCTCCCTATTCTGGAGAAGCTAAGAGGCCGTATTGGTCGGTGATGATACCGGTTTATAACCAACCTGAGTATTTTAAGGAGGCCCTGCAAAAGGTTCTTGCGCAGGATATAGGGAGAAACCAAATGCAGATTATGGTGGTAGATGACCATAGCACCATAGGTGACATAGAAGAAATAACCCGCGCGCTGGGTGGAGACAGGGTAGAATATTACCGTCAGCCACAAAATGTGGGCAGCCTCCGAAATCTTGAGACCTGCATCAAGCTTTCAAGAGGATATTGGGTGCATTTACATCATTGCGATGATTATGTAAAACCTGGTTTTTATCAGAACATGCAGAAATTGCTGCAGGGTTTTCCTGAAGCCGGTGCCGCTTTTTGCCGCTACAGCTACATACGCGAAAGTGGTGTCTTTCTTTATCACACACAGCCCGAATCTGATGTTCCCGGTATCGTGCCTGATATGCTTGAAAGACTGGGCACACGTCAACGCTTGCAGTCGGTGGCTATGGTCGTAAAGAGAGAAGTTTATGAAAAACTGGGCAGCTTTCACAGCATTCATTATGGTGAAGACTGGGAAATGTGGATACGCATTGCAGCGCATTACCCCATTGCCTACCATCCTGAAATTATGGCTGCTTATCGCAGGCATCAGGGATCCATTACCGGCGCTTATTTCAAAGGTGCCAGAAATGTAGAAGACCTCAGGTTTGTTATGGAAAGTACCCGCCATCTCTTCGATCCAATCAAATGGAAGGCAATTAACCGCAAAGCAAGAAAATTTTATGCTTTTTATGCTTTGGACACCGCCAATTACATGTGGCACGATGTGCGCAGCAAGGAAGGGGCTATGGCTCAGATGAATGCAGCCTTCGATATGTATACACATCCCTTAATGTATTGGAAAGCATTAAAAATACGGATTAAGATATGGATAAATTGGTGAAAGGGGTTTCCGTTATCGTATGCTGTTATAATAGTGAAAAACGACTGCCCGAAACCCTGAGGCATCTTGCTAAACAGAAAATCAATCCGGTTGTTTCCTGGGAAGTGATCATAGTAGATAATGCTTCTGCTGACAGGACTGCACAGGTAGCAGCTGAATTATGGCGGGAATATAAGGGACCGGATGTGCTAAAAATCGTTTACCAGGTTAATCCGGGTTTAAACCAGGCCAGGGAAAAAGGAATAGAGGTGGCAAAATACGAATACATCCTCTTTTGCGATGATGACAACTGGCTGGATCAGGAATACATCATCATTGCCTTTAAGCTCATGGAAAACAACCCATCCATCGGAGTTGCCGGAGGATTAGGCACAGCCCATTTTGAAGTGCCGCCACCCGGTTGGCTTGAAAGGGGAGGCTTGGTAGTGGCCGGACCCCAGGCACACGCTGCCGGAAAGGTTGAAGCCAACTACGTATTTGGCGCCGGGGCCGTTTTCAGAAAGTCGGTTTATCAAGGCATTCGCAGTACAGGCTACCAGAATAAACTCAGTGACCGGATCGGCAACAACCTGAGCTCAGGTGGCGATTATGAGCTCTGCTATCTTTTTGCCATGGCCGGTTATGATGTCTGGTACGAGCCCGGCCTGAAATTCGGACATTTTTATCCCATTTCAAGAATGTCCTGGGATTATTATATGCGATTTCTCGATGAAAGTATCCAATGTTTCAATGTACTGGATGCTTACAGTATGGTTGCAAAATTTGATAATTATCAGAATACCTTTATGTTAGTCATGCGTTTGACTAAAATTATTCTTTACTATAAGCGACAATGGATTATGTCTTCTTTGCGACTTTTAAGTGTCAATAGATCAGATGATAGTAAAAAAATTCATCAGATTAAGGCCAGATTGAGTCGCAAAAGAATACATTATATTATCCGGCATTTCTTCGATATAAGAATGAATTACAGATATGGTTATAATTTAAAATATTCGTTAAAGAAAATGGCACATGCCTGTGATTATCGAAGTCTTGCTCTCTTAATTTTATATTTATAAATATAGGGTAATTTTTAATATATTATTTAATTTGAATTTGTCCTTTGACCTCAAAACCCATGTTTTACCGTGGATATTAGACTTATGTCTTGATTCAGTTGTATTTTAATTACTTTCTTGGAAAATTATGGACTTACAGGCTTTTATATTATTTTTTAAAAATTTTATATCAAAATAGTATGAAATGTTTTTTGTATTTCTCTTATTTGCAATTGTAAGGTACAGTTGATTTTGCATGTACCTCGACCATAGGTTATTCAAAACATTAAACCATTATTAATTATGAAAAAGCTTATTACAGTTTTAGCCAGTGTGGCTTTTCTTTTCTTTTTATCTCCGGTACAAGCGCAGCCTTATAGTCAGGGAACCATACAAATCGATCCTGGTTTGTCCTTTGGTTTGATAGGTTATGGATGGGGTTGGGCCGGATCATCCTCTTTTACTTTACCACTTCATGCGAGTCTTTCGTACCATGTAACAGACAGAATTGGCGTAGGGCCTTATGCGGGTTATATGCGTAGAACTTACAGGTATAACGTTGGTGCCAATGATTGGAAAAACACATTTTCTGTTGTTTCATTTGGAGCTCAGGGTATTTACCACGCTACACCTTTTCTCAACGAAACTTTTGATATGAATATCGATGAGGATAAAATCGACTGGTATGTACGTGTTCTATTGGGATATGAAGTGTACAGCTGGAATTACGATTCTTCTTTTACCGGAGGCATAAATTCTTCAAGCTCGGGGCGTGTAATTTTTGGCCCTGTATTTGGTATTCGCTACATGCTCAATCCTAAATTTGGTATATACGGTGAAGGCGGACGCGGTGCATTCGGTTGGTTAAACCTCGGTGTGTCTATCAACTTGTAAGACAAGAAGAACGATTGAATTATCAATAAGGTCACATAAATTTTATAACCTATGAAGCTTTTGTTATTTCTGTAAAATTGGCTTCATAGGTTAGTTTTGTTTTTGTTTGTTTCTGTGGGATGTATGCCATTCTATTGTTGATGCCATCCCATCATCAAAAAAATGAAATCCCAATTTACCTTCCATTCGCCGGGGATTTATTGATTTGAGTTTCTAAATCGCAATTCACTTCTTAATTTAATTATTTCAACAATATCATCATGATTAGATTTCTTACGTCTGGTAATTTAAATTTCCTGAGAAAACTTTCAGTTTTGTTTCTAACAATATGCTCAATGTTTGAGACAGGTATAGCTCAACAAATCAGCAAACAAGAAATAAAAGAAGTAAAAAAGTCGGAGTATCTGTATATGTTAGGGGCCGGAGATCAACAGTCAGTTGCGGCCATTTCAAGGGACTGGTTCGTGGGTAACCACGACAAACTCAAAATTCTGGTTATGGATGATGAGCTCAATTATCAGGACCTCAGCCGTTTAAAAGACAATAGAAAACAAGAGATTTTATATGTCTTTTTTGCCGATGGTATGCTGCATACACTGGAATTTGAAGAGATGCCTGATAAAGCAGATCATATTGTCATTCGCAAGCACGACAGGGCAACAGGAGCTTCGCAAACTGTTTTTTCTGAGAAAATGACTTTTGCCCCGGAGGCTTTTGCGATTGATATGTCGGGTGTTTTCAGAAATTATTTTTCCAGAGAAAGTGCCAGATGGCGGAGAAGTAATATATTCTCCCACTACACAAGCCCTGATCAAAATAAGATTCTCATTACCTTAAACAATACTTATGCTTCATTGCCACCAAGGGTAGTTTATACCCTCGAATACGATATTTCACAAAATGCAGGAAAACAAGGGCATATGAGATTCAACGACCGGGCAGAGCGGCTCACCGTTGAAGATGTTGTCATAAATAACGAAGGTGAGATTTATACCCTGTTGAGTGCCAACCAAAGCAAGGATTTTAAGAAAAGACCTGATCAGTTTTCCTATAAATTGTACAAAGCTAAAGCCATTGATGCAGAGGTTGAGGAAATTTCCATTGATTCGCCGGGTTCTTTTATCTCAAACGCGAGGTTAACCCTTGGCGAAAATAACAAGCCCATGATTGCCGGGGTTTATGCCAATCCGGAAAACCTTGAAATATACGGCACATTCATTCTGAATGAACTGTCAGGAAATTCCATTAAAGGAAAATTCCATGCATTAAGCGACGTTATGCTTGAAAAGATCAATGAAGTTCAAAGCCGGCAGAAAAAGTCTGACAATGTAAATGAATACAATGTACAGCAGATATTTGCTGAAGAGGATGGCAGTTGTGCGATTTTTGCAGAGCATTATCAGCGCCAACCTGTACTTCAGGCTAAATTGAGTGTCTTCTCAGGGGTAACGCCAACGGTAGATATGGCAGATAAGTATAAAAACATCATCGCAAGTCGTTTTGATAAAAACGGGCAACTTATATACACAAGGTTAATAGAGAAAAGCCAGGTTTCTACAGACGAATTATTGCAGTTTACTTCCTTCGCAGCAGTTCCACTTAAAGGAAGTTATCATATTTTTTACAATGACGATATTAAAAATATGACGGATGTAAAATGGATATCCATAGATGCCAGCGGTGGAGTAAGTGAAAAAATTATTCTCAGTAAGAAGGATGACCGGTTAAGGGCGGTGCCGCTATTTGCTGCATCCCCGGGTGATGGCATTATTTACCTACCGGCTATTCGTTTTAATACCAGTCATATATATAAAATAGTTCTGGAATAGCAATTTCAACTATTAAAAATTGCTGGCACTGGCAAGAGGTTGACAAGGATTAATAAGTTTTTCATAATCCTTGTCAACTTTTTTTGTGTTTATAAAAACATCATTATATTGTTGGCCTTTAGTTGATAAGCTATTTTATGGATGCACAAAACCGGAAAAAATACTGGAAAATCAATCTCTACTATCTTCTTATACTACTTTCCATTTGGTTTATTGTTTCTTTTGGTTTAGGGATCATCCTGGCCGATTGGATGAACCGTTTTCGCATCGGAGGTTTTAAACTCGGGTTTTGGTTTGCCCAGCAAGGCAGTATTTATGTTTTTGTTATTCTGATTTTTGTGTATGTCTGGCTTATGAACCGCCTGGACAAAAGGTTTGATGTGGATGAAAAATAATTATTTACTATGGATGTTCAGGCCTGGACTTATCTGATTGTAGGCATAACCTTTGCCATTTATATAGGTATTGCCTTTTGGTCTAAGGCAGGTTCGACTAAAGAATTTTATGTAGCAGGAGGGGGTGTTCCACCTCTTGCCAATGGTATGGCAACTGCAGCCGACTGGATGTCTGCCGCTTCCTTTATTTCCATGGCAGGTGTAATTTCCTTTATGGGTTATGATGGTTCGGTATACCTGATGGGCTGGACGGGTGGATATGTGTTGTTGGCACTACTACTGGCGCCCTATCTGAGGAAATTCGGCAAATTTACCGTACCCGATTTTGTGGGTGACCGGTATTATTCCAATACGGCCCGTACAGTGGCGGTCATTTGTGCCCTTTTCGTCTCATTTACCTACGTGGCCGGACAGATGCGAGGGGTAGGTATTGTATTCTCCCACTTTTTGAAAGTTGAAATTAACGAAGGGATATTTATCGGCATGGGAGTCGTTTTTATTTATGCTGTATTAGGCGGTATGAAAGGCATAACCTATACACAAGTGGCGCAATACTGTGTATTGATTTTTGCTTATATGGTGCCCGCCATTTTTATTTCACTGCTTATGACCGGCCAGGTTGTACCCCAAATTGGCTTTGGCTCAAAACTACCTGATGGAAACTACATGCTCGATACGCTTGATAAGCTTCACAGCGAACTGGGCTTTGCCAACTATACCGATGGAAATAAATCCCGGATTGATGTATTTTTTATTACCATGGCGCTCATGGTGGGCACTGCAGGCCTGCCCCATGTGATCGTTCGGTTTTTTACCGTACCTAGAGTAAAAGATGCCAGGATTTCTGCGGGATGGGCCCTGATTTTCATAGCTATTTTATATACAACGGCACCGGCTGTAGCTGTTTTTGCCCGAACCAATCTTATTCATACCGTAAGTAACAGACCTTATGCTGAAATGCCGGAATGGTTTAAAATGTGGGAGGAAACCCGGCTTATTGCCTTTGATGATAAAAATGGCGATGGAGTGATTCAGTACGTGAAGGACCCTTCAAAAAACGAACTTACCATTGACAGGGATATAATGGTTTTAGCAAATCCTGAAATTGCCAATTTGCCTGCATGGGTTACCGCTTTAGTTGCAGCAGGGGGTCTGGCAGCTGCCTTGTCTACTGCTGCGGGCTTACTTCTCGTCGTATCTACCTCTGTAGCCCATGATCTGTTTAAACGAAATCTTTTTCCCGATATCAATGAAAAAGGTGAATTGATTGTAGCGCGTATGTCGGCAGCTGTTGCCGTTGGTTTTGCCGGTTTCTTTGGTATTATGAATTTTGGATTTGTAGCAGAAGTAGTTGCCTTTGCGTTTGGATTGGCAGCTTCATCTTTTTTTCCAGCCATTGTAATGGGAATTTTCAGCCGGAGAATGAATAAACAAGGAGCTATTGCTGGTATGATCACAGGACTAACTTTCACGTCGGCCTATATCATTTATTTTAAAATGATATTTCCTGAGTTAAACAACCCAGATCATTTATGGTGGGGAATTTCTCCGGAAGGTATTGGAACCCTGGGCATGGTGTTAAATTTTGTGGTATCAACCCTCGTATCAGCCATTACACCTGCTCCGCCTCAGGATATTCAGGAACTTGTTGAAAGTTTGCGATATCCAAGGGGAGCAGGTGCAGCAGCTAAACATTAGCATTTATCAGGGTGTGCTGAAAATCGCCTGGTTTATTGATTTATTTAGTTTCAATATCCTGTTTTACAACATTAACAACCATCTGATTTAAGTAAGAAAATTACTTTTAGCCCTCTTCCTGAGGGGTTAAAGCAACAGTACCATCATTAACGACAGGCCAGACACCCGGATTAGGCACACTTACACCTTTTGTATCACCACGAGATTCATCGCTGCCAAAGAAGTAGAGTGGGTTGCCTCTGAAGGAAACCTGTTCGTTTGCAATAATCCCGAAATCATTTAAATCCATAATAGATGGAACCACATTGACAACTGCCCTAAACCTTGCCCAGACATCTTCACTACCCCCGAAATTACTTTCATTGAAAGCATCATTGGCAAAGGCATATAAGGTATTACCTCCAAAATCAACAAAATATCGGGTATTGCCATTGCCTTCGACATATTCACCAGCCTCATTTACAATGTAATTTGTGCCATTATTGCCAGTTAACTGACCGTTTGCGACCATGAGATCATAGTCGGGTTTTGCAACATACCAAATGTTATTGGCGCCATCACCATTTACATCACCAGGCTCATTATCGTTGGCAAAATAGTACAAGGGCCATCCGTTATACGTACTTTGCATTCCGGCATCGGTTTCAATTGAACCGAATAAATCAATATCGAAATCAGGATCTTCAATTTCCAGATTTTCTGCAGCGGCATAAAAGATGGGCCAGTTATTTGCACATCCACCGGTACAGTTATTACTACCATCAACATCATTGGCGAAGTAGTACAGGGTTTTTCCGTCATGGTCTGTAAAAATATTTCCAAAGTCAGGATGTTCCTGAATGAGTAAACGTGCAGTCGTTTCAATCTCTAACTCAGGTAATAGTACACCATTTATCACATGCACTACTCCGTTTTCAATTGTAACATCTGCTGTAGTCACAGCAAAGGTATTTCCAACAGCATCTGTAAGTGTTACCTGATTTCCAGACCTGTTTATGGTAACAATTTGGTTGGCAAGGGTTTGTACTTCAGTGCTTCCTTCAGGGATGTCAGATGCGAAGAAAACCTGAGGCAAAACATGGTAACCCAGTACTATTTCCAGGTTTTCCACACCGCCGATGGCTTCAACCAGTTCGGCTAAGTTATTGGCACTAAATGCCGAAAGGGCCGATTCAAATGCCGCATTGGTTGGAGCGAAAACCGTAATGTTTTCAGCCTGCAATAATGCATTGGCCATTCCATCCACCGCGCCGACTGCATCCAGTAAAATACTCAGATTTGCCGACTGTGCCGCCTGCACCAGGGTAGGCGGATCGGGCTCTGGCATGGCAGCATCATCATCACTACAAGAGAACATCGTAATTGAAATGCTTAGAATTAATGAAATTAACAATAGATTTTTCATAATATTTTTGAATTGTTTGATCTGTCATATAAACGGATCCTAAATTGACATCAGATCATATAAATCTCTGATTCTGTAGAATAGCAGACTGGCCGGTAGAATTAAGGGAGTGAATTGAATTTTAGAAGCACCCATTCAATTTATCTGATTGAGTAAAAAACTTCGGACACAGCTTGTTTTTGTTGTGTTTAACATAGCAAAATAAAGCCATTTTATAGTTTGCCGTCCATCTGGCATTTTGCTATATTCACGCACTGGTTTTTTGTTTTTTTTACATTTTTTTATTTTAAAATTCCTATTACAATGAACAGATTCTTAAAAAATTATCTGGGGTTACTCGCTTTTTGGACGATCCCCCTTTACTCCTATGCCCAAACGCCGGGCCCTGCTTATCTGAATCCGGCACTTAGTATTCAGGAAAGGGCAGGGGACCTGGTTTCAAAAATGTCTTTGCAGGAGAAAATATCTCAGATGCGTTATGATGCTCCGGCCATTGACAGGCTGGGGATTCCCGCTTACAACTGGTGGAATGAATGCCTGCATGGGGTAGGTCGCGCCGGTATTGCCACAGTTTTTCCTCAGGCCATCGGTATGGCAGCAAGTTTTAACGAGCCGCTCATGTTTCATATTGCTACGGCCATTTCTGATGAAGCGCGGGCTAAACACCATAAATACCTTTCTCTTGAATCGCGTAATATTTATCAGGGTCTCACTTTCTGGACACCCAACATCAATATTTTCAGAGATCCTCGCTGGGGCAGGGGTCAGGAAACCTATGGAGAAGATCCATTCCTCACCGGCAGAATGGCCGTGAACTTTATTAAAGGATTACAAGGCGATGACCCCAGGCATCTTAAATTGGTCGCCACGGCCAAACATTTTGCCGTACATAGTGGCCCTGAATCGACGCGGCATTCTATTAATGTAAATGTTTCGGAAAGGGATTTGCGGGAAACCTATCTCCCCGCCTTTAAGTTGACGGTTAAGGAGAGCGGGGTAGCCTCCATAATGTGTGCTTATAACAGATTCAGAGATGAGGCCTGTTGTGGAAGCAATCTGCTGTTGAAAAGTGTATTGAGGGATGAATGGAATTTTGATGGTTATGTGGTGAGTGACTGCTGGGCCATTCGGGATTTCTTTGAACCCGACAGGCATGGCGTAAGTGCTACTGCCTCTGAAGCGGCTGCCCTTGCGGTGCGTTCAGGTACCGACCTCAACTGTGGAAATGTTTACGACCCATATCTTATGGAGGCTGTTGAAAAAGGCCAAATTGCAGAAGCTGAAATTGACCAGGCATTGGTGCGCTTATTTGCAGCCAGGTTTCGACTTGGCATGTTTGACCAGCCTGAAAATGTGAGATGGGCCTCCATTCCCTATGATGTGGTGGGTTCAGAAAAGCACAGACAATTGGCGCTGCAATCCTCAAGAGAATCCATCGTTTTGTTAAAAAATTCCGATAAAATACTTCCGATCTCAAAAGAAGTATCTAAACTGGCGGTTATTGGTCCAAATGCAGATGACTATCAGGTACTGCTTGGCAATTACCACGGCACATCAAAACATATGTCTACGGTACTTGAGGCAATTCGGAATAAAGTTTCTGACCAGACAAGGATATATTATGCACAGGGTTCAGAACCTGCAAAGGGCGTCACCGTACTGAAAGCCGTGCCATCTACTGCACTGTATCCTTCTAACCGGGATGCTACAAGTCATGGATTGTACGGTGAATACTTTGACAATCCTTCATGGGAGGGAACCCCTGCTTTTACAAGGGTTGATGCAAAGGTGAATTTTATATGGAAGGACAAAACACCCGTAAGCGGGATCATGGCAGATGCATTTTCTGTGCGCTGGACGGGCTTTATTAAAGTTGCAGAAAGCGGAAGCTATGAACTGGGTATGAATGCCTGCAATGGGGCTAAACTTTTCATCGATGATTCCCTGTTGCTTTCCTTTAGAAATCCCCATCATCCGACGGAAATCGCTAAAGCGGTTGAGCTCGAGGCTGGAAGGTTTTACAAGGTGAAAATTGAAATGTTCAGCGATGGTTCAGATCCGCAATCCCATTTTATCTGGGGAAGGCCAGATGAGGGAAATTATGAAAAGCAGGCCCTGGAGGTTGCAGCCAATGCAGATCTTATTGTAGCAGTTATGGGACTTACTCCGCACCTTGAGGGAGAGGAAATGCCGGTAAAAGTAGATGGTTTTGACGGTGGTGACCGTACGCATATCCGCTTGCCGGAGGTACAAACCCGCTTGTTGCAGAAATTACATGCCACTGGCAAACCAGTAGTACTGGTCTTGTTGGGCGGTAGCTCTATTTCCATTCAGTGGGAAAAAGAAAACCTTCCGGCTATACTTCACGCATGGTATCCCGGTGAGTTTGGTGGAGATGCCATTGCAGATGTAATTTTTGGAGATTATAACCCCTCGGGGCGCTTACCCCTGACTTTTTATCAAAAAATTGAAGATTTGCCAGATTTTGAGGATTATTCCATGAAGGGACGCACCTATCGTTATTTTAACGGCACGCCACTCTATCCATTTGGCTATGGACAGAGTTATACACAATTCACCTATTCAAAAATGAAGCTGAGCCCTGGCAGTTTGCAGGCAGGCAGAAAAATACAACTAAGTGTTGAAGTAAGTAATGCAGGGGCAAGAGATGGCGATGAGGTGGTTCAGGTATATATCCGCAGGGAAAACGCCGTGGAAGCCCTACCTTTGAGAAGTTTGAAAGCATTTCGGCGAATTAATCTGAAAGCGGGGGAAACCAGGCGAATAAACTTTGAGCTCGACCCGGCCGATTTTGCCCTTGCCAATGAAAGCGGGGTATTTACCATTGAACCCGGACAATATTCAGTATCTGTTGGTGGCGGACAACCCATAACAGCTATTCCGTCAGCGTCAGGACTGAATCCATTCCTTATTCAAACCCTGCGATATAATGGAAAAACAATTGAGTTTCCTTAATATTACGTTTTCTTAAGCAACAAAAATTAATTATTATGAAAAAGATTCAGTTATTCCTGATCGCCCTAAGCGTGCTTGTTTTGACAGCAGAAACTTTAATGGCGCAAAAGGCCAAAGGTCTTCTGCCTGATCCTGGTTTGGTCTCCTACACATTCAGGGAAAGTTTCTCAAAGGATGTACCCGGAACCCTCGATTTCATACACAGTATTGGTATACGCAATATGGAATTTTCCAGTCTTTTTGGCAAGACTGCCGCAGAGTTAAGGGCATTGCTTGACGAACGTGATATGTATTGTACTTCCTTTGGGGTAAGTTATAATGACCTGGTCAGTAAAACAGAGGAAGTGGCTGAAAATGCCATTACCCTGGGCGCTAAGTATGTACGGGTTGCCTGGATACCTCATGATCGTCCTTTTACCATTGACGATGCAAAAAAAGCGGTTGCAGATTTTAATACGGCCGGTAAAAAATTGTCAGAACGTGGATTGTATTTTTGCTATCACAATCACGGGTATGAATTCAGTCCCTATGAGAAAGGTACTTTGTTTGACTATATCGTCCGCCAGACGGATCCGCGATACGTGAGCTTCGAAATTGATTTGCTTTGGGTATCGCATCCCGGACATGATCCAGTAAAGCTTCTTAAAAAGTATCCTGAACGCTTCAGACTGATGCACCTCAAAGATCTTAAAAAAGGAGTAACAGGAGATTTTACAGGCAGTACGCCAAAAGAAAACGATGTGCGGTTGGGGACAGGACAGATTGATATTCCTGCGGCCCTTAAAGCGGCGAAAAAGACCAATATCGAATATTTCTATATTGAGGACGAAAGTCCCGATGTGCATACCCGTGTTCCGGAGAGTATTGCGTATTTAAAAAGTCTTTAAATCTGATATATTTTATCGGCCCATCTTTTCACCAGTTTACGGGTTAAGTCGATGGGGATAATAAGCAAAGCACACCCAATAATTACGAGCCACTCATGCATAGTTAGCGCAGTGGCTCGTAATACATTACCGCCAATGTAGGTAAATAGCACCTGCATGCCCAGGATGAGTGATATTACCCTGATGAAGTTTTTATTTTGTGAGATGTTCTCAAACAGATTAAAGCGTTCTGTTCGCGCATTGAAGCTATTGAGGGTTATAAAAAACACAAAGAGATTGAAGAAGGCGGTTAGAAAAACAGTTTCGTTATATACGCCGTTTCGGGTAAATATTCCTTTAAAATAATCGCTGGTTAGGAAAAACAGAGAGAATGCCGAAATAAACACCGCTCCTGTGATGATTGAGCTAACCATGTCTCTGGTAAGAATATGCGCGTCTCTTTTGATGGGTGGTTCTTTCATAAAGCGCTCAAGCGCAGGTTCACCACCGAAGGCTATGGCGGCCAGTGTATCCATAATAATATTGATCCACAAAAGCTGGATAATCGTGAGCGGAAACTCGATTCCAAAAAACGGACCGAGAAATACGATGCTCACAGCTGAAAGATTTACCGTTAATTGAAAGATGATAAATTTTCTGATCGATTTAAATATGGTTCTGCCATAGCGTATGGCATTGGACAATGATGAGAAATTATCATCTAGTATGACAATATCACTGGCTTCTTTTGAAACCTCTGAGCCACTGCCCATTGCGAACCCCACATCAGATTGTTTTAAGGCCGATGAGTCATTTACGCCGTCACCTGTCATACCTACCACCAGGCCGAGGCTTTTGGCAATTCGCACCAGCCGGCTTTTATCGGTAGGCAGCGCCCGGGCTACAACATGTATTTTAGGAAGGATCAGCTTTAACTCCTCATCACTGAAATTTTGAAGGTCTTCAGATGTGAGGATATGACCTTTATCACCATTGAGCAGGCCTGCTTCCGAAGCGATGGCTACCGCAGTACCTTTTCGGTCACCGGTTAGCATGACGATTTGAACGCCTGAATCCTGCGCTTTTTCAATAGATATCTTTGACTCGGCTCTTATTTCATCGCGAATACCAATGATGCCAATCAAGGTGCATTTTTCTGGCAGGCTGTCGTCTTCAGGAATATTTTGATCAGACATTGCAATGGCGATCAAACGGATTCCTTTTCTCGATAAATCTTCGAGCAGCGACGAAAGTTCTTCATAATTGAGTGGTGAGGAATTTCCTTCTGCTCCAAGATAATGTGTGCAATTTTCGAGAAGGATTTCGGGGGCTCCGTTTATTAATGTGACTTGATCAAGAGAATTGCTGTTTAAAGGGATTTCACCACCTACCCTGGCAGCCGAAAATTTTCGGGCACTATTAAATAAAACACTGTGCAGGAGTTTAACCTTCGATTGACTTTTTTTAACCAGATCTTCTTTGTCAATAAATGCCAGTAAAGCCCTGCCCGATTGATTGCCTCCTTCAACATTACCCGTTGAAGAAATGATGCTGGATGTGTTTTCAACAATGGCAAAACATAAAACTTCTCTTAGTGCAGAAGGGATATCGGCATAACGGTTATAAACCCCACCGCCACCTGAAATAAAAATATGAGGTTCAAATACACCTTTGGTTATGGTACCTGTTTTATCAGTAAATAAGATATTCAGACTTCCAGCAGTTTCAATACCCAGCAGCTTTCTTACCAATACTTTCTCCCTGAGCAATTTCCGCATGTTCAGAGAAAGCACAATGGCTATCATCATAGGCAATCCTTCAGGCACTGCAGCCACAACAATAATAATAGACAAAATTGCTGCATTGAGGAAGTCCTGTATAACCAGGTCCCATTGCTGAAAATAGTTATTGATTAAGACAGCATCGAAGCTGTGTTGAAGAACAATTTTGTTAAAAAGAAATGTGACAAATACCAGGGAGCCCGCTATATAGCCAAATTTACTTATCAATCTTGCGAGGCCTTTGAGTTTAACCTGCAGGGGAGAAAGCCGGTCATCACTTTCAGATAATTCTTTGGCCAATTTACCGTATAGCGTATTGTCACCAACGGCCTCCACTTTGCATATGGCCTCACCATCTTCAATAACAGAACCTCTGTAAAGCTTATGATCCTCTGTAGTTTCTTCAACTTTCTGATGTTTTACCTGTGAATCACCATTCATGACTTTCTTGGTGACACTTTCTGACTCACCTGTAAGTGATGCCTGATTTACTTTTACTTCACCATGAATAATAATTCCATCGGCTGGTACTTTATCGCCTAGCTGCAATAAAACTATATCAGAAACAACCATTTCTCCTATAGGCAGGCGCACGAGGTGGCCATTTCGAAATACATTACAGGTTATTCTGGAGGCTTCTTCCTGTAGTTTTTGAAAGGACGATTCATTTTTAAATTCTGAATAAGTGCTTACAAGTGTGGCCAATAGTACAGCTACACCTATGGCCATTGCTTCGTACCATTCGGTAACACCAAAAAAAGATAATACGACCAGTATCAGCAGGGCTATGCATAGTATAATTATAATAGGATCCTTGAAGTTAGTAATCAATTTATCAAAAAAACCTTCTTTTTTTTGAGCACTGATTTCGTTGGAACCGTAAATTTTCCTTTGGCTTTCGGCCTGCTGTGAACTTAGCCCTTCAAAAGTATATTTCATTTGACTGGTTTCGAATAAAAATACAGAGCTTCTGCAATACTTCTTTTTTTCAGATTTGCATTCATTGCATGATAAATTGCATTATTGGCGTAAAAATACATAATAATCCATGATTCGATACAATACCTGACAAAAAACGTTGTAATTTATTCTTAAAAAAGAATACTTCAATCTTAAAATGCAATAACTTTTAATAAAAAATAAAAAGCAATGTTGCCATTGCTTCCATTGTATCATGTCTTTTACATGTTTAGGTACTTTGCCGACGAATTATTGGATTATCACTGGCGTTCTAGAAGGCGGGACGATGCCTGTTAATACCTACCTCTTTTAGCCTTAGACTTCATACGGTCTTTTTTGCCTTTTTTATTTTGATCTGATGGACGTTCCGTTGAGGTATCTCGTCCTTTGGGCATATCATCTTTTTCCCGCGCTATTTTTACCACGATGTTTCTTTCCATAATCGTAATATTTCCCATAGCTTCAAGTACGTCTTTTGTAAAGCTGCTTTCGATTTCGAAGAAGGAAAATTCCCTCATCAGATCTATTTTACCCACAGGGATTTTTTTACCTCTGGTGTTTTTATTGATCAGATCGATGATTTGGCTGGGTCTAATGCCATCAAGACGGCCAAGATTTATAAAGAAGCGGGTAAATCCTTCTTCTGCGGCCCCTGTAATCTGATTTCTTTTGTTTTTTCTGTTTGGGGCCAATTCCTGACCTCGCTCACCTGAGGGCACTTCAATATCTGGCGCATTCTTATAATCTTCCAGAAATCTGTTGAATTCAAGATTCACAACCCTTCTAATCAATTCTTCCCGGCTCAAATCCTTTAGTCTGTCATAAATTTCGGGAAGAAGTGAATCTATTTGCTGATGATCGGTATCAACTGATTCAAGTTTGCCTATCCAATGAAAAAGTTGTTTGCCGCAAATTTCCCGTCCGGTAGGTATTTTCATAAGGATGAAAGGTTTTTTAACCTTTTTCTCAATTTGTTGAAGCAGGTGTTTTTCTTTGAGGTTTACCAGTGAAATAGAAATTCCTTTTTTTCCTGCTCTTCCGGTTCGGCCACTGCGATGGGTATATACTTCGCCATCTTGTGGAAGGCTAAAGTTGATTACATGGGTAAGATCATCTACATCAAGTCCCCTTGCAGCTACATCGGTAGCCACCAGCATCTGGATATTTCTCAACCTGAATTTTTGCATTACACTATCGCGCTGTGCCTGTGATAAGTCACCATGCAGTACATCTGCATTATACCCATCATGCATAAGTCGATTGGCGATTTCCTGGGTTTCTGTGCGGGTTCGGCAGAAAATAATTCCATAGATGTCTGGTTCAGAATCACATATACGCCTGAGTACTTTGTACTTTTCTTTGGCAGGCACCAGATAATAAGTATGTGTGACATTTGCAGAACCTTCGTTTTTTCTGCCGATGGTGATTTCTACGGGATTGCGCATGTATCTGCCTGCAATTGAGGCGACTCCCTGTGGCATGGTAGCTGAAAACAGCAAGGTTTTTTTGTCTTCAGGTACATCTGAAAGTATTTGTTCTATGCTGTCGAGAAAGCCCATATTAAGCATCTCATCAGCCTCATCAAGCACAACGGTATTAACTTCATTCAACCGGGCTGCTTTTCTGCCCATAAGGTCAATCAAACGACCGGGCGTAGCAACAATGATATGATTACCTTTTTTCAATTCGCGAATTTGCTGTTCAATAGAGGCTCCACCGTACACTGCAAGAATGCGTACATTTTTAGTATGGGTAGCCAGGTCTTCAATATCTTTGGTAATTTGCATGCATAGCTCGCGGGTAGGGCATAGTACCAGGGCTTGTGTCTTAGCTACTGAAGTATCAATATTTTGCAAAAGGGGAATGCCAAAGGCAGCAGTTTTGCCTGTGCCGGTTTGTGCCAGCGCAATAATATCCCGTTCGCCTTTAAGGGCTATGGGAATAACTTCGGCCTGTACAGGCATTGGATTTTCAAAGCCAAGGTCTTTAATAGACTGTAAAATGCCAGAAGCAATGTTTAATGATTCGAATGTTGTCACTGTAGATGTATTTGTAAAATTGTGAAATGCTGAATGTGAAGGATGCTGTCCTTGATTATATATTTGAATATTAGTGGATTACTTAAAAATGATACCTGAGGTCAGATGCTTTAAATTCATTGCGGATGCAAAGGTACGAATAAGTTTGGAATTTACTATCAATAATAAAGGAAGCATAAAAAAAATCATGCAAAAAAAATGAATGGCAATTAGCCATTCATTTTTTAACATACTTTCAGGTTTAACTTTTGTCTTAAAACAAAATAAATTCCATTTTTTCAGAGCAAAAAGCATTGCAAACTGCCATTAATAGCAATTTTTTATTCCTTTTTCTTCCTGCCTCTTTTTTTCTGACCTATTTTGTTGATTTCCAGGTTATAACCAAGTGTTCCTACTGCTGAATTTACCTGAGTGGCAGTGACCTGACTTTTCACGTACAACATTAGCTGAAATGCCGCTTTAATTTGATCTGAACCTATGCGCGATACGCCAAAAAGACTTTGGTTAGCTTCCTGCCTTTTTTCATCTGCATTTACTTTTACAGCTTCAAATTTTAAAATTCCATCATTTACTGCGGCTTCAATTGATGGATATTCCTTGCCATTATCACCTACTAAAACAATGCCGTCTTCGGCACTGAATGCGTCTATTAAAGACTGCGAAAAAACATAATCCTTCATATATTTATTTCTTTAATGTTTAATGAATAGAACTTTTATCAATGCATATTTATAAAAATAAAGATTTAAAAAGAAATAATCAATCAAAATTATTATTTTATCTATGTAGCCCACCAAAAAAAATATTGATATTCATTTTTTTTATATATTATCAAAGCATTTAATGCTTTAAACTTAATTGGCTTTATCGGTCTTTTTTGTTTTGCTAAATTATTTTTCAAACCGCCTGTATTATTTTCTTTTAGCCGAAATACCCAGACTGCTTACCCGAGGCATTAAATCATTGTTCCTGACCATTTTTTAAATTACTTTTGATCTTTGTTCTTAATTTAATTGTTACATCTTATATAATATATTTCAATGAAGCATTTTGCAGATGCTGTAATTACAGCTTTGTCAGTTCATTACGTAGGCAATAAAATCCAGGATGAAGCTTTACAACTTTCGGAGTCAATGCCCGATCTTGATGATCAAATACTTAAACTGCTTAAATCTTTTTTTACAAAAGGATTCAAGGATTCTATGACTTTTACTTTTTCGCATCACAGTGACCTGTCCAATAACATTGTTTATCAGCAGGTAAAGAGGATTTTTAATGATAAAAATGAGCTGCTCGATGCTTCCAGATTACTGGCCCGTGAATTATTTGAAACTTCAGACCATCCTAACATCAAATCAGGTGAATTCTACACAGTGTATTTTGAAGACTGCAGTTTTGGTGATGAAACCACTTCAGCCATCGGTTTATTCAAATCTGAAAATAAGGAGACTTTCATAAAAGTATATTCTAAAGGCAGTTCCTATGAAATTGAGCAGGATGAAGGCATTCGTATCAACCGGCTTGATAAGGGTTGTATCATTTTTAATGTTTCGGAGGAAGATGGGTATCGCATATTAATGACCGACCATACCAATCCCAGTCAGGAAGCGCAATACTGGAAGGAGAAATATCTTCACTTAAAGCCATGGGCAGACGTATATTATCATACGGTTAATTACATGCAATTATGTCGTGATTTTGTTGTCGAGTCTTTCCCTGAAGCACCTAAGTCAGATAAATTATCCCTCATGCATGAATCCGAATCATATTTTAAAAATGAGCCCTCCTTCGATAAAATCTCTTTTCATGAGAAAGTTTTAAAAGAACCGGAAATTATTGATGCCTTTGAATCCTACAAGCAGGACTATGTGAAGAACCGGGATATTGAAATTGTCGATGAATTTGAAGTTTCTCAGCAGGGGGTGAAAAACATGAAAAAACATTTTAAAAGTGTGATAAAACTCGATAAAAATTTTCATATTTATATTCATGGAAACCGTGAACGCATCGAGAAAGGTTTTGATGCTTCTAAAGGCATGCACTTTTATCAGTTGTTCTTTGATAGTGAAAGTTAATGTGATTTATTTCATGACCCCCAAAAAATATGTCATATAAAAAAAATATATTTAAATGGATCGGCATTGTGTTGATTTGCCTGTTATTTGGCGCAGGTTTAATTTTTATTAGGGCGCTAAACTATCCCAAATATGATGTGAAAGGTGATAAGGCCCATTTATCAGGAGACGGACCAGCGGACTATGACCTTTTAGCTTCCCGCCTGCTGTCTGAAATGAGGTTGGAAGAAAAACTCGCACAGATGTATGGTGAGCGTCGTTTTATGGGTTTTGCAAAGTTTATATCTTCCTCATTTTAAAATGGCAGTGGTCGAAGGTAAAACTGCTTCCATCATGACAGCTTACAATAAAGTTATGGGCGAATTTGCCAGCCAGAATGAAAGGCTGATTGGAAAAATCCTCCGTGATGACTGGGGCTTTGAAGGATTTGTAAGTACAGACTGGATTCTAGGGCTGCACAATGGAGAAAAAGGGATAAATGCAGGTCTTGATGTAGAAATGCCTTTTAGAAACCATTATGGAAAAGAATTGAAGAAGGCTATAAAAAGAGGGGATGTTACGGAGACAGAAATTGATCAGATAGTGCACAGGATTTTAAAAACCCATTTTGAACTTCAATGAAATCTGTTTACAGGAAAATATTCATCAAAACCACCCATGTATTTGACGTTTTTTTTAGTGTCAGGAAAATGGTAGTGAGATACGCCGTTTAAATAAATTGTGAAAACAAGACCGATTAGCAATGCCATTATTTGCATCAATTGCGGTATGGTTTTTATATTTTCACTTTTTAAAAGTACAGGCATCAGATTAACCAAAGCCATATATATAAATGCTCCGGCAGTAAATGGCAACAGATATTCAAAGGATACAACGCCAACCTTGTGCGCCAGTAGCATACTGGCAGCCCCCGGTAAAGCTGCTGACGAAGCTATAATATTGAACTTTATTGCCTTATTTAAATGTAAGCCGCTGTATAATAAAGTTCCGGTATCTCCAATTTCCTGAGGTATTTCATGAAGTACCACCGATAATAACACTGCCATACCGGTCTCTGTGTTGATAAGAAAACTACCCGCTATTAAAGCGCCATCTATAAAATTATGCAGGGCATCTCCGCTCAGGTTTATCAATCCGATTGACTTTAAACTCAATAAAGTATTTTGCCTTAATCGCAATTTCCACAATACAATAGCCTTTTCAAAAATGAAAAACACGAAAATGCCACAGACCACTGTAATCATAACTTGAGACGTTGAAGTAGCTTCTTCGAGTCCTTCAGGTAGTAAATGAAAGAATGCATTACCAAGAAGTATGCCTGCCGACATGGCAAGGGCAAAAGGAATAAATTTGTGTATTAGTGCTGACGGTATTAATTTGTAGAACAATCCAAAAAAAGGGATCATGCATAAAGCTGAAACCGCAAGAAACGGAATGATGTAGGCCTGGAAGAAATTCATAGCGCAAATTAAATGCAACAATGTTGCATAAAAAATAAATTATAGATATTTTTGTTGTAATGCAAAAAGGTGATTCGAACATGAAGACAATAAAGAATTTAGTGATGCAGTTTCCATTGTTATTAGTTGGACTGTGTTTTGTTTTGAGCTATTGCCAGGGGAAGAAAGATAAGGATCCTCTGCTTTATGAAGCTTATGAATATCACACCGAAGCAGCCGCCTTGCGCAATTCTTTACAGTCCTCTCTCAATAATCTTGCTGCAGGTCTTGAAGAAGGTGACAGCCTGGCCAAACTGCGAATTGATGAAATTAAGCATAAATTAACAGAGTGGGACCACCAGTTTGTTGAAGTACCGGGCTTTGAAGAAGAGTGCGATCATGACCACGACCACGACCATGACCATGGTCACCACCATCATCATCATAAACCCGCTCCGGGATTAACACCTTTGCAGCATAAGGAATTACAGAAATTTTTACTTGATGAGCTACTCGAAATAGAAACTCAAACTAAAAATCTGTAGTACACAATTGAATTATGCCTGAACCAATTTGAATTGCCATAGCACTTTAAGGTAGTTTAGGTGTGTTTGTTGTCTATGCGACATTTTTTTTCATACTTCTCAGAATTTTTTGATCGCTAAGTCTGTTAATAAGATAGCGGGCAATATTGAATTATTGCCTTAATTTTTTATCAACATTAAACAAATGTCATTTTTCGGAATTTCAGGAATTCTTTTTCTCAGGTTATGAAAACAAATCAAGCGCATGCATTTATTTTAGTCGTCTTACTTTTGACAGTATTATTTTACAGTGGCTGTACAAATGACGATCCAGTGGCCGGAGGTACCCTTGAGCTGAGCTTTCTGCATAAGGTCGATGGAGCAGATTTGGTACTTAATGATATGCGATACATCAATGCCGCGGGGAATCACTATGAAGTTACCGAAGTACAGTGGTTTGTTTCTGAAGTTTCATTAATCCGGCAGGATGGTTCCAGGCTGGAGTTAAGCGCGACAAACCCTTTTCATTATATTGATACAAATCTGCCATCTACCTTACAACATATCATGCCGGATGAAATTATGCCCGGTACCTACAAGGGAATTTCTTTTATTTTTGGCATCAGGGGTGAAAGAAATGCACCTTTAATGTTCAGCAATCCGCCTGAATCTAATATGATTTGGCCGATGCACATGGGAGGAGCACAGGGAGGTTACCACTATATGAAGCTCAATGGTTACTGGCGTGATACACAGTCACAGCGAAGGCCATTTAATTTTCATTTAGGCGTCGGACAAATTTACAATGAGCAGGAAGTAGTGGTGGAATTTGTCCAAAACTGGTTTGAAGTAATTCTGGAGTCACAGCCCATAGCCATCAATTCAGGTGTCAATCGGCTGGGTTTGGTTATGCAAATAGAAAACTGGTTTAAAAACCCCTTTATCTACGATCACAATGTGTACGGCAGTCATATTATGAAAGGGCAGGAGGCGATGGGAAAGGCCTCTGCCAACGGTAAAGCCGATGTTTTTGTATTAGATCCCTCAGCCGGTCTGCAACCTTAGTTCATAGATTATGAAAAATTTTTTGTTGATATTTTCGGTATTATCCCTTTTTGCATCCTCGGTATTTATTTCGGCTTGTACCGAATCTGATCCCCTTCCGGATGATAACCTGGGTTTTCGTCCAACACCATATACCATACCTGAAATTCCGTTTTTTCCAACGCGATTAAATATTCCTTCGGATAATCCCATGACAGAAGAGGGCATTAAGCTGGGAAGGTATTTGTTTTATGATGGCCGTTTATCAGGGCGTACGCATCCCGATTCGCTCATGAGTTGTGCCACATGCCACGTTCAGGAGAAAGGATTTAAAACCGGGATTGACCATCCGCGCTTCCCGGGTGGCCATCCGCATGGTATACCTGATGCAGAATATCCTGAAGGAAAAAGGACTCATAATTTTGCGCTCGCGCTCACCAATGCGGTGTATAACCAAAATGGTTATTTCTGGAACGGTTATATTCATGAAAGAAACACCCGGCTGGGTTCTGCCAGCCATGGCGTACCGGCCAGCCCGGAGTTTCATCACAAAAATATTGAATCTATAGTATGGATGACAGTTGTAGCAAGGGACGAGATCAATGGCAGTATTGAAAAAACCGTCAATACCATTTCCTCCATACCGATATATCCCCCCATGTTTAAGGCGGCATTTGGCACAGAAGAGGTGAACATGGAAAGGATCAATAAAGCGATCGCACAGTTTGTGAGGTCTATCATTTCTTACAGATCTAAGTTTCACAAATATCTGCGCAGCGAAGTTGAACTTACAACCCAGGAGCTTCGGGGGCACGATCTTTTCTTTTCAGAAGATGCAGACTGTTTTCATTGCCATGCGGGTACAGCCATGATGACCACGCTGGAATTTTTCAACAACGCTAAAGATACAGAGTTTAACGATCCGCTCGACCGGTATTCTGTAACCGGTAATCCAATGGACAGGGGCGCATACCGGGCTCCTTCACTGATCAATGTGGAGGTTGGGGCGCCATTTATGCATGATGGCCGATTTAAAAACCTCGATGAAGTTATTGAACATTACAGTTCCGGTGTGGTATATTCAGATTATGTACATCCCCTGATGAAATATGTAAGGGAAGGCGGAGTGCAGATGTCGCAGCAAATGAAAGATGACCTGAAGGCATTTTTGCTCACCCTCACCGATCATGAAATGCTGAGTGATCCCAGTTACAGCCGGCCTTCTGACTTACAGGATGGCAGTGTAAGATAACCGGGCCTTATGCAGCTACCGGTTAGCTTACATCATCCTTGCTTTAGTCTGCCTGGATTTTGGTAATGATAAATTTTTCCAGTTCGACAATCAAAAAAACCAAAGCTCCGGCAGCTAAGGGGTACAACCACAGACCCGCTTTTATCGCCTGGGTTTCAAAGAACGTATTCATAAAAGGGAGGTATACAAAACCCATTTGCAGCAATATAAGTCCTCCTGCGGCCCAGAAAGCATAAGGATTATTGAAAAACGATTTGCCTACGCTTGGGAGTTTTATTTTGCGACAGTTAAAAAGATAAAACAACTGGCTGGCCACCAGGGTATTTACGGCAATTGTACGTGCCAGGGCTTCATCAGCTCCCTGTGACATAAAGTATTTGAATATCAGTAAGGTGAAAGCGCCTATTAAAATGGAAACAAAGCTTATCCTCCATAAAAACATTTTACCTAAAATCGGTTGATCTGAACTTCTGGGCGGAAGCTTCATGACATTTTCTTCCATTGGTTCAAAGGAGATGGCCAGTGCCAGGGTTACGGCTGTTACCATATTTACCCAAAGAATCTGTGCAGGAGTAATAGGCATAGCCATTCCCAGCAGGATGGCCGACATGAGTACCAAAGCTTCGGCTCCATTGGTGGGAAGAATAAAAAGCAATGCTTTCCTGATATTATCGTATACTGTGCGCCCTTCTTCTATGGCATTAACTATGGAGGCGAAATTGTCATCGGCCAGTACCATTTCTGAGGCATCTTTAGTCACTTCTGTGCCTTTGATGCCCATGGCAATGCCAATATTGGCTTTTTTTAAGGCCGGAGCATCGTTGACACCATCGCCTGTCATGGCACATAATTTTCCATTTGCCTGAAGTGCTTCCACCAGCCTGAGCTTATGTTCGGGGCTTGTACGGGCGTATACATCATATTCATTAACAATCTTGCGAAGCTCTTCTTCGCTCATCTTTTCCAGCTCCTGGCCGCTCATCACCTTTTCACCATCTCCAATGCCAATTTCTTTACCTATAGCTTTTGCGGTGATGGCATGATCGCCGGTGATCATTTTTACCTTGACACCCGCCTCCTTACATTCTTCAATTGCTCTGATGGCTTCTGCCCTTGGTGGATCAATTATTCCGATGACACCGAGAAATGTCTTGTTTTTTTCAAGGCTGTCACGGGTAATTTCTTTACGGCCACTTTCGTCTTTTTTAAATGCAACGCCCAGCAGTCGCTGACCTTTGGCAGCCACCAATTCCATTTTTTCATCCCAGAAGTCACGATCCAATGCATCTTCTCCTTTACTGCTAAGTTGTTTGTCGCACATATCGAGCAGCCGCTCCGGAGCACCTGTTAAAAACACAAACATGTCGCCTTCCACGTCGTTAAGAGTAGCTGTGTATTTATGATCAGATTCGAAAGGGATGCTGTCTTTTCTTTCGGGTTTAAAATCCTTCAATCCGGCTTTATAGGAAAGGGTAAGCAGGGCACCTTCGGTGGGAGTTCCGGTGAGCTTCCATTGGCCGCTGTCGTCCTTGCTGATTTCAGCATAGTTGCTGGCCCTTATGCTTTTCAATAATTGCCATAATACTTTATCATTTTCGGGCTCGATCTTTTGATCATCGATCATAATATTGCCTTCCGGTTCATAGCCGGTACCTTCTATGCTATAATGGTTTTCGGCTGTGATGATGGTTTTGGCAGTCATCTCATTGCGTGTAAGGGTGCCGGTTTTATCAGAGCAGATCACATTAACAGCGCCAAGGGTTTCTACTGAGGGTAAACGACGGACGATTGCATTGCGCTGTGCCATACGTTGCACGCCAATGGCCAGGGTTATGGTCATGATGGCCGGAAGCCCCTCCGGTATAGAAGCAACGATAAGCCCTATGGCTGCAAGGAATAATTCATCCATCAGATAATCCCTTAAAAAATATCCGAATGCGAAAAAAGCCCCGGTTATGCCTAAGATGATGACAGAAAGCCACTTCCCGAATTTTTCGATTTGCTGAATCAGGGGCGTAGTGATTTTTACCACATTTGAAATCATCTGGTTGATCTTGCCAATTTCGGTATCTGCGCCTGTAGCAATCACTACGCCTGTGGCTTTTCCGTAATTGACTACCGTCCCTGAAAACGCCATACTCAACCGGTCTCCGATAATGGCTTCTTTATCTACCGGATCAGTGATTTTATCAACTGAGGTAGATTCACCGGTAAGGGGTGACTCTTCTACCCGTAAATCTCTGGTTTGTATTAACCTCAGATCAGCAGGTATTTTATCGCCTGATTTCAGATGTACAATGTCACCAGGCACCAGATTTTCAGCCTCAATGGTTTTTCTTTCTCCGTTTCTGGTCACTACGGCATCAAGCGATAGCATATTGCGTATGCTTTCCAGCGCTTTTTCGGCTTTTCCTTCCTGAACGAAGCCTATAATGGCATTGATTAAAATTACTGCAAGGATCACCCAGGTATCAATCCAATGATCGAGTAAAGCCGTAATCACAGCCGCGATAATCAGAATGTATATTAATACATTGTGAAATTGCATTAGCAGCCGCATCCAGGCACTTCGGCTTTTGCCCTTTGGGATTTCATTTTTTCCATATTCATCCAGCCTTTTTGTGGCTTCATTGTTGTCAAGGCCTTCTTTTACTTTCACATCCAGCACTTCCAATGCTTCATCTGCCTTCATGGCGTGCCAATGATGGCTTTTGTTGTCCTTTGTATGCTTATCCATATTTTAATTCAAATTGTGTTATAAAAATATCAACACCCTGAAAGTGCAGAAAATGTGCCTATTTCTGGTTAATGCATATAAAATTAAAAAAAATAACCGGTTTGGAATAAAAAATATCTGTTGCAAGCGAAATAATATAACAATAACGAAATCTGTTGAAAAAATTTCAAAGCCCTACAAGGCTTAAAATGTGGAACTACTTTAGCCATGTAGAAATAAGTCCACAATGCGCAATGGCCGACTATTAAATGTGCCAGTGGTTTATTATAAACGATAATTTCTATCTTTGTGCAAATTTTACCCATAGAACATGAAGGAAGATATTTTCGAGAGATATACTGTTACTGCTGCCTTGCCTTATGCCAATGGTCCCATTCACATTGGCCACCTTGCCGGTGTTTATGTGCCTGCCGATATATATGTACGTTACCTTCGGTCCCGAAAACGAGATGTGATTTTCATTTGCGGATCAGACGAACACGGGGTGGCCATTACCATAAGGGCAAGAAACGAGGGTAAGACTCCTGAACAGGTCATCGATCAGTATCACTTCCATATCAAAGATTCTTTTGCCCGTTTTGGCATCAGTTTCGACAACTATGCACGGACTTCTTCACCTGTGCATCATGAGACCGCTGCCGGTATGTTTAAGAAGATGTATGATGCCGGTGTTTTTGAAGAACAGGAATCCGAACAGTATTTCGATGAGGTGGCAGGACAGTTTCTGGCCGACAGATATATAAAGGGCACTTGTCCCAATTGCGGCTATGAAGAAGCCTACGGTGACCAGTGTGAAAAATGCGGCACATCCCTCAGCCCTTCTGAATTGGGTAGCCCGAGGTCTATGTTGTCGGGTTCGAAGCCTGTAATGAAAAAAACCAAACATTGGTATCTGCCTTTAAATCAATATGAAGAATGGCTGCGCCAATGGATTCTTCAGGAGCATACCGAATGGAAGCCCAATGTATACGGACAATGCAAGTCGTGGATAGACAATGGCCTTTTGCCCAGGGCTATGACGCGCGATCTCGACTGGGGCATTAAGGTGCCGCTTCCCGATGCTGAAGGCAAGGTTTTATACGTATGGTTTGACGCGCCAATAGGTTATATCTCTTCAACCCGGGAATGGGCCCGGGAAAATGGCAAAGACTGGGAGTTATACTGGAAGGATGAAAAAACCCGGCTTATCCACTTTATCGGTAAGGACAATATCGTCTTTCACTGTATCACTTTTCCGACGGTTTTAAAGGCGCATGGAGAGTTTATTTTACCCGACAATGTTCCTGCCAACGAATTCCTCAATCTGGAGGGCAATAAATTGTCAACCTCCCGCAATTGGGCTGTTTGGCTGCATGAATATCTCGATGAATTTCCGGGCAAAGAAGATGTTCTCCGCTATGCGCTTTGCAGCAATATGCCTGAAACCAAAGACAATGATTTTACCTGGAAAGATTTTCAGGCCCGAAATAATAATGAATTGGTAGCCATTTACGGCAATTTTGTGAACAGGGCTATAGTGCTGACCCACAAATATTTCGATGGAAAAGTGCCGGCATTTGGCGGTGAACCTTCAGAGGCCGATAAAACCCTGATTAAGGCCTTAACTGAAAGTCCTGAAAAAATAGCAAATTCAATTGAAAACTTCAGATTTAGAGAGGCATTGATTCATTTTATGGATCTTGCCAGGGCAGGGAATAAATACCTGGCAGACACCGAACCCTGGAAGCGGATCAAAGATGATGTTGGTGGAACCGGTAATATTTTAAACCTCGCCCTTCAGTTGGTGGCCAACCTGGCTATAGTATCTGAGCCTTTCCTGCCTAAAACAGCTGAGAAATTAAGAGCTGTTCTGTCGATGGAGCAGCCGGACTGGCAGAATGCCGGGGATTATAAAATTTTGCCAGAAAACCTACAGATAGGCAGTCCCGGTTTACTATTTGAAAAAATTGATGATGCGGCCATTGAAAAGCAGGTAGAAAAACTCCTGGCCACCCGGGCAAGCAATGAACTTGCCGAGGCTCAGGTAGTTCCGGAAAAGGAAGTCATTACCTACGATGATTTCATTAAAATGGATCTTCGTACAGCAACCATTCTGGAAGCCGAATCTGTAAAAGGCTCATCAAAATTGTTGAAACTACGGGTAGATACAGGAATAGACCAGCGAACTGTAGTAAGCGGCATCGCAAAATATTACAAACCCGAGGAAGTGGTTGGCAGGGAAGTTACCGTATTGGCCAACCTGGCACCCAGAAAAATTATGGGGATAGAATCAAAGGGGATGATACTTATGGCTGAAGACCATGATGGCAAACTCGTATTTATCAGGCCAGACAAGGCTGTGCGAAATGGCAGTATCATCAGTTGATTTTTGTTTAAAAAACAAAAATTTAATACAAGTGAATCAATTATTGTATTGACTATACAATTTTGCCGGAATGGATGAGTTATCATTACGGCACAATGTTAAACAGGCGTATGATTTATAAAATTTTGCTCACAGCGGGCATGTGTTGCATTTTTGCATTTACACAGGCCCAGGAAAGGCCCGATTCGCGAAGGGCCCCTTCGGCATATCAACCCGGTGAATCCGCAGGTAAAAGTGCGGTAAGGGAAGCTGCCTCCAGCAAGTCCCGTAAATCAAAACGCAAATCCTCCAAAAACTTTCACGACCAGAAAATTGATGAGTTCAACAAACTTATGTTTCAGAATCAAAAGAAATACGATAAACTGGAGCGTGAGGCAAGAAAACCACAATATTCTGATCCCAGTTATTTCGGGCACAAACGACCTCCCAAGAAGCGAGCCAGGGGCAAGAAAAAATTTTGCAAAGAATGTGGACTTTGGCATTAGCCATGACTTGCGTCATTTTTTATAACTCTTTTTTGGTTCTATCTTTAACACTTGAATACTAGGTTAAAAGACAGGTACCATGCAAAGTATTAACAGATTTATAGAACATACGATCTTAAAACCCAATATAACTGATAAGGATATAGAAAAACTTGTCGATGAGGCCTTGGAACATCAGTTTGTAGGTGTCTGTGTCCCACCATACTGGGTCAAAAAAGTGCACAGGGAAATTGTAAGAAGTCATGTACAGCTGGTTACGGTAATAGGTTTCCCGCTGGGCTATAACCTGACAGAGAACAAACTTCAGGAAATAGGCCTGGCCATTGATCACGGCGCAAATGAACTGGATATTGTCATGAACCTTTCAGCATTCAGAACCAATAAGGGATGGGTTAAAACGGAGCTTGCCAAATGTGCTGAACTTATTCACTCAAGGGATGCATTAATGAAAGTGATTATTGAAACCGCCTATCTCAGCGATGAAGAAATATTGATTGCTACCCGTATGTGCAAAGATGCGGGAACCGATTTTGTAAAAACCTCTACAGGATTTGCCCCGGCAGGCGCCAAAGTTGAGCACATCAGAATGATACGTTCTGCCTTACCAGGTAATGTAGGCGTTAAAGCATCAGGTGGCATACGCGATTATGCTATAGCCAAGGCCATGATTGAAGCGGGCGCCGACCGTATTGGGGTATCGGCTGGAGTTCAGATTATGGAAGAGGCACTGAATAATATAAAAAGTACCTGATCAGTCTTCGGGATAAGGTATAAATAAAAAGTTAGTAAAAGCGCCGTCCACTACAAATAGGCAGCAGAATTCATCCGGGCTTTTATACACCGCTTCAAATTCAGCTTTTTTGTCTTCCCCAATAATTTTGCGTTGTACAAACTCATCCAGATAGGCCGCATGGTAGTTCCATTGGTTTTCCATTTCACCTTTACCAATTAGCATAAGGCCTATAGGTAGTTCGTTTTTGCTTACCGGGAAAATGGGAAAGTCAGAAAAACCTCTCTTTCTGATTTGGTAAGAAGCTTCCTTCAATGTTTCTGAAACCAATACAAAATCGCGGGTTATGGTCCCCAGATATTTGCCATTGAGTTCCGGATCATTTTCAATAGTATACATTTTCCTTTATGATTTTAGAGTAAACTTTGCAATGTTTTCCACATGATGCGTATGTGGAAACATATCTACCGGTTGCAATACCTGTAATTCATATTTTGAAGCCAGCATGGCCGCATCCCTTGCCTGTGTAGCCGGATTGCAACTTACATAAATAAGCACTGGCGCTTCAGCCAATAATATGGTCTCCACCACATCGGGATGCATACCTGCTCTGGGCGGATCTGTTATGATAACATCTGGCTTGCCTTCCTTTAATAAAATATCGCCTGTAAAAAGTTCTCTGGCATCGCCGGCATAGAATCTGACATTATCAATGCCATTATTTATCGCATTTGTACGGGCATCATCAATGGCTGCTTCTACATTTTCTATTCCTATTACCTTAGAGACGCCCATTTTAGCTGCCAGCAATGCCAGCGTGCCCGTTCCGGTGTACAAATCATACACCAATTCATTGCCTTTGAATTCAGCCAGTTGCAGCGCTTTTTGGTACAATATATTTGCCTGTGCCGGATTGGTCTGAAAAAACGATTTTGGACCGATCATAAAGGAAAGGCCAAGTATTTCTTCAAATAAAAAAGGCTCACCATAGAAGAGCACCGGCTCCAGGTCAAAAAAACTGTCGTTCTTCTTCGTGTTAATGATATAATACGCAGAGCGGATGGTGGGAATTTCCCTGATCAGATGGTTCAGTACCTCCTCAGCGACATCTTTCCGGTCTTCTCCCAGTTGCAATATCACCATAATGTCTTGCCCTAAAGTATTGCGAATGATGAGGTTTCTGAGAATTCCCTGATGCTCTTTCACATCATAAAAACTAATGTTTTTTTTCAGGGCATATTGGCGGATCAGGTTTTTGATCTGATTTGATATATCGGATTGAAGATGACATTCCTCAATATCGATGATTCTGTCGAAATGACCAGGTATGTGAAATCCCAGGGCGCGGCGATCGATGTCGTTTTGGAGATCGATTTCCTCCTGCCGCAGCCATTTTCGATTGGAAAAGGTAAATTCCAGTTTATTGCGATAAAACCGGGTTTTATCTGATGCAATAATGTCTCTCAACTCCCCATAAGGTATTTTGGCAATTCTTTCAAAGCTGTCTGCAACCTGTTGTTGTTTGAAGTTTAGTTGATGTATATATTCGAGGTGCTGCCATTTACATCCGCCGCACAAATCGTAGTGTTTACAGAAAGGTTCTGCCCTCATAGAGGAAAACTCATGGTATTGTAAAGGACGGGCTTCGTAAAACCTCTTTTTCTTTCTGAAAATTTCAGCATCGAGCAGGTCGCCGGGTGCAGCACCTTCTACAAAAACCACTTTGCCCTCGTAATAACCAATGGTTTTACCTTCAGCTGCCACGCGCTCAATTCTGAGTCCTTCGATTTTTTTTTTCTTTAAAGCCATTTTTTAAAGGTCAATACCCCTCCCGTATAGCGATAGAACATCAACAATAATCACTTTTCTGTTTCAAATCCCTTGTTACACGGAAGTTTCAAGGGCAAATTTATAGCTAAATCAAAAAATATCAGGAAAATCACAATAAATTATGCGCGCCTGAAACATTAACCCATCACAATATTTTTTTACATTAGCAATTCAATGTTTTCGCAATGCTCAATTTTACATTATGAGGAAACTGTACGGTTGGTTTGTAGTTGTGTTTGTTCTGTTATCGGGGGTATCTAAAGCTACACATATAGTCGGCGGTGAGTTTGAAATGCTGCACGTACAGGGTTTTACCTATCAGTTTAAACTCATACAGTATTTTGACCTGGTCAATGGACTACCGGGTGCCAAAGACTTGTCTGTTAATGCATCCGTTTTCAGGAAACGTGATAATGCCTACATCCGAAATATCTTTATGCCGCTCAGGGCTGAAGAAGATGTAAAATACACCAATCCAGAATGTACCATTGATCGTTTGCAAACCCGCAGGTTGGAATATAATGGTTTTTTTGAGCTCAACCCTAGTCTTTTCAGCGACCCCCAAGGATATTACATTGTGTATGAAAGATGTTGCCGAAACAATATCATTACCAATATTCAGCGTCCTGACCGAACCGGCCAGACTTTTTACCTTGAGTTTCCGCCCATCGTCAAAGACGGTCAGCCATTTGTAAACTCCAGTCCGAGATTATTTCCGCCACTGAGCGATTATGCCTGTGCCGGAAGAGATTTTTATGTTGATTTCAGGGGGTCTGATCCCGATGGTGATTCTCTGGCATATTCACTTGTGGCGCCATTAAACAGCTCAACCGAAGAAGCTTTGCCAACCCCCAGGCCTTCACCACACCCCCTGGTGGTATGGCAGCCGGGTTATAGTGCCCAAGTACAAATTACCGGCGATCCTCCGCTCAACATCAACAGCGAAGGTTTTCTCACCATTCGTCCCGCGTCTGAAGGACTTTTTGTTTTTTCGGTGTTGTGTGAAGAATTCAGGGCAGGAGTGAAAATAGGAGAGGTGCGCAGAGATTTTCAAATGTTTGTGATCGATTGCCCATCCCCGGGGAGTCCACCTAATCTGGTAGTGAGGGATCCCTCCAATGGACAGTTTGTTTCTGAATTAGGCGATTTGCAAATTGCCGTAGGTGATAATCGTTGTATTGAACTGGCCATAACTGATAAGGATGGAGGGGAAAATGTGCGTTTACGCGCCAGACCTGTCAATTTTAGTGCAAACCTACAATCCTTTTTTTCTGTGCGGGGTGGCTTTATCCCTACTTCATCCGATACCTTGTTCACTACATTTTGTTTTCCCGACTGCCCGATCGCAGATGTGAGTCCACTTATTTTTGATATCATTGCCGAAGACCGCACTTGTCCTCTGCCGCTCAAAGATACCCTGCGGATCAGGGCATTTGTTGAAACCGGACCTGCCAACCGGCCACCGCAATTCGTCACACCCGCGTCAAAACAGAACCAAATAAAAGTAACGGCCGGAGATATTATCCAGTTTGAGTTAAAGGCCACTGATGCTGATGATGACAGCCTCAGGATTTTATTTTTCAATGATTTCGGATCTGCTGTACAAGCCCAGGATGTGGGCATACGCTTCGATACCCTTAGCAATATCAAAGGTGAAATATCTGTAGAAGTGAGCTGGGATGTAGATTGCACTTTTTTTCCATTTGGCCAGAAGAGTCAGTTTAACTGGTCTTTTGTTGTGGAAGACATTGATGAATGTGGTAATCCACTGCGCGATACGGTACATTATTACATTGAAGTTGACCCCTTTGTTAATCAGGCGCCCATTATAAAGGTAGATGGGAAAAATGAAGATGGTTTTTTTGTAGTGCAAACAGATGGCACTGTAAAATTCACCATTACTGCTGAAGACCCCGACCCCGATGATAAGTTGATCTTAGAATTGATAGCCGCACCTAATCTGCCGGGTTTTTCACTGGAAATTTTTCCGGATGGAAATACATCGCGTGCAGAAGCTTTCTGGCAGGTGCCTTGCATCAGGGGGCTGGTTGAGCCCAGGGAGTATGTATTCCGATTCAGGGCGACTGACGACAATATCTGTAAAAACTCCTCTCCTCAGTTTATAGAAGTTGTAGTTTTGGTAGAACCAAAACCAAATCAGAATCCGAAAATTGTGGTACCCGATGGCTTTGTAAATGATACGCTTACTGTAATTGCGGGGAAAGAAGCATCTTTTAATCTGTTGGCCAGCGATGGCGACGGTGATGAAATATTGCTCAGTCTGCTCAATGCCAGCTTACATAATGCTAATCTGGGTGTGGAATTTACCGATGTTATGGGCAGGGCCAATGTTTCCTCGGGCTTTACCTGGCAAACCGATTGTGACTTGTTATCAGAGGACTTTGGAGAATCTGTATTTGCTTTCACTTTTTCGGTAGAAGATGATGCATGTCCTGTAATCGGAAGCAGTACAAAAACCCTCTATATAAAAGTAACTGACCTGATACATGAAGGAGAATTTATGCCTCCCAATGTATTTACTCCAAATCCCGAAGATGATATAAATCTGGTGTATCACATTCCCGAAATGCCGGAAGATAATTGCCGGAACCAATTTCAGGAGATTTTGATTTACAACAGATGGGGCAAAGAGGTATTCAGGTCCCAAAACAGGGAATTCAGCTGGGATGGGGAAGGAATGAGCAATGGAGTTTATTTTATGATTTTGTATTACACACGGCAAACCATTAAAGGAACTGTTTCAATAATCAGATAATTTTTTTGAATAATGCATGCCTTGGCTTGATTTTTGTTGATTTTAACTGGTAATAATTTTTTAACAAAGACCAGAATTCAGGTTCTGTGTTTTGAAGGTAATAGTATCAACCAAAATATAAAATCAACTGATAATGCGTATGGGCAGAAAATCATCAATTATGGCTAATCATGAAATTTTGCAGAATTTCAACAAAGTTTCTTTTGCCGAAAAAGAAAAAGTGTTTGACGATAAAACCAGAGAAAGCTATTTTCGTATGCTGGATGAAGCGCTGAAAAACCTCAATTATTTCAGTATAAGGCAGACCGAATAGTATTTTTCTATTGAATCGCTCTAAAGGCTTTTTCAAAGTCTTGTAATAACAATTCTTTTTCCTCCAAACCTGCATAAAACCGAATCATGTTTGGAGGAAATATTCCGCTATTGTAATTGAGTGAATCATACAGGGTAATAGCGGGAAATGCCAGTGATTCATAGCCTCCCCAGGAACAACCTAACAGGAAAAAATCAAAGGCATTGCAGAATTTTTCAATCATGGCAGTATCTGTGGTTTTAAGCACAATGGTAAACTGCCCGGCATTTCCTTTCATATACTTTTCAGCCAGGTGATTTTGATCAAATGAAGAGGAGAAAGGAAAATATACTTTTTCAACCATTGGGTGATTTTCGAGATAGTTTACAAGGGCTGCTGCACTATTGGCGGCCTGTTTAATTCTGAGGGGCAAGGTTCTCAATCCCCTTAGCAAAAGCCAGGCATTAAAGGGGGAGATGGTAGCTCCCAGGGTCATAAATTCACCTTTAAAAATTTTCATTGACATATCGTGACTGCAGCACAAAACACCTGCTACGGCGTCACTGTGACCACCTATATATTTGGTTGCAGAGTGAAGTATGATATCAATGCCAAAATCTGCGGGGTTGCATAAGATGGGAGAGGCATAACTGTTATCGATCATGGTGATAATACCTTTTTCCCCGGCAAAATTGGCCACAGCTTCCAGGTCCTGCATTTCAAAGGTCCAGGAGTTGGGGCTTTCCAGAAAGATCACTTTTGTATTTGTCTGTACGGCATTTTTAATGTTTGCAAAATCCTTTCCATCGACCATGGTATGGGTTACTCCGAATCTTCCGAGAATGTTGTTCAGCAATTTTGCTGTCCAGCTGTAAGGTTTTTGTACGCATACTACATGGTCTCCCATAGCCACATTTGCTATAATCGCTGCTGAAATGGCTGCGCTCCCACTTGCAAACAACAATGCATCTTCGGTATGCTCAAGTGCGGCAAGTTTTTTTCTCAGCAGGTCGGTCGTCGGGTTGCTTCCTCGGGTGTAAAATGGCACCTGATGTTCGTTTTGTAATGCATAACGCATTTGCTCCACGGTTTTATAGCAAAAATTAGCACTTTGGGCAATAGGCGGTACGGCGGCATTAAAATAATTTTCCCTGTCTTCGGCAAAATGATTGATGATTTCAGATATATGCATAGTGATTTAGTAATTCTAAAATTTCTGTCAAAATTAGTAATCGATTAAATACTTCGGCTATCTGAGTATATTAAATTAAAGAAGATATTTTTGTAAAGGTTTCTTTAATAGCTTTATTCTCAAAATTTAATGGCCTGTGAAAAATCCGGTTTTAATATATGATTCAGCGAAAAGTGATTATGTAAAAGATAACCTGATGGCACTTTTTGAGGGAAAGGTGCAGGAAAGTGTAGCCTTAAAGCCGGGTGATGTCTTAAGTCTGCCTTCCGGGGCTGAATTGATTCTTTACCTGAATGATGCCTTGCTCAAGGAGATCCTCCAGATGGGATTCGAAAAGTCATGGGTTTTTGGATTACTTCCGCATCCTGGCCTTATTCATGGCCGCAAGCAATTTGGGATTAGTGATGATTTGAATGAAGCCATTCACGATATTATGTCTGCGACAAAAAGCCAGCCTATGGATCTCATGTATTGCAATGAGCACATAGTACTGAATATGGTCTTGCTGGGAGAAACCACCAGTATAACATCAGGGGGTTTTTATGCAAACAAGCGTTTTGCCCGTTTTTCCAGCTTTTTTAATGTGGTGCGAAAAATCGGGAGCCTGCAATCAAAGCCTTTTACCCTGGTATACCGCGATAAGGATAAAAAACCCCTGCAAACTTCGGCACTGGGTATGGTGGCGGTGCAACATGGTAAAAACTCTCTTTTATCGAGAAAAATACTGGATGATTCGGTGGTAAATGATGGAATGCTGCATCTGATTGTCTTATCACCGCGAAGTGTGAGTGAATTGCTCAATTTTTTATTCAAATCTTTTTTCAATAGAAATCCATTTCAAATCGTGGCCGGTTACATCAAAACCCGATGGATAAAAATTGAAAATAAATCAGGGGTAGAATTTACCATAGATGGAAATCTGTTGAGCAGCAAGGAAGTTATTCTTAGCATACAGTCCAGGGCCATCTCCTTTTTTCCCGGCCGTCATCTTAAAATGAGCAATGACCTTATCAGTCCGAAAGAAAGCTTTCGCACCAGGGAACTGCCTGTAGGTGAAACCCGGTCTGAACTTATTTCGCGAAAGCTGCCCTGGATTCGGCATGCATCTACAGAAGAATTTAAAGATCTGCTCACGGTATTGCGGGAAAACGCCACTACGAGCTCATCATATCTTACCTTAATGGTTTTATCTACCCTTTTGGCTACATTAGGTTTGTTTGCAAACTCAACCCCGGTGGTGATTGGCGCTATGATACTGGCTCCTTTAATGGCACCTATTATATCACTTTCAATGGGTATATTGAGACAAGACCGCAAACTCAGTTTTGATAGTTTAATGACGATAGCTTATGGATTGCTGCCTGCTTTCTTCTGTGCATATGTTCTCACTTTGGTCACCCCTTTAAACACAGCCAATTCAGAAATTCTGGCCAGGGTGAAGCCCAACCTTCTCGATTTAGGTGTTGCTGTTGTTTCTGGAATTGCGGGTGCTTATGCCCATGCCAGGGAGGAAGTAGCTAAAACATTGGCGGGCGTTGCCATTGCGGTGGCCCTGGTGCCCCCGCTGGCGGTATCGGGCATTGGACTCGGATGGGGTGATTTTAGTGTATTCAGCGGCGCTTTTCTGCTCTTGCTCACCAACCTGGCAGGTATAGTACTGGCGGGCGCCGTTACCTTTTTGTTACTTGGCTTCAGCGCTTTTAAACTTGCCAGGCGTGGTATCTTTTTGGTTTTTATTTTTGTGGCCTTGCTGAGCCTTCCATTGGGTTTTGGTTTTTCCCGGATGGTAAAAGAGCATAAAATTATTACTGCCCTCGATGGTTGGGAAGCTGAAGGTACCATGTTGCGGGAGGTTAAAATTAATCGCATGGACCCGCTGGTAATTTCATTAAAAATTGTTTCTGATAAACCCATCTATGAAGAGGAGCTTGATGATATTAAAAATTTAATTGAAAAAAGGCTGGGCAGGGATGTCGAGCTGGAGATTACGGTCGGCATCCGGCGTTGATGAAACCGGCAGATCCAGTGCTTTTCACTGTACTAAGGGGAGGGTCATTTTGCCATTGATGATCCATATATCATAATAAGCTAAGCCCACCGCCGCCGTGGTTTGTGTCTCAAAATCGCCCTTCTGACTAAGGTCAGGAAAGCCATAGGCTACGACCCTTTCCGGGTCGATTTTGCATGGCGACCGATCTGCTATAGACATGGGAATCCTTCGGATTCCGGCATCTGTCTGAGAAAAAACATGTTGGATAAGCCAAAATCGTCCTTGTTTTATATCGAGGATGCGAGTCAACTTACAAAACATTAAATGGCTTTTTAAATGCGATAAGCAGGGTTTACAACGCGTTCGGGCACACCAATGCCTCCTATAATGCTACAAGCCGCATGCTACCTGGCGCCATGGCAATTGTCCCCATGTCACACTGCACATATTATCATGTAAACAGTTGATATTCAATGTATATATATGGAAAAAGCTAAGAGGCAGCTTGTTTATTGAAATTGCCATGTGTCTAATATCGGCATGACTTTTTGCAAAATATTGAAAGAAAGCACACGTGGCACACGTGCGCTAGCCTTGGGTGCATAGACGAATGAATGGCTGTAGTTTCCAGTCCTCGTCGAAGACAAGGACTATAGTCATTTTTACAAACAGCTTCCAGCTTCACCCTTCACTCCCGACGCACTGCGTTCTCGGGATTTCACAGCCCTCACCCACTACCC
>JAFIEV010000008.1 GCA_020832305.1 Cyclobacteriaceae bacterium | reverse complement strand
CATCTATCGGTCAATTATGAGCCAGAGGTTCTTCTCTTGGGCAAACATCGTTGGGGTTAAATACCCCTTCGAAGTTTACATTGCCATTGGTATAAATAATCACCGTCGGTCTTTCTTGGGCGCTTAAAGATAAGTAATTTTCATAGAATTCCATTGGAGCATACTTCATTTTAAAGGCCCTGTGTTTCCTTTTTTTGTTATAATGGTTGACCGCCTTATCCAATCGGTGAGCAGCGGATTTATATATATTCTTTTTTCTAAAGATCGGGTAGATTTTTTATACATTGGCTTTCTGTTACTTTTTTGCTTCAGGTCAAAAAAGTAACCAAAAAACCCCGCCGCTTTACAGCCCTGACCTAAAATAAAGGCCCCGCCCGCCGCAAACAAAACTCGCTGCGCTCAAACATTGTTTGCTTCCTTCCCAACCCTTCGCCTTCATTTTTTAACGGTCAGTTCTGCAAGGCGGATTCATCCTGCTAAGGACAAGCTTTCCTGGCATCCTGCTCGAAATCAGCCTCAGAACTCTTTGATTTGAATTTCTGTCATTTTTTTTCTGTTGTTGGAGTTCATATAGCTCATAGTTCGTAGCTCATAGCTGGTAGGGTAATGCTCAAAGGTGAGAAGGGTGACAAGTGAGTTGAAAACAAATCACGTACAATGAACAAAATTTTGAGAAGTGGAATTCTTTGTGGTTTATTGTCAGTCGTTTTGAGTTGTCAAACCGAATAGAGGAGAACGAATCAAAAACAAACTGCTGAAGAAGTAGAAAATAACACGGATAAAACAGAACTGCGAAATATGAATCCAATAGAAAACCTTAAAAAAATCAACCTTGAGCTTCCAAAAATATCGACACCAGGTGGCAGTTACGTTTCAGTAAACGTTCGGGAAAACATTGCCTATATTTCAATCCAATTTCCGATTTTAAATGAAGAATACCTTTATCAAGGACGTTTAGGAAATGAAATTTCGACTGGACAAGGTTACAAGGCAATGGAATTGTGCGCATTAAATGTTTTGGCTCAAATTGACAAGAAAATCGGTTTTGATAAGATTATTGGACTAAATCACTTTGATGCATACTTCCAATCAGGAGACGATTGGGACGACTCGCCAATTGTTGTAAATGGAGCATCGGATTTGTTTGTAAAAGTATTGGAGGAAAAAGGGAAACATTCAAGAGCTATTTTTGGAGTTGAGAAATTACCCAGAAATTTTAGTGTCGGATTGACTGCAACATTTACGATAAAAACTGAATAAAAACTATACACAGCAACTGCTCAAAAGTGGCTTTTCAGTTGTCAAGTCAAGCTTTCCCGCTAAGGCGGGACAAGTCGTACTTCTATCAAAGTTTCCCGCTTTTGCGGGACAAGTTATGCTTGGTTGTCAGTCCCGCTCATAGCGGGATAAATTCCGTGCTTTTAAATCGCCTTCGGGTAGCTGCCAAACGATGCAGGATGCTTTTTGATAAAAAAAAGAATGTGAAACTGTACTCCTGATTTGCGACAGGTATTGGCTAACTTTAGATACTACAGATCAGAAATCTCCATCAAAAATATATAAAGCCCCCTTACTGTCTTTTATTTGCCAGGTAATAGTCAAGAAAATCACCTGTATCCAATGGTTTGCATTTGTTGGTGTCGAGGTCATTGGCTAAATATATCCAGCATTTTAAGTGGGCATTTTTATAGGTTACGGTAATCTTATCTCTAATATATTTATTGGGGCATGCGAAGTCTGGTCCAAGTTCTTCAAATTTATCAAGTTCATCCAGTAACTTTACAATGTCGTTGATCTGATATATGTCTCCGACAATATCCAAACCCTGTTCTTTATCTTCTACCAGTGCCGGATAACCATCCAGATCATACATCTGTCCTTTTACCGTGCCTTTACCCAGGTAAGTGCTGTTTTTCTCAAGCAAAAGCGCCATATCATGGTTTGTCCCTTTTCTAAGAATACCATAAACAAAAATTAGATCAGTGAACTTGTTTTCTGATTCCATCATGGCATGTTAAGTTTTAAAAATGTACTGTTATGCGTAAAATGGTTTTTTCTAGTGATAAAAATAGGAAAAACCAGGGGATTTTTAATATTAATAACCCCTTAATTTCAAGACGAGAATAAAAAGGGTATTGTTACAGAAATAAAAATGCTGTAGAGCCGAAAAAATTTATTTATTTCGCAAAAAAAATAAAATGAAGTGTCAGGGGATCAACAATCTGATTATCAGCATTGTAGTTTTTACGGTGCTTGCTTGTAGTGAAAATAAAAACAACATACATATGCATGATGTACAAGTGGAGCCACCAAAGGCACCGCAAAAGCCAGTTGAGCTGATCAAACATGACCAGGTACGTATCGATCCTTGGTATTGGCTCAATGACAGGGATGATCCGGAAGTTATTCAATACCTTAAGGATGAGAACGCCTATCTCGATGCAGTTATGGCGCATACCCTTGACGGACAGCAAAGGCTGTATGAAGAAATGCGGGGAAGAATAAAGGAGGATGATAGTACGGTTCCTTATAAAATTGACGATTACTGGTACTATACCCGATATGTGGAAGGTGGCGAATATCCGGTTTACTGCCGGAAAAAAGGAACCCTCGAAGCTGAAGAGGAAATATTGGGGGATGGAAATCTGCTCTCACATGGGCACAATTACTTTGCTTTTTTTGTCAATGCAGGTAACCGTCATCAACATATTGCCATAGCAACCGATACGGTAGGCAGGAGAATTTACCACCTGCAGTTCAGGGATCTTGCTTCACAACAGATGCTACCTGAAACCATAGAAAACGTAACGGGTAACCTTGTCTGGTCGGCCAATGACGATTACATTTTTTATACACGCCAAGATCCCCAGACGCTCAGGTCATATCAAATTTACCGGCATAAACTGGGCGCTGATCCTGATACAGATGTATTGGTATACGAAGAGAAAGATGAAACCTTTTCATGTTACGTTACCTCAACTAAATCAAGGGAATTTATACTGATTCATTCTTCTGCAACCGTAAGCGACGAAATACGCTTTATACCTGCAGATCAGCCATTGGCCAAGTTCAGTATGCTTCAGGCGAGGGAGCGAGATCTGGAATATAGTGCCGATCACATAAATGGTTATTTTTACATCAGAACCAACCTCGGTGCCCAAAATTTTAAGCTGGTAAAAGCGCCTTCAAACAAAGCCTCAAAAGAAAACTGGGTCGATGTTATACCGCACAGATCAGATGTTTACCTTGAGGGATTTGAACTTTTTGCCCATTTGCTCGCAGTTGAGGAACGTAGTGAAGGCCTGCCCAAAATACGGATCATTGACTGGGAGGGTACGCGCGATCAATATATTGATTTTGGGGAGCCTGCCTATACCTGCTATCTGGCCTATAACCCTGATCCTGCCGCTGCTTATCTACGGTATGGGTACAGTTCTCTGACCACACCGGCATCAACCATTGATTTTTATTTTGAGGATGGCCGGCAGGAAATAAAGAAGGAACAGGAAGTATTGGGAGGTTTTGATAAAACCTGGTATGTAACTGAGCGATTAATGGTTCCTGTAACTGATGGCACAAGGGTTCCTGTTTCGCTGGTGTACCATAAAGACCACTTTAAAAAAGATGGCAGCAATCCATGCTTGCAATACGCCTATGGTTCATACGGATACTCCACAGAACCTTATTTTAGCAGCGCCAGGCTTAGTCTCTTGAATAGAGGATTTGTGTTTGCCATTGCCCATATCCGCGGAGGGGAAGAAATGGGACGTGAATGGTACGAAAGTGGCAAACTGCTTAAAAAGAAGAACACCTTCACAGATTTTGTGGATTGTTCAAAATTTTTACTAGCGGAAAAGTATACTAGTTCAAACAGGCTTTTTGCGCAGGGTGGTAGTGCAGGAGGCTTGTTAATGGGTGCAGTAGTCAACCTGGCCGGCAGCTTGTACAAGGGCGTGATAGCAGATGTTCCGTTTGTAGATGTGATAACTACCATGCTCGATGAGTCTATTCCTTTGACTACCAGTGAATACGATGAATGGGGTAACCCCAACGAACTGTTATATTATGAATACATGTTGAGTTATTCACCTTATGATAATGTGGAGGCCAAAGATTATCCCAATATGCTGGTAACTACAGGTTTGCACGATTCTCAGGTGCAATACTGGGAGCCTGCCAAATGGGTAGCTAAATTGCGGGATATGAAATCCGATGATAATGTGCTTTTATTGTACACTAATATGGACGCAGGTCACGGTGGTGCTTCTGGAAGGTTTAAACGTCTTAAAGAAGTAGCCTTGCAATATGCCTTTATACTGGATTTAATGAAAATTGAATATTGAATAGAGTAAATGACTAATAACACGAAGCCGCATGGAGTTAGCCACTTCCCAAAGTTTTCAGACCTTTGGGAAAATTGGAAGTATGGTTTGTTTCCAGCATCAATTCACTATAGGATTTGTCAAAAGCCATTTTTAAATATAAGGGTCTGTCGAAATAGTATGCATCTATCATTTCATTAAGGATATTATATTTAATTCAAGATGACAGATGGTTTTCGGCATTTCCTAAATAATTGAAAAACAGTAATACAAATGAAATTGTAAGGTGCGGGGACCATAGAGATGGGATTGCCCCTGTCTGAAGTTTATCCTGTAGATTTCCTGCCGGCGCTAAAAGCCAGGAGTCCTGCCAATGCACACGCAGTCATCATTATAACCATGGGTACGGCCGTGCCATCATGCATCACACTTACCATGGCTGAAACAAGGCCTCCCATGCCCATTCTGAAACTTCCCATCAGGGCTGATGCACTTCCGGCATTTTTGCTAAAAGGCGCCAGGGTTAAAGCCGCGGCATTGGGGTTGGTCAAACCCTGCCCAGTAAGAAAAATAAACATCAAACCGACAAAAGTGTATAAATTAAACCAATCGTAAATGGTGCCGGCTACGAGCAGAATTCCCGATATGCTTTGATAGATCAAGGTAATACGTATAATCTCACGACTTGAAAAAACCTTAAGCAATAAGTGATTAAGCTGGGTTGTGCCGATCATGGCAAAAGCAAGAATGCCAAATATCCAGCCATATTGGGTTTCGTTGAGCTTGTAAATGTTTATAAATACGTCCGGAGAACCTGCAATGTAGGCGAAGATGGCTGAAGTGGCAATACCTCCGGTAAGCATATAGGTGAGAAATTGCGGATTTTTTGACACCTCCCAATAAGCTTTAAAAACTGGCACCAACCGAATAGACAAAGCCGTATCTGGTAGATTGCCCTCTGGTAAAATAAAATAAACCGCTGGTATTATGGCAGCAGTGATGATCGCAAGAATTAAAAAAACATAATGCCAGCCCAGGCTGGCAGTAACATAGGCGCCTACGGCCGGTGCAATCATGGGCGAAACGGCTATGACAAGAATCACCAGGGAAAAGGCCTGGGCTGTTTTGTTTACCGGAAACAGATCCCTGACCAGGGTATTTGCCGCCACCATACCCACACATCCACCTAAAGCCTGTATAAAGCGCATGAAAATGAGTGATTCTACCGTATTGGTGAGTACACAAGCCAGCGATGCCAGGATGTAAATAAACAACCCAACATAAAGTGGTTTTTTTCTGCCAAAGCGATCGAGTAAAGGCCCGTAAATTAATTGACCCACAGAAATACCGGCAAAATAGCTTGTAAGAGATAATTGCACATTGGCTATTGAAGTATTCAGATCTGCTGCAATGGCTGGAAAACCAGGTAAATACATATCCACCGAAAAGGGACTGATGGTCGCCAGGGTTCCGAGAATAAGAATGGTTATGGTGTATTCTTTACGACTCATAGATTAAAAATTGCAGGCGGCATGTTGGTTTTCCAATACATTTTAATTGACAGTGGGATCATTTTTGTCCCTCATGTATTTGGGTGCAAAACTACATTTTTTGTTTGTTAATGGTGAGTTGTTAATGGTTAATTGTTAAATGGTGATAATGTGATGTGTTGAATTGTTGAATTGTTTAGTTGGAAATATAGTGATATGGTGATATGGAGCTCATAGCTCGTCGTTCGTAGACCAGTGTTTAGTTGGTGAGTCGTTTAGCTGTTGAGTTGATCGCCGGTAGGGAATGACAAGGTAAAACATTAAACTCCCTGTTGGAGGAGTTTTCTCCGACAACCACCCCCATATTTTTAGTTCGAAGCCCGAAGTTGGAAGCTCGAAGGGATTTTTGTGGTGATTGACCGCGTTATAAACGCTGCTTGAGGGTGTTGAAAAAAGTGAATTATATTTGGTTTATTGGCCTGCGTCCTTGTTTTACATTGAGGCCAAACCGAAATCCCGGAAAGCACAGCGTTCGGGATAAAGACGATTATAAGAAGAAATGCCTCTATGAGACTATCGCCCTTGTTGTGGTGGTCCTCGTCGCAGACGAGGACCATAGACTCTGATTAGCGGGAAGCAAATTTCCAAAGTTTGCAATCTTTGGGAAAGTTGACAGTATGACTATAGTGTTTTCACCATCTTGCCAGAAGCAATAAAGCCATCCATCCATCCACTCGAAGATCTACATAACCACACTCTCTATATTTTTGAAATACACTTCTTTGTCGGCATCTAAATCTGCCAGTACGGCAGAGTCGCTTTTGATGTAGCCCGCAAGAATTTGCTTTGATAATTCATTGAGAACGAGTCTTTGCATGGCCCTTTTTAGCGGACGCGCACCAAATTGCGGATCAAATCCCACTTCTCCCAAATGGTTGAGCAATTCGGTAGTGGCGTCTATTTCAATGTTTGCTTCAGCCAGCCTTTTCTGGATTTCTTTCCATTGTATATCAACAATTTTGCGGATTATTGCCCTATTCAAAGGCTCAAACATAATTACTTCATCAATACGGTTGAGAAATTCAGGCCGGATGCTTCGTTTCATCAATTCCATTACCTCATCTTTGGTGCGTTCAATTACACGCTGGTAATTGTTTTCATTCAATTGTTCAAAACGTTCCCTGATGAGTTCTGAACCCATATTGGTGGTCATAATAATGATGGTGTTTTTAAAGTTGGCTACCCTTCCTTTGTTGTCGGTAAGCCGGCCATCATCGAGCACTTGCAGCAGTATATTAAATACATCGGGGTGCGCTTTTTCTATTTCATCGAGGAGGATTACAGAATAAGGTTTTCTTCTCACAGCTTCAGTTAGTTGGCCGCCTTCGTCATAACCCACATAACCAGGAGGCGCTCCGATCAGACGGCTCACGGCATGGCGTTCCTGATACTCCGACATATCAATGCGTACCATGGCATTTTCGTCATTAAAAAGGTATTCTGCCAGTGCTTTGCTGAGTTCAGTTTTACCCACACCGGTAGTACCCATGAAAATGAAGGACCCGATGGGTCTTCTCGGGTCCTGAAGACCTGCCCGGCTTCTTCGTACTGCATCCGAAAGTGCAGATATGGCTTCTTCCTGACCGGCAACACGTTTACGCAGTTCGCCTTCAAGATACAGCAATTTTTCCCTTTCACTTTGCAACATCTTCGATACAGGTATGCCGGTCCATTTAGCAACTACTTCGGCAATATCTTCACTATCCACCTCTTCTTTGAGCAAGGCATTTTCACCCATTTCAGCGACTTTTTGCTGCAAGGCGCTCAGTTGGCTTTCGGCTTCAGTGATTCTTCCGTAGCGTATTTCGGCAACCTTACCATAATCTCCCGCCTTTTCTGCCTGTTCGGCTTCAAACCTAAGTTTATCGAGGTTTTCTTTTTGTTTTTGCATGTCATGCACCAAAGCCTTTTCATTTTCCCACCGGGCTTTCAGTTCATTTCTTTTATCACTAAGCTCTGCAATATCGCGGGTAAGTAATGATTCCTTGTCTTTATCTTTTTCTCTGCGGATAGCTTCTCTTTCAATTTCGAGCTGCATAATTTTCCGGTTTAGCTCATCGAGTTCCTCTGGCATGGAATCCATTTCTATTCTCAGCTTGGAGGCCGCCTCATCCATCAGGTCAATAGCTTTATCTGGCAGGAATCGATCTGAGATGTATCTGCTCGACAGCTCTACTGCAGAAATTACCGCATCGTCTTTTATGCGAACACCATGATGCAATTCGTACTTTTCTTTAATTCCCCTTAAAATGGAAATAGAATCTTCAACTGAAGGTTCGCCAACCATAACAGCCTGAAAACGGCGCTCAAGGGCTTTGTCTTTTTCAATATACTTCTGATATTCCTTAAGCGTGGTTGCGCCAATGGCGTGCAATTCGCCCCGTGATAAGGCAGGTTTCAGTAAGTTGGCAGCATCCATTGCACTTTCACCACCTGATCCGGCGCCAATGAGGGTGTGAATTTCATCAATAAATAAAATGATTTCACCATTGGAATCAGTTACTTCCTTAATCACTGCCTTTAAGCGCTCTTCAAATTCTCCTTTGTATTTGGCTCCGGCAACCAGTAAACCCATGTCGAGGGAAATAATGGTTTTGCTTTTCAGGTTTTCTGGAATATCTCCATCCACGATTCGCTGTGCCATGCCTTCCACGATGGCGGTTTTACCTACACCAGGCTCACCTAATAATATTGGATTATTTTTAGTTCTTCGTGCAAGGATCTGCAAGACACGTCTGATTTCATCGTCACGACCAATAACGGGGTCAATTTTACCTTCTTTGGCCATTTTATTTAAATTGCGGGAATACCGTTCAAGGGAGCGGTACTTGGCTTCTGCGTTCTGGTCTTTAACCTTATCTCCACCGCGCAGTTCTTTTACGGCGGTGATCAACGAAGCTTTTTCAAAACCAAGATCCCGCATTAAGGTGGCTGTTTTGTCCTTGCCATGGATCAGGCCAAGCAAAATATGTTCAATGGCTATAAATTCATCTCCAAACTCTTTTAAGTAGTTTTCTGCCTTTTGCAAAACAGCATGAGTTTCATTAGACAGATATGGCTGCTGACCGCTGACTTTGGGATAAGATTGAATGATCTCATCAAGCCGCGTATCGAGATGCAGCCGGTTTATATTTAGCTTTTTTAGTACAAAAGAGATTACATTTTCATCTGACAGAAGTACAGCTTTCAATAAATGCGCTGTTTCAATAGACGATTGTTGAAATGAACTGGCGATTTCAACTGCCTTTTGTATAGCCTCCTGCGATTTTATGGTATAGTTATTAAGGTTCATTGCATTTAATATTTACTTGTTTCTGATAACTTACTATCAAATCCGTAACCACGGTATTTCAACATAAAAATTCAGGACATATTGACATAATATTTGATGGATTCACCATTTAATGAGACATTTTGACTGTTTTAGTGCTAAAATTCAGCTCTGTAATCTTCTGAAATACTTTGCATTTAATTTTATATGCTGCCGCAAGAAAAAATGTATTTATATTGATTTTAGATTAATATTTCAGGCAATTAATTTGCAATACGCGTAAAATATTTTAGTATTGGTGTAAAAATAATCGTATATTGCAACAATTGATGTAAAATTATCAATGAAGAAAGAAATCTATAATTCTAAATACAGTTAAATTTATGCACGAAACCACCGGTAGAGCCATATTTGATGCGTATGTAGCTTCTGAAGGTTTGTATGATGAAGTTTTTGATGATAAAGGCAAGGTAAGGAAACATTATCGCCGCATTTTCAACTATTTCAAAAATTTTTCTGATGAAGAGTTTAACACACTCAATGAATCGGCAAAGTTGTCGTTTCTCAATCAGGGAATAACTTTTGCCACCTATTCAGAGAACAATAAGGGAGTTGAGCGCATATTTCCATTTGACTTATATCCTAGAATCATACCTTCTGATGAGTGGAATACCTTAAGCCGTGGGGTGGTACAAAGAAATATTGCTATAAATCATTTCTTATATGATTTATACCATGATAAAAAAATATTAAAGGATAAGGTAGTTCCTGCTGAGTTGGTGTTTTCCAGTGCCAATTACAATAAGTTTATGCTGGATTTTGAACCACCCGGAGGTATTTATAACCATATTTCCGGGACAGATATCATCCGTCACAAGGATGGCCTTTATTATGTTCTGGAAGATAATGTTCGATGTCCCTCCGGAGTGAGTTATGTATTGGGAAATCGCGAAGCCATGAAGAAAACTCTTTCAGGTCTGTTTCAGAAGTCAATGGTACGTACTGTTGTGGAATACCCTGAAGAATTGCTTAAAATGATGCAATCTGTGGCGCCTGATGGAATAGATGAACCTTGTTGCGCAGTATTGACTCCTGGAATTTATAATTCTGCTTATTACGAGCACTCATTTCTGGCGCAATCAATGGGTGTTGAGCTGGTAGAAAGCCGCGATTTATTTGTTGAAAAGGGTTTTGTATATATGAAAACCATCTACGGCCCTAAAAAAGTAGATGTAATTTACCGCAGGGTTGATGATGAATTTCTCGATCCCCTTACTTTTAATCCCGATTCTGTATTGGGTGTTGCGGGTTTGATGTCGGTGTACCGCGAAGGAAATATTACCATCATCAACGCACCGGGCACCGGAGTTTCAGATGACAAAGCGGTATATTGCTATGTTCCTGATATCATACGGTATTATTTGTCTGAGGAACCAATTATTTCTAATGTTCCGACCTATCGCTGTGAAAATGAAAAAGACCGGAAATATGTGCTTGACCACGTGGAAGAGCTTGTGATTAAACCGGTTGATCAGTCGGGGGGCTATGGAATTGTATTTGGGGGCATCGCAAGTCGGGAAGAAAAGGAGGAGATTAAAAGAAAAATTAAAACAACACCCCGTGAGTATGTTGCCCAACCGGTGATGTCGCTCACTACCCATGCTACATATATTGAGGATACGACTACATGTGAACCACGACATATAGACCTGCGTACTTTTGCCCTAATGGGAAAGGACCATCAGTATGTGCTCAATGGAGGCCTTACAAGGGTAGCACTACGTAAAGGCAGCCTGGTTGTGAATTCATCGCAGGGGGGAGGATCTAAAGATACGTGGATTATCGATTAAACTATGCTTTCAAGAGTAGCTAACAATTTATACTGGATGGGTCGGTACCTGGAAAGGACTGAAAACCTGACCCGCTACATGCAGGTTCAATATTTTTCATCGCTCGATGCGCCGTTGGAAAACCAGAAAGAACTGGCTTTGTCATCTGTTTTACATATGGCAGGATTACCTGTCCCTTCTGATGACAGTCTCAGCGAGCCACTAATATTAGTTGAAATAGCCCTGGAAGAAAACCAGCCGGTATCTATTAAATCTTCGGTAAAATCTGCAAGAGAAAACGCAAGGGGTGCCCGGGATGTTATTTCAACGGAATTATGGCAAGCGATTAATAAATTTTATCGTTTTGTAAATGATTATCCTGAAGATTACTTTAAAACGCGGGGGCTGTACGATTATACGCAAAATGTACTAGAACTCTGTGCCATATGTAAAAGCCGGATACAATATTCATTATTGCACGACGAAGTCTGGGCTTTTGTGAAAATGGGAATGCACCTGGAAAGTGCAGTTCAGGTCACAAGAATGATCATGAGTAAGCTGACCGACATTAAAAAGTTACAGGAAATGAAGGTTTCTAAATCAGTAGAATCGTTCCAGTGGGGTACCCTTCTTAAATCGGCAGAAGGGTTTGACATGTGCCGTCGTTTATATAAAATGAGTCCAACAGACATTAATACACTCGAATTTTTAATACTAAACCGCACTTTCCCACGTTCAATATCTAATAATTTGAAGGAACTTCAGTTTTATCATAATGAAATCAGCCTTCTCAAGCATCCACATAAAGATTCCATAGACTGGAAGGTGGGCAGGATGAAAGAATATTTCAAATATCTGACTATTGAAGAATTACTGGTACAACCAAACGACTTTCTTGGTAAAACACTGGATTATCTTTACGAATTAAACGTAGATTTGGAGAAAGTTTACCTCAATTATTGATATGCCAAACTTTAGCATCCGCTATTTAGCGGTTAATGAGTATGAAAATCCTGTAAATCAGGCATCTATTGCCTTTATGCTGTTGCCCGTGGAACTACCCGGACAAAAAGTATGGAATGCATCCCTCATCAATTCTCTGGGTTTACCTTTTCACTATTCTGAAAATACATTTGGGTTCAGACAAGCGTTATTGCACATCTCTAATACTTTTTCAAAATTGGAAATCAGCCTGGAGGCTTCTGTTAACCGGGTTGAAGTTAATCCTTTTGACTTTACACCCATATCTCTTGAAGAGGGTATGAAAATCATAAACGAATATGGCTTTATTATAGAACACCATTTGTTTTTGAATCAAACACCCTATACCAATATTGAAAATTCTATAATACCCGATGACCTGAAGCCTCAGGGCTTTTCATCTTATTTTGACTTTTTATTGTATCTCAACAAATATATTTTCGAGAATTTTGAATTCGAGCCTGATGAAACAAATGTGCATACACGTGCCCATGAGACCATTGAGCTGAAAAAAGGGGTTTGCCAGGATTTTGCGCATTTTTTTATTGGGGTTTGCAGACTTTATCGCATTCCGGCACGATATGTTTCCGGTTACATCAATCAGGGCATGTTATTTTCAGGGGATGCGCAGATGCACGCCTGGGTCGAAATATTTTTACCGGAAAAAGGATGGGTAGGTTTTGATCCCACCAACAACATAATGGTCGATCATAACTTTATCAAGGTTTGTCATGGAAGCGATTATCACGATTGCAGCCCCATTAAAGGGGTACTTTCCACCCACGGACAAAACGACACCAGATATACAGTGGCCGTACAACAACAGTAAGAACCCTTTGCTTTGAAATTAGCTTTGCTGGCCTTTTTTTAGATTTTCAATCTTATCCATTATAGCTTCTGCTTCTGCTCGTTTAAAATCAGATGCTTTGCGATTGGAATGTGAAAGCTTATAGGACTCTTCCATCAGCTTTTTGTATTGCGCGCTCAATATTTCTACTTCACTTTTCTTTTTGAACAATCCGAACATAATATTTTTTCTATAATAAGATCTTGTACAGATAAATTGTTTAAGCACACCAAAGGTTTTTCAGATGAAGTGCCATTGTCTTTTGGTCTGAGAATTTTCCTTGTAAATTTGCCGCCATGATTTCTATAAATAACCTGAGTTATTACATTGGTGACAGGCCTATTTTTGAAGAAGCCTCCCTGCATATTAAGCCAAAGGATAAAATTGGTTTAATTGGTCTAAACGGTACCGGAAAGACTACTCTATTGCGCATTATCAACCGTGAGATAAAGCCTGATGGAGGAGATGTTGCCATGCCCAAGGATACAACTATAGGGTACCTCAATCAGGATTTGTTGTCGTATCAGTCAGATGAGAGTATTCTGGCGGTAGCCATGGAGGCTTTTCAGGATGCTGTACAAATTGAAATCCGTATGGAGAAAGTACTCCGTCAGATGGAAAGTGAATACAGCGATGCGCTCATGATGGAACTTGCCAATTTGCAGGAAAAATATGAAGCGATGGGAGGTTACAGCCTTCAGGCCAAAGCCGAAGAAATCCTGGAGGGCATAGGTTTTACGACGGCCGATTTACACCGTCCTTTGAGAGAATTTTCGGGTGGATGGCGCATGCGGGTTATGCTTGCCCGTTTGCTTCTTGAAAAACCTTCGCTGCTCATGCTCGATGAACCGACCAATCACCTCGACTTGCCTTCCATTCAATGGGTAGAGCAATATTTAAAAAGCTACGATGGCGCCGTGATTGTGGTATCGCACGACCGGAAGTTTCTCGATAATACCGTGGGCCGGATTGCCGAAGTAAACGATTGTCAGATTGATATCTACGAAGGTAATTACAGTTTCTTTCTGGTAGAAAAAGAAATGCGGCTTGAAATTCAGAAGGGCGCCTATGAAAATCAGCAACAGAAAATTCGTCAGACTGAACGTTTTATAGAAAGATTCAGGGCAAAAGCCACTAAAGCAAGACAGGTACAATCGAGGGTAAAACAACTCGAAAGGTTGGAGCGCGTAGATCAGGTAATCGATCACAATGCCGCCATTAACTTTAAATTTGAATTTGGCCAGGCATCCGGAAGACATGTGATCCGAATGGAAGACGTTAACAAGTCTTATGACGATATCAGGGTTTTTGAAAATTCATCAGGTTATATAGAGCGGGGCGATAAGATTGCAATGATTGGGGCCAATGGCAAGGGTAAATCTACCTTGCTTCGTATTATTGCCGGAACGGAAAATATTCAGGGAAAAGTTGAACGTGGATACAACCTGGTACAGGCTTTTTATGCCCAGCATCAGATCGAAGCGCTCAATATTGAAAATGACATACTTACAGAACTCAAACAGGCAGGAAGCCAGAAAACTGAGCAGGAATTGAGGGGATTGCTGGGTTGCTTCCTTTTTCACGGAGATGATGTATTTAAAAAAATCAAGGTCTTGTCAGGAGGTGAAAAATCGAGGGTTGCGCTGGCAAAAACCCTAATCTCACAAGCCAATTTTTTGCTGCTCGATGAGCCGACGAACCACCTCGATATGCAATCGGTCAATATTTTGATCCAGGCCTTAAAGCAGTATCAGGGATCTTTTCTGGTAGTATCGCACGACCGTTTTTTTATTGAACAAATTGCCAATAAAGTATGGTACATAGAAGACTATCAGCTGAAAGAATATCCTGGTAATTATACTGAGTACGATTATTGGGTGCAATCTGTAAAAACAGCACCGGCGCCACAAAAAGAAGAGGTAAAGGTAAAGGTGGCCGCTCCGGTAAAAGTTGTGCATGACACAGAGGACAAGGAAGCCAAACGGAGAAAAAAGCAATTGCAGCAACGAATTAAAGATATCGAAGAGCAGATTGCAGGTCTCGAAGCCGAAAAGCTCAGTCTGGAAGAGCAGTTGGCAAGCCCTTCGGTCTACTCAAATCCAGATGCTCTGTTTGAAGTAAATCAAACCTACGAATCGGTTAAAAGTAATCTGGAAAAGCTCAACGAAGATTGGCTGAAACTAGCCGAGGAGGATTCGGAGGATTAGTGTATGATTTATAACAATGACTTGTGGCCGCTAAGTTTGGCCCCGTGTACAAAGAGTGGTATATTTGACAAAAGGATGTTTTAACACATGAGAACACTAAATTGGTGTCGTACGAACTGGATTGCACGGAATTTTGTATTCTCAATTGGACAAGAAATCATTGGACAATTGACTTTTCATAGTTCCTGGAATTTTAACGCGGTGTACACCGACAAAGAAACTAAAATAAGGTTTGCTCAAACTGGTTTTTGGGACAGAAGTGTGTTAATTACCAAGGATGGAGAAAAAATTGGTATAATTAAAAGTGGATTTTTTATACACCCAACCTTAACACTAGTGACAGGAGAAAAATTTATACTTTCATCTAACATCTGGGGACGAGACGTAAACTGGAAAACCAAGGAGGGCAAGACAATTATTCAATATAAACAGACTACCTTGAGTTCCATGGAAAAAGGAATAATTAAACTGAATGATTCCTTGACTATTGACATTGAGAAACTGTTAATAAGTAGTGGACTTTTTATACGACAATATATACATAAGCGAGCTGCATTGATGATTGCAATTGCTATTCCAATCATAGTAGCTTCAAATCGATAAATATTATAGAGTTGGATTTCGTTGACAGCGGACAACTCGCAGGACAATATAATTAACGACCAACAAAAAAGGTTTAGGAAGACTGACTATAAAGAGACGAATGGCCACAATGCAGTAGTGGGCATTTTTGGTCAGTCATCCAGTTAAAAAATGAAAAGAATGATAGCCGCACTGTACATACTATAGCTTCTCATTGCAAAAAAACAATATGAAGACTAAGTTTTTTGAAAATCAGTTTAAATTCAGGGAGTGGTTAGAAAATAATCATAATAAAGAAACGGAATTAATTGTAGGTTTTTACAAGGTAGATAGTGGAAAACCTTCAATGTCGTGGTCTGAGTCTGTTGATCAGGCGCTGTGCTTTGGTTGGATAGATGGTGTCAGAAAATCTATAGACAAGGAGAGTTACAGCATACGCTTTACGCCCAGAAGAACAAATAGCATTTGGAGTGCCATCAATATCAAAAAAATCGAAGTATTGACCAAAGCCGGACTTATGAAACCTGAAGGACTCAAAGCCTTTTCTTTACGAAAAGAAGAGAAGTCTAAAATATACTCACATGAGAAAGAATTTACGGAACTTGCATCTGAGTATATAAATCAATTCAAACAAAATACATTGGCCTGGGATTTTTTTATAAATCAGGCTCCATCGTATCGAAAAGTTATAACCCACTGGATAATAAGCGCTAAACAAGAAAAAACAAGACTATCTCGCCTGGAAAAAGTAATAACTGCAAGTGGACAACAAGAGCGATTAATATAGTTATACTAATCAACGATTCAATAGCGCAACCTCAAAAAATGACCTGGCAGTTTTTAGTGTTTGCCAGGTCAATCATTCATCATTTTATTTCCGAAATAGCAACAGGCCGGTTTTCCGTTATGGATTTTTTGGCAGCCAGGGCTATTTTCATGGCTTGCAATCCATCGACACCACTGGCAGGCACTTCAACACCTTCGACCAATGCCTTGACAAACATCCTGGTTTCATTCAAATAAGAAGTGGTATATCGCTCCATAAAGAAATTCAGCGGCAGAGCACTATGTACGCCACTGCCATCTGATAAAGAATGATTGTCGGGGAAGTTGTTTTCTACTTTGGCCATTCCGGCTGAGCCAAAAACTTCCAGTCTTTGGTCATATCCGTAAACCGCCTTGCGACAATTATCGATCACAGCCATGCTTCCATCTTCAAAAGTAAGGGTAGTCACAGCGGTGTCGATATCTCCGGCTTCACCTATTGCTGGATCAACAAAAACGGCTGACTTAGAGTACACTTCTTTTACCTCTTTTTGCATAATATATCGCGCCATATCAAAATCGTGAATGGCCATATCGAGGAAGAGTCCACCCGAACTTTTAATGTATTCCACCGGAGGTGGTCCCGGGTCTCGGCTGGTAATTTTTAGTATCAGGGGATCTCCGACCTTACCTTGCTCTACCAGGCTTCTGATCCTTAAAAAGTTGGGGTCAAAGCGACGGTTGAATCCTAGCATAAACTTCACCCCGCACTCTTCAACAATCTGGAGGCTTTGCAGTACCCTGGCTAAGTCGAGATCATGAGGTTTTTCGCAGAAAATGTGCTTTCCCGCCTTTGCAGCCATCTCAATGTAATCGGCATGGGTATTGGTAGGTGAACATATGGCGACAGCGTCTATCTCCGGATGCTTCATAATTTCTTCGAGGCTGAGATAGGGGATACCATAAGTCTCAATCCTGGTATGTGGATCAGAAACCGCCTTCACTTCCACTTCCGGAATATGAAAATGCATGTTTTCAAAATGAATTTTGCCAATCCGGCCCAATCCTATAATTGCTATTCTTACTTTATTCATTGTGAATCTGTATAAAAATTGATAAATACTTCTGCACTAAGCCTCTTTTTGAAGATAATCATCTTCAGGATAAAGGTTTAGAAACCAAGACTTTTGATGTAATCGCGGTTGGCTTGAGCACATTCTTTGGGATTGCCCATGCCAGGTAAAACATCCTGTTCGACCACGATCCAGCCATCGTAGCCACGAATTTTTAATTCCTCAGCAATGGATTTAAAATCTACCGAGCCTTTGCCCAATTCACAAAAAACCCCTTTGCTTACCGACTGAAAATAGTCATAGCCATGTTTGCGGGATTCAGCGCCTATGGCAGGATCATAATCTTTAAAGTGTACATGCCAGATCCTGTCGTAATATTTCTTCAGGGCCATTAGGGGGTCGCCTCCGCCAAAGGCATAGTGCCCCATGTCGAGGCATAAGCCCAGTAAACCGGGTTGGGTAAGCGACAGTAAAGTATCAATTTCTTCAGGCGTTTCTACATATCCGGCACAGTGGTGATGAAAAACCGTACGCATGCCGAGTTTCTCTTTGATTCCGGCGGCTATAAAATCAGCCCCTTGAGCAAATATTTTCCACTGATCTTCTGTAAGACCCATTTCAGGTGTAATTCTACCGGCATTTTGTGTGCGTTGCGGCACCGTTCCATTTTCATCTGCGAGTACGATAAAAGCATTGGGGTAGCCTGCCAACTTCATAAGTTTTGCTACTTTCAGGGCTTTTTCCAGTCCATCCTGATGAGCATTTTCATTGGCCAGGGCAACGGGTACAAAGGCCCCCAGCAATTGAAGCAATCTCGCTTTGATGACCGTATGCAATTCTGCGGGATCTGTAGGCATAAATCCCCAGTCGCCGAGTTCTGTACCCGCGTAACCGGTTTCATGCATTTCATCCAATACTTGTTCATAACCCAGGGCTTTACCTTCCAGTTCAAACTCCAGGGCGCCCCAGGAGCAGGGGGCATTGGCTATTTGTATTTTTCCCATGATTTAAAATTTACGTGTCCATTCTTTGGGCCATCTTTCTACCACCACCTTGGTTTGGGTAAAGAATTCGATGGCATGTCTTCCTTGTCCGTGCAGGTCGCCGAAAAAGCTTTCTTTCCAGCCACTGAAAGGAAACTGAGCCATAGGAGCCGCTACCCCGATGTTGATGCCAATATTGCCGGCCATCGCTTCACTTCTGAATTTTCTTGCACTGGCGCCACTGCTTGTGAATAAGCAGGCCATGTTTCCGTAGGAATTGGCATTGATAAATTCAATGGCTTCATCTACCGTTTTCATTTTAAGCAGACTCATTACAGGACCGAATATTTCGGTTTTGATAATTTCACCTTCCAGGGGTACGCCTTCCAGAATGGTTGGCCGGATAAAGTTGCCTTTTTCAAAACCATCAATTTTGGGATTGCGACCATCCAGGAGCAAGTTTGCCCCTTCGCTGATGCCCTTTTCAATCAGATATTCTATTCTTTGTCTGCTTTCCCCGCTGATAACCGGCCCCATTTCAACACTTGTCTCCAGCCCGTATCCTGTAACTCTTTTTTCAGCGATTGCATACAGACGATCTTTGATCTCATTTTTATCATCGCCTACCGTGATAACCGTAGAGGCTGCCAGGCAACGCTGACCGGCACATCCATATACACTGTCTGCAATGATATTGGTAGATACCTCAAGGTCGGCATCAGGCAGAATTACCACGGGGTTTTTGGCGCCACCCTGTGCCTGTACTCTTTTACCGTTGGCAGTGCCCCGGGCATATACATAACGGGCAATCTTACTCGAGCCAACAAAACTTATGGATTTGATTTCAGGGTGGTCCAGCATGGCATCAACGGTTTCCTTTCCACCATGCACCAGATTGATAACACCATCGGGCAGCCCGACTTTTTCCAGCAGTTCGAATACCCTTTTCATGGTAAGGGGCACTTTTTCTGAAGGCTTGAGTATAAAGGTATTGCCACAGGCAATGGCATAGGGCAAAAACCAGAAGGGGATCATTCCGGGAAAATTGAAAGGCGCTATACAAGCCGTAACCCCCAGTGGCTGACGGATCATAAATTCATCAACACCCCGGGCGATATTTTCGGAGAACTCACTTTGCATAAGCAGTGGTGCTGCACAGGCGGTTTCCACGTTTTCGATGGCCCTTTGCAATTCCCCTTTTGATTCGACATAGGTTTTACCGCATTCCATGGTGATGATTCTGGCAAGCTCATCGATATGATCTTCCAGCAATTGCTTGAGTTTGTACAAAGGCTGAACACGTTGCATTACCGGCACCTGCGACCATTCCTTGTAGGCTTCCGCCGCTATTTTTACTGCAGCTTCAAGGTCAGCGGCGGTTTTTTCACCCACCGGCACCCTGGCCAGTATTTCCTGGCTGGCAGGGTTAATGACATCACTTGTTTTGGATTCACGACTGGAGACCCAACTGCCACCCACATAGTTTTTTAAAACTTCCATATTATCAATTACTTTAAAAATTCCACTAATTCAACATTATTACACACGACCTAAAAGAATGTATATTAAAATTGTAACAATCACGAGTATGGCTGAAACCAGTTTGGTATACTTCCATTCCTGCAAGTCGAGAACCCCCGCATCTATAGTATGGAAATCCTTGTTTACAGGATAAAACCATGAGACGGCGAACATCACGACCACGTTTAGTATGAACTCAATCCCCCAGATATGCACAAAATGAATATCTACTTTCAGAATAAATACGGTGATGATGTAAAAAGCAAGACCGGTAAAAAGGGCTGCTTTAGCGCCAGCGGCTGATATTTTTTTGAGAAAAAAGCCCGCGAGCATTATGGAGGCAATGGGGATAAAGAAAATGCCATTTAATTGCTGCAGCAGCTGGTATAATCCTTCCGGCGCCCTGGCTACCATTGGCGCCAAAACGATAGAACTTACCGCCAGTACTGTTGAAGTGATTTTTCCAACAAATACCAGGGTGGAGTCTTTGGTGTTTTTCCGGATAAGTCGCTTCCAGACATCCACGCTGAAAATGGTAGCCGCACTGTTGAGCACACTGTTAAAAGTACTCAGCACAGCCCCCATAACTACGGCGGCAAAAAATCCGGCGAAACCCATGGGTAAAACTTTTTTGACCAGCTCTGGGTATACGCTGTCCTGGTCATGGTACAGACTTTCACCGAAATAGTAAAATCCAATTACCCCGGGAAGTACAATGATCAACGGTACCAGTATTTTTAAGACACCGGTAAAAAGCAAACCTTTCTGGGCTTCTATCAGGTTTTTGGCACCCAATGAGCGTTGAATGATGGTTTGGTTCATGCACCAGAAATAAAGCTGATTGATGATCAGTCCGGTAAAAAGGGTTTCAAAAGGCAGCACCGAGTCTTTAGCGCCGATTACATTGAATTTCTCAGGACTGTTTTCAAAAACCTTCACCAGCCCATCAAGCGGATTACCACCTCCAATGCTTATAAGCGCAATGAGCGGAATGACCAGTCCACCGATGAGCAGACCATAGCCATTGACCGTATCTGAAATCGCAACAGCACGCAGACCTCCAAAAATTGCATATACAGAGCCCAGACCGCCTACAGCCAGCACTGTATAGAACAAACCTTCTTCTTTGCTTACGCCCAGCCACTGGGATACCTGGAAAATGCTTTCAAGGTTAATGGCTCCGGTGTACAATACAATGGGCAGCAAGGTGACTGCGAAGGAAACGATGAGAAATACGGCAACCAGTGAACGGGTGGAAGCATCAAAGCGATTTTCGAGATACTGTGGAATGGTGGTAAGGCCCATTTTCAGGTATTTGGGCACAAAGAACACTGCCGCAGCGATCAGGGCGAGGGCAGAAGTAACTTCCCAGCCTATGATCACAAAACCGTTTTTATACGAAGACCCATTCATTCCCACGAGATGTTCTGTGGATATATTGGTCATAATCATCGAGCCTGCAATCACCATACCGGTGAGGCTCCGGCCTCCCAGAAAGTATCCATCCTGGGTATTTAAGGCCGATTTCCTGGTTTTATACCAGGAAAACAGGGCGACAAACAAGGTAAATCCCAGAAAGGTCGAGAGCGTAATAAAGGTTGGCATCGGTTGGGGTTTTTACAGGAAATACTTCTGATTTTTACGATTTTTCTTCACCGAATCAGCCGCTTTCTGCACGTCTTCTGAATTGGATGTTTCTGATATGGGAACTTCCCACCAGGCATAGCCATATCCCGCCATTTTTCGCTCGGGCACAGTCTGTATGTAGATTACCGTGGTTTTATCTATGCTTTTTGCTTTTTTCAAGGCTTCAGCCAGTTCGGCGATGTTTTTGGTGCGGATTACCGCTGCCCCCAGGCTTTCGGCATTGGAGGCGAGATCTACCGGTAGTACTTCGCCATCAATAAGTCCTGTTTCCTCGCGTCGGTACAGATATTTTGTACCAAAGCCTTCGATGCCCAGCGATTTTGAAAGTCCGCCTATGCTGGCATATCCATTGTTGTCTATAAGTATGATCGTGAGTTTATGTCCTTCCTGTACTGAAGTGATGATTTCTGATGACATCATCAGGTAGCTGCCATCACCGACCATCACGTAAATCTCACGATCGGGACAGGCCATTTTAGCACCGAGTCCACCGGCAATTTCATACCCCATGCAGGAGTAGCCATATTCAAGATGGAAACCTTTGGGATCTCTGGTTCTCCACAGCTTGTGCAAATCGCCCGGAAGGCTACCTGCTGCGCAGAATACCACATCGCGTGCTTCGGAGAATTCATTCACACAACCCACCACTTCGGCCTGGCTGGCGAATTCACGCACACTGTCGGGGAGGTAGGCACTTGCTACTTTTTCATCCCACGAAAGGTTATACTTAGAGGCGCGATCCTGGTACTCTGCCGGCGTTTGAATGCCTGAAAGCATTTCTGACAGTTTTTTAAGCGTTTCCCGGGCATCGCCGGTGAGGGCCAATCCTGCCATTTTAAAAGCATCAAATTCGGCAATATTGATATTTATAAACTTTACATTTTCGTTTTGAAAGGCCGTTTTGGAAGCGGTGGTGAAATCGCTGTACCGGGTGCCTATGCCTATAATAAGGTCGGCATCACGGCTGAAGGCATTGGCCCCTTCTGTGCCGGTCGCGCCAACCGCACCCAGGTTGAGCGGGTGATCATAGGGCAGTGATCCTTTACCGGCAAAGGTTTCAGCGATAGGGATACCGGTTTGTTCGACAAAGGATTTCAGTATTTCACTTGCCTCACTGTATATGATGCCGCCTCCTGCAATAATCATAGGGGCTTTGGCATGTGCGATCATGTCGGCTGCTTTTTGCATTAAACCTGCATCGGGCAAGGGACGGGGTATGTACCAGATCTTCTTTTCAAACATCGCTGTAGGGAAGTCGAAAACTTCGGCTTGTACATCCTGTGGTAAGGCAAGTGTTACGGCGCCGGTTTCAGACTGTGAGGTGAGCACCCGCATAATGGCCGGCAGGGCATGGATGATCTGCTCGGGGCGGTTGATGCGATCCCAGTACCTGGATACAGGTTTAAAGCAGTCATTCACTGAAAAATCCTGAGAAGCAGGGTATTCCAGTTGTTGCAAGGCAGGGTCTACCCTGCGTGAAGCAAATATATCACCGGGCATAAGCAGTACCGGTATGCGGTTGATGGTTGCCGTTGCAGCGCCGGTGATCATATTGGAGGCACCTGGTCCAATGGATGAAGTACATGCCATGGTTGAAAGCCGGTTTTTCATTTTGGCATAGGCGGTGGCTGTATGCACCATGGCCTGTTCGTTGCGGGACTGATAATATCGGAATTCGGGCATCTGGTGCAGCGCCTGGCCAATACCTCCCACGTTCCCGTGTCCGAATATACCGAAACAGCCGGCAAAGAATTTATGCTGCAAGCCATCTCTTTCAGTATATTGCTGGTGCAAATACGATATAATGGCCTGGGCAGTAGTGAGTTTCTGGGTTTTCATGTCGTTAATTTTTAGGTTTTTCCGGTTTAAAAGCCTCCGAATTTTTCAATAAATGCCATTGATTCTTCCAGCGTTGGCATAAAATTGGCACAACCTGGTTGCAGCACTACCTGTGCACCGCTGGCATTTCCCATTCGGCACGATTTGTAAAGATCCCAGCCATTCAGGTAACCATAAATAAATCCACTGGCAAAAGCATCGCCGGCGCCCAGCACATTCAGGACCTCTACCGGAAAGCCTGGCACATCCTGACTGTTGCCTTTATTGTCAAACCAGGTGGCTCCGGCGGAACCCCTTTTTACGATCAGGTTTTCAACGCCCAGTTGTAAAATGCTTTGGATGGCCTGGTCAATATCACCGGAGATGGTGGGGGCTGATATTTGCTGGTGTTCAATCGTGACCTGTGATGCATCCTGCAGCATGGTTGCCAGTATTTCTTCTTCGGTTCCTATGGCAATCTTAACCTTGGGGAGTAAAGCACGCAGGGTAACGCCAAATGAACGCACATCTGTCCATTGATCTGCCCTGAAATCCAGATCGAGAACGACCGGAATATTATGTTGACTTGCAATTTCGGCAGCATGAAAAACGGCGCTGCGGCTGGGTTCGATATTCAGGGCTGTTCCCGATATTTCCACCAGGCGGAAATTCTGAATGCCTGCTGCCAGCACATGATCGATGGTAATCTGACTGTCTGCACAATTATCGCGATAGTAGACCAGTGGAAATTTGTCTGGCGGTTGAATGCCCAGTATTACGGCACTGCTGCGTGCTCCGGGTATTCTGGGAATAAACCGGGTTTCCACCTTTTCCTGTTCAAGGAAATTCAGGATAAAATCGCCGACTTTGTCCTGGCCTATTCCGGTGAGCAGGGCTGCTTTCATTCCCAGCCGGCTGCAGGCGGTTGCGATGTTGAGTGGCGAGCCGCCAACAAAGGCATCGAATCCTTTGATGTCGATAAATTCAGCGCCAACATTTTGAGAATAGAGGTCTATGGATGACCGTCCGATGGCTATGAGGTCGTAAGCTTTTTCTTTATGCATTGTTGTTCATTTCAGCGGTTACCATGGGTATTCTGGGGTCTTTCCCCTTCCATGAGTTAAAGATCCAGGTATGATCCGGATCGGGTGTATTGGCCAGTGACTGATCACTGCCCGTCAGGAAATTCAGATAGTAAACATTGTATCCATGCCCGGCTGCGACCGGATGGTAGCCTTTGGGCACCATTACCACATCATTGTTGCGGGCTACAGCTATTTCGTCGAGTCTGCGGTCTGAAGTATATACCTGCTGAATGGCGTAGCCCTGTGCTTTATCAATTTTGTAAAAATAGGTCTCTTCAAGGCGGGCTTCCAACAACTCCCCGGCAGGGCTGATTATGCGCTCATCGTGCTTATGTGCTGGAAAAGAGCTCCAGTTGCCTGATGGCGTATACACTTCTACAGCCACCAGACGATGGCAAGGAAAGCCAGGCTGTAGCAGGCTATTGATTTGCCGGGTGGCATTATCGCCACCTCTGATTTCGATGTCGGCTTGATCGGGAGTTTTAAAAACCGGATCAAAATCGCGATCTGTTTCGCACCAACCGATACCCAGGTCAAGTATTTCACTTTCCGCACAGATTTCAAAGGAGGTATGTCGAGGAAGGTATAAGGTGTGGGCGATGCCTTCAAATACACTTTTTCTGCCATTTTTGGTTGCCCAACTACCTTTGTTTGTAGTTGCCGTATAATTACCTGAAAGAAGAATGATGCCGAATTCATGGTCGCCGGTCTCAGCTTTCCATACTTCGCCTTTTTTCAGCATCCGGGCTTCGAAATTGAGAAATTCCCATCCAGCTTCTTCCTTCAGTATGCGTTGGTACACACCTGAGGAAAGAGATTCTGGTTTGGCCAGTAAAGGATATTTTTTGTCTTTAAGCATATTTTGCAATTAAATGAGATATAAGATAGGAGTTAGGCTAAGCGATTTGGTTAAATGGCCTGTATGATTCAACACTGCTTTTACCTGCTGCGCCTAATAATTCGAATTTTTCTATACAGCTTTTTTTGAGTTCTTGTATATATGTTTTGCCTGGAATAACAGGGTCAAACAGTTCAGGTAGGTTCCTGAAGAATTCCCGGTGTACGCGGGTCCACAGTATGCGTGCATCGGTGGCAATGTTTACTTTGCAAACGCCATATTGAATGGATTTTACCAACTCTTCCGGGTCGACTCCCTTGGCATCGGTTTTCAAAGCACCACCTGCTTCATTTACCCGTGATACTTCCTGTACATCTACTGACGAGCCGCCATGCAGTACCAGGGGAAAGCCCGGCAGTCGTTCCTGAATTTTCTGCAAAATATCAAACTGAAGACCCTGTCCTCCCGAGAACTTGTAAGCGCCATGGCTAGTGCCCACGGCTACGGCCAGTGCATCACAACCCGTTTTGGACACAAAATCCACCACTTCTTCGGGCCTTGTATATAAGGCATTACGGGCATCCACGGAGATGTTATCTTCCACGCCACTAAGCACACCGAGTTCGGCTTCAACTGAAATACCTTTTGCATGGGCTTTTTGAACTACTTTACGGGTTTGTGAAACATTTATATCGTAAGGATCATGAGAGGCATCTATCATTACCGAGGAATATCCACCGTTTTCAATGGCATCAAAATCATGGGCTTCATTGCCGTGGTCGAGGTGTACAGCGTATATCACGGATGGGTACATTTGTGCTGCCGCTTTTATCATATAAAGAAGCATACCTGGACTGGCATAATCTCTGGCTACGGGTGTGGTTTGCACGATCACCGGTGCATCTGCTGCATCGGCAGCGGCAAATACAGCCAAAACCTGCTCCATGGTAAATACATTTATGGCAGGGATGGCATAGCGGCCATAACATTTGGCAAAAAGTTCATTGGTGGTTACCAGCATAGGCTTGATTTTCCACCAAATTCGCAATTTATTTCAGCTAAAACAACCAGTGATTGAAAAAGCATGGTGCAAAGGTTTGCACATTTGAAGATTTAAAAATGTATTTTTGCAGGCAGTAGGGCCTGGTGCTTATAGGTATCTATGGATTTTTACTTTGCATAAACCTGAGCTGAATGAAGAAAAGTCAGATAACATTGGCCGATATGGCAAAAGAGCTCAATATATCGGTTTCTACCGTTTCGCGGGCTTTGCGCAACCATCCGGCCATCAGTGCGGAGACAAAAGCGTTGGTGCGTCAGCTGGCTGAGCGCTGGCAATATGAGCCCAATCAGCTGGCTTTAAGTTTGCTGCACAAAAAGACTTTTTCCATAGGCGTGGTAGTGCCGGAGATCACCGGTTATTTTTTCGCTACTGCTATTACAGCTATACAGGACATGGTGGCAGCAGCAGGCTACAAACTGATCATTATTCCTACCGATGAATCTGAAAATCAGGAAGTAAGGGCTTTTCAAACCCTGATGTCGATTCGCGTTGATGGTATAATATTTTCACCATCTTCCCAGACCCGAAGCTACCACCACTTTGAAAAAGCAGTAGGTAATGGCATCCCATTGGTCATGTTTGATCGCGAATGTGAAGGTTTCGATAGCGATAAAGTGCTGGTAGATGATTATAACGGGGCCTGGCAAGCCACAGAATATCTGATTAAAACGGGTTGCCGTCGTATAGCACATATAGGCGGACCGCCGGGTTTATCCATTTCACATCACCGAAAGCATGGTTACCTTCAAGCTATGCGAGATCATGGGCTTGATGTGGATGCGTGTTTGCTGGTAGAAAGTGAGGGATTTACTTCGGATCACGGAAGAGAGATAGCCCGTGATTTGATGAACCTTACAAATGTGCCAGATGCTATTTTTGCCTTTAACGATCCATTGGCTATAGGTGCCATGTCATGGATTCAGGATGTAGGCCGTCGCGTTCCTGAGGATATTTCGATTGTAGGGTTTGACGATGAGCCATATTCTGCATTTATCAGACCCTCGCTGAGTACGGTTTGGCAGCCGGTATATGATATGGGTATGTTGGCAGCTAAAATACTGCTCGATCGCCTTCAGGTTGGGGAGTCTTTACCATCTTTCAGAAGGGAAATATTGAAGCCTGAGCTCGTGGTACGGGGTTCGTCGAAAGCCTTATAATGCTTTTGCATTGAGCCAGTAATACAAACCATAAAGCCCTAATAATTTTGTTTTTGACTATTTTCCCATTCTAAATACAAAAATATTTAAAGATGTTGTTTGGAAATAATGTAATAGCCCTATACATTTGCATCTCAATTGAGGCAGAGGGCCTCAAATAGGAAAAATTCTGGTCCGGTAGTTCAGTTGGTTAGAATACATGCCTGTCACGCATGGGGTCGCGGGTTCGAGTCCCGTCCGGACCGCCAGAATCATTCAAATAATAACAAAAAGCCCTAAATTTCACGATTTAGGGCTTTTTTGCTTTTTATCCTGCACAACTCAAACCATCCTTCGGGTCACCTGGTCGTACATCTTTCTTTTTCAGTGTGTTAGTTTGATTTAAAATACTACAGTTATGAAGCTTAAATCCAGTTGCAGGAGGGTCAGCAAATGGAAGTTATGAGCTGAGAAAAGGACCATGGAGGCTTTACAAATCAAGTGCAAGGATGGCTTAACTTTTCAAAACAAAAACCTCCAGGTCAGATGTACAGGCCTGAGGTTTTCAAATTTCCTGCCATCAGTGGCGAGTTAAATTGGTAGCTAAGCCCAAAACTTGAGGCATTGAATATTTCCATTTCGATTCCAGTAATAAATGTAACCCGGCTTTTAAAAGGCATTTCCTTCAAAAAACCTATCTGTACGTTATTGCGGCTATTCTTAGTCTTTACATTATTGCAATCACCGATATAGCATTAAAATTACCTGCTTTGCATAAGTTAATCATTAATAAACGGCATGAAAAAGGAGGTATTTTTCATCCTCCATGCATCCAATGTATGGCTGTTTTTTTGCTAACTAATATTAAAAAATATAAATTTTATACGGCCCGTTTACTTTTTTTATACAAAACAAATTGCCATTTTGTAAATCAATTAACCTATATCGACCATGCAAATTCATCATACATCAAATAATTCGTCAAAAGGAGTCTTTTATATTTCAGGTACAGATGATAACCTGGCTGAAATGACCTACAGCAAGGCAGGTGAGCAACTTATTATCATTGATCACACAGAAGTTTCTGATGAATTAAGGGGAAAAGGCGCTGGAAAACAACTGGTGATGGCTGCAGTACTGTACGCCAGAGAAAATGGAATTAAAATATTGCCATTATGTCCTTTTGCTAAATCGGTTTTCGAAAAGCAGCCTGACATACAGGATGTATTACAATAAACAACAGAAAATATGGAAAAACATGTAAAAAAGGAATATACCAATGGTGAAATAACCGTAATATGGCAGTCTGAGAAATGTATACATTCCGGAAATTGTGTAAAAAACCTCAAGGCAGTTTTCAATCCATCTCAGAAACCATGGATTCAAATGGATAAAGCCGGATCAGACGCAATTGTGGATGCGGTATCCAAATGCCCAAGTGGTGCATTAAGTATTAAGTGATCACTTAAGCTTTTCCATGTATTCTTTTTTGTATTCATTGGGCGTTTTGCCGGTGAAAAATTTAAACTGTCGGTTAAAATTTGACAAATTTTTAAAGCCTGCGTCATAACAAATACTTGATATGGTATGGTTTTGGGGATCCAGAAGTAATTTACAGGCATGCCCTATTCTGATTTCATTTAAAAAAGTCACAAAAGTCTTGTGGGTGGTTTGTTTAAAAAAGCGACAAAAGGCAGCAGGATTCATGCATGCAACCGTTGCGACTTGATTTACTGTAATATCCTCAGTGTAGTTGCGCAATACAAAGTCATAAATTCTATTGATTTTTTCTTTGTTGAAAGGATTTTTTTGTGAATTGAACCCATCACTGGAAAGATAATAATACTCAGTACTTACTGCCAGAAGGTTAAGAAGTGACAAAAAATGCAGAAGCCGTTCAAATCCGTTTAAATGAATAATTTCCTGCATGATAACAGCGGCTTTATTGAAAGTCTCACCGAAGAATTTTATCCCCCTTACCGATTTGCTTAACAATTCCTTTATATCGCGAAACTCAGGAAGGTTCATCAATTCTGTTCCTGTAAAATCTTCCTGAAATTGCAGGTTAATCACATGCGCCCTGAGACTGTCGTTTTGGGTAAAGTATTTCGGATCGTTGATCCACACATGTGGTAAATTGGCTCCGATCAATACCAGATCCTGATGCTCAAAATTTTCGATATGATTACCTACAAATCTGGTTCCGCTCCCTTGCAACACCAGGTTGATTTCAATTTCCTGGTGATAATGCCACAGGTTATACATATGCGGTACTATGGCTTCTCTTATGTAAAAAGAATGCTCATGTGATTTGGTGTTTTTTTTAAGAAAGAGGGCCTGCATGGGGTTTATTGCGTTTAGTAACTTTTTAATATGTAAAAGTGCAAAAATAGTATCATGTTTCGCAAATTTAGATTGTTTAATTGTATCTATAAGTTTACACCTTTGTTTTGTTCTAATCTCAATGAAAATGAAAAAGATAATCATAATCTCCGGTTTATTAATATGGTTTTCAGGCCTGGAGGCACAAAAAACGGGTACGATCCCCTTCAAAGAATTAGGCAAGGTAAAAACCCTTCATGCCAAAGACATTCAAGTCTCCCGCTGGTCAATCGGAGGAGAAACCCTTGACCGTGATTATGCTGATTACCACGCTTATAAATCATATCTTGGTCCTTTGGGCGCTAAACGAATCAGGTTACAAGGTGGATGGGCCAAATGTGAACAAGTAAAAGGGGTTTATGATTTTGCCTGGCTTGATGCCATTATAGATGATGCCATTTCGCAGGGTGTACAACCCTGGCTGCAACCTTCCTATGGCAATCCGATTTACCCCGGTGGAGGTGAAGCAATACTGGCTGGGGGAATTCCTACCTCAGAAGAGGCCCTAGTAGCCTGGGATCGTTGGGTAGAAGCCCTGGTAACGAGATATAAAGACCGGGTCAGGGAATGGGAGATTTGGAATGAGCCTGATATCAGTAAGCGTTTTACAGCGGAGGATTTTGCCGCTTTTCATGTACGCACTTGCGATATCATCAAACGCATTCAACCGGAAGCCCGTATCATTGCTTTAGGTCTTGCGGGCCTCCAAAGAACTGAATATGTCAGCTCTATTCTGGATATATTAAAGGATCAGGGAAAATTAGACTATTTCGATGTGCTTACCTTTCACGGCTATAATCCGGTGCCGGAAAATTCATATGAAGCTATAGCCGCTTTGAGAAGTTTGGTACATTCTTACAATCCCAACATTGAAATGTGGCAAGGTGAAAATGGAGCACCATCTACTCCGCTGGGTACAGCTGTTGGAGCCATGTCTAAGCTCGACTGGTCAGAACTAACACAGGCCAAATGGGTATTGCGCCGCATGCTTGGGGATATGGGCAACGATGTGGATGTTACCAGTATATTTCAAATATCAGATATGCATTACAGTGGAACAGATCACCTGCAAGGCCTTAATTCCAAGGGATTGGTGAAAACCAACCCTGATAATTCAGTGATTGGGCCAAAACCATCTTATTTTGCGTTCCAGCATACTGCCAGTGTATTTTCCGGTGATATTCAAAGAATAGAAAATGTAGAAGTCTCCCCTCAACATGAAAATTTGCAAGTCTTCGGATTTAGCAAAAATGGTACTTCAGGCGATGCCATTGCACTCTGGATAGGAGGTTCTAAACCTGAAGACGATTTTGAGGCGCAGGAAATCAGTCTGGAATTGTCCAATATCTCATGGAAAGAGCCGGTTATGGTTGACCTGCTAAGCGGTGAAGTATTCGGATTACCAAAAAAGGCTATACAAAAAAAAGGAGATAAATATCTGGTCAGCCAGATTATAGTGGGTGATTGGCCGGTTCTTATTATTGATAAAAGTTGGTTAACGATAGAATAATTCTTTATGCAAATTTGTGTTTTATGACATTTTTTTCAATAGTGATCAAAAGATTTTGGCGAGTGAGATGTGTTCCATTGATTATTGTGTCTCATGGATTGTTTGCTTTGCCACAATTCGATGTTAAAGACTTTGGAGCTGTCGGAAATGGCGCAAACCTCGATACAAAAGCCATTCAGGCAGCCATCGACAGTTGCCATCGTGCTGGTGGAGGGAATGTTTACCTGGCCAAAGGCACTTTTTTATCAGGCACGATCTATTTAAAAAGTAATGTAGACCTTTTTGTTGAAAAAGGTGCAACACTGCTGGGGAGTAAAGATCTGTCGCATTATCCTTCGATATCTTCTCAATATCCTTCTTACACGGGTGAATATGTCACCAATAAAGCCTTTATCTATGCTGAAAATGCAGAAAACATATCCATTGAAGGTCAGGGCATTATTAATGGCAGCGGTGACGCATGGATCGATGGCCCTTATGGCTTTCCGTCTTTCAGCCTCAGGCCCCGGATCATTCATTTCAGAGGCTGTGAAAATGTACAGATTCGCAATGTAACCCTTAAAAATTCAGCGTCCTGGGTGCAATCCTACCAGTCATGCAAAAACATGGTAATAGATGGCGTAACCGTAGATAGCCGGGAAAATATGGATATCGAAAAGCCAAGATATGCAGATGCCCCGGGCAGAAATACCGATGGCCTGGACCTTGTAGATTGCCAATATGTTCGTATTTCAAATTGTTGGATAAACAGTGGCGATGATGCCATTTGCCTGAAAAGCTTTTCTCCTGATGAAGCCTGCCGATATATAACCATTACAAATTGCATTGTTAGCTCAAATGCATCCGGAATAAAAATAGGCACAGAAACCGCTGGTGCATTTGAGGATATTACCATCAACAATTGTGTGGTATACGATACACGTGCCGAAGGGATTGCCATTCTAACTACCGATGGAGCCAGGATCGAAAGGATAAATATTTCCAACATCACCCTTCGAAACATCAAAGGAGGGGCCATTGTAGTTCGCCTGGGAAATAGAAACAGAACCTACCGAGACGGTGAAACAATTAACACACCATCTGTAAAGGGCATTATTATCGAAAATATACAAGGCAAGCAAATATCTTCTGAATATGCTTGTTCCATCGTGGGCATGAAAAATAATCCAATTGAAAATGTAACAATCAGGAACATCATATTGCATACAGATGGTGGAGAATCCCTGGAACATGCCGGAATCAATGTTCCTGAGGCAGACAGCAATTATCCCAGTGGCAGAATGTATGGAAAACTGCCATGTTTTGGGTTTTACCTCCGCCATGTGAAAAATATGGTCATGGATAATGTTCATCTGACCTTTGAAAAGGAAGATCAGCGACCAGCTATTATTGCTGAGAATGTTCAATACATGAATTTTAGTAACATCCGCATTCAGGGAGCAATGAACAGCCCCGGTTTTTTCAGGCTGAATAATGCACAAAAAGTTACAATCAGACATTTTAAGCCATTATCTCCTGCAGATAAATTTTTATGGGTGGGTGGAGAGACTACTTCTGAAATTGATATTATGGATAATGATTTTCGTCAAGTGAATGAAATCATCCGTTTTGAGACAGATGATTTAAGAACCAAAGTGAAAATCATAAACAACTTAGAGTAAAATGAAAAAATCATTTTTTGAGTACTACGGGCAATATGCTTTCAACTTTGCGAAAGTACTACTTGTTAATCTGTTATTCTTATCCTGTAGCCAGAATGCAAAAACAGATCTTCAACAGCAATCCATTTCAACACACCAAATTGTAGAAAGTGTTTTTGAAAAAGGCAGGGAGCATTGTGATCTCGACTTCTACGCAGGAACATTGATGTTACACGGTATGAGCGAATTTGCTCTTACAGAGGGTAATGAAAATCTACTTGATGAGGTCATAGCTTTGTTTGAAAAATTTGGAAACGGAGAAATTAAAGCGAAAGGAAACTTTATTTCTTACGAGGCCGGTGGATCCGGGGCTGCCTATCTGGCATGGACTGGCGCAACAAATCAACTGGATGGCCAGGTGGCCATAGCTGCTGAAAAAATGATGAAATCTCAAAAGCGCACCCATGATGATCTCATGACGGCGCCCAACCTGACCCACCATATGTTTATTGATGTGGTCTTTGCAGTTTCACCATTCCTGCTATATGCCGGACTTAAATTTGAAAAGCCTGAATATGTAGATTATGCCATTTTTCAAACCATTGAATCATTTAAAATACTTAAAGACCATCAAACGGGTCTGGTTCACCAGGGAAGGGGATTTCAGGGAGAAGGCGTTTTATCAAAAGATAATTGGAGCCGTGGCAATGGCTGGGGCGCATTCGCACTGGCCTTATTGGCCCGTGATTTGCCAGAATCACACCCACGCTATCAGGAAGTTGTTGTCCTTGCGCGCGAGTTTTTTACGACAGTTATTGATTTTCAAAATGAACAGGGTTTATGGCATCAGGAAATGACTGCGCCAGCGTCTTATGTAGAAACTTCAGGAAGCGGACTCTTACTTCATGGAATTGGTGTTATGCTTCAGGCCGGTCTTTTAGATAAAAAATATTTGAAAAATTTTGAACGGGGCTTGCAAGGTCTCCTAACCTATATTGGAACGGATGGCTCCGTAAGTCATAGTTGTTTTAGTTGCCGTTGCCCTAAGGACGGATCGAAACAAACATATATTGAACACCCCTGGGTATATAACGATCCACATGCATTCGGACCTGTAGTGTTGGCTTTTGCGCAGGCAGCATTGATGGGCATCGATTCTGTTCAACCTTTAAGCCAACAAGGCATAAACACCATTATTGACGCCCCTCATAAGCCAAGAACTTATATCAAATATGCCCGCGGCAGGGACGTGGCCTGGGAAAATGACCGCATCGCTTTCAGGGTTTTTGGTCCTGAGGTACGCGATAAAGTAGGCAGCGGGGTAGATGTATGGGCCAAATCTGTAGATTACCCCATCCTGGACAAGTGGTACAAGCTGAATGCCGAAGGCAAAAATTACCATGAGGATCGTGGTGAGGGGCTCGATTTTTACAATATGGGACGACGTAGTGGTTGTGGAGCTTTGGCTATTTGGTTGGATGGTAAACCCTATTTTCCACAAACATTCGATGGATATCGCATTTCTCAGAATCAGGATGACAAAATTACTTTTGAGCTCGACTACAGAACATGGAATATCCATGGCATGGAGGTTGCCGAGCGTCGAAAATTTGAAATGGAAAAGGGAACAAACCTCTTCAAGGTTACCAGCATCATCAGGAGCAATGATGATAGAGAACTCACCGTTGCATTAGGATTGTCAACTTTTGGTAATGCTGAAGTATGGATGGATAAAGATCAGGGTTTATTGTCGCTTTGGGAGCATTTCTCATCTGAACATGGTGCACTTGGCACCGCGGTACTGGTTGACCCAGAGAAAATTATTGGATTTGAATCCTGTAATGGCGATGAATTTATTCTCATCAGAGCCCAAACCAACAAACCATTTGTGTACTACTCGGGTGCAGGCTGGAGTAAAAGTGAATTTTTCGACCAAAAGAGTGACTGGGAAGCGTATGTTTCATTAGAAAATGAAAAGTTGAAATTTAAAATTGAGGAATTATGAAGATGATATTGATTTTTCTATCTACGCTGTATTTGTTTAGTTATGGCGCAAATGCCCAGTCTATCGGGTCATCCCCGGAATACATAAAGGCATTAACAGCTGACTGGAAAGGTGAGCGTTTTCCAGATGGACGCCCAAAAGTTTCGGATGATTTACTGGAAAGACTCAGAATGCTAACCCTTGAAGAAGTCTGGGCCGAATTGATTGATTTGGGATATCCTAATCAATACGAAGGGAATTGGCAACTCATCAACGAGGATGGAGTTTTGGCCATGACAGGTCGTGCAGTAACCGCTCAATTTATGCCATCCAGACCTGATTTGGAGAATCAGGTGATTGAACAGGGTAAAAAGGAAGGCAGGGCATGGGAGCAAAGACGTACGGTTTCATGGGCCCTTACTACTTTAGTTGATGGAGATTTTTACGTGGCCGATGGATATCTAAAACCTTATTTGGGAACAATCATAGGTTCGAATCTTGGGAATGGTGTTTATTCTCGTTCCAAACGTGGCATTATAGCCTATGGCCATGTCAGGGATATGGAAGATCTCAGAAAAATCGAAGGGTTCAACGGATGGATCAAAGGCTCTGACCCTTCCTACATGCGACAAACTTTACTTACCTCCATCAATGCTCCGGTACGTATAGGAAATGCCATCGTATTGCCCGGGGATGCAGTGCTGGCAAAGCGCGATGGTGTGATTTTTATACCGCCGCACCTGTTGGAGCAAATTGTGCTGAAGGGCGAAATCACCGCGCTATTTGATGTTTTTGGCCAGCAAAGAATCTTTGAAGGAAAATATACTGCCGGTGAAATTGACAGTGTATGGACAGAGGTCATTAAAAAGGATTTCAGGAGTTGGGCAAGGGAAAATCGCGAAAAATTGCCCATGCCACTTAGTGAGCTCGACAAATACCTCGATGAGAGAAATTTCTGATATCCAGGTTTTTATCAATATTTTTCACTTGAATACATGAAATAATGACAATTGAACAGGATTTTGAATTAATTAATGGCAAAAATAGTATTATTTATGGCAAAACTCATGTACCATATTTTTTGAAATGAACTCTATTTTTGGCACAAATAGGGAATGATTGGCTGTAGGATGCCAAATTACAGATATATTAATAAATGCTGACATGGAAAAACTCCAACAACTCGATTATGTTGCTTTCGTAATTTATCTTCTGTTAATGGCAGGGGTAGGAGTCTTTTTTGGCTGGTTTATCAAAGATATCAAAGGGTATTTCAAAGGGGGTAACACCATCCCCTGGTTTATAGGTGGAATCAGCAATTACATGGGGCTTTTCAGCTCTTTTGTATTTGTGGCGCACGCCGGAATAGCCTATGAGTACGGCATCGTTGGAGTAGTTATTTTGTGGAGTACCTTGTTTCCATGCATTTTTGCTGCTGCATTTTTGGCGAAGCGGTGGAGAAGATCGGGCATCGTTACACCTGTCGAATACCTCGAAACCCGGTTTAACAGCAGTGTACGTCAAACTTTCAGCTGGGTAGGTCTGGGTATGCGCTTTCTCGACAATATGGTAAGAATGTATGCCATTGGAATTTTTATCACCACTGCAACATCTTTTAGCTTTTTTGAGTCCATCATTCTTTCAGGAGCCGCCATCACCCTTTTTACGATCATCGGTGGCGTTTGGGCGGTGGTAGTAATGGATACAATTCAATTTGTGATTCTGATATTTGCTTCCATGATTCTGGTGCCCCTTTCCCTGGAAGCTGCCGGTGGTCTGCAAAACCTTATGAGCCAACAACCAGAACATTTTAACTGGTTCAATGGGCCTAAGGGACAACCGCTTTGGCTGCTGGTGTATTACCTGCTCATTACGCTTAAATACAATGCCAACTGGGTTTTTATACAACGTTTCTACAGCGTGAAAGATGAAAAATCATCGAAAAAGCTGGGCTATTTTACGGCTGTCTTGTTTTTTATTTTTCCGATTTTCTTCCTTATGCCGGCCATTGCCGCCACCCAAATATTCCCCGAACTGCCCGATCCTGAAATGGCCTATGTAGCGGTAGCGGTTAAACTATTGCCTTCCGGACTGATGGGGCTCATGCTTGCGGCCATATTCTCAGCAACCATGTCATCCCTTAATTCTGAATTTAACGTCATGTCAGGGGTATTGACCAATGACATCTATAAGCGAATGCTTCATAAAGAAGGAAGTGATAAACACTACATCTGGGTAGCTCGACTGAATATTTTATTGGTAGGTCTTATTACCTGTACAGGTGCTTTGTTCGTCGGACAGCTGGGAGGGGCTTTTGAAGCAAACAAATTACTGATGGGGCTTTTTGCCATACCCCTGGCCATCCCTTTGGTATTTGGTATTCTGTCAAAGCGCCCAAATCCCACCGGAGCGCTGGCTACTGTAATCCTGGGAATAATCTCCGGATTGATATTGAATGCGCATCCTGAAGTTTCCTGGGAAATGGCAACCCTGATTGAGATCATTGTCTGTTTTACAGTGTTTTTTGGATCAGGCTTAATGATTTCAAAAAGTGCCGATTACATCAACAGAGTCGGGCTTTTCTTTCAAAAAGTTAATACACCTTTACAAAAAGCAGATATTCCGGAAATTGATATAAATTTTAAGAAGATGTTGTTTATTGTTTTTATAGTGGCTCTGTCAGTGAGTGGAGGATTGATTTTGGCAATGGCAATGTTTTCCATCGGAACCAAAAGCAGTTCTATAGCCATTGGGGCTTCAGCCTTTTATTTTCTGCTGGCTTTAGCGCTTTACATCAGATCAACGCGATTAAAATCTTTATAGCTAATAAAATTCGATGAATGGTGGAAAAATTTATAAATAGTAATTGGTTGTTGTTCAATAAAATATCGAGGCATCTGTACCATGAGGTTGTATCTCAAATGCCGATTATCGATTATCACAACCATTTAAACCCACATTTTTTAGCCGCTAATAAACAATTTGAAAACCTGACAGATCTGTGGATCAGAGAAGATCCCTACAAACACCGGGCTATGCGAATTAATGGTATCGATGAAGCAGGAATCACCGGAAATAGTACGGACAAGGAGAAATTCTTAAACTGGGTATCAACCTACCCTAAAACGATAGGAAATCCATTGTTTCACTGGTCGGCACTGGAACTGGAACGTACATTCGGCATTTCAGAAATGTTAAATTCAGAAAATGCCGGGCGCATCTGGAATCAATGCAATGAAATGTTGCAAGATGAAGAATTCAGGATGCAGAATATTGTGGGTAAATGGAATGTTGAATTATTGTGCACATCAGATAATGTATTGGATGATTTATCAGCCCACGATTATGTCAATCAGCTCAATACTGGTTTTGATCTTTTGCCTTCCTTAAGGGCGGATTCTCTTTTGAATTATGAGGATGGCTTTTTACATTCATTCATTCAACAGATGGAAGAATGTACCAGGCTTAGCATACATTCGATAGAGGATTTTCTGCAAGCCATTATCCTTAGACTGGACTATTTCAAGGATCATGGTTGTTGTTTATCTGATCATGGTCTCGATGCCGGATTTGAATACATAAAAACCGATCAGGATACGGCAAGCCTGATTTTTGATAAATTAATGTCCAGTCAAATTATCTCTGATACAGAGTCTGTGCAATTGCGCTCCTTTATGCTTCTTTTTTTGGGCCGGGAGTACGCAAAACGTCAATGGATTATGCAATTGCACATTGGAGCGCATCGCAAAACCAGTACCCGCCTACGCAAGCTGGTGGGACCCGCAGGCGGCTTTGCCTGTATTGGTAACACCTGCAATGTAGATTCACTAACAAAGTATTTTGATGAGCTGGAATGCCATAATCTCCTGCCACAAATTATTCTATATACCTTAAATCCTGCCGATAACGCTGTATTTGCCAGTATCACCGGATCCTATGCCGAAGATGGCATAATGGGTAAAATACAATTTGGTCCGGCCTGGTGGTATAACGACCACTACGATGGCCTCAGAAAGCATCTTACCGACCTGGCCTCTACAGGGCTTTTGGGCACTTTCATAGGGATGACTACCGACTCAAGAAGTGTACTTTCCTTGTCAAGGCATGAGTATTTCCGCAGAATATTATGTAACCTGATGGGTGAATGGGCTGAAAATGGTTTGATTCCGGCAGATTTGGATTTGCTCTCTCAGCTGATAAAAGATATTGCATATAATAACATAAAATTAAAATTGACAAAAAATTCTAAAAAATGGCAAAAAGCGATAAAGGAGGCAAAGTAGCGGTAGTAACTGGTGCCGGGGGTACCTTGTGTTCTGAAATGTCAATAGCTTTGGCGCAAAATGGATATAAAGTAGCCCTGCTCGGACGTGACTTGAGCAAGTTGGAAAAAGTAGAGCACGAAATACGAAAGAATGGCGGTCATGCCATCAGCTTAAGCACAGATGTAACCAATGAAGGTGAATTGGAGAATTCAAAGCTTGCGATAAATGAAAAATTAGGCCCTTGCAATGTACTTATCAATGGAGCAGGAGGGAACCAGCTTGCAGCCGTTACAAGCCTTACTTCTTTTGATAAAAAGGAACTGATGGATGCATCAGCATCAGACGGTGCCCGGGGTTTTTTCAATCTTGATATGCATACCTTTCAAAGTGTATTGCAGACCAATACCATGGGTACGGTGATCCCCAGTCGAATTTTCGGCAGAGATATGGCAGAAAATGGAGGTGGTTCTATCATCAATATGGCTTCTATGACCAGTTTCAGGCCGCTATCCCGTGTGGCTGCATACGCCATGGCCAAGGCCGCCATTGTCAATTTCACCCAATGGCTGGCAGCCTACCTGGCGCCTGCCAACATCAGGGTAAATGCCATAGCCCCAGGCTTCTTTGTAAATGAACGCAGTAAGAAAATATTGTACAACCCCGATGGAACTAATAGCGCTCGCGGTGAAAACGTACTGCACCATACACCCATGAAAAGATATGGAGAAGCCAAAGAACTGATTGGTTGCATGAATTGGCTCATAGATGAAAACGCTTCGGGATTTGTAACCGGTATTGTCGTTCCGGTAGACGGAGGATTCCTGGCTGATGCAGGAGTTTGATGGCCATAACCATCCTGAAAAAACTTTGGTCTTTAAGATATTACAAAAAAAATCATACAATAATGAGTACTGAGCAATATAAAAAAGAAGTGGGAATGATGAACCTGGATAAGTTGATATCCATGCGGGAAAGCATTTCTACCAAAACTTTTCCAGTCTCTGATCATGCGTTGCTGGAGCGGTTTGAGCAATTATATACGGGTGCCATCAACGATGTGCTGCGCGAATTTTGCTACATGAACCAGATTATGCCAAATCATATTCTGCCTTTGCGGGAATACACAACAGTGGCAGGTTTTGCCTTTACCGTAAAAAGTGCACCCAATACCCTGGTACAAGGAGAAATGACAAAGCGCACCGAGATGCTGGATGAAATGCATGAAAATGCTTTTGTAATCTGGGATACCAGTGGCGATGAAAAGGCTACATCCTGGGGAGGCGTTATGACAGCCACTGCCAAACAGAAGAAAGTAAAGGCTTCCTGTATAGATGGGGGTATACGGGATACACATCAGATATTGGAGGCAGGATTTCCCGTTTTCTACAAATACCGCAACTCAAATGGCAGCCTGGGCAGATGCCTGATTACCCATTACCAGATTCCTCTTGAAATAGCCGGTACTATAATCAAACCCGGGGATGTAATCGTAGGTGATGTGGATGGTGTACTGGTTGTACCCCGCGATGTAGCCTATGAAGTATTGCAGCGGGCAGAAGAAATCCGTGAAAATGAAAAGAAAATTTTTGGTTGGGTAAAGGAAGGTCAATCCGCCAGGGACATCACAGATAAAGGCGGATATTTTTGATATATATTATGTTTGAAATACCATGAAATTCTCAATGTTGCTGCCCGCCAAAGAAGATCCTGCAAAATGGACCCTCGCCAGGCAGATTGGCGTGGAATATGCCATTACCAAAGCTTCTACAGAATTATCCGGATTACCCGATCCTTCGCATTTTCAGTCCCTGCAAACGATCAAAAATGCTTTTAATAAGGCAGGATTTACCCTTTATGGTCTCGAAGGGGATCAGTTTGATATGTCTTCTATCAAATTGGGAAGAACTGATCGCAATGCGGTGATAGAAAAATATCATCAAATGCTTCGAAATATGGGTAAGCTAGAAATCCCACTTCTTTGCTATAATTTTATGGCCAGTATTGGCTGGTTTCGCACGCGGGTGGATATTAAGGAAAGGGGCGGAGCCCTGGTCAGTGGCTTTTACAATGATGATGTCGGCAATGAATTTTTAGATCCGGATGATTGTGTTTCAGAAAATAAGCTATGGGAAAATCTGTTTTATTTTCTCGATGCCGTATTGCCCGTAGCGCAGGAGGCAGGTGTAACTATGGCATTACACCCCGATGATCCTCCGGTAAGTCCGCTGAAAGGGGTTGGTAGAATTCTCACAAGCCCGGAAGCTTTTGAGAAAGTCTATGAAAGGCATCCTGCGAAACACAATGCCATAACCTTTTGCCAGGCAACATTTGGTCTGATGACAACAGATATTGCAGCTTTGGCTGCTAAATGGCTGAAGGAAGATCGCATCGCTTTTTTACACTTGCGCGATGTGACAGGGGATAAGTATAATTTCAGAGAGACTTTCCACGACAACGGACCTACCGATATGGCAGCCATGATGCTTCTATATTGTAAACATGGTTTTAAAGGTCCTGTGAGGCCAGATCATGCACCGGCCATGTATGGCGAGCGTCAAGTTGATTTTAAGGGTAGCACTTCGGTTGGATATGGAGTATCAGGTAAAATTTTTGCCATTGGATATCTGAAAGGTTTGTATGATATGGCGAACTGTCAATTGAGTTTAGATAAGGATTGATTATAATATGAGTTTTGGAAGATTTTTAGTTCTTTAGTAATCTATTTCACTTATAAAGAGGGGTATCAAGATATGCATAAAAAAAATCCTTTTACTGCCTTTTTTTGCTTGTCAATCCTTTACATAGAAGTGCCTTGCGTGAACCAATGTCAAAGTATTTTCCTAAAAGTGAAAGCACTTCAATTTAATTCTGACGCTATTTCGAAAAATATCTGGTGTATAAGGTAATCTAAGAATGGAAGCTGGATGATGCTCAGACAAATCTTCTCCAAATGCTTCCGTTTTTTGGTAAAATTGATTTTTCTTTCTACTTTTAATCAACGAATTGATTAAAAAATGCAAAATTCTGAGGGTGATCATGTTATTGCCTATTCTGTCAAGGGGAAAAGATTTACACCGGATTTTCTGAACACCGGACCTGGTTCAGCTATGCCTGAACCGGATATTGATAACGACCTTTTATGGCAGGAATTCAAACAGGGTAAAGAAGCTGCATTTATTAAAATTTACTCCCTGCATTTCCAGAGCCTTATAGATTTTGGCTATCAATTCAATAAAGACATACAGGAAGTAGAAGACACAATCCAGGATTTGTTTGTTGATCTGCGAAGCAGGCATTCTAAACTGCCGCCTATAAAGACTTCTATTAAAGCTTACTTGTTTCAGGCTTTAAAATATAAGTTGATAGACAAAAGCAGAAAAAAGAGAACGTTAACTTTGGAAGATAATTTTGAATCTTTTGAAGTAGAAGTCTCATTTGAACAGCAAATTATCATTGACCAACAATTGCAGGAAGATTTGCAATCGCTACATCAGGCTATTCAAAAACTCAGCCCCAGGAAAAAAGAAATCCTGTATTATTTGTATTACGAAAATCTGGATTACAAAGAAATACAATCTGTAATGGGCCTGGAAAGCCTTAAATCGACCCGTAATCTTGTCTATAAGGCCATTTTTTCATTAAAAGAATCCCTCAAAATATTGTACTTCCTGATGTTGCCAATAAGCAGCTGATATATTGGCATTTTAATACCTATTCTCTTAAAAAGTTGTAAAAATTACACAAAAAGGTAATATTTATTGGATCTGTTGTAATTATTTAAAAATAGTGATTTTTTTTAGGTGTCATTTGCAGCTCGTTTACGACTATTTATAAAAAGCATTAATACGTGGATTACAAAGATTTTAAATTAGAAGATTTTCTGCGCGATAAAAATTTCATTCACTGGGTGGTAAAACCCGATGAAGGGAGTAATATTTTTTGGAAAAACTGGCTGGAGAGTCATCCGGATCAGGCAAAAAATGCCTTAAGGGCAAAAAATATTATTCAGTCTTTAAAATTTGATGTTCCGCAAAAACAGACCCGGCAATTCGAGAGAGTATTACAGAATATTTTAAAGAATTCACCACAAATCCATGAGAAAAGAGATTTTGAAATCAAGAGGCATCGTCATGGCATCAATCAATGGATGATTAGAATAGCCGCATCATTCTTTTTTCTAATCACTTTTGGCATTTTACTTTATTTACACCAACCTGTTGAAAAGTCTGTAGAGAAGCCTGTTGAAGAAAAATACATTACCAAAAGCAATCCCCGTGGCAAAAAATCGACATTGACCTTACCCGATAGTACCAGGGTAATATTAAATGATGAAAGTACAATAAGAGTATCCAGTAATTTTATGAACCAGCGTGTGGTTGAACTTGAAGGGGAAGCGTATTTTGAAGTGCGTAGAAATACAGAATTAGGTGCGTTTACAGTAAAATCAGGTGATCTTCAAACCAAAGTGTTGGGTACAACCTTCAGCGTAAAGGCATATTCGTCTGATAAGAATATCAGTGTTTTATTAAATACCGGTAAAGTAGTGGTAGAACATGTGAAAGGCAACCGGCAGGAGCTTTTACCTGGTGAGAAGATTAAATATACCAGTCAGACTGGGATGAAAAAATCAAAATTTGACCGTAATACAGATCTTGCCTGGAAGGATGGTATACTTATATTTAAAGGGGCTGGCCTGAATGAATTTAAAAATACTTTGGAGCGCTGGTATGATGTAAAAGTAGTTGTGAGAGGCAAACCCGCTGAAACATGGAGCATTAATGGAAAATTTAATAATGAAGAATTGCGCGTGGTACTGGAAAGCTTAAAGTATACCCAGGAAATTGACTATGAATGGACAGATAATATAGTAACCATTAAATTCTAAAAAATACAATATGGCAGATTAATAATAAAAAAACCGAAGATTTAAGAAATCCTCGGCTTTAGACCACCCAGAGAAGGGTCCAATTTCAACAGGTGGTCGCGAGTTCTAATCATTTCTAACTAAAACTTATCAAAAGTATGAAAAAATCATTACTTCAGCTAATTACTATGCTGTCAAAATTCACTTTATATGGAGGTATCATACAATGTCTATTTATAGGCGTATTGATAGCACACGATGGTAGCGCCCAAACCCGCAAAAGCGTAAAGGACTATTCCATGAGTATTCAGGTGGAATCAAAAGATCTTAAAGAAGTCTTTGCATTGATTGAATCAAAAACCGAATACAATTTTTTTTACGACGACCGATTGATTAAGCGTTTGGGAACCATTACAGTACATGCAGAAAATGCTACACTGGCAGACATCCTTTTAGAAATATCCAAGCAAACCAATCTTCGTTTCAGACAAATTAATGAAGTCATCAATGTAAATGCTATTACAGGCCGAAATGCAGAAATCGCAGAAAGAATTGAAGTAGTGGAGCAAACCATAACTGTAACCGGGACCGTTTTGGCTTCAGATGCAGGAAATGAGGCCTTACCGGGCGTGAATGTTGTGATTAAAGGAACCAACCAGGGTACCGTTACGGACATTCAGGGAAGGTATTCACTGGAGATCCCAGCAAGTGGCACCGTCTTGGCATTTAGCTCTGTAGGCTATATATCAGAGGAGGTAGTAGTGGGAAACAGAAGTGTAATTAATATTACTCTTACGGCAGATATTACAGCTCTTGATGAAATTGTTGTGGTGGGTTTTGGAACCATGAAAAAAACCGATATCGTGGGCTCATCGGCTTCGGCCAATCTGGAAGCATTTAAAGAAGCACCCAATGTAAATCTTTTGCAATCTTTACAAGGCTCTGTGCCAGGTGTATCCATAGGTCAAATCAACAGACCCGGACAGGAAAATTCCATTGAAATCAGAGGACAATCAACTCTCAGTGGCAGTAGAGCACCATTAATAATTGTAGACGGAATGATCTTTTCAGGCAGATTCTCTGACATCAATCCGAGTGATGTCGCCAGTGTAGAAGTACTGAAAGATGCCAGCAGCAGGGCAATTTATGGCTCCTTAGCTGCAAATGGAGTTATTTTGGTTACTACCAAACCAGGAGCCAAGGGAAAACCCACCTTTAATTATTCGGGGTTTACAGCCACTTCCGCTCCTTCGAACAATGCCCGTTTGTTGGGAAGAGACGATTATCTCGAAAAAGTTAGAAACGTCGAATGGCGAAATGCTTTTACCCCGGAATCGGGATATACCGAAAGAAATCCGAATTGGGACTTCGGTCAATCGCTGATGAATCCTCCATTACTGGAGGGATTGAACAATGGCACCGATTTTGACTGGTATGATGCGGTTACAAGGTCGGCCTATATAAACAGCCACACTTTATCTGCCTCAGGGGGTAGTGACAGAACCACATTTTACATGTCAGCCGGGTATACCAATGACCGGGGCTTTATTATCAATGATAATTTCAGGCGATTTACTTTCAGGTTGAATATTGATAATAAAATTACCGATTGGCTGACCATTGGGGCTAATCTGGCAAGTACTTTTAGCGACAGGTCAGGGGAAGCGCCAACCATGAATACCCTGGTACGCACTTCTCCTTTGGTTTTACCCTATGACGAAGAAGGCAATTTCATCGTTAATCCGGTGGCAGATAATAATGTCAACGTTTTGATTAGCCCGACCAATGACAATCTGCAAAAGCGCAACAGAATTGTAGGCAATTTCTATGCAGTGTTTAATGTTCCAGGAGTTGAAGGCCTTACCTATCGAATCAACTACGGTAACAATACTGTCTTTGCAAGGGATTATGGCTCAAGGATATTTGGAGCCGGTCAAACAGGTGAAGCTTTTAAATTTAATTCCCTGAACATAGAGCACAACCTTGACAATATTGTGAATTACACAAAGCAGTTCCAGAAACACAGCTTAAACGCAACTTTTGTATATGGTTTTCAAACAGCTCAATTTGAGCGTACAGCAGCTACCGGCCAGGGATATGAAGATCTAACCCTTTCATACAATAACCTTTCCCTGGCAGAAATTCAACGCATAGAATCCAGTGCATGGGATGAAGCATTGTTATATCAGATGGCCAGATTGAGTTATAATTATGATGAAAGATATCTTTTAACGGCAACGTTAAGAAGAGATGGATTCAGTGGGTTTTCAAGGGACAATAAATTTGCCATATTCCCTTCCATTGGTCTGGGTTGGGCCTTATCGGAAGAAAGTTTTTTCAATGCGCCTTTTGTCGATTATTTGAAGTTCAGGGCCAGTTATGGTGAAAATGGCAACAGGCCCGGTAGATACAGCTCGCTGGCCAGGGTTATAACTCCTGAGAATTTGTGGTATGTGTTTGGTGATGGCGGTTCAACATCCGTAGGCAGGACAACTACTTCACTGGCAAATAACCAACTCGGATGGGAAAAAACGGTTGGATTGAATTTTGGATTGGATTTTACTTTGCTGAATAACCGAATTAGTGGAAATTTTGAATACTACGATTCTTATACCCGGGATTTACTCTGGACAATGATCATTCCGCAAACCTCAGGTTTTGGAAATGTGTTAACCAACATCGGAGAAATCAGAAATGAAGGTTATGAGCTGTTGATAAACGGCACGCCCATTAAGAAAAATGACTTTACCTGGGAAATTGCATTTAACTACACTAGAAACAGAAATAAAATCAACCGTTTATTGGGCGAAGATAAGGATGGCGATGGGATTGAGGATGACCTAATCGCGAGTGGTTTGTTTATTGGACGGTCTATTGGCGCCATTTTTGACTACCAGGTTGATGGTATCTGGCAGGTGGATGATGATCGCATGGCAGGCTTTCAGCCTGGGAGTTACCGAATAGTTGATCAAAATGAGGATGGCAGGATTTCCATAGAAAATGACAGAACCATCCTGGGTTTTCGCGAACCGGCTTATCAGTTTGGTGTGCAAAATACATTGCGATACAAGCAGTTTACATTCAGGTTTTTTATCAATTCAATTCAGGGTGGAAGATTTGGATATATGGCAGCCAACCATCCTACAGGTGGATTTAATACGCCGGGCAATGCCACAAACGCCAACTGGTTTGATTTCCTCGACCTTTGGTCTCCAAATAATCCAAATGCAACTTTTGCCTTGCCTTGGGAAGGTTCTCCATTTCAAAACCAGGCACAACGCTATCAGCAACGTTCTTTCGTAAGGTTACAGGACATCTCATTGTCCTATAATTTATCGAATGACATTGCCAGCAGAATAGGTTTTAAAAATGCCAAAATATTTATAAGTGGTAAAAACTTGTTGACATTTACCAACTGGGATGGCTGGGACCCTGAAACAGGAATAGGCATTGCCTCAGGGAATGCATTTCCATTGATGAAGTCCTATTCTTTGGGTATTGATCTTTCATTTTAACCATTAAATTCTACGAAAATGAAAAATATTTTAATTAAATATAGATTACTGTATATTTTAATGGCAACGATTCTCATGGTTTCTTCTTGTAATGAAGATGAATTCCTGGAGGAGGTTCCATTGGATTTTTTCAGCCCTGAAAATTCATTTGTTACCTTTCAACATTACCAATCAGCGCTGACCGGTTTATATGCGAGGGTGAGGCAGATGCAAAGTGTAGAAAACAATGGTCTTCATGAATGTGATTTTTTAGCCACAGATATTGCCTATAACGGCAGGTTGGATGCGAATCGAATCGGAGATTACAATGCTGTTATTACGCCACAATCAGGGCTGGTTAGGTCTCACTGGGTGAGCTGGTATAAAGTAGTATCAGATGCAAATACCATAATTTCCAGACTTCCTGAATCGAGGTTAACAGCTGAACAAAGGTCTCTGGTTCAAGCTGAAGCTAAATTATTTCGAGCCTGGGCTTACAGATTTCTGGTATATTTATACGGGGATGTTCCACTGCAGCTGGAAGAGGTTACTTCGCCAAGGTTCGACTTTGTCAGAACGTCAAAGGAAACTATACTAAGGCAGATTATTGAAGATAGTCAGGAAGCGGCGGCCAATCTTCCCGCTATAGATCAGGTGGCAAATGGCAAATTATCAAAGCCGGTTGCATATCACCTGTTGGCTGAAACCTATATAGCATTGGGCGAATACGACAATGCCATTGCCGCTGCAAATGAGGTAATCAATAATTCAGGACTTGCCCTGATGACAGAGCGATTTGGGAGCCTGCGTACCCAACCCGGCGATGTGTATTGGGATTTATTCAGGGTAAACAATCAAAACCGTTCTCAGGGAAATACGGAAGGCATTTGGGTCATCCAGTATGAACTTGACGTTCTGGGCGGAGGACTGGAATCGGCCGGTGGTGTTGGCGCAGCTCGTTTAAATCGCCTTGAACGTTGTGTTGCCCCTTCGAATAACTCATTACAATCACCAGATAACCGGCCTGCCCTACTCAATGGCTTAGGTGCTTCTACCTTAAATGCCGGAGGCAGAGGGGCAGGGTTTATCCAGCCTACTGAATACTACTTATATGATGTTTGGGGTTTAAATCCGAATGAAGACAACAGAATTGTTAACAGTCCTGATATTCGGACTTCATCCTATAATATCGTACGAGATTTTATTTTTTCGGATCCCCGATCTGCTTTTTTTGGCCTCAGTATTCTGGATCATCCAGGCGCAAACTGGAGACCTGGTCAGTTTTGGAGATGGTATCCATTCCCTTCCAAAATTACTACTCCGGGACAACACCCGGAAGGATTAATGGAAAATCCGGCAGATTTAACCTTAAGAGCAACGGCAGGAGGTACTTACAGAGATATGTACTATATCCGTCTGCCTGAAACCATACTGCTAAGGGCAGAGGCTTACGTCAGGAAAGGGGATTTTCCCAATGCTGCCAATGATGTGAACATTATAAGGGCCAGGGCCAATGCAGTGCCGGCAACACCTGCTGAAATGAATATTGACTATATTCTGGATGAGCGCGCCAGAGAACTTACTTTTGAAGAATCCAGAAGGATTACCTTAGCCCGAATGGGTCTTCTGGTTGAAAGGGTAAGGAAATATAATCCGCTCAATGGCCCTCAAATCCAAAATCATCATAGTGTTTTTCCTGTGCCTTTTTCAGAAATTGAAGCCAATAAAGATGCCGAATTCAGGCAAAATCCCGGCTACAATTGATACTATTCGCTGAGCGTCTAAAAGGTAGAAAGGAATAATAATTGAGATTTATTGATTCCATTTGAATTACATCATCAGCCAGGGAGTTTACCCTGGCTGATGCTTGTACTCAATTTTTATTTGATATCATGCTGCAAATAAATGCATGAATTGTCGTTGTCGTATTATTTTAATTCCTATCAAATTCTCATGAATAAATTAATAATTGTTTTAGTGACGATACTTTTTTTTGGATTTTCTGTAAAGGAGGACACAGTAAGCATTAAAGTAGATACAACATCAGTTGTAGGCAAACTGGAGCCTTTCTGGGCCCGTCAGATTATTCATCCAACAGAATTTCTGCTCACCGAATGGGGCAAGGACTTTGTTAATATGCTGGCAGAAAGTGGAGCTGCCCGGCAGTACATACGTATATATAACCAACCGGAAAGGGCTTTCAGATTAGATGATTCCGGAAAAATCACATATGACTGGTCTCATTTTGATCAAATGGCCGAGATTATACTGGCTACCGGCAATAAATTGAATGTAGTTTTTTTTGGTATGCCCTACGAATTGGCGCTGTATCCCGAATCGGTTAAAAAAAGGCCCTATGGCGGCTTGGTTTGCATCTCCCCACCAAAAGATTATGTGCAATGGCAGGATTTATGTGCAGACTTTACAAAGCATGTAATAAGTAAATATGGCTGGGATCAGGTGAAAGACTGGACTTTCAGATGCTGGAATGAGCCGGATCACCGGGGTTTCTGGCATGAAAGCAACCAGAAAGAATACCTTGTTTTATATGATCATTTTGCCCATGCCGTAAAATCTGTTAACCCTGCAATAAAAATCGGAGGTCCGGCTTTAACCAGTACCGGAACCTATAATAATCCTGAAAATTTTAAATTCTTTTTAGAGCATGTCGCTAATGGGATAAACCATGCCACTGGTAAAAAAGGGTCACCAATCGATTACCTGGCCGTTCATACCTATGGAGGCAGCGGCGGCGGAGGTGGCCCCGGCAGAGATTTTCCGGATTTGGATTATATGCTCGAACAGCAGTTTCGACTGGCAGATATGCGGGATGCTTATCCTGTACTGCGCAATGTACCCATCCATATTGAAGAATGGGGAATAAGCTCGGGCGGCACAACAGGTGTAAGTACCCGGCCTACAGCAGATGTTCGCAATTCAGAATACGGCGCTGCTTTTTTAACTTCACTTGTGGCCAGACATATCGATATCAGACAGACCAATGACAGATTACTTGATGGCTTTACTTTTTGCTCATCTGGATATGAAACAATTGCGGAGTCAGACTTTATGGGTTATCGTACGCTGCATACAAAAAGCGGATTTCATAAACCCATTCTAAATGCCTACAAACTTCTAAATCGTTTGGGTGACAATTTGCTTAGGATCGATGCATCGTCTGCTAACCAACACATAACTTCTTTTGCCACTAAGGATGAGAACAAAATCTCAATTGTTGTTTCCAATTACCAGCATGATAAGATTTATGGGGAGGGTCAATCGTATTCAATTGATTTGAATATTAAGCATGAATGGAAGCCGAATGCTAAAGTTTTGATCAATCACTGGCGAATAGACCAACAGCATAGCAATGCTTACACCATTTTTAAGGAACTCGGTTCTCCGAAACTGCCATATCCTATGCAGGTTGATGCCATTAAATCACGTATGGATCTGGAGATGATGAAAAAGCCTGAAACCCTGGCTGTAAGAGACATGAAGGGAATAAAGTTTGACCTGCCATGCAATGCGGTATCTCTTATCGAGATTGAAATATATTAATGCTGATAGTTCAGGTTTAGGATTAGTTGTGATGTGCATGATTGGTATTGCTGGTATGAAAATAAATTGACGATTCCATCCCGACTAAAATCTGGACAGGTAGTGGCCATTTTAAAATAAATTATATTCACATGAAAAGCAGCAGACGTAATTTTCTAAAAAACATTTCAGTATTGACATCGATACCAACCTTGGGACTTAGCAATGATATATCAGAGGTTACTTCAATTTCAGGGAATAATTCTACTTTATCTTTACCCCAACTTGGAAAAATTCAAATAAATTCCCCTAAGGATATTAACAAATCACCCTTTGGTATCGGTTGTGAGACATTGGACCGGGATTTATGGGATACAAAGGAAATCTATCCATGGATGAACAATTTATCTGTAAAATGGGCAAGGCTTCAAACAGGATGGGCTCGCGTAGAGAGAGAAAAAGGTATATATGACTGGCATTGGCTGGACGAAAGTGTTGATGGTTTAATAGAGAGAGGGTTTACACCATTTTTTAATGTAGGATATGGAAACCCCAATTATAATGAAAGTAAAGGTGGGGTGGGCTACCATCCATTGGTCAATGATGAGACTTTCACGGCCTGGAAAAAGTTTGTAAAGGAATTAGCCATCAGATATAGAAACAAAATACAGTTTTATGAAATCTGGAACGAACCTAATTTACGTGGGTTTTGGAGCCCTGGTGAAACTGACCCTGAAAAGTATGTGAACCTTGTCAGACATACAGCACCGATTATTCGTGAAAATTGTCCTGGTGCTGTTATCATCGGTGGCGTACTATCTCGCTTGCCATTTACCTTTATCCGTTCACTTTTTGAAAACGGTTTGGGTAAAGAGATTGATATATTTTCTTTTCACCCTTATGGGACTGTTCCTGAAAATTATAATGATCGAATTAAAGCTTTACGAAAATTTATAGACCAGTATGATCCTTCCATTAAATTATGGCAGGGTGAAAATGGGTTTCCTTCCCAACCAAACTCTACCGGATTTGCTGGAGAACCCCCATGGACAGAAAATATTCAGGCAAAAATTATGCTGCGCCGTCTGATTACCGACTGTTCATTGGGACTTGATATGTCGCTTTGGTTTTTAATTGTCGATTTACATGACTATCCAAAAGGTTCTGGAAAAGTGAACTATAAAGGAATACTTCGTGTGAAACCCCATGTTGAGCCTAAGGTTTGCTTCTATGCTTTGCAAAATCTGGGAAGTGCCATTTATGGAGATGTAAGTGTAAGAAATGCGATCGTTCATTGCACTGAAAGCAACGATATGACAATTGAAGAGAAATATAAAGTATTCGGAGCGGGCAATGGAGAGACTATTGAAAAGTCATATACTACAATGTTGAATACTGGTGGAGGGAAAATTCTAGCTTACTGGAAAACGGTAAAAGCAACCGATAATTATAAAGTGGAAAATACCGATTTAATACTTTGGGATTGGGAAGGAAATGGCTTTGATGAACCAGTGTTGGTAGATTTACTTTCAGGAAATATTTATGATCTAAAAAACAACTGCACAAAGTATTACGATGAGGATAAATGGAGAATTAGCCACGAAGCCCAGTTTTTTCAAAAACTTCCCTTAACAGATTACCCGTATCTTATTATGGAAAAAGAGCTGATAGTTGGATAATCATAAAACAAATAGTTGATAAGAAATAATTTGATAAATCATGAAAAATATCACATTACTGGCGGTTGCCCTTTTATTTTCGGCAGGGTATAAAGCTCAGGCTCAGATTCAAAGTAAAATTGCCAACGAAGAAGTAAAAATGGATCACTACTACTTCGTTGGTGATCACAGGGAGGAGAGCATGTGGAGTGCACTATACGGTGCAAAAAGCGGTAAAATATATATCGGGCTGTGTACCCATGCCGAAGCAGCCCACTTCTATGAGTTTGACCCTGCCACCGAAACCATGCGCCATATCGTAGATCTGACCAAATTGCACAACGAAAGAGGAGAAGGTATCAATACCAATGGAAAAATACATGTACGCATGGGA
>JAFIEV010000006.1 GCA_020832305.1 Cyclobacteriaceae bacterium | reverse complement strand
GTATTTAGCTTTATCTTAGGTTTACAGTTAAAGGCTTCGAAATGCCCCACGTTTCTTAATCGCGGACCGTCAGACTGTCTAAAAACCTAAAATAGGATTTCATATCATCTATTTGCTCTATAGGAAGTATTGATATTGTTTTGTATCTTAAGGCATGAAATTTAACCCGCCTGCCAAAGGCAGGTAAAGCACAGACAGACATCAGCTTACCCTCTTTCCTATCTGCCTGGAAGATTCAGTAGATGCAGACGAAGAAGTCAGACTTATCGATTTGTTTGTGGATTCTCAGGATATCAATCCTATGGGTTTAAAATGGATTTTATAGACAGCCTGCCAGAGGCAGACAGGTGGCAGACCTGCCTATCATCCGGGTGACTTATTAAAGCTTTTTATTACCAAAAGGGAAATAGACAGGGCCTCAGATGTGGTATTTATTTTTACAGCCTATAACCTTAACCTGATTGACAAAAAAGCACTCAGAGCGTATCTAAGGGTGCTCATCCTCTGTTTTTATCGCTATATGGCCTGTATGGAGGCCTTTTTAAGCTGCCAGGACATCTCAAAATTTTGTGTCCTGCCAACAGAAATTTTTTAAAGCTGGCAGCATAATGGCTTAAAAGGCTTTATATTTAGGTCTCGCAGGATGTATTGAAAGCAGGCTTGAGGTTTTTAGACAGACTGACGCGAACTAGCTTCGGGAACTGACGTTGTGCAACATTTGAGAAAAACGGAAAATAGCTAAAATAAAATATTAAAAATATAGCTTATGGAACAAAAGAGCTTAAAAAAGCTGAAAACAGAAATTCAGTTTCAAGCAAAAAATGGAATTGATTTTATTCTTTCTGCTAGTATTTTATGGCTAGCAATATCTTACATATGGACTTTAGAATATACTTCGTATAACAGAAGTATTTTTACTTTTATGATTGGAGCTATCTTGCTTCCTCTTGCTTTTGGATTATCGAAAATATTAAGAACAAATTGGAAAGTAAAAGATAATCCACTACAACCACTCGGACTTTGGCTGAATTTTGCTCAACTTATTTATTTTCCATTCTTAATTTTTATTTTAATTAAATATCCGGATTATTTCATTATGTCTTATGCCATTATAACTGGTGCCCATTTATTTCCATTCGCTTGGTTTTATGATGAAATTGGATACGCAATATGGGCTGTAATAATTTCTGTGGGGACGTTACTCTTAACCCTGAATATTGAAATCGAAAAAATATGGATTATTCCATTATTTACATCAGTTATGCTATTCTTACTTGCTGGTTGGATTTCAATAAGATGGAAAAGACATAATGAATAAAACGTTGCACAATATATACGAATATGAGCGGCTTGCAAAGCCTGGCGAATATTCCCGGTTGAACGAAATACCCATTTTATTTTCTATGTACTTATAGAAGGTTTTTGGTGGTGGCTTTCTGAATAATGGATGAAGCAGTTATGCTGGCAAATGCTTTTAGGGGTCTCTATGGTTGTCTTTTACGCATAACTGTATTATTTTAAAGAGTTTAATGAATACAGGTAAGGTAATCGATTCTTTAATGGATATGAATCGTATATTTGAAACAAGCTATCCCAAAGGGATTTAGTTCAACATCATGTATAAAACATTGGGGATTAGGTGGTTATTTGAAGTATTCGGCCCCGTATCGGCATTTGTAACGGCAGACAGTGACAAAGCCCACATCCATTACGGCAGACACACTCAACCGTTTCAAGGAATCAGGCTACTGTAAAAACCCGTTGAAAATTTGCTGACGTACGTAAATTAGCACTATGGTTTCTTCTTAAAACCGGTGTACGTAATGTTGCATAATCATGTGACACCACTCGATGGGTTAGAGAATGAGTACCATAAACAAATGATCGGCGCCGATTCATTTCAACAATCATCGGTTCAATAATCACTTGCGGTCATTCCTTGCTGTTGCAATATTATGAAAAAATTGTCTATATTTTATTTTGAAAAATAATTAGTCCGAATTATAATGGCTAAACCTTTGTATCCGGGACATTTGGAAAGTTACCTATTAAATAAATACAAATTTTATATCCCCGAAATAATTAAGTAGACTATGAAAATTCAACCGATAATTTTAAACCTGATTTTAGTTTTTTCCTTAGTCGACGTTTCTGCACAATCAGTTAATGAGCATTTTAAAACACCCCCCAACAAATACAAACCTATGCCTTTTTGGCACATAAACGATTCAATGACCACTGAAGGAATTCGCAGGCAAATGGAAGATGCATATGACGTTGGATTTACCGGAGTAACTTTGCTTCCACTGGCGGAAAGAAATCCCTCAAGACCCGGAACCTCTCCAAAGTTTTTATCAGCCGATTATTTCAAACGCTTTCAGGATGTGCTGGATGTGGCAGAAGAACTGGATATGGAAGTTATTCTGTACGACGACAATGATTATCCATCCGGGATGGCGGGCGGAAAACTGGGTGAGCTGTACCCTCAACATACCTTGAAAAGGCTCGATATTATTGAAACTGAAATAAGAGGTCCCGCAACTTTTTCCGATTCGATAAATGCTGTCAAACTCATGGCTGCAGTAGCTATGAATACTAAGACGAACGAAAGAATCGAAATAAGTGATTTTGTAAAAGATGGCGTGTTGAAATGGGATGTTCCTGAAGGGAATTGGAAAGTTATGCTGTTTCCGATGGTAAAAGAAAGCCGGCACAAAATTTACCCTTTGGTGGATTATCTGGATTCAACTGCAGTTGGGCAAATGATTAACCTCACCTACGGTAAATTTGCCGAAAAATTCAGCTCCTATTTTGGCAACACCATTAAAAAAACCTTTTTCGATGATGTGGGTTTCTGGAAGTATCCGCGAGCCTGGACAGGTTTGTTCAATAAAAAGTTTGAAGAACTAAATGGTTACAACCCAAAACCGTTTTACCCGGCATTGTGGTATGATATCGGTCCGGAAACCGAATCGGTTCGAAATGCGTTTTTCAATACCCGGGCTGAATTATTGGCGGAAGGTTATCCGAAATTAGTAGCTCAATGGAATGAAAAGCACGGGCTAAAAAGCACGGGTCACCCACCTGGCAATTACGATCCGACACCGATTGATATGAATGGTGATATTTTTAAATTTTACCGTTATACACAAATACCGCTTGTCGATGTAATTTTAAAATATCAGTTTGGACAAAACGGGCATAAACTCATAAGCTCTGCTGCAGATTTTTACGATCGACCTATTGTTTCCACCGAAATTTATGGCGCATTCCGTGAACGCGACCAACACTTCGATTCATTGATGTTGTATCGTCCCATGTTCGAAATGTTTACAAGAGGAGTAAATTTTGTGATTCCGCACGGTATGTGGTATAACCCGGAAGATGTGTATATCGTACCACTGGTTTCGCCTTATAACAAAGAAATTGCACCTGCGCTACCTGCGTATTCCGAGTTTGTTGGCCGCTCCTGTTTTCTGCTCCAGGGCGGACGAAGAGTTTCAGAAATCGGAGTAATGTATCCATTCGAAGAGTTGGCAGGATATTATAATTTTGGCAAACCGGAAGACATTCGTCAGGGTTTTTATATTTCACCCGAAACCGATTACCAGGAAATAAGCAGACTCCTTTCAAATGAAATCAGAAGAGATTTCACCTTTGTTCACCCCGAGTTTTTGCTGGATGAAAAATATTCAGTTGAAGACAGAAAAATAAAACTCAACAATACCGAAAATTTCCAGGAATACAAAGTGATGTTTTTAACTGGTTGCAATACCATTTCCTGGAAAACACTGCAAAAACTGAGCGATTTTTATGAAAGCGGTGGAACGATTATTTCCACTACCAAACTTCCCTATAAGTCTTCAGAAATGAATGAGGATCAAAAGGTGATAGAATTGGTTCAGCAAATTTTTGGAATAAACTCCTTGAACCCGGATTCAACAAGAATTCAAGTCAATTCTAATGCAAAAGATGGATTTGCAGTACATATCCCTAAACCAAATAAAGAAAACATTCAAAAAATACTGGATGAAAGAATGGGTGCCTTTGTAAGGTTTTCACCAGAACCTGTTTTACAAAGTGATTGGGGAAAGTTCAATTATATCCATAAAATTAAAGATGGAAAGCACATTTATATGTTTACCAATTCAAGCGATGAGGTTATTGACACGGAAGTTATTCTGAAAGGAAAACACCGGCTGGAAAATTGGAATCCCCACAATGGAAAGATCAAAGAAATGATTAGTCACACATTTACAAATGAAAATGGGGAAGTTTTTACCCGTTGCCGGTTGTATTTAGATCCTGTGAGGTCGGTTTTCTATGTAAGTGCCAAAACAGATTAAATCAATTTAATGTTGATCAAGGAACTTATAATGAGAGCCGACAAACCAATGAACAAATCTGCAGAGTATTAAATATAGGTATGCGAACCATTTCGCTTAACACGCACAGACCTCATTCACATAATGCACAGGATATTATTCTGCTGAAGAAACTTCTGAAAGAAGTCGAAAATCGAGTAATTACTGAATTCGGGAAAAGAGAAGCGTCGGAACTTTTAGAGAAAATCAGCATTACGAAACGGAATCGGTAAGGCGCAGCGACTCAAACCACATGGATCATTTGGTCCGGGAATTTCTCAATAAGGTTGACTAGGCCTTGATAAAGCTTCATAACGAAATCGACTTACAATGCGTATTTATATGCACCGAAGACAATTATAGCCGCCTTATGCAAGTTGCCGATAAGCCTGGTACTTATATGGAGTACGCAAATATTGACTATAATAGCACAAAGACCCACTAAATTGTAAAACAAAGGATATGCCCGCACATAATGGAGTAATGATGCAATATTTCCATTGGTACACAACTGCTGATGGTAATTTATGGAAACAACTGGCAGGAAATGCCCAAAAACTGGCCAAAACCGGAATAACCTCAATCTGGCTTCCACCGGCCTATAAAGGGGCTTCCGGAGGATCTGATGTAGGGTATGGGGTTTATGACCTTTTTGACCTGGGAGAGTTCGACCAGAAAGGTTCTGTACGCACCAAATATGGTACTCGAGATGAGTACCTTGCAGCCATAAAAGCTGCGCAAAAGGCTGGATTAAGGGTATATGCCGATGTGGTTTTTAACCATAAACTTGGTGCCGATGAACCCGAAGAGTTCAAAGCAACACCCTTTAACCCACATAACAGGCATGAGGTTATTGGCGAAATGCATACCATAAAGGCCTGGACTCATTTTAAATTCCAGGGTCGTAATAATAAATATTCCGAGCTTAAATGGCATTGGTGGCATTTTAATGCTGCTGATTATAACATTTTAGACGATAAAACAGATGCTATATACCTGTTTGAAGGGAAAACCTTTGATGACAGTGTTGACCTTGACAAGGGGAATTTTGATTACCTGATGGGTTGTAATCTTGATATTAATAATCCCGATGTTCAAAAAGAACTTTTCTACTGGGGGGAATGGTATCTGGAAACTACCGGAGTTGATGGCTTCCGGTTTGATGCCATCAAACATGTGAAATCTGATTTTTTCCTTGACTGGTTGAACCATCTGCAAAAACACAGCGACAAAAAACTGTTTGCCGTTGGAGAATACTGGTCGGGTAATAGCCAGGCTTTGGAGCATTTTCTCAAAGTAACAGACGGAAATATGATGCTTTTTGATGTGAAGCTGCACTATAACTTTGCATGTGCCGGAAAACAAGGTAAAAGCTTTAACTTAAAGACAATCTTTGACAACACCCTTGTTAGAGATTATCCTACCCATGCAGTAACGTTGGTGAGTAATCATGATACCCAACCCTTACAGTCACTTGAATCGGTAGTGGAAGGTTGGTTTAAGCCGTTGGCCTATGCACTGATTCTTTTGCGAAAAGATGGTTATCCATGTGTTTTTGCCGCTGATTATTATGGTGCACATTACAAGGATACCGGCAAGGACGGGAAAGAATATGAAATCTGGATGGACTCCCATCAATGGCTAATTGATAAATTTTTAACCGTAAGGAATACATATGCCTATGGTGATCAGTATGATTATTTTGATCATCCAAATTGCGTTGGCTGGACGCGCATGGGGAATGAGGAAGCATCTGGTGGTATGGCCGTTATACTGAGTAATGGCGAAGATGGTATAAAGCACATGGAAACAGGCTCGCCCAATACAACCTATTTCGATTTTACAGAACATATTAACGAAACAGTGGATACGAACAGTGATGGATGGGGTGAATTTCGTTGCAAAGCAGGTTCAGTATCGGTTTGGGTGCCACAATGAATTTTTTAGTTGATGGAAATTTTAATTTGGATAGGAATTGTTATTTGTGTGTCGCAATCAGCAACCATGTCGGGGCTTAATATCGCGCTTTTTAGTCTAAGTCGCCTACGGCTTGAAGTTGCTGCTGAAAACGGGAATAATTATGCTCAGCGCGTTTTAGACTTGCGACGTGATTCGAATTATACGCTGGCTACCATTCTTTGGGGAAATGTAAGTATCAATGTTTTATTAACATTACTGGCAGACTCCGTGTTCGTTGGAGCCGCTTCTTTTATGTTCTCCACTTTTGTTATTACTATTGCCGGCGAAATTTTTCCTCAAGCATATTTCACCCGTCATGCACTTCGGGTTGGGGCGGCACTTTCACCAGTTCTTAAGTTTTATAAAATTATTTTCTTACCCATATCCAAACCAACCGGAATGTTACTGGACAGGCTCGTTGGTGAGGAGGCTATTCCCTGGTTTCAGGAAGATGAATTACGTAACGTCCTCAAACATCATGCCCGTGAATCAGATACTGAATTAAGCTCAATTGAGGCAGCAGGTGCTGTAAATTTTCTTAATCTTGATGACATAGCAATACGAAAGGAAGGAGAAAGAATAGATCCGCGTTCAGTTCTGGCATTACCTTTCGAAAAGGGAAGTCCAGTTTTTCCGGCTTTTGAATCCAATATTGAAGACTATTTTTTAAAGAAAATAGCCGCTTCTGGTAAAAAATGGATAATCTTAACAGACCAATCATCCGGAAATCCCAGTATGGCTCTTAATGCGCCATTGTTTTTACGGAATGCTCTTTGGGTAGAAGGTGTTTTTAATCCAATAGAAACTTGTCATAAACCATTAATTATAACTGATGAAGGTAGCAACTTTGGCAGCGTCTTAAATAAGCTTACCGTTGAAAAACGAAAACCAGGTGATGATGTGATTGATAAAGACCTGATTCTATATTGGACAGATAAGGAAAAGCGGATAATAACCGGATCTGATATTCTTGGGTATTTAATGCGCAATATTGTAAAAGAAGTATAATGGGATAAATAAAGACTGCCTATCTGCTGCGGCGCGCAGTGCCGGTCATCCTGCATATAATATTTCTGAGTTTGTTTATGATCCATTACCAAAAGGGGCATAGACAGAGCTTCAGCAGATGTGGGATTTATGTTTACAGCCTATAACCTAAAAAGGAACTTCAACCTGATTGACATAAAAGCGCTCAAGGCATACCTGAGGGTGCTCATCCCCTGTTTTTATCGCTATTTGGCCTGTATAGAGGCCTTTTTAAGCTTTCAGGACATCATGAAAATTTGGTGTCCTGCCCACAGAAATTTTTTAAAGGTGGCAGCATAAGGCCTTAAAAGGCTTTATATTTATGTATCGCAGGCTATATTGAAAGCAGGATTGAGGTTTTTAGACAGCCTGTCGCGAACTAGCTTCGGGAACTGACGTTAGCGTCCTTGCCTAGAAAGGGGACCCATTACTTTGATATTTCCTAATTAGTATATACATTTGTGGTATACTAAAAAGAAATAAAATGAAAACACTTTCTCTCAAACTCGACGAAGTTGTTTATAAAGAAACCGAGCAGCTTTTAGAAAAAATAAAAAAGCCAAGAAATCGGTATATCAACGAAGCGATAAGCTATTATAATCGTCTTCAGAGAAGAAAACTAATTGCTAACCAATTAGTTATTGAATCAAAAATTGTTAGTGAGGATTCTATGGCCATACTCTCTGATTTCGAAAAACTGGAAGAAAATGAAAGCTAAACAATATGAAATTTGGCTAGCAAACCTTGATCCCAGGTTTGGCACTGAAGCTGGAAAAACCAGGCCAGTTCTTGTTGTTCAAACAGATTTATTAAATAAGGTCCATCCATCGACTTTAATCTGTCCATTAACGACGAATGTAAAAGCAGGAAGTCAAATACTTAGAGTTAATATAAACAAAGGTATTGCATCGGTACAGGAAGATTGTGCAATAATGATTGACCAGCTTCGGGCTATTGACAACAAACGATTAATAAATAAAATCGGTAGAGTACCTGGCAACATCTCAGCTAAGGTCAAAGAGAATCTGAAAATAATCCTCGAATTGGACGAATAAAGCACGAAACGCTAACAGCCAATATAAGTAGTCTCTGTCCGAAAACGCAAAAAACGTTTTTTTTGATAGTTTCTGCCGGGTTTTTGGCAAAAATTATTATTTGAATCTAAGGCAATAATTTTTGGTAGATTCATCAAAAAGTGCTATTTTAAGGTTTATTAAGTGATTT